>JAPOZM010000010.1 GCA_026706075.1 Gemmatimonadaceae bacterium
GGCCGATGCGAAGCTGGTGAAGGTCCAAAACTCAATGCCCACTCTTTAACAGAGCACTAGGGATCTCCGATATGACCGTCTCCCGGGCTCTCTCGGCAGATCCCAAGGTCTCGGCTTTGGTGACGGAGGAGACCCGGGAACGGGTCGAGACCATGGCCACCGAGATGGGCTACACGCCCAACCTCCTGGCCAGGAGCTTTGCGACCGGTCGGACGGGCATGCTGGGGTTGCTGACCTTCGAGATCGGCTGGGAACCCGCCGGACGGCAGACCGAACAGATCCTCAGGGCGGCCGACCGGCAGGACTACCAGATGCTGATGGCCATAGCCGCTCACCGGCTGCCTCAGACGCCGCTGGAAGACCAGGCCCTGCAGATCGACCAGTTGATCGCCCGAGGCGTGGACGGGCTTGTGATCCGTACGCGGGGCGACGAAGGAGAGTCGGAGCGCATCCAGGCGGCCGTGCGGGAGCGAGTGCCTGTGGTGAGCTACTACTATCCGACGACCAACCTGTCCGGTGTCGTGCTGGACCTTGAAAGGGACTACCTCGAAGCCACCCAGCATCTGATCCGGCTGGGACACGAACGGATCGGGTTCATGGGGGTCTGGGAGGAGAAGGGGCCGGTCTCCGACAAGGCCAAGGGGTACCGGCAGGCGATGGACAAGCATGGCTTGCCCTACGAGTTCCTGCCGTTCCTGACCATCGATGGCCGGGGAGGCTACCTCATGGGCAAGAAGCTCGGAGACCGGTTCACAGCCATCGTGTGCCGAGACGACTACACGGCCATCGGTCTGTGCCGGGGGTTGCGGGAGTCGGGGCTTCGCGTCCCCGAGGACGTGGCCGTGGTGGGTTCTGGCGACCTGGACCCAGGGGCCTACGTCACCCCGGCTCTGACCACCCTGGCACCCCCCTATGAGGAGATCGCGCTGTCGGCGATGGACCTGATGCTGCAGCAACTGAAGGGAGACGACACCCCCCGCCAGGTCACCCTGAGATCCCAGCTGATCGTGCGAGAATCCTGCGGGGCGAGCTCCTGATTTCGAGTCGCCCCTGAGTCAACTCCTGGGCCACCCACACGTTCCTCGTCGATCCCGCTCCCTGATCCCGCCAGTCACCCACCCGCCGGGCTCCACGGTGTGAGCACGGTCCCCGCGCCATCGGTCCCGCGAGGAGCTGCGGGCCCCGCACTGCAGGCGCCGGACTTCAAGTGGCCGCCTGAGTTGCCCTGGGGCCCAGCCCCCGTCGGCGCATCCGCCTCCGGACCCCGGCGAACTGTCCAGAATCGAAAGACCGCTGTTCGAAAGCGGACACAGGGAGGGGCCGCCACCGCCCGCGCCGCCCGCCTCCACCGACCTGGCACGGAATTTGTGATGCAGCCATCCCATGGACGAGCAGACCTCCAGCAATCCCATGGACCGGCCGGTGGACCCGACCTTCCTCCGGCGCCGGCGGCTCAAGCGCATCGCCGCCTCGGCGGCGGGACTGGGGGCGGCGGTCTGGCTCTTCCTGTGGCTGCCCGGACTGATCCGGCCGTCGGTGGACGCCGACCGCATCCGCACCGCCAAGGTGCAGCAGGGCCCGGTGGAGGAGACGATCACCGCCTCGGGGACGATCGTGCCCGAGTTCGAGCAGGTCCTCTTCAGTCCCATCGACACGCGCCTCCTGCGCATCCTGGAGAAGCCGGGCGCCGTGCTGGAGAAGGGTCAGCCCATCGTCGAGCTGGACCTGAACGGAGCTCGCCTCGAGGTGGAGAGACGCGAGGAGGACCTGGCCCTCAAGCGCAACCGCCGCACCCAGCTGGAGCTGGACGAGCGCCAGAGGTTGAGCGACCTCGAGACCCGGTTGCGCCTGAAGAAGCTCGACCTGCGGCGCCTTCAGACCCGCGTCGGCCAGTACGTGGAGTTGCAGGGGATCGGCGCCGTCTCCCAGGAGGCTCTCCAGCAGGTGCAGCTGGAGGCGCAGCGCACCGGGATCGAGCTGCAGCAGATCGAGGAGGACCGCCGCAACCTGCTCGAGTCGACCCGGGCCCAGGTGGAGGCCCTGGAGGTGGAGATGAGGACCCT
This sequence comes from Gemmatimonadaceae bacterium, assembly GCA_026706075.1. Taxonomy (GTDB): domain Bacteria; phylum Latescibacterota; class UBA2968; order UBA8231; family UBA8231; genus UBA8231. The sequence goes on from JAPOZM010000010.1 coordinate 2,064, forward strand.
GGAGCGGGAGGGCGAGGAGGCCCGCCGCCGCCTGGAGCGGGCCCGCGTCCTGGCCGACCGAAACGGCGTCCTCACCGCGGTCTCACCCGTCGTGGGCGCCCCCATCCGCCAGGGCGAGGAGATCGCCCGCATCGCCGACCTCAGCTCCTTCCGCGCCGACGTCACCGTCTCCGACCTCCACGCCCGCCGCCTGGGCACGGCGCTGCCGGTGCGCCTGCGCATCGACGAGGAGAGCTTCGTCAGCGGCCGCGTCGCCCGCATCCTGCCCACGGTGGACAACAACATCATCACCCTGGAAGTCGAGTTGGAGGACTCGGCACACGCCTTGCTGAGACCCAACCAGCGGGTCGACGCCTACATCGTCACCGCCCGCAAGGACCGGGCCCTGCGCCTCAAGCGCGGGCCCTTCATCCGCGGCGGAGCGGGCCTGCACGAGGTCTTCGTGATCCGCGGCGGCTCGGCGGTGAAGACCGAGATCCGCACCGGCATCGCCAGCTTCGAGCACTACGAGGTCGTGGAGGGCCTGCTCGAGGGCGACGAGGTGATCATCTCCAGCATGAAGGACTACCTGCACCTGGACGAGGTCCAGATCAAGTAAAGGAGGCAGCCGTGATCCAGCTCGATGGCATCGAGAAGGTCTACCGCACCGACAAGATCGAGACCCTGGCCCTGAGCCACATCAACCTCACCGTCGACGCCGGGGAGTTCATCTCGGTCATGGGCCCCTCGGGCTCGGGCAAGAGCACCCTCCTCAACGTCATGGGGCTCCTCGACGAGCCCACGGCGGGGGACGTGAGCCTCAACGGCCGCCACATCAACTCCTACGCCGACCGCTACCTGGCGCGCATCCGCAACGAGGAGGTGGGCTTCATCTTCCAGACCTTCCACCTCATCGCCGATCTCAACGTGGTGGACAACGTCGAGATCCCCCTCCTCTACCGGCGCGGGCTGTCGGGGAAGGAGCGGCGGCAGATGGCGCTGGAGGCGCTGGAGCGGGTCGGCCTCGGGTCGCGGGTGCGCCACTTCCCGTCGCAGCTGTCGGGCGGCCAGCAGCAGCGCGTGGCCGTGGCCCGGGCGATCGTCGGCAAGCCGGGGATCCTGCTGGCCGACGAGCCCACGGGCAACCTGGACAGCCGCATGGGCGACGAGATCATGGGCATCCTGCACCAGCTCAACGACGAGGGCGCCACCATCGTCATGGTGACCCACGACCAGCGCCTGGCCGAGAGCACGGGGCGCACGGTGCGCCTCTTCGACGGCCGCCAGGTCCAGTGAGGACGCCGTGCTGAGGAACTACCTCAAGGTCGCCCTCAAGGTGTTCTGGCGGCACAAGTACTTCACCGTCGTGAACCTTCTGGGGATATGCACCACCCTGGTCGCAGCGATCATCGCGACGATGGCCCTCGATATGGAGATCGGGGAGGTGACGGGGAACGATCCGCCGGAGATCCACAACGACCGAACTCTGCATCTGTCGATGATGGTGCTCGGAGATCGCACCGGCCACGGCCACGGTTTCTCCTACGGGTGGCGGCCTGCCTACGCCTTCCTGGACCGCTATGTGCGGACTCTGGAGACCGCGGAGAACGTTACCATCTTCTCTCGTCCACAGACCTGGGGTCTGCATGGCGGGGCCGAGGAGGCCGGTGTGGAGGTGCGATTGACCGACGGCGCCTTCTGGGAGGTCTTCAGCTTCGAATTCATCCAAGGGCGTCCCTATACCGCGGCCGAAGTCGAAGCCGGCGCCCTGGTCGCGGTCATCAGCGACAGGTTTGCCAGGCGGTTCTTCGGGTCGAGCGAGGCCGTGGGAGAGAGCGTGCCTCTCGACGGGCGGCCTCACCGTGTCGCCGGCGTTGTCGACCCTGGCTACAGCCGGAGAGCGAGCGCCTGGACCGATGTCTGGGTGCCGGTGACCTCGACGCCGGCCGAGGAATGGCGTCCCTACCGGCTGAAGGACAGGCGCGGTTTCAGTGCGGCGGTGCTGGCCCCGCGGACCGTGGACAGGGAGCGCGTCCGGGCGGAATTCGCCACCGTGATGCCCCGGGTGGAGCCGGTGGAAGATGACAGCCTGCTGTTCGCCCCGCTCGCCACCGCCTTCGAGGAATGGGTGATCTCGGACAACATGCGTCAGATCGCGGAGGCCGGCCACGAATGGCGGTCGGCCATCGCCGGCCTCGTGGTGCGAACGGTACTGATCGGTGGCGGCGTCGTGCTGGTGCTGCTGCTGCTGCCCGTGCTGCACCTGGTGAACATCAACATCAGCCGCATCGAGGAGCGCGCCGCCGAGATCGGCGTCCGCAGGGCCTTCGGCGGATCGTCGCGAACGCTCGTGGGGCAGTTCATCGCCGAGAACGTTCTGCTCACGCTGGTGGGCGGGCTGTTGAGCCTGCCGCTCAGCCTGGGACTCTGGATGTACTTCGCTCCGGGCACCCTCGACATCCTGCTCATGCTTCGCGCCTTCGCCTACGGCACCCTGTGCGCCGCGCTCTTCGGCGCGTTGTCCGGCGCGTATCCGTCCTGGAAGATGGCGCGCCTGCATCCGGTGCAGGCCCTGACGGGGAGGAGGACATGATTCTCCATTTGTGCCGGCTGGCGTGGAACCGGCGGCGAACCAACCTGCTGCTGGTTGGCGAGCTGACGCTGGTCTTCCTGATCGTGGGTCTCATGGGCGCCGGCTGGGTGTTGTTCGCCGCCCAGAACCTGCGGTCGCTGGGCTTCGAGTACGAGAATGTATGGACGGTCAACTTGAGAAGGCACGATTGGCGGGGGGAGAGCGAAGAGCAGTCCGCCGCTTTGGGGCAGACTGTCCGGATGGTCGGGCGGGAGATCGCTGCTCTCGGCGCCGTCGAGTCGGTAGCGCTTGCCGGGCAGTCACCGTTCGAAGGCACGGGCGTGTGGAACGGGATTACCGCGGTCAACATCTCGAAGGAGGGCCTGGAGACGCTGGGGCTGCGGCTGCGCAGCGGTCGCTGGTTCGAGCCCGAAGACGAGGCCCTGTCCGGAAACCGGAGTCCGGTCGTCATGGACTTGGAACTCAGCCGCTCCCTGTTCGGCGACCAGGACCCACTCGGCAAGATCCTCGACCTGGAACAGGTAAGAGAGAGGTACGGAGTGGATGGATACTTGAGCATCAACATGATGGCCCCACCTCGGTTCACCAAGTTCCTCGTAGTAGGTGTTGTGGAGAATTGCCTCTATTACGGGAACTTCGGGGCCTCGGAGAGCAAAGTGCCGGGCCTCCTCTTCTTCTTCTTTCCGAAGACGGGAGTCGACAGGCTTGCGTCAAATCTTGGGATCCACCTGCTCGTGAAATCCCCTTCGGGGAGTGCCGCGGACTTCGGCGAAGAGCTCCGGGCCAGAGTGCGGGCGGTCGTTCCGGCGGACCAGGCCATCCGCTTCAAGGTGCGCTCTCTGGCGGAGACGCATGACAGCAAGCAGGCCCGGCAGTTCCAGAATCTGAAGAACACCGCCCTGATCAGCGGCCTGGTGATGCTCATGGTGGCCCTGGGTCTGACCGGCATCCTGTGGCAGAGCGTGCGCCGCCGCACGCAGGAGATCGGCGTCCGCCGGGCCACGGGGGCCGCCGGCCGCAACGTCTACGCCTTGTTCCTGGGAGAGCTGGCCGTGCTGGCCACCGCGGCCGTCGCCCTGGGCTGTGTGCCCATCCTCCACTTCGATCTGCTGAGTCTGGTACTCAACAGTCGGATACCGGCGCCCGTCACCATCGGCGGCCTGGCCACGGGCGCCCTGGTCCTCTATCTGCTGGTGCTGCTGTGCGGGCTCTATCCGAGCTGGCTGGCCGTTCGCGTCAGGCCGGCCGAGGCCCTGCACCACGAGTGAGGGGGATCATGGGCGATACGCGTCCCACAGAGAGGAGTGCAGGTGTTTAGGAACTACCTCAAGGTCGCCCTCAAGGTGTTCTGGCGGCACAGGTTCTTCACCGCCGTCAACCTCTTCGGCATCTGCTTCACCCTGGTGGTGCTCATGGTGGCGGCGGCCTTCATCGACCAGCAGGTGGGGCCGATCCCGCCGGAGGTTCACGCCGACCGCACCCTGCACCTGGGCTTCCTCCTTGTCGAGCGCGACACCGGCGACCGGACCTTTCGGGGGATCAACCAGCCCAGCTACGCCTTCTTGGACCGCTACGTCCGCCCCCTGGAGACCGCGGAGAACGTGACCGTGTTCTCGGAACACAACTACTGGGGACTGCAGGGCAGCGCGGGAGAGGTGCGCGCCAACGTGACCACCACGGACGCCGCCTTCTGGGAGGTCTTCGGCTTCGACTTCCGCCGGGGCCGGCCCTACACGGCCGCGGAGGTCGAAGCGGGGGACCGGGTCGCCGTGATCCGCGCCGGGTTCTGCCGCCGCGTCTTCGGCTCGGAGGCGGTGGAGGGCCGCGAGGTTCCCATCGAAGGGCAGACCTACCGAGTCGTCGGCGTGGTGGCCGATCCATCCAGAATGAGAAGCTTCGCGGACATCTGGGTGCCGCTGACCACCGATCGCTCCCAGGAGTGGCGTGCCTACAAGCTCGATGGGGAGTTCAGCGCCGCGGTGCTGGCGCGGCGGCCGGGGGACATGGACCGCATCCGGGCCGAGTTCGCCGCCGTCCTCACCCAGGTGGAACCCCCACCCGACGAGGCTGGTGTCCTGCGCGGAGTCTCCGCCCCGCTGCTCACCACCCTGGAGGAATGGGCGCGGGACAACAAGCCGCAAGGCTGGATCGACGACTACAGGGAGGGGGATCCGCAGCAGGCCGCCGTGGCCCGCCTCCGGAAGTGGCTCCTGACCCTGGCCGGCTGTGCGCTGCTCTTCATGCTGCTGCCCACCCTCCACCTCGTCAACCTCAACATGGGCCGAATCGAGGAGCGGACCTCCGAGATCGGGGTGCGCAAGTCCTTCGGCGCCTCGACCCGGGTCCTGGTGGGGCAGTTCGTCGCCGAGAACGTGCTGCTCACCCTGATGGGCGCCGCGGTCAGCCTGCCCTTGAGCTGGGGGGTCCTCTCGGTCCTTGCGCTGGGAGGCCCCCTTCACTTCGACGCGGGGGTGCTGACGCGCACCTTCTTCTACGGGCTGTTGCTCGCCCTGTTCTTCGGGACGGCGTCCGGGGCCTGGCCGGCCTGGAGGATGGCGCGCCTCCATCCCGTCGGGGCCCTGACCGGGAGGGAGAGATGATCGCTCATCTGTGCCGACTGGCGTGGAACCGGCGGCGGAAGTACCTGCTCCTCGTGGCCGAGCTCTTTCTCTCCTTCCTGGTACTCACGCCCCTGACCGCCGGCTGGGTGCTGTTCGCCGCGGAGCGGCTCAAGCCCCTCGGCTTCGAGCACGAGAACGTGTGGTCCGCCAGGCTGGGCGGGGCGGATCTCTTCGGTGATGACCGCGACAAGTCGATCGCGGAGCATCTGCGCAATGTCGACTTGGTCGGGCGCGAGATCCGGGCCCTCGACGGCGTCCAGGCCGTGGCCCTGGCCAGCGACGCGCCCCTCCAATTCTCCAGTTCCTGGAACGGGATCAACTCCGTCCGTCTGTCGGACGAGGGCCTGGAAGCCCTGGGGCTGCGGCTGCTCGCCGGCCGCTGGTTCCAGCCCGAGGACGAGGCCCTCGACTGGACTCCGGCGGTCATCGACCGGGAGCTGAGCCAGGCTCTCTTCGGCGGCGAGGACCCGCTGGGGCGGGCGATCAGTGACTCACCCATGGTCGAGGTGGAGAATTCGTTCAATCCGCCCCGGCCGGACCAGGCGCGCGTCGTAGGGGTGGTGGAGAGCTGCTTCTACTATGGGAAGTACCAGGACGTGGAGCTGCCGGGCTTCGTCTTCCTGCGTCTCTCCGACGAATGGCTGGCCAGCCCCATGCAGAGCTGGGTCGTCTTCCTCGTCAACGCCTCTGCGGGCTCTGGACAGGACCTCGGCGAGAGGCTCCGGTCCAAGGGCCGGGAGGTCCTTCCCGCGGGTCGGTCGCTGGACTTCGAGGTCCAGTCCCTGACCCAGCTTCGGCAGGAAGCGAGCCGGCACCGGCTCACGACTCTGTCCTTCATCGCCGCCATCAGCGGCCTGATGATGCTCATGGTAGCCCTCGGCCTGATCGGCATCATGTGGCTGAACGTGCGCCGCCGCACCCGCGAGATCGGCATCCGCCGCGCCGTGGGAGCGCCGGCCGGCCGCATCTACGGCCAGTTCCTCGGCGAGCTGGCGGTGCTGGTGACCGCAGCCATCGCCCTGGGCTGTGTACCCCTCCTGCAGCTCGGGCTGCTGGACATGGTGCTCGGGAGCCGGGTGCCGGGCTCAGTGGCCGCCGCCGGCGTGGGGGCCACGGCCCTCGTCCTCTACCTGGGGGTGATGCTGTGCGGACTGTATCCGAGCTGGCTGGCGGCACGGGTGAAGCCGGCCGAGGCCCTGCACCACGACTACTGAAGGCAAAGGGAATGAGTAGAGCTTCCTCACTGCTGCCGGCCGTCCTGTGGGCGCTGTGCGGTGCCCGGTTGGAAGCCGAGCAGAGACTCTTCTTCCCACCGGAGATTCCGCAAACGCCCGTCCTCCAGGATGGCCGCAGGTTCCGGCTCAAGCTCGGAGTCTCCAGGGAGGGCTCTCTGTGCACCTGCAAGGGACGGTCGGAAGAGGAGCTGGCTGGCGGCGCGGGTGAAGCCCGCCGATCCCCTGCGAGCTTCACGAGAGGGGTACACCACCGAGTCGATGGGCTATCGCCTTCAAGGGCCGGCTGCGCCTCTTTGAGCGCATGGGCCTGCCCTGCCCGTCCGTTTGTGATCGCCCAATGTTCGCTATCGAACGCACACGCGCCGGGAGAGACTGCACGTTGAGGCCACGCCTGTGAGGCGTGCATCCTTGGCACGGTCCTTGCGTGATGCCGGGTGTCTTCGTTGCGAAAGGAGAATACAATGCGACGGACGAAGTGGTTTCAGGATTTCGCCTTGCCCGCTGCCGTGGTTCTGAGTTACGCCTACGCTGCCCTGATGGCCTTCACGAGGCTTGGTCATGCTCTCGAGACCCTGGCCTGAGTCGTTGCCGGGGCGGCTGCCGGACACCGCGGCTGCGGCCAGCGTGGGAGCCCTGATCCTCTACCTGGGGGTGATGCTGTGCGGACTCTATCCGAGCTGGCTGGCGGCGCGGGTGAAGCCGGCCGAGGCTCTGCACCACGAGTCGTGAATACACGCTCTGGCAGGGAAAGGAGAAATATCGTGAAACCGGCCTTGGCGATTCTCGTGATGGCTCTTGGGAGTGGACCGTTCTCCCCCGTGCACGGCGAAGCGCAACTCAAACCACCCGGCGAGAGGCGCCACCTGGGCTTCGTGCTCACCCAGGGTCCGTCCGGGGAACCGCAGCCCGTCCTGCCGGGGTACTCGCGGGAACAGGGTGCGCTCGACGGCGAGATGGCCGCCGAGTTCAAGGGGACCCGGTGGTGGTGGCTGTCCGGCTACGTGTGCGGCTTCAGCATCGTCGGCCTGTTCGTGTGCGACGGATACACTCCGAGCGTCGGCTCGATTGCGAAGAAGGAGTACGAGGCCATCCGGGGAAAGAGCATCGAGTACGTCCAGGGTTACCGGGAAGGCCATGGGAAGCGTCTCCGCAAGAGGAGAGTGGAGAGCCGCAACGATGGCTTCTTCTGGGGACTGGTCTCGGTGCTCGGGGTGGTCGCCGCGACGGCCACCCTCGAGTTCATCGACTGATCCTGGTCACGGGCAACCCTTCGCGCGGGAGGTCGTCATGCTGAAGAACTACACGAAGATGGCCCTCAAGGTGCTGCTGCGGCGCAAGCTGTTCACCTGCATCAGCCTCTTCACCATCAGCTTCACCCTCATGGTGCTGATGGTGGCGGCCTCCTTGTTCGACCACGTCTTCGGCTCCTTTCCCCCGGAGACGCGCTCGGACCGCACCCTGCTGGTGAGCTCCATGAGGGGCGAGCACGACGAGTCGCCGGGCTACAGCCTCCAGGGGCCGAGCTACGCCTTCCTCGAGCGCTACGTCTCGCCCCTGGCAAACGCGGAGAAGGTCTCCATCTACCGCTCGATCACCACGGTGACCACCTTCCGCGAGGGCGGGAAGGTGGAGTCCCAGCTCAAGTGCACGGACGGGGCGTTCTGGGAGATCCTCGAGTTCGACTTCCTCGAAGGGCGCCCCTACTCCGCGCAGGAGGTGGAAGAGGGCCGGCGGGTGGCGGTGATCAACGAGGCGACGCGACGCGTGTTCTTCGGGGAGGAGCAGGCCGTGGGCCAGCACATCGAGCTGAAGGGCCTGCCATTCCGGGTGGTCGGGGTGGTGCCCGACGTGCCGTTCTACCGCATGGTCCCCTTCGCCGATGTCTGGGTGCCTCACAGCGCCTTCGGGACCGACGCCTACCGCCGGTACGACTCGCTCTTCGGGCCCTTCCAGGCGCTGATCCTGGCGCCCGGAGCGGCGGCGATCCCCCTCATCCACGAGGAGTTCGCCGACGTGCTCACGCGCATCGAGTACCCCAATCCCGACAGGATCAACCGCCTGGTCGCCAGCCCGACGACCCTGCTGGACATGGTGGCGAACCTCGTCTTCGCCCTGGGCGCGTTGACGGGCCGGGGGCTCATGGTCCTCGTCGTCGTCCTCGCCCTGCTGTTCATGCTCCTGCCCGTGATCAGCCTGGTCAACATCAACACCACGCGCATCCTCGAGCGCGCCTCCGAGATCGGCGTGCGCAAGGCCTTCGGCGGGTCGTCCCTGACCCTGGTGGGCCAGTTCCTGGCGGAGAACGTCATCCTCACCCTCCTCGGGGGCGCCGTGGGGCTGGCCCTGACCTGGCTGGTCCTGCAGATGCTCGGCGCCGCCGCCGTCGTCCAGTACGCCGACTTCCAGCTGAACCACCGCATCTTCCTCTACGGCCTGGTGATGACCCTGTTCTTCGGTCTCGTCTCGGGCGTCTGGCCGGCGTGGAAGATGTCGCGCCTCCACGTGGTGGAGGCCTTCCAGAGGAGGAAGCGATGATCCGCCATCTCTGCAAGATCGTCTGGAACCGCAGGAGGTCGAACGGGCTCACCGCCGTGCAGACCTTCATCTCCTTCGTGCTCCTCTTCGTCACCCTCTCCCTCGCCCTCGACAAGGCGGCCAACTACCGGCGGCCCCTCGGGTACTCCTACGAGGACCGGTGGGTGGTGAACTTCCACCCGGACGGACTGCGGCCGCCCGACGAGGAAGCCGCGCCCGTGAGCCGCGAGCAGGTCTACCTGGCCCTGCGGGGGTTCGACTGGATCGAGTCGGTCGCCTCCGCGGGGTACATCGCCCTCCCCTTCGTCTTCGGCTTCCAGTCCCAGTTCACCGTCGACGGCCGCTTCGTCTCCAACGGCGTCGTCTCCGACGAGTTCCGCCACACCCTCGGGATCGAGCTGGTGAACGGACGGTGGTTCGGCGAGGAGGACGCGGCCCTGGACTGGGACCCGATCGTGATCACCCGGCCCCTCGCCGAGGCCCTCTTCGGCGACGAGGACCCCCTCGGCAAGCGCATCGAGGAGTGGCAGGGGTACCACGGACGGATCGTCGGGGTGGTCTCCGACTACCGCCGCGGCGGCGAGCTGTCCGATCCCGGTTTCTTCGTCTTTCAGCGCATGGGCGAAGGGGAGCCGAGACGCAACTTCCTGGTCAAGGTGCGCGCCGGCACCCCCCTGGGGGCCCAGGAGGAGATCGACCGGCGGCTCCGGGCCGTGGCGCCGGGCTACGCCGTCGAGATCACCACCCTGGCGGAGGACCGCGCCTCGTCCCTCAAGTTGACCCTGGTGCCCCTCTTCGCCCTCGGGGTCGTCTCGGCCCTGGTCCTGGGCATGGTGGCCCTCTCCCTGAGCGGCGTGCTCTGGCAGCGGGCCACCCTGAGGGTCGAGGAGATCGGCCTGAGAAGGGCCCTGGGCGGGTCGGCGGTCGGTATCTTCTCCCAGTTGACGGGGGAGATGCTGGTGGTGGCCAGCGCCGGCGTCCTCGCCGCCGCGGTGCTGATCGTGCAGCTGCCCCTGCTCGACCTGCTCGACTACGGCGGCGGCGTCTTCGCCCTGAGCCTGGTCCTCTCGGCCCTGGTGGTCTACGGGCTCGTGGTCGTCTGCAGTCTCTACCCGGGGCGGCTCGCGTGCCGCGTCCGGCCCGCCGAGGCCCTCCACTCCGAGTGAGGCATGCCATGATCCTGGTAGTCGACGACGATCCCTCCGTGACCGCGTCCCTGTCGCTGCTGCTCAAGCAGGCCGGCTACCGGACCGCCGCCGCCGCGTCGCCGGCCGAGGCCCTGCAGCGGCTGGAAGGCGGCGGCTGCGAGCTGGTCCTGCAGGACATGAACTACTCGCGGCGCACCAGCGGCGAGGAAGGCATGGAGCTGCTCAAGGAGATCAAGGGGCGCCAGGCCGGGCTGCCGGTGGTGCTCATGACGGCCTGGGGCTCCATCGAGCTGGCCGTGGAGGGGATCAAGGCCGGGGCCGCCGACTTCGTCACCAAGCCCTGGACCAACGAGCAGATCCTGCAGGTCGTGAAGAGGGCCCTCGGCCTGGCCGCGGCCGGGCGCGAAGCCCCGCGCACCCTCACGCGGGAGGAGCTGGACGGTCAGGGCGACTTCAGCAACGTCATCGGCGAGGACCCCGGGCTCCTCAAGGTGCTGGAGGTCGTCAGCCGCGTGGCGCCCACCGAGGCCTCGGTCCTGATCACCGGCGAGAGCGGCACCGGCAAGGACGAGATCGCCCAGGCCCTGTGCCGCAACAGCGATCGCCGCGACCAGGCCTTCGTCAAGGTCAACCTCGGCGGCATCTCCTCCACCCTCTTCGAGAGCGAGATGTTCGGCCACGTGAAGGGCGCCTTCACCGACGCCCGGCAGGACCGCAAGGGACGCTTCGAGCTGGCCGACGGCGGCACCATCTTCCTCGACGAGATCGGCGATCTCGACCCGGCCTGCCAGGTCAAGCTGCTGCGGGTGCTGCAGGACTGCACCTTCGAGGTCCTGGGGTCGAGCCGCACCCGCTCGGTGGACGTGCGCGTCGTCTCGGCGACCAACCGCAACCTGCTGGAGCTGGTCGAGTCGGGCGGGTTCCGGGAGGACCTGCTCTACCGCCTCAACCTCATCGTCGTGCACATGCCGCCCCTGCGCCGGCGGCCGGGGGACATCCCCCTGCTGGCCCGCCACTTCGCCCGGGGCGCGGGCCAGGTCTACCGCCGCAGCGGCCTGGAGATCGAGGAGGCCGCCCTGGAGTGGCTCCAGGGGCTGCCGTGGCCGGGCAACATCCGCCAGCTGAAGCAGCTGGTGGAGCGGACCACCCTGATGACCACCGGCCCCGTCCTGGGCGTGGACGACTTCTCGGCGGCCCTGGCCATGCAGCCGGAGGAAGGCGCCGCCGCCGAGGCCGGAGCCGCGGGTCTGCCGGCGCCGGGGGCGATGACCCTCGAGGAGCTGGAGCGGTCGATGATCGCCCGCTGCCTGGAGCACTACGAGGGCAACATCAGCCGCGTCGCCGAGGCCCTGGGCCTGAGCCGGGCCGCCCTCTACCGCCGCTTCGAGAAGTACGGGATCGAGCCTTGAGCCTGCGCCTCAAGCTGATCCTCTACCTGCTCGGCATCCACCTCGTCTTCGCCGGGGTCTCCGGGTACCTGCTGATCGACGAGAAGCCCTGGCTGCTCGCCCTGGAGGTGTTCTTCCTCCTCTCCTTCCTGGCCGGCGCGCGCCTGATCCACCACCTGCGCGTGCCCCTCGACCTGATCGGCACCGGCGCCGAGCTGATCGGCGAGCAGGACTTCACCAGCAAGTTCATCGAGGTGGGCCAGCCGGAGATGGACCGGCTCGTGGAGGTCTACAACCGCATGATCGACCAGCTCCGCGAGGAGCGCACGCGGCAGGAGGAGCAGCACTACTTCATGGACAGGATCCTGGCGGCGTCGCCGTCGGGGATCGTCACCCTCGACTTCGACGGCCGGATCGCCCTGGCCAACCCCGCCGCCGCGCGCCTCCTGGGCCTGGCCGGGGACGAGGCCGAGGGCCGCCGGCTGGACGAGCTGGGCACGGCTTTCGGCCGCTCCCTGCAGGCCCTGGCCGTGGGCGAGTCCGAGGTCCTGCGGGTGCAGGGCCGGCGGGTGCGCTGCCGCAAGTCGCAGTTCATCGACCAGGGCTTCCCCCGCCACTTCATCCTCATGGAGGAGCTCACCGAGGAGCTGCGCCTGTCGGAGAAGGAGGCCTACGAGAAGGTGATCCGCCTGCTCTCGCACGAGGTGAACAACTCGACGGGGGCCGTCAACTCCCTGCTCCACTCCTGTCTCCACTACAAGGACCAGCTGCGCGAGGCCGACCGCGGCGACTTCGAGAACGCCCTGCGGGTGGCCAGCGGCCGCATCGACCACCTCAGCGCCTTCATGCGCAGCTACGCCGACATGGTGCGGCTGCCGGCGCCGCGCCCCCGCCCGGTCGACCTGGAGGCCCTCCTGCGCGGCATCGCCCTGCTCATGCGCGCCGAGTGCGAGCAGCGCCGGATCGAGTGGGAGTGGGAGGTGCAGGAGGAGCTGGCCCCGGTCGCCATGGACGAGGGCCAGATGGAGCAGGTCTTCGTCAACATCCTGAGGAACGCGGTGGAGGCGATCGGCGAGGACGGCCGCATCGCCGTCCGCCTGGGGGTCGAGGACCGGCCCTTCGCGGTGATCGAGGACTCGGGGCCGGGGATCGACCCGGAGGTGGCCGAGAGCCTCTTCACCCCCTTCTTCAGCACCCGGGAGAACCGCCGGGGCCTCGGCCTGACCCTGGTGCAGGAGATCCTGGGGCGCCACGGCTTCGCCTTCTCCCTCGAGAGCCCGGCCGGCGAGCCGACCCGGTTCACCATTCGCTTCTGATGAGGCCGGGGTCGAGAGCACTGGCGGTCCTGGCCGTCCTGTGGGCGGTCTCCGCCCAGGCCCAGCCGTGGTGGGTCCGCGGGGCGGTCCTCGACGCGGCGACCGGGCAGCCCCTGCCGGCGGCGACGCTGCGGCTGGCCGGCACCTTCCGCGGCACCATCGCCAACGACGAGGGCGAGTACCGCATCGAGGTGCGGAGCTGGCCGGCCACCCTGAGGGTGAGCCACATCGGCTACGCCTCCCGGGACACCCTGCTGACGGCGCCCCCCGGCCGCGTCGACTTCGCCCTGGTCCCGGCCCCCTACCCCCTCGATCCCCTGGTGGTGACCCCCGGGGACCCGGCCGAGGGCATCATGGCCCGGGTCATCCGCAACAAGCAGGTCTGGAGGCCGCTGCTGGCCAGCTACCGCGCCCGGGCCTACACCCGGCGGGTCCTGGAGAACGACGAGGGCATCGTCACCATCGGCGAGACCGGCTCCGAGATCTTCTGGGACCGGGACCGCGGCCTGCGCGAGGTCGTCCGGTCCCGCCGCACGACCCGCAACCTGGACGCGCAGTCCACCTACGCATCGGCCCTGGAGGGGTTCGTCGACTTCTACGACGACGACATCCCCATGGCCGGACACACACTGGTCGGTCCCACGCACCCGGAAGCCCTCGACCACTACCGCTTCCACCTGGTGGGCCGGCGCTACCTGGACGACCGGATCGTCTACGACATCTCGGTCGAGCCGAGGAGCCGGCTGGCGGCCGCCTTCTCCGGCCGTGTCTCGGTCCTCGACGGGGACTACGTCCTCCTCGAGGCGGAGCTGGCGCCCAGCCGGGGCGTCCTGGCCTCGGTCGTTCCCCTGCCCGTGCTGGAGCGCCTCGAGGTCTCCTGGGGCCAGCAGTTCCGCGGCTTCGGCCAGGTCTGGCTGCCGGTGGACCAGCGGTTCTCCATGGAGGTCGAGGTCGGCGTGGTGGGCCTGCGCTTCCCCCCGGTCGCCTTCGCCTCCCTCACGAGGCTTGACGACTGCGAGGTCAACGTCGACCTGCCCGACTCGCTCTACGCCAGCGAGGAGGTGCTGCGGGTCGACTCGCTGGCCGTAGCCCGGGACAGCACCTTCGCCGGGCTGGCGGACAAGGTGCCCCTCTCCGAGCGGGAACGGGAAGCCTACGCCACCATCGACAGCACCCTGCGGCTGGAGAGGGCCTTCCGGCCCAGCGGGTTTCTCGCCCGCCTGCTGATCCGGGACATGGGAGAGGAGGAAGAAGATGAGGCCGCCGTCGTCGAGCCGGCCGGAGAGGGGGAGGTCCGGCGGCGGGGGCCGGGGATCGACTGGAAGCCCGATCTGCTCTACGACCGCGTCGGTGGAGCCCACCTCGGCCTGGGGGGAAGCCGCAGGTGGCAGGCGTACCGGCGGCAGGAGGCCGCGCCGGGGACGACCATGGTCTGGAGCCCTGGTCCCGGAGGGGCCGGTCTCGCCGGCCTGGAGGCGGGAGGCGGCGGCGCCTGGGACCAGGGCCTGAAGCGCGGGTCCTGGCGCGCCCACGCGGCCTGGGGATGGGAGAAGGAGGAGCGGACCACGACCACGACCCCGGGCCGCACGCTGGTCCAGTCCCGGGTCACGACCCGCCTCCGGATCGACCTGGAGTACGGCAGCGGCAAGGCGCCTCGCAGTCCTTCGGACAGCTATACCCCGCTGCTCAACAGCGCCCAGGCTCTCCTGGGCCTGGACGACTACTTCGACTGGTACTGGCGCGAGGGACTGCGGGCGCGGCTGCGGCTCTGGCTGCCGGGCCGCATCGCCCTGGAGGCGGGCCTGCGGGCCGAGGACCACTCATCCCTGGCGGAGACGACCACCTTCAACCTGCCGTGGCGCGACTGGAGGCCGCGGCCGAACCCGCCCGTCGACGAGGGCCGGTGGCGCTCGCTGGAGGCCCGCTTCGAGTGGGGCGGCCCCTACCGGCCCTTCGGGCTGCGGGCCAACCGGCGGGTCGAGTTGAAGGTGGAGCACGGCGGCCTGGGCGGCGACTTCTCCTTCACGCGCCTCGACCTGGCTCTCGACGGCCAGTTCCGCACCTTCCTGAGGCGGCGCTCCGCGCCCAACGCCCTCGACCTGCGGCTGGTGGCGGGCCATGCCTTGAACCGGGTGCCGGTGCAGCGCTTCGGGGCCCTGGGGGCGGCCATGCTGCCCTTCTCCCCCTTCGGCGTCTTCCGCACCGTGGGCGGCCATCCCCACGAGGGCGAGCACTACGCCGCCCTCTACTGGGAGCACAACTTCCGGGGCGCCCCCTTCGAGCTGCTGGGGCTGTGGGACTGGGCGATGCGCGGGGCGGGGCTGGTGGCGCACGGGGCGTCCGGCCGCACCTGGATCGACCCGGAGCGCCTGGCCGGCCTGGGGTACGATCCGCGCTACGAGGACGGCTTCCGCCACGAGGCCGGGCTGTCGCTGGTCCTCTTCCACGTGCTGCGCCTCGACCTCACCCGGCGGCTGGACCGGGCCGGCTGGAGCGCCGGGGCGAGCCTGGCGCGGTTCGACGCGGGGATCTTCGGGGGCTGACGCCGCGCCCGGGCGCCGGGGCGGACCCTTCAGCTGGCGGTGAGCCGGCTCACGTCGACGATGTAGAGCTGGCGGTGCCCCTCGTGGGCCGAGTCGATGCAGACCTGGGTGCCGTCGCGGTTCCAGCGGGGGTGCAGGTCGCAGCGGATCTCGCCGGTGATGGCGGGCGGCGAGTGGAAGCGCCCCACGTCGATCCGCCGGTCCCCGGCCAGGTCGTAGAGGATCAGGGTGCGGGTGGTCCCGCCCCGGGGATAGGTGTCGGTGAGCAGCCAGCGGCCGTCGGGCGAGTAGCTGCAGTGGCCGTCCTCGGTCAGCTGGCCCTCCCCCAGCACCTCCACCTGGTGGTGGACGCGGTCCCGGAAGACGAGGTAGCGGTCGCCGATGCCCCGGTGGAAGCCCCAGGCGAGGATGTGGTCCGGGTCGCGCCAGTCGAAGTGGGAGACGGCGCCGTGGGAGGCGACGATGGCCAGGTCGCCGCCGTCGGGCCGGGCCGTGATCATGCGGTGATGGCGGGGCGCGTCGGGGCTCGTCTGCCAGCGGTGGAGGAAGACGAAGCGGCGGTCGTCGGGGGAGAACTGAAGGTGGTTGAAGCGGTGCACGGCGCCGTCGAAGCCGGGCCCGCGGTCGATGCCGGCGACCTGGGCGAGGGAGAGGATCAGGCGGTGCTCCCCGGTCTCGACGTCGAGCCACCAGATGCCGTCGTCCTCCGGCTCCGGCACCTCCCGCCCAGGGTCGGGCACCCCGGGGTAGCCGTATCCGGGCCGCTGATGCTGCAGGCGCGAGAAGTTCAGGGTCACCGCCTGGCGGCCGTCGCGGCTCAGGGCGTAGATCGGACGCGGCAGGGTCCGCACCACCTCCCCGCTCGACGAGTCCCGCACGACGGAGACGAAGCGGGGCCCGCCGTCCGGGGAGTCCTCCCAGCCGCGCTCGCTGGGACGCTCCGGCTCCTCGCCCGGGTCGAGGCGGTCGTTGTGGATGATCCAGGGGGTCTCCGGCGCCGGCCCGCGGGCGGCCACGTGTCCGGTGGCGTGGGGGGACGGCAGCCAGTGGAGCATGGAGCTCTGCTGCCAGCACCAGGCGCGCGTCCGGCCCAGGGGCCGGAAGCCGCCGCCGTGCAGGTCGACGACGCCCACGGCGGCGCTGTCGGCGGCGGTGGGGGGCCGCGAAAGGAAGTCCGTCTCCAGGCAGAGGACGCGGCCTCCGCGGCCGTCCCAGCAGGACTTGTCGTAGTAGCCGAAGAAGTGGTGCCGCGGGCCGTGCGTCACCGCCCGCAGGGGGAAGTCGGACCGCCAGCGGGGCTCCCCGGAGGCGGAGGTCATTGGCGGGGCCCGCTCCTCGAGGCCGCGGGGCTCATCGGCACCGGATCAGTTGGTGCCCGGCGCCTCGGCCTCGAGGTGCTTCACCTCCAGCGTCTTGAGGTAGTCCTGGAGAGCGCGGCCGTCGGCCGGCAGGTCGAGGACGTCGGAGAAGGGCCACATGTCCCCCTGGAGGAACTCGACGGCGCTCTCCTGCTCCTGGGAGGTCGGACCGGTGGACATGTCCTTGATGGCCTGGAGGATGACGGCGGCAGCCAGCCGACGATGTCCGTCGAACTGGGCCCGGTAGGCGGACTTGCGTTGCTTGGCCATGGTCGTCGTAACGGCGGTGGGTTTTTGGGAAACGTCCTAATATAGTTGATCTTACGACGTTCCGACAGGGGGAATGGATCCCGCGAATTCAGACGAAGAACCCCACCATGCACCCCGTGAGCATCGTGGCCAGGGTCCCGGCCACGATCGACCGGAGCCCCAGCCGGGCCAGGTCCCCGCGGCGCTCCGGGGCGATGCTGCCGACGCCGCCGATCATGATCGCCACCGACCCGAAGTTGGCGAAGCCGCACATGGCGTACACGGCGATGAGGAAGGCGCGGTCGCTGAGGCCGCCCTGGCCGGAGGCCATGCGGGTGGAGAGCTCGACGTAGGCCACGAACTCGTTGAGGATCGTCTTCACACCCATGAGCTGGCCGATGACGGCCGCCTCGGACCACGAGACTCCCATGAGCCAGCACGGCAGTCGCAGCACCCAGCCGCTGGCGGCCTGCAGGCTCCAGGCCGCCCCCTGCTCCCCGACGATCAGCCTCCCCGTCCAGCCGACGGCGAGGTTGACCAGGGCCACCAACCCGATGAAGGCGATGAGCATGGCCAGGATGTTGAGGAACAGCTGCATCCCTTCGGAGGCTCCGCGGGCTGCCGCGTCCAGCCCGTTGAGGGTGTCCTCCTTCTCCAGCTCGATGCGGCCGCCGGCGGTGACAGGCGCCTCCGTCTCCGGGTACATCAGCTTGGCCACGGCCACCGCCGCCGGGGCGCTGATCAGGGAGGCGGTGAACAAGTGGCCGGCGATCTCCGGGTGGGCTCCCGCGAGCATGCTGGCGTAGACCACCATCACCGTGCCGGCGATCGTCGCCATGCCGGCCGTCATCAGGCAGAACAGCTCGCTCTGGGTCAGGCGCGCCACGTACGGACGGATCAGCAGCGGCGCCTCGGTCATCCCCAGGACGATGTTGGCGGTCACCGAGACGCTCTCGGCGGCGCTGATCCCGAAGAGGCGCTGCATGAAACGGCTGAGCTGGCCGATCGCCCAGGGCAGGACCCCGTAGTGGTAGAGGACCCTGGAGAGGGAGGCGACGAAGATGATGATGGCGGCGATCTCCAGGGCGAGGATCGGGCCGTAGGCGCGCACGAACTCGGAGCCGGTGACGCCGGAGAACAGCAGCGACTCGTTGGCCCTCAGCGCCGTCACCTCGAGGAGCTCGGTGAGACCGCCGACGATGGCGAAGACGTGGCCGCGCAGGCCGCTCAGGAGGAGCGCCGCCGCCAGGACCAACTGCAGGCCGGTGGCGGCCAGCACCGTGCGCCAGGGCGGGGGGCCCGACCGGGTGCCCGCGGCCCAGGCCAGACCCATGAGGACCGCGTAACCGAAGGCGCCGTGGAGCATATCCATGGGAGGCCTTCTCAGGTGTCGATGCCGAGGGCGTCCACGGCGGCCTGGGCGACGCCGGCAAGCGGGCCGTCGGTGGCCAGGCGCATAGCGCCGTCCCACACGGGCAGGGAGGTCACTGACTCGGCGAAGACCTCGAACCAGGGGCTGTCGGCCCGCGAGCCCCGGGTCTGCAGCCGCCGCCGCCAAGTCTCGCGCGCCGGGGCGTCGAGATGGAGGACGGTGAGCCGCGCCGGCGCCACGGCCTCGCCGAGGGCGGACCACAGGGAGGGGACGGCCAGCTCCGGTCCCCAGCCGCCGGCGAGGAAGACCACGCGGCGGCCGACGAGGTTGGCGCAGGCGGTGGCCACGGCCCCGGCGTACTCGAGGGGGCGCAGCCGCCGCCAGTAGCGGTCGGTGCCGTAGGCCCCCTCCCCGGGGACGCCGTCCTGGCGCGCCGCCTCGAGGACGAAGGGGCCGGCGGCGGCGTCCTTGTCGACGCACACGGATCCCGGCACCACCGGAAGGAGCCGCTCCACCAGGGCTGTCTTGCCCACCCCCGGAGGACCGGAGACCACGACCAGCCGGGAACCCGGGGCTCCCGGGGCGGCGGCCTCGAGCACGGCGCGCACCGTCGGCCCCGCATCGGGTCGCGACTCCGCGTAGCCGCCGCCCAGTCGCGAGACGGGGGCGGTCACGGCGACGGCGCGCCCCGGTCCCGCGGTTGCCAGCCCAGCTCCTTGCCGCTCTCCAGGTCCCACTTGAGCTCGCCGCCGAGAGAGGCGCCGTAGACGATGGCGAACTTCGGGTCGGGGCCGGCCAGGCAGCAGTGGGTGAGCTCCGCCATGTCCCGCGACGAGAGCCAGCGGTTCATGCCCGGCTCGTACTCGGAGTTCACCTCGTCGGTCTCGGGGAAGTTGGCGATGCGGATGTTGTAGCAGGAGATCCCGTACTGGTCGTAGTAGAACCGCCCGAGGGCCTCGCCGTAGGCCTTGCTGACCCCGTACATGCTGTCCGGGCGCACCGGCAGCTCGGGCCGCGAGACCGTGCCCTCCCTCTCGTAGAAGCCGGTGACGTGGTTGGTGCTGGCGAAGACCACCTTGGGCACGCCGTTGATGCGCGCCGACTCGAAGATGTTGTAGGTGCCGCGGATGTTGGTCTCGAAGATCATCTGGTTGTAGAGCGTCCGGGGGGCGCCTCGGCCGGAGACGGCGATGCCGAGGTGGACGATGGCGTGCATCCCCTCCCCGATCTCGATCATGTTCTCCAGGTTGGACAGGTCGGAGACGACGACCTGGTCCCCCGGCTCCACCTCGGGCACGTTGCGGTGGAAGAGGAGGCGGAAGTCGTAGCGGTCGCGCAGGTAGCTCCGCAGGGCGCTGCCGACCTTGCCGGCGGCGCCCGTGATCAGGATTCGTTTACGGTCAGCCATGGTCTCGACCATTGGTTTGGGGGTGAGGATGCTGGGCCGATGGGGTTCGGCCCCGTCGGCCGTGGGCCAGGGCGATCTCGGCGCCGCCGAAGAGCAGGAGCAGCGCCGTGCCGCCTGCCACCGCCCACCAGGCCGCCGCCGGACCGCCCCCCCCGGCGGCGGCGCAGGGCAGGGCGACGGCCGCCGTGAGGGCATGGAGCACGAGAACCGCCCGGGTGCGGTCGAAACCGGCGGCCACCAGCCGGTGACTGACGTGGCGGTTGTCGCCGATCCAGGGGGCAACGCCCCGGCGCAGCCGCAGCCAGACCACGGTGACCAGGTCGTACGCCGGCAGGCCGAAGGGCAGGAGGGGCAGCAGCAGCAAGGGAACGGCGGAGAGGCCGGTGGCCGGCCCCGTGAGCTGGGAGCTGAGCGACACGGAGACCGCTCCGGACAGGAAGCCGAGCAGCAGCCCCCCGGCGTCGCCCAGGAAGATCGTGGCGGCCGGGAAGTTGTGGACCAGAAAGCCGCCCGAGGCCCCGGCCGAGGCCAGGCAGACGGCGGCCATGGGCAGGTGTCCGGCGGCCAGGGCGAGGGCGGCGCAGGCGCCCAGTCCGAGGACGGCCAGACCCGCGGCCAGGCCGTCCATGTTGTCGAGGAAGTTGAAGGCGTTGGTCAGGGCCACGATCCAGAGGATGCTCAGCGCGACCGCCAGGGCGCCTCCGCCGGGGGTGGCCAGGCGGAACCCCGGCACCCAGAGGACGAGAGCCGCTCCCAGGGCGGCCTGCACGCCCAGGCGCAGGGCCGGCGGCAGGGGCCGGCGATCGTCGGCCAGGCCGAGGAGCATGATCGCCGTGGCCGCCCCCAGCAGGCACAGGACCTGGCTGACCTCGCGGACCGTGGGGCTCCAGCTCTCCAGCGGAAAGAAGGCGTACGGCGCCCAGGGGCTGATCCACCCGACGCCGTCGTGGATCAGGTCGGGCCGGGCGGCGGCGAGCCAGGCGGCGGCGGCCCCCAGGGGGACGCAGGCGCCGATCCAGATGGCGACTCCGCCGCCGCAGGGAGTGGCGCGGTGGTGGGTCTTGTAGTCGGCGTCCTCCGGGTCGTCCACCAGGCCGGCGCGCAGGGCCAGGCGGCGGAGGGGAGGGACGGCCGCCGACGCCAGGAGCAGGGCGCCGAGGGCGTACGCGGGCAGCAGGAGCAGGGGGGTCAAGGCACTCCGGATCTGGCGACGGGTTGGCGGGGAGGGGCTTATTATACCACCCCACCCGAGCCGCGGACAGGAGACGTGCATGCTGGCCATCGACGGCGGAAAGCCCCTTCGAGAGACTCCCTTCCCGCCCCGCGCCCTCTTCGGCGCCGCCGAGAGGGACGCCGCCCTGCGGCTCTTCGACCGGGCGATCGAGAGCGGCTCCCCCATCGGCTACGGCGGCCCGGAGGAGCAGGCCTACGAGGCCGAGTTCGCCGCCGCCCACGGAGGCGGCTTCGCCGACCTGGTGAACTCGGGCACCTCGGCGCTGTACGCCGCCCTCGGCGGGCTGGAGCTGGAGCCGGCCTCCGAGGTGGTGGTGCCGCCGATCAGCGATCCCGGGGG
The DNA here is from genome assembly GCA_026706075.1 of Gemmatimonadaceae bacterium. GTDB lineage: Bacteria > Latescibacterota > UBA2968 > UBA8231 > UBA8231 > UBA8231. Next base: position 23,382 of record JAPOZM010000010.1, read on the forward strand.
CGTCATGCCCGTGGCGCTGCTCAACCTGGTGCCGGTGGTGGCCGACGCCGCCCCCGGCAGCTTCAACGCCGGCCCCGAGCAGATCGAGGCGGTCCTGTCCCCGCGCACCCGGGCGATCGTGGTGGCCCACATCGCCGGGGAGCCGGCGGAGCTGGACGCCATCCTCGAGCTGTCCCGAGACCGCGGCCTGCCGCTGATCGAGGACTGCGCCCAGGCCCACGGGGCCCGTTTCGCCGGGCGCATGGCCGGCACCCTCGGCACCCTGGGGGTGTTTTCCACCATGAGCGGCAAGCATCACGCCACCGGACCCCAGGGCGGGGTCGTCTTCACCACCGACGAGGACCTCGGCTGGCGCTGCAAGCGCTTCGCCGACCGCGGCAAGCCCCTCGGCCTGGAAGGCGGCGCCAACCTGCGCGCCGGCCTCAACCTCAACGGCAACGACCTGGCCGCGGCGGTGGGGCGGGTGCAACTGGGGCGGCTGCCGGAGATCGTCGCCGGACGGCGCCGGGCGGCGCAGGCGGTCGCCGCAGGCCTGGAGTCGATCCGGGGCGTCGACTGCGCCCCGGAGCTCCCGGGCGCCGAGGCCGTGTACTGGTTCCAGCGTGTCCATGTCGAGGAGGAACGATTCACCGTCGGCAAGGACCTGTTCGCCCGCGCCGTGGCCGCCGAGGGCATCCCGGTGAACCCCTCCTACCGGTTCCTGGTGGCCGAGGCCGATTGGTTCCGCCGGCGGCGGGTGTTCCCGCCCGGCGACTACCCCTGGGGCCTGCCGGAGTACGGCGGCGACCGCAACGCGCAGTTCCCCTGCCCCAACGCCGTGGAGGCCGTGGAGAGCCACTTCTCCTTCGCCATCCACGAGAACTGGGGGGAGGCCGAGGTGGCCGACACGGTGGCGGCGGTCGGCAAGGTGGCCGAGGCGTACGGGGCCTGAGCGGCTTTGACTCCCTTCTGACCCCCGAGTACCTTAGCCTCTCAGACCGACTGCTAACTCCAGTAAAACCAGAAAGGTAGGCCGCTTCTTGAAGTCCTCCCTCCGGGTGGCTGCCGCGGTCCTTCTGCTCGCCGTCGCCGCCGGCGCCCAGTCGCGAAGCTTCCGCACCGATCACTACATCATCACCTACCCCCCCGGAACCGAGCGCACCGCGCGGCGCGTGGCCGAGGTCGCCGAGGAGGTCTTCCCCCATCTGGCCGCCGCCTTCGGTTACTACGACGACTACGCCCCGATCCACATCCGCGTCCGCGACGACTCCGACTACGGCAACGGCGCCGCCTCCGACTACACCAACGACGTCTACATCTGGGCTTCCAACCTCGACTGGGAGATCCGCGGCGAGCACGACTGGATCCGCAACGTGCTCACCCACGAGATCACCCACGTGATGACCATCGACAAGGCGCGCAAGAAGTGGCCCTTCCGGTTCGGCCTGGTCCAGGTCAGCCGCTTCGATTCCAACCCCGACATCTCCTTCAACTTTCCCCTCTACTACCTGAACACCCCCAAGTGGTGGATCGAGGGCATCGCCCAGATGGGGCCTTACGAGTTCGGCTGGGACACGTGGGACTCCCACCGCGACATGATCCTGCGCATGGCGGTGCTGGAGGACGACCTGCACAGCTACAACGAGTTGGGGACCCTCAGCAACCGCACCGGCGGATACCGCGCCGAGATGGTCTACAACCAGGGGTTCGCCCTGTGCATCTACATCGCCCACCAGTACGGCCGCGACAAGCTGAACCAGCTCCAGGAGCACGTCGGCTTCCTCAGCTTCGAAGTCGCCATCCGGCGCGTGCTCGGCGTCTCGGCGAGCCAGCTCTACCGCGACTGGGTGCGGTTCCTCCGGGAGGAGTACGACAAGCAGGTCGACGGGATCCTCACCGAGGGCTTCTTCGAGGGCACCGACCTGGGCGACGTCAACGGCGGCGTCCTCGACTACCACCCCGCGTACTCGCCGGACGGCCGCAAGCTGGCCTACATCAGCAGCGAGGACCGCGACTACCGCATCCCCCAGCTGATCATCTACGACCTCGATACCGGCAAGCGCCGCTCCCTCAAGGGCTGGGTGGACACGCGCGTTTCCTGGTCCCCCGACGGCGACAAGGTCTACTTCCTGCGCAACCGGCGCGGGCACAACGACCTGGCCGTGTACGACCTCGAATCCGAAAAGGAGCACCGGCTCAGCGCCCGGCTGAGGGCCCGCGACCCCCACGTGAGCCCCGACGGCAAGGAGGTAGTCTTCACCCGGCTGCGGGACGGCAACTCGAACCTCTGCCTGATGGAGGTGGACGGCACCGGGCTGCGGCAGCTCACCGACTTCGAGGACGGCGCCCAGATCTACAGTCCGCGCTGGTCGCCCGACGGGGAGTGGCTGCTCTTCAGCATCTTCCGGGGGCAGGACCGGGACATCGCCATGATGCGCGCCGACAGCCCGGCCAAGCCCAAGGACTGGGGGCTGCGCGACCGCAAGCTCAAGGTCCGGGGCCCGGCCGCCGCCGACAGCGCCGCCGCCGATTCCGGGGCCGCCGGCCAGGGCGGCGCATGGTCCGACAGTCTCAACTATCCCCCGGCCGACTCCTCGGGCTTCCGGCTGGTCCTGGCCTCGCGCTCCGACGAGCGCGACCCCTGGTGGCTGCCCGACGGCAGCGGGTTCGTCTTCGCCTCGGACCGCAGCGGCATCTTCAACCTGTACCGCCACGACCTCGCCTCGGGGGAGGTCGTGCAGATCACCAACGTCGTGGGCGGCGCCTTCACCCCCACGGTCTCCGCCGACGGCCGCGTTGCCTATGCCGGCTACCACGCCAACGACTTCGACCTGCGCGAGTTCGAGCTCGGCGCCTTCGAGCGTGAGGTGGCCTGGCCCGCTCCGCTGGGGCGGGACTACCAGAGCAAGGTCGAGCTGCCCAAACTGTCGGAGGAGTACACCCTCACCCAGCCTTACGGGCGCCGCCTGTACGACTTCATCCCCTTGCTGCAGGTGGGTCCAACCTTCATCGGCAACCAGTTCGGCCTCAACCAGGTCAGCGCCGGCGCCTTCCTCCTGACCACCGACGTCTTCGGCGGGGACTTCATGGCCCAGGGGATCCTCGGCAAGAACTTCCGGCGAAGGACCGACCTGAACACCGACCTGCTGCTGCTCTACGAGCGCCGGCTCTTTCCCGCCCAGGGCAACAACCTGGCCTTCAACCCCTCCATGTACGCCTTCGCCCGCAGGCGCGAGATCGACTACGTCATCAGCACCGAGTCGAGACAGGACACCGTCCTCGCGCCGGGGACCGTCTACGCCGTGACCAGCGACTCCACGGCCTTCCTCATCCCCGATGCGGCCAGGCACATCTACGATATCGAGACCCGCAAGAACCTCTTCAAGGACGTCTTCGACCTCGGTGGCTTCGGCCTCGAGATCCCCCTCGGGCGGCGCCACCAGTTCATCCTGCAGTACCTGCGGCGGGATTACTCCGAGAGCTGGGACCTCGAGCGGCGGCGCTACCAATACCAGACTTTCGTCGTCCAGGACAGCACCGACATCTCCGGTTCCCTGCCCCCCGAGCTGGTCAAGCAGGACACGCTGCTCATCGGTCCCGACGACCCCCACACCTGGTACCGGGGGCTCGACTTCTTCGACGCCCACGACCTGAGCCTCGTCTGGCGCCACCGCCACCTGAAGCCGACCAAGGACTACCTGATCAACCCCACGGGCCGCGCCGCGACCCTGGTCTACCGCTACCGGAAGGCGGCCCTCGCCGACTCCCTGTACGACCTGGACCAGCAGTCCGCGCTGCTGGACACGCCCTTCGACATCTTCGACGCCAAGCGGCGCCCCGTAACCCTCAACGAGTACGTCTTCTCATACACCGAGCGCATCGGCCTGCCGTTCTACAACCGGCTGTCCCTCGAAGTCCTCGGAGCCTACCACAACTTCCGGCTGAAGCCGGGGTTCGTGGAGGGAGGGGGGCCCTTCGAGGGCCGGTTCTACTGGCCCCTGCGCTACTACATCGGCGGCCAGAACTTCCTCAGCGGCTATCCCTACTTCTTCCGCTCGGGGTCCAAGCTCCTGTACGGGAGGGCCGCGTACAGCTTCCCGATCCTGCGGCGGATGAACGCGAGTTTCCTCAACTTCACTTTCGCCAAGGCCTACGCCGAGGTCTTCGCCGAGACCGGCATGGTCTCCAACGACAACTCCCTCTCCCTCGGCGACCTCGATCTCGATCCCCGCAACGCGGTGAGCGACTTCCTGCGCGTCATCGAGGAGGACTACCTGTCCGACGTGGGCGCCGAGTTGCGTGTCGAGATGTTCACCAGCTACCAGATCCCCCTGCGGGCGTACGTGCAGGTCGCCCATCCCCTGAGCCGGGACCGGCTGCACCGCGAGGCGGTCAGGGAGCAGCGGGAGAGCGCCAGGGCGCGGGGACAGGATCTCAACGAACTGGATCCACCGCCCAAGATCGACAAGTGGCGCTACTACTTCGGGCTGGGGTTCTTCCCCTCCGACCTGCTCTCCGCCGGAGAGCGGCTCACGCAGACGCGCCTCTTCGACTGAGGCCGGCGGAAGGGGAAGCGGCCTTGTCCGGAGTCGACCTGCGGAAGCTGGCCCTGCGCTGGAAGGTCCTGGAGATGCTGCGCCTGCTCTCGGAGCGGAGAAAGCTGGCCGAGGCGGCCCGGTTCTGGCGCCGCCTCGTACGGCCGAACTGAGTCAGCGCACAGGTTCCGCCCCGGGGTCCGCCTCCCGCAGGAAGGCGATCAGCCGACGGGCGTATCCCATCGCCGACAGCAGGAGCAGGCCGGCGGTGATCCCCTGGAGCCACGAGGAGCCGGGCGGCTCCCCCGGCGCGGCCATGTAGGCCAGGATCGTCAGGAACATCGCCCAGGTCGCCGCCTTTCCCGCCAGGCTCGGGCTCATGACGCGGCGGCGGCGCAGCAGGAAAGCGCCGGTCCCGAGGATGGCGGCATCCCTCGCCAGTTGCAGCAGCAGCAGCCAGGCCGGGAAGGACCGCCAGGCGACGAGGGCGGCGCACACGGAGAGGATGAGGATCTTGTCCGCCACGGGGTCGAGGACCCGCCCCAGGCGGGAGACCTGGCCGAGGCGGCGGGCGGCGATGCCGTCGAGGAGATCGGTCGCTCCGGCGAGGCCGAGGAGGGCCAGGGTGCCCAGGCCGGCCTGGCCGCCGTCCTCGCGGAGGCTGTAGAGGACCACCGGCGCCAAGGCGATGCGCAGCAGGCTCAGAGCATTGGCGAGCATGGCGCGGCGGCGCCTGGATCAGGCGTCATCGCCGGGACCCCCGCCGAGGGCGGCCTCGTCCTCGGCGTCGAGGAAGTCCAACTGAAAGTCGCCGCCGGCCTTCTCCACCAGCACCTGGACCCGCTTGCGCGTCTCGTCCAGCAGCCGGGCACAGGCCCGGGACGCGGCGATGCCGCGCTCGAAGACCTCCAGGGACTCGTCGAGACCGAGTTCCCCCGACTCGAGGCGGGTGACGCAGTCCTCGAGCTGCTCCATGGCCGCCTCGAAGCTGGAGGCGGAATCCCGGTTGTCGCTGCTCACTGGCTCTCCACCTCCTCCACCTGGCATCGCGCCGCTCCCTCGGCGAAGCGCAGGCGCAGGCGCTCCCCCGGCTGCAGCTCGGCGGCGGCGCGCACCCTGCGGCCGTCGCGCTCGCGCTGGCAATAGGCGAATCCGCTGGCGAGGCTGCGCAGGGGGTTGCGCGCGTCGAGGCGCAGCAGGGACCGATCGAAGCGGTCGCGGTGGGAACCCAGGCAGCTGTCGAGGGCTGCCGCCAGCCGGGCGCGGGACTCGTCGAGGCTCTGGGACCGCTGGTCGACGCCATCGGCCAGGCGGACGGCCAGCCGCCCGGGGCGCAACCCCTCGAGGCGCTGGCGGTTGTGATCCAGGCGCGCCTGCACCGCCCGCAGCAGCCGCCCGCGCCGGTCGTCGAGACGCTCCCGCAGGAGGACGCGCTCGCGCGTGACCAGCTCGGCCGCCACCGAAGGGGTGGAGGCGCGCACGTCGGCCACGTAATCGGCGATGGTGTGGTCGGTCTCGTGGCCTACGGCGGTCACCACGGGAAGGGCCGACGAGTGGATCGCCCGGGCCACGCCTTCCTCGTTGAACGGCCACAGGTCCTCCGGCGAGCCCCCGCCGCGGCCGACGACGACCACGTCGACGCCTCCGAAGCGATTGAGCCGCTCGATGGCGGCGGCGATCTCGCCCGGCGAGCCCGCTCCCTGGACGCGCGCCGGCGCCAGCACCACCGGGAGGCCGGGGGCCCGGCGCCGCAGGACCTGCACGATGTCGCGGATGGCGGCCCCCGTCGGCGAGGTGACGACGCCGACGGCGCGGGGATAGTCCGGCAGGGGGCGCTTGTGCCGCGCTTCGAAGAGCCCCTCCTCCGCCAGGCGCGCGCGCAGCTCCTCGAAGGCCAGGGCCATCTCGCCGACGCCGGAGGGGCGCAAGCGGTAGACGTAGAACTGGTAGCGTCCGCCGCGCTCGTACACGGAGAGGTTCCCGTAGGCGAGGACCTTCATCCCCGGCTCCGGATCGAACCGGAGTTGTGAGGCGTAGGAGCGGAACATCACGCAGCCGAGCTGGCTGCGCTCGTCGGCGAGGCTCATGTACATGTGCCCGGAAGCCGGGCGTGTCAGCTCCGAGATCTCGCCCTCCACCCAGCAGAAGGGCAGGGCCTCCTCCAGGGCCTGGCGGACGCGGGCGGTGACGTCGGAGACGCTGAGGGGGCCGGCGAAGGCCTCGGAGGCGCCGCTCATCTCAGTCCTCGTCCCCCACGTCGGCGGAGCCGGCGCCCGTGAGGGGGATCTGAAGGCGCTCGATGCCGGTGGCCATGCCGCTGGCGTCGTCCACATCGATCAGGGCGCCGCAGAACCAGGGCACGCCATCGGCCGGCTTGAAGCGCGCCGGCACCTGGTCGAGGAACCGCCGCACGGCGATCTCGCGGCGCGTCCCGATGACCGAGTCGCGCACCCCCGTCATGCCGGCGTCCGTCAGGTAGGCCGTGCCCTCCGGCAGGAGGCGCTCGTCGGCGGTCTGCACGTGGGTGTGGGTCCCGATGACGGCCGACGCACGGCCGTCGAGATGGTAGCCGAGGGCGATCTTCTCCGCCGTGGCTTCGGCGTGGAAGTCGACGAACACGATCGGCGTCCGTCCCCGCAGTCGGTCGACCTCGGCCCGCCCCCGGGCGAAGGGGCAATCGATGGCGGGCATGAAGGTGCGCCCCTGCAGGTTGACGACGGCCACCGGCAGCCCGTTGCGAGCCTCGGCGACGGTCGATCCCCCCCCGGGGGCCGCCCCGGGGTAGTTCAGGGGCCGCAGGACCCGGTCGAGGGTGTCCAGCCGGCCGACGAAGTCGGCCCGGTTCCAGATGTGGTTCCCCGAGGTGATCACGTCGACGCCGTAGGCGTGGAGCTTGCGCCGGATGTTGTCGGTCAGGCCGAAGCCGCCCGCGGCGTTCTCCCCGTTGGCGATGCAGAACTGCACGTCCCGCTCCTGGATCAGCTTCGGGATGAACTCCGCCGCGGCCCGGCGGCCGGGGCGGGCGTAGATGTCGGCGACGAAGAGGATTCTCAAGGGAAGTCCCTGCCGGTCGGGTGCGGGCGCACCCGCGGTCGGACATCGGTTCCGTAGCGCTGCGAGTTCCCTCGGTCCGGCGGCCTAGCGGGCGAAGTGGACGGCGCGGATCTCGCGGATGACGAGGACCCTGATCTGGCCGTGCTGACCGAGTTCCTCCTCCAGGTCGCAGGCGATCTCGTCGGCGAGCTGGTCGGCATAGGCGTCGTCGACGGCGCCGCTGTCCACGAGGACGCGGACCTCCCGGCCGTTCTGCAGGGCGAAGGCGTGCTGCACGCCTGGATGGTCGAGGGCGACCTCCTCGATGTTGTGCATGCGGCGGATGTAGTCCTCCACCTTCCCCTTGAGGGCGCCGGGCCGATTGGTGGAGATCTCGTCGGCGGCTTCCACGAGGATGGACAGGGCCGAGCGGCCGGGCAGGTGCGGGACCTGGTTTTCGATCACCTCCACCACCTCGGAACTCTCGCCGCACTTGCGGGCCAGGGCTCCGCTGGCCTGGGCGGGATCGGAGCCGACTTCCTGGTCGAGGGCCTTGGCCACGTCGTGGAGCAAGCCGGCGCGCCTCGCCAGGGCGACATCCATGTCGAGCTCCTCGGCCATCATGCCGGCCAGGAGTCCGACCTCCTTGCTGTGGACCAGCAGGTTCTGCCCGTAGCTGGTCCGGAAACGCAGCTTTCCCAAGTGCTCCAGAAGAGGCTCGGCCATGTCGTGGATGCCGAGATCGAAAGCCGCCTGGGAACCGGACTCACGGATCAACTCCTCCGCGTCCTCCAGGCACTTGGTGTACACCTCCTCGATCCGGCCGGGGTGGATGCGGCCATCGAGGATCAGCTTCTCCAATGTGTTCTTGGCGACCTCCCGGCGCAGGGGATCGAAGCTGGAGAGCATGACCACGCCGGGCGTGTCGTCGACGATGACCTCGACGCCGGTGGTCATGTCGAAGGAACGGATGTTGCGGCCGTCTCGCCCGATGATGCGGCCCTTCATGTCGTCGGAGGGCAGGGAGACGTCGGAGACCGTGCTCTCCATGGCCAAGCGGCCGGCGAAGCGCTGAATCGACCGGGCGATGATCTCCTTGGCCTCGCGGTTGGCGTTGGCGATGGCGTGATCCTTGATCTGCCTTACCTTGCGCGCCGCGTACTGGCGCGCCCTCGCCTCCTGCTGCTCGATGAGGAGGCGGCGCGCCTCGGGCATGCTCAGGCCGGCGATCTCCTCGAGCCGCTCCCGCTGCTGCCGCGTCATGTCGCCGACGCGGGCTTCCTCGGCCGTGATCGACTCCTCCCTCCGGGACTGCTCCTGATCGGTCTTGAGGAGGCTGCGTTCCTTGCTCTCGAGGACGTCGACCTTGCGGTCGAGCTGTTGCTCCCGCTCCTGCAGATCGGTCTCGAACTGCCGCAGCGAGCGCCTGGCGTTCTCCAACTCGCGGTCCAGGGGCTCGCGCTGGCGCCGCCACTCGTCCTTGGCCTCGAGGGTGGCGGTCTTCTTCAGGGTCTCGGCCTCGCTGCGGGCCTCCTCGAGGATGCGCGCCCCCTCCTCGCGCGAGGAACCGAGCCGGTTTCCCCGACGCCGGCTGTTGACCAGCCATCCGGAGATGAAGCCGAGCCCCAGCACGGCCAGGGCGAGGATCCCGGCCCCGAGGACCACGATCGTCTGGCCCGCGGACATCAATCCTCGCTGCCGGAGGTGGAGACGCCGGAGTCTCGCGGAGTCACCTCCTCGGCGTCGCGGAAGATGCGTCCGAGGGACTCGGTGAGGCGGTGGGTGCGCTCCGAGAGGTCGGCCTCCACGCTGGAGACCTCGTCCTGCAGGTGCAGCAACTCGTCGATCAGCTCGAGGCCGGCCAGCACCGCTGTCTGGATCGGCGTGCTGCCGTCGTACTGGACCTCGCGCATCTTGGCGTCCACGAGCTCGGCCACCTTCTGGATGTGGCGATCCGTCTCCTCGCCCCGGGAGGCGAAGGTATACTGCCGGCCCAGGATGGCGACCTTGATCGTGCGGACGTCGGGCGCCATCGCGGTCTCAGGAATCCACGGCCTCGAGCCGGGACAACAGGCATTCGAGGCGTTCCTTCGCCTGCCGGTTGCGCTCCGTCGACTGGCGCTGCTCCTCATCCGCCTCGCTCAGGCGGGTCTGCAGCCCTTCGATCTGTTGCCGGGCCTCGGCGGCCTGCTCGCGCAAGGTCGCGTTCTCGGTGCGGAACTGCTCGAGTACCTCCAGGAGGCGGTTCACCTCATTTTCCAGGCGCTGGAAATTGCCGTCCACGTGCTCGGTCATGGTCTCCCCTGTGTCCCTGTCTGTCTCAGTCGTGCCCCGAAAGCCCCCCGCAGACGTTCGAGGGCGTCTTCGAGGACCTTGTCGGCATCGCCGTCCTCGAGCGTCCGTTCCGCCGATCTCAGGCGCAGGGAGAAGGCGAGGCTTCGCTTGCCCGCCTCGACCTGGTCCCCCTTGTAGACGTCGAACAGATCGACACGCTCCACGAGATCGGGGGCCGCCGCCCGGATCGCGGCCGCCACCTGCCCGGCGGGAATGCCCTCGTCGAGGACCACCGCCAGGTCGCGTTCGACCGCGGGGAACCTGGGGAGCGGGCGGAAGGCGGAGGACCGCTGCGCCCAGGCGTCGAAGAGCTGTGAAAGCTCAAGCTCAAAGATATAGGTGTGCCGATCGAGATCAAAGCCGGCCCCGATGGCCGGGTCGACCTGCCCCAGGGCCCCCAGGATGTGGTCGCCGAGGCGGATGCGGGCCCCATGCCCCGCGCGCCAGGGAGAGCCCTCCGCGGGTTCGAAGCCGATCCCGTCGATCCCCTGCAGGAGGCCCTCGACCACCCCCTTGAGGTCGAGGAGATCCACCTCCCGCTGTTCGGCCCGCCAGGTGGAGGCCGAGGCCCGGCCGGCGAGCAGACCGCCCGCCCGCAGGGCCTCGCGGTGGCCGTCGCCGTCGGCGGGGGTGAAGACCCGTCCGATCTCGAAGAGCCCCACGCCCGGGGCCCGCTGATGGAAGTTTCTCCGGGCCACGTCGAGCAGACCCGGCAACAGGCTCGTGCGCAGGCTGGACACACCCTGGGCGGGAGGGTTGGCGAGCCGGCAGACGACGGGCCCGCCCAGTTCCGCCCAGTCGTCGGCGACGATGCTGGAGGTGACGGCCTCGTCCAGTCCCGCCCCCGTGAGCAGCCGGCGGACTCGGCGCTGGCCGTCGTAGCCCCCTCCCGCCGGGCCGGGGAGCGGACCCCGAAGCTCGCTCCGGGCCGGTACCTCCTCATACCCGTAGACCCTGCCCACCTCCTCCACGAGGTCGATCTCGCGCTCGAGGTCGGGCCGGAAGGACGGGGCCTCCACCTGGAGGACCCCTTCACCCCCCTCGCTCACCGTGCAGCCCAGGCTCTCGAGGATCCGCCCGCACCGGGCGGGGCCGATGTCGACGGCCAGCAGCGAGGCGGCCCTGGAAGGACGCAGCCGGATGCTGCGCCGATGGAGGGCGGCGGGCATCGCATCTATGCAACCGGGGGCGGGCCGGGCGCCTGCGGTCTCCGCCATCAGGGCGGCGGCGCGGGCGCTGGCCGCCGCCGGAAGGTCCCAGTCGACGCCGCGCTCGAAGCGGAAGGAGGCCTCGGTCCGGATACCCAGGCGAGAGGAGAGGCTGCGCACCCGCGGCGGGTCGAAGTGAGCGGCTTCGAGCAACACCTCCGTGGTCGCCTCGGTGACCTCCGAATCAGCGCCCCCCATCACCCCGGCCAGGGCCACGGGACGGCTGGCGTCTGCGATGACGAGGGCCGAGGCGTCGAGTTGATGGTGCCTGCCGTCGAGAGTCCGCAAGGCCTCGTCGGGGCGGGCCCCGCGGACGACGATGCGGCCTTCGTGCAGCCGCTGCAGGTCGAAGGCGTGGAGCGGCTGGCCGAGCTCGAACATGACGAAGTTTGTCACGTCGACGATGTTGTTCACCGGGCGCTGGCCGACGGCCCGCAACCGATCCTGCAGCCACCGGGGCGAGGGGCCGACGGCCACCTGGCGCAGGACTCGGGCCACGTAGCGGGGACAGCCCTCGGCGTCCTCGATCTCCACGCGGGCGGAAGCGGCCGCCGGCTCGCCGATCTCGCACAACTCCGGGACCGGGAGGCGGAGCCGGGCGCCGGTCAGGGCGGCCACCTCGCGGGCGATCCCCGCCACGCCGAGACAGTCGGGCCGGTTCGGGGTGACCTCGAAGTCCACGACGATGTCGTCCAGGCCCGCCGCCTCCGCCATCGGCGAGCCGGTGCGGCAGTCCTCGGGCAGCACCATGATGCCTGCTTCATCCTCTCCGAGGCCGAGCTCGGCCTCGGAGCAGATCATGCCCTCGGAGAGGACGCCCCGGAGCTCGGCCCTCTCGATGCGGGTGCCGTCCGGCAGGGCGCAACCTGGCAGCACCACGGGAACCTTCTGGCCTGCGGCCACGTTGGGAGCGCCGCAGACGATCCGCGCCGGTTCCGGGCGCCCCACGTCCACCCGGCAGACCGACAGGCGGTCAGCCTTCGGGTGGGGGCCGCGCTCCAGCACCCGTCCGACGACGATGCCCGACAGGCGCTCGCCCAGATCCTCGACGCTCTCGGCTTCCAGGCCGGCCATGGTCAGGCGGTGGACCAGCTCTTCGGGCGGCAAGTCGACGTCCACGTACTCGCGCAGCCAGTTCAGGGTGATCTTCATCCCATCCGCCTCTCAGCCGCTCCCGAACTGGCGCGTGAACCTGAGGTCGCTCTCGAGGAAGAGCCGGATGTCATCGATGCCGTGGCGGATCATGGCCACGCGCTCGATCCCGAAGCCGAAGGCGAAGCCCGTGTACTTCTCGGCATCGTAGCCGACGGCGGCGAAGACCTCGGGGTCGACCATGCCGGCGCCGCCGATCTCGATCCAGCCCGTGCCCCTGCAGACCCGGCAGCGCCCCCCATCCGAGTTCCCCCGGCCGCCGCAGAGGGTGCAGGAGAAGTCGTACTCGACGCTCGGTTCGGTGAAGGGGAAGAAGTGGGGCCGGAAGCGGATTCTCGTGTCGCCGCCGAGGACCCGCCGGCCGAGGGCGGTCAGGGTCCCCTTGAGCTCGGCCATGGAGACCCCCCGGTCGACGTACAGACCCTCGATCTGGTGGAAGACCATGTGGTGGGTGGCGTCGACGCTCTCCTTGCGGTAGCAGCGGCCCACGGACAGCACCCGGACCGGGGGCGGCTGACGTTCCATCACCCGGATCTGCACCGTCGAGGTGTGGGTGCGCAGGAGCCGTCCGTCGGTGAGGTAGAAGGTGTCCTGCTCGTCGCGGGCCGGGTGGTCGGCGGGGGTGTTGAGGGCGTCGAAGTTGTGATGCTCGTCCTCGACCTCCGGGCCGTCGGCGACGGTGAAGCCCATCTGCCGCAGGGCGTCGACGAGCTCGTCGGCGGTGGCCGACAGGGGATGGGTGTGGCCGCGCCGCTGCGGCCGCCCGGGGAGGGTGAAGTCGATGGCCGCCTCCGACTCCGCCGCCCTCTCCAGCGCCAGCCGGCGCCCCTCGAGAGCCTCGGCGATCCGCCTCTGCGCCTTGCCCGCCGCCTGGCCCACCGAGGGGCGCTGGTCGCCGGGGAGGTCGCCGATGCCGCCCAGGATCCGCCGCAACCGGCTGCGGCGTCCGGTGAACCTCACCCTGACTTCGTCGAGGGCTTTCAGGTCCTCCGCGGCGTCGACGGCCTGCAGGGCCTGCTGGAGGATGTCCTCGATCTCATTCAACATCGGTCCTGATCCCTCGAACTGGCGCCGGGCGGGACGACACCGCAGACCGCAGAGCGGTCCGCTCCTGGGTTCGTCGTGAGGGGATGGGGAAGTCGGGACCGGCGGGGCCCCGAAGGCCCCGTCCGCCGGCTGGCGCCGGTCTTACAAATGGGCCTTCGCCTGATCGACGATGGCCGCAAACGCCTCCGGATCGCGCACGGCGATGTCGGCCAGCACCTTGCGGTTGACCTTCACCTGGGCGCGGTCGAGCCCGCTGATCAGCCGGCTGTACGACAACCCTTGGAGCCGGGCGGCGGCGTTGATCCGGGTGATCCACAGGCGCCGCATGTCGCGCTTGCGGTTGCGGCGGTCCCGGTAGGCGTAGGCCTGGGCGCGGTCGACCGCCTCGCGGGCGGTCCGGAACAGGCGGCTGCGGCCGCCGAAGTACCCCCGGGCCTGCTTGAGGACCTTCTTGTGGCGTCGGCGGGAGGCGACGCGGTTGCGCGCACGAGGCATGGACGGGCTCCTACTTCAGACCCAGCGAGCGCCGCACGTTGTCGAGATTGGCCGGTGACACGCTCTCGTTCTTCCGCAGGGCGCGCTTGCGCTTGGTGGAGCGCTTGCCCAGGAAGTGGTCGCCGAAGGCCCTCCGGCGCTTGAGGCCGTTCCCGCGCTTCTTGATGCGCTTCGCCGTGGACTTGTGAGTCTTGATCTTTGGCATGACGGAGATCCTGGCCCTCTTGAGGGGACCCTGGTGGTCAGCCAGAGGAGAATAGGGGTGAGCCCCGTTTCTGTCAATGCATCCGGGCCTCCCCGGACCCGGGGCCGGCCCCGCCAAACAGTTGAGCGGCAGGCTCTTGCGTGATCTGGAGGATCAGCCCCCGGGGGCCGCATCGGCGACCGTCTCTCCACCACGGAAGCGCCGCACAGGGTCAGGTTGTCCGCCCCTCCAGGTACTCCCGTACCGCCGGGCGCAGGAACACGTCGTCGAGCGGGAGCCGGGCCAGGGCGCTGGCCATCAGCTCGACGCGCTCGCGCAGCGACAGCTCCCGGTCGAGGAGGATGCAGGTCTGTCCGCGCAGGCGGAAGAGGCCGCCCCGGCCGCCGTCTAGATCCTCGTGGCGAATCTCCACCGACAGCTGCGAGGCAACCGCCTCCAGTTCCTGCAACAGACGGGCCTCCTCGATGGCATCCGGTTGGTGAGGGAGGGGCATGTCGGTAATATACGGCCGACACGTCACCTGAAATGCGCCGGCCGATCGAGCCACTGTGAGAGACAGCCTTCCCCAGCCCGGGGAGGACCGCGCCCGCGCGGACGACCCGTGGATTCTGGTCACCAACGACGACGGCGTCGACTCCCCGGCGCTGCTCCCCCTGCTGGCCGCGCTCGAGAGGCTGGGCCCGGCGCGCGCCGTGGTCCCGGACCACGAGTGCAGCTGGTCGTCCAAGACGCTGACCCGTTTCGGCCGCCTGAGGCTCCGCCCGGTGAGGGCCGGAGACCGGACGCTGCACACTCTCGACGGCTCCCCCGCGGACTGCGCCAATGCGGGAGTCCACAATCTGGCCGAGACACCGCCCCTCCTCGCGGTCTCCGGGATCAACATCGGCGCCAATGCCGGCCTCGCCTTTCTCCTCAGCTCGGGCACGGTCGGCGCCGCCGTCGAGGCCGCCCTCAGCGGTGTTCCTGCCGTGGCCTTCTCGCTGCAGCTGCGCCCCGACGACTACGCTCGCTGGCGCCGCGACCGGCGCGACTCCCTGCCCCCCGGCGCCTGGGAGCAGGCGGCCGCGGTGGCCCGCGAGATCACTTCCGAGGTCCTTCGAGGGGGGCTCCCCCAGGGAGCCCGGCTGCTCTCGGTGAACCTTCCACCCGGGGCGGGTCCGGGCACCCGCCGGGTGCTGACCCGGGTCGCGCCGAGCGCCTACGGGCGGTTCTTCCGAGGCGACGGTGACGGCCGCCTGGAGCATGTCTCCTCCGGCCTGCGGCGCCTCCGCGAGATGGAGGACGGGGACCTCGACGTCCTGGAGAAGGGATGGGTCTCGATCACGCCCCTGGGCCTGGGACTGGACACCGGCGCTTCACCGGGGGATCGGTCGCGCTTCGAGCGTCCCTCGAGATGCTGAACCGGGTGTGGATCTCCCTGGCGGCCGGCGTGGCGTGCGCCGCCGGGGCCGCGGCGGAACCCTTCGCGGCGGACACCACCGAGGTGCAGCGGACGCCCGCGGACTCGGTGCGCGAGGGCGGGCTGAACAGCCTCCTGAGCGGAGCGGCGGTGGTGGCCGATCCGCTCGCGGCCGGGGAACAGACGGTGGACGCCGTGCGCTGGCTGGCCAAACGGCGGCAGTTCGTGCTCCGGGGAACGCCCTACGGTTTCACGGGGCTGCCGATCATCTATTACAGCCCGGGAACCGGCTGGAACTACGGGGGCCGCCTGCAGATCGCCGACTACCACCGGCGTCCGTACCGCTACAAGCTCAGCCTCCACTGGGTGAAGTCGACCCGCGGCAAGCGAGTCAGCTACCTGCGCTTCAGGTTGCCGCACATGGCAGGGACCGGCTTCGGCCTCATCCTGACGGCGAGCAACAAGCGCGACATCCGGGCCAGATACTACGGCCTGTCCAACGACAGCGAGAACAACGAGGGGCTCACCGAACCGGCCCACCCCGACTTCATCGACGAGGACTACTACCACTATGTCCTGGAGGCGCCCCGGGTGATCGTCAACCTCCTCGGTCACCTCTACGGTCCGATGACCGTGTCCCTGGGTCTCGGCCTCGAGCGGACCGACGTCGACGGCAGGGGAGAGCGCTCCTATTACCTCGACGCGGGGACCCCCGACGGTGTGGTGGACGGCATCACGGGGTTCGTGGGCCTCAGCCTGCGGTGGGACACCCGCGACGACCCCTCGATCCCGCGCCGGGGCCTGTTCCAGGAGTGGAGCTACGAGACCTCCCGCAACTCCCTCCTGAGCCTGCTGTTCGAGCAGATCGACTTCCAGCGCTACACCTTCACCGACGCCCGCTACTACCCCATCTCCCGGCGGCTGAACATCGCCCATCGCACCATCGTGGAAGCCCTGAAGGGGACCGTGCCCCTGTACGCCTACGGCGAGATCGGCGGCAGCCGCAGGATCAAGGGCCTGGGGGGATCCGACAACTTGCGTGGCTTCGACCGGCAGCGCTTCACCGACAACGTGCGCGCCCTCACCAACACGGAGGCGCGCTACTACCTGGGGAGCCGGACCCTCTTCAAGCAGCACCTCGACCTGCTGGCCATACTCTTCGCCGACAGTGGACAGGTGGCCCCCGGATTCTCCGACCTCCATCCCCTCGACACCCACCTCAGCATCGGCTGGGGGTTGCGCACCTACTGGAACGAGGACTTCGTCGTGCGCGCCGACCTCGGCGTCTCGGAGGAGCAACTCTTCACCACCTTCAAGTACCGCAACATCTTCTGAATCAGCCCGGCGGCGACCCCGCCACCGGCCTCAGACGGACCGCCAACCAGGCGACGAGGAGTCCCACGAGCAGGTCCTTCGGCAGGGGCGCCAGGCCGAGTTCCAGGGCGAGGTCCGCCGCCGCCGGACTGGCCGCCATGAAACGCAGGTTGAGGTAGAGCCCCAGCACCCCGGCGGCATAGATGGCCGCCATCCCGGCACAGGTCGCGGCCACGGCCCGTCGGAAGCTGACTCCCCGGGCGTCCCCGGCCAGCCGCCCCGCCAACCAGGCGCCGGGCACGAACCCCAGCAGGTACCCGGCGGAGGGCTTGAGCAGGTAGTGCAGCCCTCCGCCGCCCGCGAACACGGGCAGCCCCACCAGCCCCGCCGTGAGATAGACCGCCTGGCTGGCCGCCCCCCGGCAGGGCCCCAGCAACAGCCCGGCCAGGCAGACGAAGGCCGCCTGCAGGGTGATGGGGACATGGGGCATGGGGATGCGCAACTGCGCGCCCACGGCGGTGAGGGCGGCCATGAGCGCCACCGGCACCAGTACGCGGGCGGTCATGCAGACACTTCCGGGGGGGATCCGCGCGCGGAGGCCGGCGGATCAGGTCGCGGCCGTGGGGAGGGAACTCTCCTTGCCGCCAGGGGCGAGCATGGCGATGAGGCTGCCCAGGGTGGCGGCGATCTCGTTCCGGGGGACGACGCGGTCGACGAAACCGTGCTCGAGGACGGTCTCGGCGATCTGGAATCCGGCGGGAAGCTCCTCGATGCCCATGAACTGGCGGATCACCGCCTGGCCAGCGAACCCGATACGGGCCCCCGGCTCGGCGAGGGTGAGGTCCCCGAGCATGGCGAAGCTGGCGGTCACGCCGCCGTAGGTCGGGTCGGTCAGGACCGCGACGTAGAGCCCGCCGGCGTTGGAGAACCGGCGCAGCCGGGCGCTGATCTTGGCCATCTGCATCAGCGAGAATGTGCTCTCCTGCATCCGGGCACCTCCCGACTGGCAGACCAGCACCAGGGCCCGGCCGTCGGCCAGGGCCCTGTCGATGAGGCGGCTGATCTTTTCGCCCGTGGCCCCGCCCAGGCTGCCCATGATGTAGCGCGTATCCATGACACCCAGGGCCGCGGGGTTGCCCCCGATGGTGCAAAGGCCGGTGTGCACCGCCTCGTTGATGCCGCTGGAGCGGCGGGCCTCGCGGATCCGGTCGGAGTAGCGGCGGTGGTCGCGGAACTTGAGCGGATCGGCGGTGGACAGACCGGCGTCGATCTCGGTGAAGGACCCGGGGTCGCTCAGGATGCGGATGTACTTCTCGTGGCCGATGGGAAAGTGGCTGCCGCAGCGGGGACAGATCCAACTGTTGCGCTCGAGAGCGTGCTGATAGGCCGTCTCGCCGCAGTCCTTGCACTTGCTCCAGATGGCCTCGGGGATCTCGCGCTTGATGCGCGTCAGGACCCCCGCCTTGAGCCGTTCGAACCAGTTCACCGGGATCTCGCCAGCCCGCGGCGCCGAAGCCCGGCGAAGGCCACCCCCGCCGTCACCAGGAGTCCCGAAGCGACCAGGGCCGGCTTCCAGGGAAAGGGGCCGCGGGCCTCGGCAGATAGCCCAGGCCGGCGGAGACGGCGCAGGATCCGGTCGGCCGCGGCCTGCGCGTCGGGCAGCGGCGTCGGCGGCTCGAGAACGCGGTCGACCAGATCGTCGACGGCACGCATCCTGGCCGCCTCCAGGCGGGCCCTCAGGCCGAGGACCCTGCGCCCGCCGCCGCCGGGACCGGTTTCACCGTCGGCGCCTGGGGGCTCGACACCGCCTCCCCGGCGCCGCCATCTCGACAACATCGGTCGTTCCTCCGCGACGGCCTTCAGACCACTCCGCGTCCCTGCAGGCCCGCCGCCAGGCGGCGGCGGGCGGTGTGGATCCGCGAGCTGACGGTGCCCACCGGAATGTCCAGCACGCGGGCGATCTCCTCGTAGCCGAGTTGCTCGAAGCCGTGGAGGACGAGCACCTCCCTGAGGGCGGGCGGCAAATCGTCGATCTCCTCCCGAACCAGGCGTTGCGTCTCCCGCGTCAGGAGCCGGGCCTCCGGTCCTTCGCCGGCCGGCAAGGAGAGTTTTTCACCCGACTCCTCGTCCGCCCGGTGCAGGCCGAGCCTCCGCCAGGGGCTGCGGGCCCGGTCCCGCCGGCGGTTGAGACTCAGGTGCCAGACGATGCGCAGGATCCAGGTCTTCAGAGAGGACTCGCCGCGGAACCCGCCGAGGGCCCCGTGGATCTTGACGAAGGCGTCCTGAACGACCTCCTCCGCGTCCTCGCGGTCGCCGAGGGCCCGATAGGCCAGTCCATAGGCCAGCGGGTGGTACTCGGTGATCAGCCTCCGGAAGGCCTCGTCGCTGCCCTCGACGGCGCGTTGCACGAGATCCCCGTCGGGGAGACGGACCTCGATTCGGGTGGTGGTGGCCATCATCCTCCGTGCAGACACCGGAACGGAGCCGCGTCTTCACGCCGCGCTGGAAGTTCGGGAATCCGGTGGAAAATGCGCCGCCCCTCGCGGGATTGTCAAACCGGTTCCGCCCGCCCTCTGACGCCAAAGTGGCACCCTGCCGTAACTTGCGGATTGATGGTCTCCCGGCGAGGGTTATATTTGGAGTCCTTTGGTGGTCTCCATCCCTGCAGCCCGATCGGGGAGGATTGTGAAGAACCCTCTGCAGATCTGCCTGTTGCTCGGCGTGACGGCGGCGCCGGATCTTGCGGCCCCCGCGGAGGTGAGCCTGGCCGACTCGGTGATCAAGTACAAGTGGCTCGGCAAGAACGCCCGGGTCAAGAAGGAACACGACGATGTCGTCAAGTACTACACCGAGCTGATCAAGTACGATCCCGGCTACCACTGGGCCCACTATTCGATGGGCCGGGCCTTCCTGGAGCTCGGCCGGCCGGCCGACGCCAAGCGGGCCCTGCTGTCCGCGGCCGCCATCGACTCGGCCCACGTCAACACCAACCTTACCCTCTATACTCTCTACCTGAACGGTGCCGCGCCGGATTCGGCCTGGCGGTTCCTCGGCCCCGTTCTCCGCGCCAGGCCCAACGAGCCCAGGTACGCGGAGCACCGGCGCAAGCTCGCCGACCTTTACCGCCGCAACGGCCGGCCCCTAGAGGCCATCGAGCACTACGGCGCCCTCGCCGAGTCCGCGGCCCTGCCGGAGGATGCTCGCAGCGAGCTGTACGAGCTGCTGGCGGTGATGACCGAGGACCAGGGCGATGCGCCCGCGGCGCTGGCCTGGCGCCAGCGGCTGACCGCCGAAGGCGGAGCCGGGCAGGTCGAATCCCTGACCCGGATCGTGGACCTGCAGATCGCCACGGAGGACTACACGGGCGCGCACGAATCCCTGAGGCAACTGGTTGGCATCGACTCGGCCGGCCGCTACGCCCACTACGTCCGCATGTCCGAGCTGGGCGACACCGCCGGCGACCCGGCGGTCAGGCTCGAAGGCCTGGAGGGTATGGCGCGCGAGCAGCCCAAGGACCTGCTGACCGTCGCCACCATCGCCGAGATCCATCTGAACGCCGGCGACTTGAAGGCGGCGGCGCGCTGGATCGAGGGCGGCCTGCGGCGCTCCCCCGACAGCGCCCACCTGCGCTTGCTCCGGGGTGACCTGCTGGGGCGCCAGGACGCGGAGGAGGAAGCCATCGCCGAGTACGAGCTCGCCCTTGGCGACCCCAACTGGGCGGCCGTCGCCCAGCAGCGGATCTGGCAACTCCGCCCGCCGGAGACGGAGGAGGAGAAGCTCCGCCGGCAGTTCTTCGGTGGCGACGACGCCGAGGAAGAGGGCTCAACCGACAACGGCAGCTGACGTACCCCCAATCCGAGAAAGAGGTTTTCCATGCTTCAACTATTCATCGACGGTGGCTGGGCGATGTGGCCCCTGGCCTTTCTCCTGGCCCTCGGCCTGGCCATCGCCGCCGAGCGGCTCATCACCCTCTCGCGCGCCGCCATCGACGCCAAGGGCTTCTTCGAGCAACTGGAAGAGGCGATTCGGTCCGGCGGGGCCGCGCAAGCCGCTCAGCTGTGCGCCGAAACCCGCGGTCCCGTGGCCAGCGTTATCCACGCCGGCCTGCTGCGGCTCGATCGGGGCATCGACAACGTCGAGAAGGCGCTCGAGAACGCCGGCGCCGTGGAGATGGCCTTTCTCGAGCGCGGCATGATCTGGCTGTCCACGGTGGCCAACCTGGCGCCCATGGTCGGCTTCCTGGGGACGGTGAGCGGCATGATCGGCGCCTTCCAGGCGATCAAGGTCGCCGGCGACGTGGAGCCCTCCCTGGTGGCCGGCGGCATCTCGGAAGCCCTCATCACCACCGCCTCCGGCCTGATCGTCGGCATCCTGATCCAGTTCTGCTACAACTTCTTCGCCTCGCGCATCGACAGGATCATCGCCGACATGCAGGAGCACACGGCCAGCTTGATCGACGTGCTCATCGAAATCGAGCTGAAGGACAACACGTGAACCTGCGCAAGCGGGGGAACCGGGTGCTGCCCGAGATCCCCACCTCCTCCATGGCCGACATCGCCTTCCTGCTCATCGTGTTCTTCCTGGTGACGACGACGATGAACCAGGACAAGGGGCTGTCCCTGCACCTGCCCCCGATAGCCGAGACCCTGGAGGTCAGGGAAAAGAACATCTGCAACGTGTGGATCAACGACGAGGACCGTATCGCCTTCTTCGAGGACTCCGAGCTCACGGAGATCGCCTTCTCCGACCTGCGCGCCGACATCCAGCGCCGGCTGGCGGCCAACGAGAAGCTGATCGTCTCTCTGAAGGCCCAGCGCCAGGCCAGCTACCGCATGTTCGTCGACGTCCTCGACGAGCTGAAGCTCGCCGGTGCCACGCGGATCTCGATCGCCGAGCCGGAGGGAGGCTGAGGCCCCATGAGATTCACCCGCAAGTCCCGGGTGGGAGCCGCGGTCCCCACGGCGTCGATGGCGGACATCGCCTTCCTGCTCCTCGTGTTCTTCATGGTTTCCACGGTGTTCATCCGTTTTCGCGGCATCCCCGTAACCCTGCCCGAAGCCGAGCGGGTCGAGAAGCTGGAGATGCGCCGCCACGTGACCAGCATCTGGGTCGGCGCCAACGGCGCCGTCAATGTCGACGACAAGACGGTCCCCCTGCAGGACGTAGGTCCCCTGATCCACGCCAAGCTGGTCGCCAACCCCCGTCTGATCATCTCGATCAAGGGGGACGGCCAAGCGGAATTCGGCACCATCTCCGACGTGCTGCAGGAGCTGCGCAGGGTCGAGGCCCTGCGCGTGAACTTCGCCACCGACCGCGAGCGCGAAGCCGCCCTGCCGGCAGGAGGCTGACGAATGCTGAGACGGACGGCCGACATGGTGCGCACGAAGGCCCCCGAGGCCGACCTGCGCCTGGAGTACCGCAAGACCTTCTGGGCCTGTTTCGGCGCCTCCTCCGTCGCCCTGGTGCTGGTGATCCTGTTCTGGCCGAGCTTCGAGGCCTCGGCCTACGCCAAGCCCCAGGAGCCGGTGATCATCCAGTTGGAGGAGATCCCCGAGACCCGCCAGGAGCGCCGGCCGCCGCCGCCGCCGCGGCCGGTGGTGCCCATCGCCTCCACCAGCGAGGAGATCCCCGAGGACGCCACGATCATGGAGACCGATCTGGACTTCGGTCTCGACGACCTGGCCCCGCCGCCCCCCCTCGAGGAGCTGCAGCAGACCACCGAGGTCGCCCTGGAGGAAGAGGAGGAGGAGATCGTCGAGTACTGGAGGGTGGAGAAACCGCCCAAGAAGAAGAACGACCCACGGCCGGTGTTCCCCGAGATCGCCCGTCGGGCGGGGATCACCGGGAACATCACCATCCAGGTTCTGGTCGATCGCGAGGGCAAGGTGGAGAAGGTGGGCGAGATCCACGGCAACGAGGTCTTCCACGAGGCCGCGCGCAAGGCCGCCCTGGCCACCACCTTCACCCCGGCGATCCAGAACGACAAGCCCGTGAAGGTCTGGGTAGCCCTCACTTACAAGTTCCAGTTGCAGTAGGCGCCGGTTGCCAGGACTGCAGGCGTCCATCTTAGATTAGGAAAGACTCGCCAGGGGCCGCGGACCGGCTGCGGCCAGCGATTCCAGCTCCCCCCATCCTCCCCCACCCTCTCCCCGCGGCCATGAACCCCGTCCTCCGGGGTTCGCCGGGAGGTCGGGCTCCATGCGTTGTCCCTTCTGCAATACCGAGGACGACCGCGTCGTCGACTCGCGCTCCTGCCGCGACGGCCAGGCGATCCGCCGGCGCCGTGAGTGCACGCGCTGCAACCAGCGGTTCACCACGTACGAGTACATCGAGCATGCACCTCTCACCGTCATCAAGCGGGACGGAAACCGGGAGCCCTTCGACCGCTCCAAGCTGCAGGCCAAGATCGAGCTGGCCTGCTACAAGACGAGCGTATCGAGCGATCGCATCGAAGAGCTGATGGACCAGGTGGAGTCCGAGCTGGGCAACCGCGCCGAGAGAGAGGTCCCGAGCAAGCAGATCGGGGAGCTGGTGATGGAAGGGCTGAAGGACCTCCACGACGTGGCCTACGTTCGGTTCGCCTCGGTGTACCGCCAGTTCAAGGACCGGCAGGACTTTGTCAGGGAACTCGAGCAGCTCTCCACCTGAGCCCTCCCGGGGGCGCCCTCCGCGGCCCTTCCGACGCCGCAAAAAACCTTGACAAGCCGGAATCGAGGCCTGTATATTGGCCGCGTTGAAGCTTCGAGCCACAAGATCTTGTGTACGGGGTGACCGAACAGACCTCCAGATCATGTGGCCGAGTTGCCGACAACCTTTCGCTCTCCCCGAAGTAACGTTCTGTAAACACGATAGTTAGCCCCCAGTTCTGCCGCCCCCTCCCGCACCGGCGCGGCAGCAGGGGCTCTTTGTCGTTCCCCAGGGAGACTTTCGAGCATGTCCACCGAGCACTCCGCAGCTGATCCCGGCGCCTCCGACGCACCGACGGGTGTCCACCGCCTGGAAGACCTCCTTGCCCAGCTCGAAGGGCACGGGTACCAGCGCAACGGCCACGACGAGGTTCTGCAGCGCGCCGCCGATGCCCACACCTACTACGGCGACAACGACCTGGCCATCGACGTGCTGCGCTCCAAGTACCTGGCGCCGGGCGAGACCGGGCCGCTGCAGATATGGGACCGCGTCGCCCGGGCCATGGCCTCTGTCGAGGCCGATTCCCAGGCTTGGTACGACCGCTTCTTCTCGCTGCTGATCGACTTCAAGTTCATCCCCGGAGGACGGGTGATGCACGGCGCCGGCCGCGACGAGGCCCGGCGCAAGCCGACCCTGTCGAACTGCTACGTCATCCCCATTCAGGAGGACAGCCTCGAGGGCATCTACACCTGCCTCAAGGAGTCGGCCCTCGTCTACCGCACCGGCGGCGGCGTCGGCACGGATCTGTCGGTCCTGCGGCCCAAGGGGGCGCCGGTGAACGCCACCGTCGACCAGTCGCCGGGGTGCACGGCCTTCATGAACCTCCTGTCGGAAAGCACCAACGCCGTCTCCCAGGCCGGTCGCCGGGGGGCGCTGATGCTCACCCTGCGCGTCGACCATCCCGACATCCTCGACTTCATCACGATCAAGAACGACGCCAA
Organism: Gemmatimonadaceae bacterium; assembly: GCA_026706075.1. Classification (GTDB taxonomy): domain Bacteria; phylum Latescibacterota; class UBA2968; order UBA8231; family UBA8231; genus UBA8231. The sequence goes on from JAPOZM010000010.1 coordinate 47,711, forward strand.
CCGCACCAAGGTGCAGTACGCCAACATCAGCGTGCTCATCACCCACGAGTTCATGCAGGCCGTCATCGACGACACCGACTTCGACCTGCGCTGGAGCGGCAAGGTCTACCGGACGCTGAGGGCCCGGGACCTGTGGAGCCGGATCATCACCAACGCGCACGCCAGCGCCGAGCCCGGGATCATCTTCTGGGACACGATGCGGGAATGTCACAACGTCGAGTACGCCAACCCGCTGGTGAGCACCAATCCCTGCGGTGAACAGCCCCTGGCCTCGTACACGGCCTGCAACCTCGGCAACCTCAACCTCGCGAAGTTCGTCGGCGAGGACGGACAGATCGACTACGGGGACCTGGCCGAGGCGGCCCGGGTGGCGACGCGGTTCCTCGACAACGTCATCGACTACAACATGCCCAACCACGCCCTCCCGAAGATCGAGGAGGCGGTGGCCTCCGACCGGCGCGTGGGGCTGGGCATCACGGGTCTGGCCGACGCCCTGGTGCTCATGGGCCTCAAGTACGACTCCGACGAGGCCCTCGAGGCGGTGGACAAGATCATGCGCACCATCTGCCACTGCGCCTACGAGACGTCGATCGACATCGCCCGCGAGAAGGGACCCTTCCCGCTCTTCGATTGGGAAGGGGTGTCCCGGAGCCGGTTCGTGCGGGACCTGCCGAGGGCGATGCAGGACCGCATCCGCGAGCACGGGCTGCGCAACTCCACCCTGATCACGGTGCCGCCGGTGGGGACCGGTTCGATCGTCGCCCAGACGTCATCCGGCGTGGAGCCGATCTTCTGCACCAGCTACAAGCGGCGCGTGAAGCAGGAGGACGGCGAGAGCTTCCGCGAGTACAAGGTCTACCATCCCCTCGTGCGTGACCTCTTCGGCGACGACGAGAACCTGCCCGGACACGTGGTGACGGCCCACGACATCGATCCCTACTTCCGAGTCCGCATGCAGGGCGTGATCCAGCGCTACACCGACAGCTCGATCTCGTCGACGATCAACCTGGCCGAGGAAACCTCGGTGGAGACGGTGGCCGACATCTACGTCACCGCCTACAAGGAGGGCCTCAAGGGCGTCACGGTGTACCGCGAGGGCTGCCGGCAGGGGATCCTGCAGACGGAGAAGAGGGAAGAGGATCCCCCTTCGGAGGCGTCGGACGGTCCGGAGGCGGCGGAAGAAGCCACCGGGGGAGTGGGCGCGCATCCGCGCCGCAGGCCGGCGGTCACCCGCGGTGTCACCGAACGGGTGAGCACCGGCGAAGGCAACATCTTCGTCACGATCAACGAGGATGATCAGGGGATCTGCGAGATCTTCAGCACCATAGGGAAAGCGGGCGGCAATGCGGCGGCCCAGTCGGAGGCGATCAGCCGGTTGATCTCCATCGCCCTGCGCTCGGGCATCGATCCGCAGGAGATCATCGGTCAGCTGAAGGGGATCTCCGGGCCGAACCCGGTGTGGGAGAACGGCGAGCTGATCCTGTCCACGCCGGACGCCATCGGCCGGGCCCTGGAGCGGTACCTTCACCGCCGGGACGGCAGCGACATCCCCCACCCCGTGCAGGGAGGCTCCCAGGCCCAGGCCGCCGAGCGGGGTCCGGGAGCCCTGGCGAGCGTGGCCACCTGCCCCGAGTGCGGCTCCACCGTCTCCCACGAGGCCAGTTGCCTGACCTGCAAGCACTGCGGGTGGTCGAAGTGCTGAACCGCAGTCCCTTGTGAAGCCCAGCCGGATGGGACTCGATCGCCAGCGCGGCACCGTCACCCGAGTGGCGGTGCCGTTGTCGTTCTCAGGAAACCTCGAGGACCAGACCGTCGTACGCGAGCTCGACCGCCTCGGGCAGGTAGTCGTTGGTGGCCTGGTGGTCGAGATCGTGGGCGATGTGGGTGAAGTAGGCCTGGCGCGGAGCCAACTCGGCCACGATCTCAAGGGCTTCGTCCACGGTGAAGTGGGTGGGATGGCCCTTGTGACGCAGCGCGCCGAGGACGAGAACATCGAGACCGCGCAACTGGCTCATCGCTTCGTCGGGAATGGCGTTGCAGTCGGTCACGTAGGCGAAGCGCCCGATGCGGAAGGCGAGCACGGGCAGCCGCCCGTGCATGACGGTCACCGGTTGGATGCGCAGGCCGAAGAGCTCGAGAGCTCCCCGGATCGGATGAAGGGACATGCGCGGCACCGCCTGGGCCCAGGCCGAGTCGAAGGCGTAGTCGAAGACGCGGGTTATGCGGTCGAGGGTGGGGCGGTCGCCGTAGACGGGGATCGGCTCGTCGCGCCCGAAGCAGTAGGAGCGCACATCGTCGAGGCCATGGAGGTGGTCGGCATGACCGTGGGTGAAGAGCACCGCGTCGACGCGCCGCAGGTCGTGGCGCAGCGCCTGGGTCCGCAGGTCGGGAGGCGTGTCGATCAGGATCGACCGGTCGAGATGCTCGATGGCGATGGCGCACCGCAGGCGCTTGTTGCGCGGATCGGTGGAGGTGCAGACCCCGCACTCACAGGCGATGCGAGGCACGCCGACGGAGGTGCCCGTGCCGAGGAAGGTGACGCGCATCAGCCTCTGTCCTCGGCCTTCTCGGGCGGGGCCTCCGCCCTTTCCGGGGGTTGGTTGCAGACCGGACGGGAGTCTGCGGTGTCCGCGATACCCGGGGACAGGGTCAGCAGACTCGGCCCGTCCTCCGTGACGGCCACGGTGTGCTCGAAGTGGGCGGCCAAGGAACCGTCCCTCGTGCGCGCGGTCCAGCCGTCCTCGTCGACGACGATCCCGGGTTGTCCAAGGCTGAAGATCGGCTCGATGGCGAGGACGTGGCCCGCCCTCAGATGGGGGCCGCGCCCCGGGGGCCCATGGTTCGGCAGGTGGGGATCCTCGTGAAGGTGACGGCCGATGCCGTGGCCGCCGAACTCGCGAATGACGGAGACGCCTCCCGCCGCGGCCGCGGATTCGATGGCGTGAGAGATGTCCGACAGGCGATTCCCGGGCCGGGCGGCGGCAACGCCCGATTCGAGGGCGGCCCGAGTCGTGTCCACCAGGCCTCGCACCCGCCGGTCCACATGGCCGAGGACGATGGTGAAGGCGCCGTCGCCGAACCACCCGTCGAGCTGCACGCCCACGTCGACGCACAGCAGGTCGCCCTCTTCCAGGGGCTCGGTGCGCGGCAGGCCGTGCACCGCCTCGTCGTTGACGGAGGCGCAGATCGACGCGGGAAAGCCGTGATAGCCCTTGAAGGCCGGCTCTCCGCCTCGGTCGCGGATCGTGGCCTCCGCCAGCTCGTCGAGAGAGAGTGTGGACACACCGGGCGAGGCCGCGGCCTCGACAGCCGACTGCACCTGGTGAACGACGGCGCAGGCCGCGCGGATCCCGTCGATTTCGCTGGGGCTTCGGCGATGCAAGCGCCCTCGTCCGGCGGTTTGAAGGGGTGATTCTCGAGGCGTTACCAAACACGGGGAGAGACCCCATCTCGTCAAGGAATACGCCCGGAACCGTCTCAGCCGCGGGCCAGTCCCGTGGCGTAGGAGGGCTCGGGCCTTCGTTGCGGATCACCCGGCCCCTGGTTATCTTGCGAGACCGGCGGCCCTGGGCGGGGCGCATCTGGCTCCGCCTCTCAGGGCCGCGTCCTTTTTCATCCGAAACTCCGAACGAAGCGGATCTCACAACCGGCCATGGGTAAGTCACTCGTCGTCGTGGAGTCGCCGGCCAAGGCGACGACCATCAACAAGATCCTCGGCCGCGACTTCATCGTGAAGTCGTGCATGGGACACGTCCGCGATCTGCCGCCGAAGGAGCTCGGCGTCGACGTGGACAAGGACTTCCTGCCCCGCTACGTGACCATCCGCGGCAAGGGAAAGATCCTCACCGACCTCCGGCGAGCGGCGCAGAGGGCGGACACGATCTACCTGGCGACGGACCCCGACCGCGAGGGCGAGGCGATCGCCTGGCACGTGGCGCAGGCGATCGCGGCCAAGGACGGCGAGGTCAAGCGGATTCTCTTCAACGAGATCACGCCCAAGGCGGTGCGCGAGTCGATCAACAGGTCCGGCGTCCTCGACCTGTGCAAGGTCAACGCCCAGCAGGCCCGGCGCGTCCTCGACCGGCTCGTAGGCTACGAGATCAGCCCCCTCCTGTGGAAGGTCATTCACGCCGGGCTGTCCGCCGGGCGGGTGCAGTCCGTCGCCCTGCGCCTGATCTGCGAGCGCGATGCCGAGATCGCCTCATTCGAGCCCCAGGAGTACTGGTCCATCGACGCCCTCCTCGGCCACGCCACCGACGACGGCGAGGTCGCCTTCAAGTCGCGCCTGCTCCAGTACAAGGGGGAGAAGCTGGAGATCCCCGACCAGAAGGCGACCGACCGCATTACCGGCGCCCTGCGGGAATCGACCTTCACCGTCAAGTCCATCAAGCACCGCGAGCAGCGGCGCCGGGCGGCGCCCCCTTTCATCACCAGCACCCTGCAGCAGGAGGCGGCCCGCAAGCTGAGGTTCTCGGTGAAGCGCACCATGGCGGTGGCCCAGCAGCTCTACGAAGGCATCGAGCTCGTGGGCGAGACGGTGGGGCTCATCACCTACATGCGCACCGACTCGGTGCGCGTCGCCGACGAGGCGATCGAGGAGGTGCGCGCCGAGATCGGCAGCCGCTTCGGCAAGGAGTACGTGCCCGGAAAGCCGATTGTCTACAAGACCCGCCGCGGCGCCCAGGACGCTCACGAGGCGATCCGCCCCACCTCGGTGGAACGCTCTCCGGAGGAGATGAAGTCTCGCCTGTCCCCCGATCAATGGCGGCTCTACGAGCTGATCTGGAAGCGCTTCCTCGCCTCCCAGATGGAGCCCCAGGTGATGAACATCATCAGCGTCGACATCGCAGCCGGCGACTACCTGCTGCGGGCCACGGGGTCGCAGGTGAAGTTCCCCGGGTTCACCGTCCTCTACACCGAGAGCAAGGAGGACGAGGACGAGGAGGAGCGCACCCAGGTGCCCGCCGACCTGACCGAGGGAGAAACCCTCACCCTCAAGAAGCTGCTGCCCGAGCAGCACTTCACCAAGCCGCCGCCGCGATATTCCGAGGCGTCGCTGGTCAAGGAGCTGGAGGCCAAGGGCATCGGACGGCCGAGCACCTATGCCCAGATCATCTCCACCCTGCAGGACCGGGAATACGTGGAGAAGATGGACAACCGCTACTTCGAGGCCACCGAGCGCGGCCAGACGGTCAACAAGCTCCTCGTGGCCACCTTCCCCAACATCTTCGACGTGGCCTTCACGGCGCGGATGGAGGACGAGCTCGACCGCATCGAGGACGGCCGGGAGGACTGGGTCGCATCGGTGCGCCAGTTCTACGGCTCGTGGAAGGGATCTCTCGAGGAGGCCAACGCGCGCCGCAGGGAACTGAAACAGTCCCTCCAGGAGGAGACCGACATCCTCTGCCAGGAATGCGGACGCAACATGGTCGTCAAGTGGGGCCGGAACGGCCGCTTCCTCGCCTGCCCGGGTTACCCGCAGTGCAAGAACACGAAGCCCCTGGAAGAGCAGCGCGAGCAGGCGGAGACCGACGAGGTCTGCGACCAGTGCTCGAAGCCCATGGTCGTGAAGACGGGGCGCTACGGCCGTTTCCTCGCCTGCTCCGGGTATCCCGACTGCCACAACGTCAAGCCCTTCTCCCTGGGCATCTCCTGCCCGGACTGCGGGGAGGGCGACATGGTGGAGAAGCAGTCGCGCAAGGGCAAAGTGTTCTTCGGCTGCGACCGCTACCCGAAGTGCAAGTTCGCCAGTTGGGACAAGCCGGTGGACGGCCCCTGCCCGCAGTGCGAGGCGCCCCTGCTCTACGAGAAGGCCAGCCGCACCGGCCCGCCCTCCCTCCACTGCAAAGTCTGCGACAGCCGCTTCGAGAACACCCAGGCCGCCTGATCCAGGGCGGCGTGCCCGCCGCTCACCCGTGACCCTCCCGACCCTGAGCCCGCATGCCGCCGTCGAGACGGGCATCGAGCTCTTCCTCGCCTCCCTGGCCGAGGCCGGCCCCTTCGGCCGGTCCCCCCTCAGCCCCGGGACCCGGCGCGCCTACGGCGTCGACCTCGACCAGTTCGCCCGCTTCCTGCACACCCGGGTCACCGCGCCCACCGTGGCCAGCGTCCCCACCGAGGCGGTGGCCGCCTTCGCCGGGCATCTGACCGACGCGGGACGGTCGCCGCGCACGGTGGCCCGAAAACTCGCAGCCGTGCGCCGTCTGTTCCACTTCCTGCGATCCCAGGGGGTATGCCGTTGCGACCCCTCCGCGGGGGTCCGGCCTCCCGCCCCGTCTGCCGATCCGGCCCCCCCCACCCCCGAGGAGATGCGCGCCCTGCTGGCCCTTCCCGAGCGCGGGTCCTTCACCGGCGCCCGGAACCGGGCCCTGCTGGAGCTGGTCTACGGGTGCGGGCTGCGTCTCTCGGAAGCGGTGAACCTGAACCTGAGCCACCTCGGCCTGGCCGATGGCCGGCTGCGCATCACCGGCGCCACCCCCCGCGCCGTACCCCTGGGCCCCCAGGCGGCGGAGGCGCTGCGGGCGTACCTGCTGAGGCGCGCGGAGGTGCTCCTGGCCCGCGAGATCTCCTCCGTCGACGCCGGCGCGCTCTTCGTCAGTGCCCGGGGCCGCAGGCTGCACCCGCGCTCGATCCAGCGCATCGTCGACCGCTACCTGCGCCACCTCGGGGCGCCGCCGGGCCCGCCGCGCGCGGGACCTCCCCGCCGCCACCGGGGCATAGGCCAGCTTCGGGCCGCCTGCGCCCGGCACCTTTTGGAGGCGGGGGCCGACCCGGGGCTCGTCTCCGCCCTCCTGGACCGCCGAGCCGCGGCCTCCGACCCGGACCGCGGCCGGGAGATCTCCGAGCTCACTGCCCGCTACCGGCAGGCCCACCCCCGGGCCTAGTGGTCCCATGCCGCCGCGCCTGCTCTGCGCCGCCGCTCTCGCCGCGGCCCTCGGCTGCGCCAAGCAGGGTCGGCCCACGGGGGGGCCGGTGGACGAGACCGCTCCCGCCGTCGTGGCCCACCAGCCCGCCGCCGACGCAACCGGCGTCGATCCCCGACGGAGGGTGACCATCGACTTCAGTGAGGCCATGGATCGAGAGCGGACGGTGGAGGCGGTCTTCCTGGCTCCCCAAGTCGACTTCCGCCCCAGATGGAGGGGCCGCCGCCTGGAGATCACGGTGCCCTCCGGGCTGGCCGAGGAGCGGACCTACGTCGTCACCATCGGCACCGGCGCTCGGGATCTGCGCGGCAACCGCCTCGAGCAGTCCTTCCAGCTCGCCTTCGCCACCGGCGGCCGGCTCGACGCCGGAAGCCTCTCCGGGCACCTGCTGTCAGCGGACCTCGAGCCCCGGAGGGGCGCCTTCGTCTGGGCTTACGACCTGGCCCGCTTCGACGGCCGCACCGGCGTCGACCCGCCTTCCTACGTCACCCAGAGCGGTAGCGATGGCGGCTTCCGGTTCGACCGGCTCGCCGCCGGCCGCTACCGCACGATCGCCTTCGTCGACGGCAACCGGAACCAGCGGCCGGACCCGGAAGAACCACTGGGGCTCCCCCACGGAGACATCGCCGCTTCCACCGATGGAGAGGCCGACGCCGGCGTGCTCGTGCTGGCGCCCAGAAGGCCCGGCAACCGCGTGCAGCGGATCAGCGCCGTCGACCGGCGGCGAATCCTGCTGGCCTTCGAGAGAGGTGTGGAGGCCGCCGACCTGCTGGTGGAGGTTGATACCCTTCCCGTGGAGGAGATCTACTCCCTGCCCACGGATTCCAGGAGGGTCCACGTGGTCACCGCCGAGCAGGAGCCGGGCCGGAGCTACCGCGTCAGCGTGCTCCTGGCCGGCCACAACGTGGAGGTTCCGCGAGAGCCGGTGCGCGGGACGGACCGCGAGGACCGACGACCACCGGAGGTCGTCGAACCCGGCCCGGGGGGCCTGGCCGCCGAGGCGGATTCCCTGGTGCTCACCTTCTCCGAGGCGATGGACCCCTCCGCCGTTCCCGGCGGCGAGGACTGGGCAGCGAGGGACTCCACCTCTCCCCCGCCCGCCGGCCTTTGGCGCTGGTCGGATCCCTTGTCCCTGGCCTTTGTCCCCGAGCCACCCCTGGAACCAGGCTCCCATCGCCTGGAGGTGCGGCTCGACGGCCTCCGCGACCGGGCCGGCAACGCCCCGCAGGACTCGACGGCCGTTTTCGACTTCGAGCTTCTCGCGGCCTCCGACCGGGCGACGGTGGAGGGGAAGGCCGCCTGGGCGGCGGCGAAGGGGCCGGTGCGAGTGCGGCTCCACCAGCCGGGAGGCCCCGCGCTGACCGCCGCCGCCGACTCGGCGGGTCTCTTCGCCTTCCCCGGGGTCGCCCCCGGCAGATACCGGCTGTCCGCCTTCGCCGACCGCGACGGGGACGGGGAGCACGGCCTCGGCCGCCTCGACCCCTACACGCCGGCCGAGCCGGTCGCCCTCGGCGGCGAGGTGATCGTCGAGCGCGGCCAGAGTCTCCGGGTCCGGGTGCCTGAGGTCCCGGCACCGTGAACAAGCTCGACTCCCCTGCCCCGGGGCGGCGGTGGTGGCCCTGGCTGGAGCTGGGGCTCCTCCTGGCCCTCCTGGCCTGTATCGGCATCGTGCAGTTCTCGCGGCTGACGGTGACCGAGAGACTGACCATCCAGCTGGAGGCGGGTCTGCTACAGCTCCACGAGATGGAGATCGACCACCTGCGGCGACACGGGCGCTTCTTCCACCCGAAGGACCCGGCGTACGCTCCCTACCTGACCTGGATGCGGATCTACGAGGTCGAGGCCGGTCACGTGGGCCGGGAGTCCTTCTCCGTCGTCGTGCGCGCCGACATCGACGGCGACGGGCAACCCGGCGTCTGGAGGATCGATCAGACCTCGCCGGAGGTGCGGCGCCTTCAGGAGGACTGAGGCGCCGAACCGAGGGACTCAGCGCGGGTACAGGCGCGGCTCGGCGGCAATGCCCGCCGGATAGGTGCCCACCACGTGGAGGCCGCCGACGAGGCCGGCCACCTCCCGCAGCGCCCCGGCGACCGGCTCGCTGCCGGCGTCGCCGGCGAAGTCGAGGTACACCAGATAGGCCCAGGGGTGGCCCGCCCGCTTGCGGGTTTCCACCTTCAGCACCTCCAGCCCCGCACGGGTCAGCTGGCCGAGGACAGCGGGCAGGCCCGCGGCGCTGTGGTCCATCTCGAGGACCACCGTCGTCTTCGGGGAGCCGCCGGATCCGGTACCCTCGCCCAGGACCAGGAAGCGGGTGAAGTTGTGGATCCCCGCCAGATCGGCGACCAGGACCTGCATGCCGTTGTCCTCCGCCGCCTGGGCGGTGGCGATGGCCGCCTCGTCGGACCGCCCCTCCGCCTTGACCATCATGACCGCGCCGGCCGTATCGTACACCGGCTCGACCTGGACCTCCTGAAGACCGTCGAGGAACTCGCGGCACTGGGCCAGCGCCTGCGGGTGGGAGCGGATGCGGCGCAGGTCCTCGAGACGGGTCCCGGGGGGGGCGATCAGGTGGTGGCCGATGCGCAGGCGGATCTCGCCACAGACCGGCTGGGGCCTCTCGCGGAGCAGGTCCCAGACCTCGTGGATGCTGCCGGCCAGCGAGTTCTCAACCGGGGCCAGGGCGGCCTCGGCGCCTCTGCGGTCCAGAGTGGAGAACAGATCGGCGAAGGTGCGGCAGGGGAGGACGTCGACGTCGCGTCCGTCGAAGTACTCCCGGGCGGCGAGCTCGCTGTTGCTGCCCAGCTCCCCTTGGACGGCGACGGTGAGAGCGGCGTCGGTCATGGCGCGGAAGGGCGGGGCCCCGGAGCGGTGGCTGATGCAGACATGCGCTGAATATAGGGACCGCAAGTGCCGCGTTGACAGGGACTTGCCTGCCCGGTAGGTTCTGCCGGCCCGGATTTCCGGCGGCGTGGCCAAGTGGTAAGGCAAGGGCCTGCAAAGCCCATATCCCCGGTTCGATTCCGGGCGCCGCCTCCAGACCTTCCAAGGGCCTCGTCCGCATCCAAGGCGGGTGAGGCCTTTCCTATTTCCTACCTTCTTGCCGCTGCCGGGGTGGCGGAACGGGTAGACGCAGCGGACTTAAAATCCGCTAGGCCGCAGGCCTGTAGGGGTTCGAGTCCCCTCCCCGGCACCAATCCCCCAGACCGGAACACGCCCGGAGGGAAGCAATGAACCGCCCCCCACACTCCCTCGACGACGACTCCCGCGCCCGCTTCGTGGCCGACGGCTGCCTGACGGTGCGCACCACCCTGCCGGCCGACTTCCACTCCGACCTCTACGCGCGCATCGACGAGCTCTTCGAGAAGGAAGGCAACCCGGGCAACAACCTGCTGCCGCGGCTGCCGGAGATCCGGCGGGTCTTCGACGACCCGGCCGTGGCCGGCGCGCTGGAAAGCCTCCTCGGCCCCGGGTACGTGATGAACCCCCATCGCCACTGTCATCTGAACCCTCCCGGCTCCCCGGGCCAGTCGTGGCACAAGGACTGCTACGTCTTCGATCACAACCTGCGCCACCCCCGCTTCCGCTGGGTCCTCGGCTTCTACTACCCCCAGGACGTGACCGCCGACATGGGGCCTACGGGAGTCCTGCCGGGGCAGCAGTGGTACCGCACGATCTCCGACCCCGACCCGGGCAAGGCGACGGAGAGGGAGGAACCGCTGCTGGGCGAGGCGGGGACCGTGGCGATTGTCCACTTCGACAGCTGGCACCGGGCCATCGCCAACCAGAGCAGCCGCAAGCGCTACATGCTCAAGTTCCAGTTCGCGCGCACCGCCGAGCCGGACCTCTCCGGGGCCGCCGACGGCCACCGGTCATGGGAGGAGAGCGGGGCGGTCTGCTCCGACGTGTGGCGCTGGCTCGGGGGGTACGGCAATGGTCCTCCAGCCGGTTCGGAGGAGCCCATCGGCGGCTGGGTCGACCAGCTCGGGTCCTCCTCCTCGCCCGCCGACCGGGCCCGGGCCGCGGACCACATCGCCCTCTCCGGCGCCGCGGCCGACGCCGTGCCCGCCCTGGCACGGGCCCTGGCGGACGAGGCCGAGCCGGTGCGCCTGAACGCCGCCTACGCCCTGGCCGCCGCGGAAGAGGGCCCCGGCCTGCTCGCCGGCCGCCTGCGACGCGAGGCGGCCGCCTCTGAGGAGCGGGCCACGGCCAAGACCGCCGACAACGCCCACGGCACCAACCCCACGGCGCCCGCCGCCGCCCACGCCCTGGCCGTGACCCCCGGGGGCGACGAGGCCGCGGCCGGCCTGCTGGACGACGGGCACTGGCTGGTGCGGGCCTCGGCGGCGGGGGCCCTGGGCAACATGGGACCGGGGGCGGCCCTCCACGAAGCCGCCCTGTGCGCGGCCACCGCCGACGAGCACTGGTGGGTGCGGCGCAACGCCCTGGAGGCCCTCGGCCGGCTCCCCGGTGCGGGCGACGACGCCCTGGAGGCGGCCACCCGCTGCCTCCGCGACGAGGACTACCGCGTCCGCCGCAACGCCGCCATCGCCCTGCGCCACGCCGCGGCTCCGGCGGCGGAGACGGTGCCGGCCCTGGTGGAGATGCTGCGAGACGAGAACCGCTACAACCGCTTCTACGCCGCCGACGGCCTGCGCCGGCTGGCGCCGGTCTCACCGGAGGCCGGGGCGTGCCTCATGGACCACCTCTTCACGTCGCGGTGGTGTCCGCTGACGACGCCCGACAGCCTCTACTGAGCCGAGGCCCAGGGGACCGCTACCGCTTGAGGATCCCGCCGTTGACGTCGAGGGTGGCGCCGGTGATGTAGGCGGCCATGGGCGAGGCGAGGAAGAGCGCCGCGTGGGCGATCTCCACCGGCTCTCCGAGCCGCCCGAGGGGGATCAGCCCGGTCACGTGGGCCCGCTGCTCGTCGGTGAGCAGGGCCGGGTCGGCGTCGATCTGCCCGGGCGAGATGGAGTTGACGGTGACCCCCGCCGGCGCCAGGTCGCGCGCCAGGGTCTTGGTCATCGTCTCGAGACCGCCCTTGGAGGCGGTGTAGTTGACGCCGCCGCTGACCCCTCCCGTCTGGGCGCTCACCGAGGTGATGTTGACGATCCGGCCCCCGCCCTGGCGCTTCATGACCGGCGCCGCGGCCCGGCAGCACAGGTAGGGGCCGGTGAGGTTGGCGGCGATCACCCGGTCCCAGGCCTCCGGCTCGATCTCCTCCAGCGCCGCGAACTGGATGAGTCCGGCGTTGTTGACGAGCACGTCCAGGCGCCCCCAGGTATCGACGATGCGCGCCACCGCGGCCTGCACCTGGGCCTCGACGCCCACGTCGGTGGGCAGCACCAGGGCGGTGCCGGGACCGATCTCCGCGGCGACCTCCTCCAGCTGATCGGCGCTGCGCGACGCCAGGGCGACGCGGGCCCCGGCGCGGGCGAAGGTCACGGCCATGGCGCGGCCGATGCCGCGGCCGGCGCCGGTGACCAGCACCACCCGGCCGCTGAAGTCGAGGAGGGATCGGATCTCTTCGTGCACGGCGAGCCTCCCGTCATCCCCGCAGGCCGGGGATCTCCATGAAGCGTCCGTTGTCCTGGCAGGCGATCTGGCCGCCGTCGACGATCACGTCCTGGCCGGTGAGGAAACCGGCGTCGTCGGAGAGCAGGAAGGCGATGACGGCGGCGATATCCTCGGCGGTGCCGTAGCGGTCGAGGGGGATCTGCTTGAGGTAGGCGGCCTTGAACAGGGGCTCCTCCACCTCGGGCGTGGCCGGCGTCGAGATCACCCCGGGCGAGACGGCGTTGACTCGGATGCGGTGGCCGGCGAACTCCCCGGCGGCGGTGCGCATCAGGCCCACGAGGGCCGCCTTCGAGGCGTCGTAGGCGGCGTTGTTGGTGCTCGACCGGTAGGCGTTGCGGCTGGCGACGCAGACCACGGCGCCGCCGCCGGCCCCGGCCATGACCGGCGCCAGGGCCCGCAGGAAGGCGAAGGGCGAGGTGACGTTGACCGCCAGGTTCAGGTCCCAGACCTCGTCGCTCATGTCGACGATGGGGCCGCCGGGCCAGACGCCGGCGTTGAGGACCAGGCGGGTCACGGGACCGTGGCGCTTCACGAGGCCTTGCAGCAGATCCCCGGTCCCGGCGATGTCGGTGAGGTCGAACTCGCAGGTCGCCAGTCCGCCTTCCGCCTGCTCCTTCCCCGCCAGCCGGGACAGGCCTTCCGCATCCAGATCGAGGGCGAGGACGCGCAGGCCGTCGCCGAGGAGCCGCGTCACCGTGGCCCGGCCGATGCCGCCTGCAGCGCCGGTCACCAGGGCCAGGGGAGCGCTCACCGGCGCACCAGGTCCTCGTACTCCTCGAAGAGCTCCACGGTGATGCCGTCGGGATCGAGGGCGTAGAAGGCGCGGGCCACCACGTAGCCGCCGCGCTCCACGTCGACGGGGGGGCTGGTGGTGGAGTACCCCGCCGCGATCAGGGCCTCGTACAGGGCGTCGATGCCCTCGACCTCGAAGGCCACGTGGGAAGAGCCGACGAAGGGGTTGGCCAGGGGCCGCACCTGCCCCGGCGGGTTGACGTACTCGAACAGCTCCAGGAGGAACTCGTTCACCGGGTGGCGCAGGAGGGCGACGTTGAGGGCGATGTCGTCGTAGCCGATCATGCGGTCGTACGACGGCAGGTTGCGGCGCTCGGAGACGCGCAGCACCTCCAGGCCGAGAAGGTCGCGATAGAACGGGATCGAGCGCTCCAGGCTGGAGACGGTGAAGCCGTGGTGGTGGCAGGCCTTGAGGTTCATATGGGCGGCAGCTCCGGGACCGCCTCGGCGGCGCCGCTGGCCTGGGCCCGCCTCGCCGTCTCGGCGATGGCCACGGCCTCCACGGCGTCGCGCAGGATCGGCGGCGAGGCGTTGGCGTGCACCATCCCGCGCACCTTGCGCAGGATGTCTGCGGCGCCGAAGGGGAAGTCGAAGTCGCTCATGGGCGGCGAGTGCACGGCGCCGCCGGGCCCGTAGGCGCTGGCGTGGAAGGCGCAGTGCCAGGGGGTGCCCACGTCGCAGCTCACCGTGACCCCGCGGGCGGGGCGGTCCGGGCGGTCCCCGTAGTCGAGGTGGAAGGTGTGCAGCTCGGTCTCGCCCATGCAGCGCACCACCTTGACGCCTCCTCCGAAGAGGAGCTGGGCGAGGCTGACGGCGTGGATGTGACCCGCCAGGGTGGTGCCGCCGCCCTGGATCGTGCCGAACTGCAGCGGCCCCACCTCCGGCAGGCGGCGGCGGAACCGCGCCGCCACCGGCAGCACCCGCAGGATCGAGATCGAGCACAGGGGCGCGGCATGGCCCTTGGCGAGCTGCACGATCTCGAGGGCGTCCTCGGTGGCGAAAGCCAGGGGCTTGTCAACGAAAGTGGGCACCCCCTTCTGCAGCCCGGGACGGGCGAGGGCCAGGTGATCGCTGCCGTCCCCGTTGCAGTCGGCCACGAAGACGAGGTCGACCTCGTCGCTGGCCTCCTCCGGGCTGTCGCAGACACGGGGGCTGCCATGGCAGACCGAGGCCAGGCACTCGGCCACGTCGCGGTGCTCGTCCCACACGCGGGCAAGGGAGAAGCCGTCCACCCGCTCCACCGTCATCGCCGCGGGATTGGCGTAGTTCGTGTAGAAGTAGAAGTGGGCGCCCCCCGTCTGCCACGAGTCGCGGCCGGAATCGCCCGGCGGCAGGGGCCGTTGCAGGCGCAGGGGGTCGTGGTCGGCGAAGAGCCCGGCGTAGTAGGCGCCGTGGGTGTCGCAGCGGATGAGGCCGACGCGGATCGGGGCGTCCATGGGACACAACCAAAGGCCGCTGTTCCGGCCCGGGCAAGGGGACCCGCGGGCCGGCGGGATGTCACGCAACCCCCGCTGGAGGGGTCATGAGGGACGGAGCCCGTATGACGGAGATCGACGAGGAGACGGCCTGGATCGTGGCGGCGCGCGGCGGGGACGATCTCGCCTTCGGCCGCCTCGTGGAACGCTACAAGGGCGTGGTCTTCGCCACGGCGGCGGCGGTCACGCACGACCTCGACGCCGCCAGCGACCTGGCCCAGGAGGTCTTCCTGAGGGCCTGGTACGGACTCGGCCGTCTCGACGAGGCCGCCTCCTTCGGGGCCTGGCTTCGCGCCATCGCCCGCAACCGGGGCCGTACCTGGCTCGAGCGCCGGCGGAGGCGGCCGGTCAGGGAGGAGATCCGGATGGACGAGATCCCCGATGGCTCGGGCTCTCCGGCGGAGGAGTTGGAGCGGGCCGAGCGGCGCCGGATGGTGCGGGCGGCCATGGGCCGGCTGCCGGAGAGGAGCCGCGAAGTGCTGGTACTGCACTACATGGAAGGTCTGCCGACGCCGCGGATGGCGGCCCAGCTGGACCTGACCGAGGCCGCCGTGCGCCAGAGACTGAGGCGTGCGCGCCTGCTGATGCAGAAGGAGGTGGAGGAGATGCTGGCAGAGACGATTCGGGCCGAGGCGCCCGGCGAGGAGTTCGGCGACGGCGTGGCGGAGCTGCTGCAGCGCACCCGGGAGCTCTTCCGCGAGGTGCGCTACGGGGCCGCGGTGCCGGTCCTGGCGAGGGCTCGTGACCGCGCGCCCCGGGACGGCATGGTGTCGATGCTGCTGGCCGAGGCCCTTACCTTCACGCGCACCCCCGAGGACCTGGCCGAGGACCGCGCCGCGTACGACCGCGCCCTGGCCCTGCTCGACGAGGTGGTGGAGCACGAGCCGGAGAACACCCTGGCCCGTCTGCGGCGCACGGCGCTGCGCTCCGTCCTGGCCCCGCTCGAGGAGGTGGTCCGCGAGCACGAGGAGATCCTGGCCGCTGCTCGCGGCGGTCCTTTGGAGCCCGTGGCCCGGCTCGAGCTGGGGCGCCGCCACCTGGCGCGCGGCCTCGCCGCGGAGGCCATGGAGCACTACCGGGCCCTGGAGCCGGAGTACCCCTGGCTGGCCTGCGTGCTGCACTCGGAGATGGGGGTGGCCCGGGCCATGGGCGGCGACCTGCCGGCGGCGATCGGCCACTTCGCACGCGCGGTGGAGCTGACCACCCCCGAAGCGATGGCGGCCCTCCAGGCCAGGTCGCGGCAGTTGATGGGGGAGATCTACTGGAGCTTCTGGCGCACCGTCGACAACCTGCCGGTGCGCCAGTGCCAGAACCACGCCTGGCTCGCCGGCCTGAGGGCCCGCGCCGGCGACCTGGACGCCGCCCGGCGGCACCTGGGCACGGCGCTCGGTTTCCTGCGGCAAGACGAGGTGGGACCGGCCCGGAGCGCGCTGAGGAGGGAGTTCGTGCAGCGGATGGAGCAGATGTTCCCGGACCTGGCCGCCGAGGAGGAAGTGCAGGCCCTGCGCCGGGAGATCGAGGCCGAGGAGGGGTCATGACGGCGACGGCCGGAGCTGCGGCGGCACGCCCCCTCGAGGTGGCGCAGTCGCCCGGGGCGCGACTGCCTCCCATCGAGGAGCACGCCCGCGCCCTCGGGTTCGAGGGGCTGCTCAACTACCGGCTCTGGTGTCACCGCTCGGGGTTCGGCAGCGGCCTGCGCAAGGACCGCGACGAGCGGGCCCGAGAGCGGGAGGCGGCGCGCCTGCGGCCGAGGGCGCCGCACCAGACCGAGCGGCGGCGGGAGATCATCGAGCGGCTGGTGACGCCGCGCCTGGATGTCGAGGGGGCGAGGCGCCTGGGGGCCCCGGTCGCCGCCGCGGGGATCGACCTCGACGCCGGGACGCTGCGGGCGCTGCGGGACCTCCTGCTCCAGTACGACTGCTACGCTGACGTCCTGCACCGGCGCCTGATCAGCCGCTCCGGGCGCCACCCGAGGCTCGGGTGGGGGCTGGTGATGCTCGCCTCGCGACACTCCGAGTGGCTGCGCCCCCCCGGGACGTGGGAGCCCGAGCCCCGTCACTGCCCCTGGAACCACGGCCCGCTCTTCCGCTCCCTGGCGCGCCACCTGCTGGCCCGCTACGAGGTACCGCGGTTCATGGACTCGGCGTGGTTCGAGGTCGACCCGGAGGTCGGCCGGCGGCAACAGGACTGGTGGATCACCGTGGCCCAGGGCGGCAGCATCCGTCGGGCCGACACGCCGATCCGCCTGACGAAACGGATGGCCCACCTCTTCCTGCAGGCGCCCCACAACGGCGCTTTGATGACCAACCTGAGGTGGGCCCAGGTGATCGGCATGGGGGGAGACGAGCGGCTGGCCCGGGCCATCCTGCGCACGCGCCTCGGCCGCCGGTTCGACGACGACCAATTCTGGAGCTCCGTCGTGCTCTTCCTGGTGAACAACGCCATGATGGACCCGAGCTGGGCGGGTCCGGTCGTCGACTATGTCCACAACATGAAGTACGCGCCGCGCCGGACCGTGCGCGAAGGGGGCGGCGTGGAGGAAGGCCCCCCTCCGCAGCCCGGGTTCACGATGAAGGGGCGCAGCGCCACCAAGCTGCTGCGCCAGGTCGAGGCCTGGCACGGCGACCTCAACCGGCAGAGCTACGTCCAGTTCCAGACCTGGCAGCCGAGCGGCATCCGGCCCTTCGAGCTGGAGGACGAGACCGAGGAGCTGGGCAGGGTCCGCTGGACCGTGCAGGAGCTGGTCTCCAGCTGGGAACTGGCCGCCGAGGGCACGGCCCTGAACCACTGTGTCGTCTCCTACTCCGATCAGTGCGCCGACGGCGAGACCTCGATCTGGTCGATCTGCGCCCGGCGCGACGGCGCCGAAGACCGGGAGAACGTGCTCACCGTCGCCGTCGACCTGCACCAGCGGGCGGTGACCCAGGCGCGGGGCAAGTACAACGCCCTCCCCAACCGCAGACCGAACAGCGCCAGGCTGCGCCGCGCCGCCCAGGCGGGGTACCTCGACCTGCTGAGCCGGTCCGACCACGTCCTGCGGGTGTGGATCGACCGCGAGCGGCTGCGGCGCACTTCCTGACGCGGCGGTGGGCGGAGGCGCTCTCCCGCGCCGCCGGCGCACTGTGCCCGGCTGCGCCGCACGCCAGCACGGGATACCCGCACCTCCTGCACCGGTCCGATCACACACTTCCGACCCTGGACTGGCCGCGAGGGACTGCGCCGCGTTGACACGGGTGTCTCCGGCGTCACTAGTTCGGCCTCATCTCGTGTTGCACACCATACACAGAAAGGAACGAGCGATGGCCGGGAAGGTGGCACTGATCACGGGCGGCGGCTCCGGCATCGGCAGGGCGTCGGCCCTCGCCCTGGCGGAGGAAGGGTTCGCGGTGGTCCTGGCGGGCCGCCGGGCGGAGCTGCTGGAGGAGACCGCCGCCGAGGCCGCCGGCGAGGCCCTCGCCGTGCCCACGGACGTGAGCGACCCCGCCTCGATCCGGGATCTCTTCGCCCGCGCCAGGGAGGCCTTCGGCCGCCTCGACCTGCTGTTCAACAATGCCGGCATCGGCGCCCCCGCCGTGCCCCTGGAGGATCTGAGCTACGAGCAGTGGACGGGGGTGGTCAGCGTCAACCTCACGGGGGTCTTCCTGTGCACCCAGGAAGCGTTCAGGATCATGAAGGACCAGGATCCCCGGGGCGGCCGCATCATCAACAACGGCTCGGTCTCGGCCCACGTGCCGCGGCCGAACTCGGCTCCCTACACGGCCACCAAGCACGCCCTCACCGGGCTCACCCGCTCCACCTCCCTCGACGGCCGCAAGTACGGCATCGCCTGCGGCCAGATCGACATCGGCAACGCCGAGACGCGCATGACCGAGCGCATGGAGAGCGGGCTGCCGCAGGCCCACGGCCAGGACATGGTCGAGCCCCGGATGCACGTGGACAACGTGGCCCGGGCGATCGTCTACATGGCCGGCCTGCCCCTGGACGCCAACGTGCAGTTCATCACGGTCATGGCCACGACCATGCCCTACATCGGCCGGGGATGAGGCGGGACGTCTACTCGGCGCCGGCGCCGGCCAGGTACCCGGCGACCTCCCGGCTCCCGAAGTGCCCGGCCCATCCCAGCGGGCTGGCGCCGTACTCCTCGTCCCTGGGCGACAGGGGGGCTCCGGCCTCCACCAGGCGCCGGGCGTTGTCCACCCGCCCTCCCCAGGCCGCGTAGTGGAGGGCGGTCACCCCCCGGGGCGCGGTCTCGATCCGGGCGCCGAGGGAGAGGAGCAGATCCACCATTTCCGGGCTGCTCCAGCGGGAGGCGACCATGAGCGGGGTGGCGCCCGTGCGGCCTGCCACGGTGTACTCGTGAACGTGGCCGCCGGGGGCGGAACCGTGCTCCGAGACGGCCTCCAGGGCCGCCGGATCGGCCGCGGCGGCGGCGCGCACAGCCGCGGCGTCGCCGAGGGGGACGTGAAGGAAGAGGTCGGCCGCGGCGCCGCGCTCGACGAGGAATCGCGACACATCCGGACGGGCCAGTATGTTCCATTGGGCGGCGGTGCCGTGGTGGTCCCCGTCGCGGGCGTCGATCTCGGCGCCGTGATCGAGGAGGAAGGCGGCGATCTCCGGCGTGGCGGCGTAGTGCAGGGGCCGCAGCCCGTCACCGCCCGGCTCGTGGACCACGGCGGGATCGGCGGCGACCAGCGCCCGCAGGCGCTCGAAGCGTCCCAGGCCGGCGGCGGAGTGGGCGTCGACCGTGGCTCCGCGGTCGATGAGGAAGTCGGCGAGGCCGTCTCGGTGCAGGTCGCGGGGGTGCCCCGAGTTCAGGGCCGTGAAGCCCCCCGCCCACCAGCCGCTCTTCTGGTCGATGTTCGCCCCGAACGAGAGCAGCAGGTCGATCATGTCGCGGTCCCCGCGGCCGGCGGCGAGGATGACGGCGGGGGCGTCGAAGCTGCTGTCATCGGTGGCGGAGACCAGGGCCGCGTCGGCCTCCAGGCAGGCGCGGACCGCCTGGTGATCGCGGGCCTTCACGGCGGCGAAGAAGGCCCCGGCATCTGTTGGAGTGGAGGGACCGGGCATCTTCGGAGCTCCTTGGCGGGGTGACTCGGCAAGGGCGCAGAGGTTAACTTGGGGCGTCGAACCGGAGCAAGGCGGAGAGCATGCGAATCTACCTGATGACCGATCTCGAAGGCGTGGCGGGCGTGCAGAACTCCCTCGACTGGACCCGCCCGGGGCAGTACTGGTACGACCTGGCCCGCCAGCTCCTGACCCAGGAGGTCAACGCCGCCCTGGACGGGTTCTTCGCCGCCGGCGCCGATGAGGTCCTGGTGGCCGACGGCCACGGGCCCAGCGCCGTGGACGTGCAGGACCTGGACCCCCGGGCCGAGTACATGCGCGGCTGGCCCGAGCTGTACCCCCTCGGCCTGGAGGAGGGCGGCTACGACTATCTCGCCTTCGTCGGCCAGCACGCCATGTCGCGCACCCCCCGCTCCAACATGACCCACACCCAGTCCTACCGCACCCTGGAGTACTCGGTCAACGGCACCGCCGTCGGCGAGTTCGGGCAGGTGGCCATGTGCGCCAGCCAGCTCGGCGTACGCACCATCTACGCCGCCGGCGAGAAGGCCCTGGCCGAGGAGGCCGAGGCCCTGGTGCCCGGCATCGAGACGGTCTGGGTCAAGCGGGGCACGCGACCGGGCCGCGGCGACGAGTGCTCCGAGGACCAGTACCGGGCGCGCAACGTCAGCGCCATCCACTTCCACCCGGAGCGGGCCCGGGCCCTGATCCGCGCCGGGGCGGTCACCGCCGTGCACCGCGCCGAGAGCGACGACAGCTTCGGCCTCATCGACCTCCAGCCCCCCTTCCGGGGGACCTTCGTGCAGCGGCCGTGGTCCGAGGAGCCGCGGCGCCTCTATTGCCTGCGCGAGCACCCGGAGAGCGTGGCGGCCATGATGAACCAGTCCCAGGAGTGGCAGCCGGTGGCCGACGAGGATCACCTTCGCGAGCTGCTCGTCGACTGACGGCATCGCCAACCGACAACACCACCAGGAGAAGAGAGACGCACATGCGAGTACTGATCACCGGTTCCGCCGGCGCCATCGGATCGACCCTCGTCGAGGGCCTGAAGGAGCGTCACCAGGTGCGCGGCTTCGACCGCGAGCCCACGCCCGGCATCGAGGACTTCGTCGTGGGCGACATCGTCGACGAGGAGAAGGTGAGGAACGCCTCCGAAGGCATGGACGCCATCATCCACCTGGTCAACGTGCCGGGGGGTGAATGGGAGCACTCCCTGCAGAACATGATCGGCACCTACAACGTCCTGGAAGGCGCCCGTCAGCACGGCGCCAAGCGCGTCGTCTACGCCAGCCGCGCCGGCGTCCTGCCCCAGTCGTACTACCCGCGCTCGATCCAGCGCACCGTGCACATGCCCACGCGGCCCGAGAGCTACTACTCGGTGACCAAGGTCTTCGCCGAAGGCCTCGGCTACATGTACACGGCCCGCCACGATCTCGAGTTCGTCGCCGTGCGCATCGGCAACTTCAACCGCGACCGCCCCCACCCGGAGCACCCCCACCAGCTCGGACACGCCGACTGCGTGCGCCTCTTCGAGCAGGCGATCACCCATCCGGACGTGGGCTTCGAGATCGTCTTCGGCGTCTCCGACAGCGACTGGCCCCTCTACGACCTCGACCACGGCCGGCGGGCGATCGGCTACGACCCCCAGGACCGCTCGGAGGTGCCCGAGGACAAGCGCGTGTGAGAGAGGGGCCGTCCGGCCCCCTTCAGCGCCGTTCCACCATGCCGGTGCTCGGCGCCCCGTCGCGGCCGTCCATCGCCCGCTGCACGCGGTCGATGATCTCCATCACCGGCAGCACCTCGGAGCAGCTGGTCAGCGCCTTGCGGCCCTCGCGGATGGCGGCGAAGAACTCGCCGTCCTGGGCGTCCACGCCGGAAGGCCCTTCCGGCAGAGGCACGTCGTTGCCCTGGTGATCGCGCAGCCCCTGGCCGTCTGTGAGCCAGGTCTCCTCCTCGCCGATGAGGCGCCAGTCCCCCTGGATCGGACCGTGGTTGTTGAAGGACTGGGCGGCGCTCACCAGGCAGCCGTCGGCGGCGCGCAGGGAGATACAGATGTCCATGGGCACCTGCAGGCTCTCGTGGACCGGGCCGGTGCGCCCCCAGGCCTCCATGTGGGGGTCCCCGAGGAGCCAGTAGACCATGTCGATCATGTGGCAGGCCTGGTGCCACAGCAGGTCGTCAGTCCAGATGCGCCGCTGGCCGAAGCGGTTCTCGTTGACCCTGCGGAAGAAGTAGGTGTGCTGCACGATGTGGTGCAGGTGCAGGTCGCCGGCCTCGACCATCTCGTGGAGCCGGCGGAAGGCGGGGCTGAAGCGCTGGGTGTGGCACATCATGGCCACCTTCCCCGACCGCTCCTCGGCCTCCACCACGCGCCGCGACTCCGCCAGTGACAGCCCCATGGGCAGCTCGAGGAGGACGTGTTTGCCGCGGTCGAGGGCGGCCACGGTCTGCTCGCAGTGCACCTGGTTGGGGCTGGTGATCACCACCGCCTCCACCTCCGGCCGGCCGATGCACTCCTCGTAGTCGCTGGAGACGTGGGGGATGCCGTGCTTCCGGGCAAACGCCTCGGCGTCGGCCTCGATGCCGCCCGCCAGGCTGACCACCTCCACGTCCTCCATCTTTTCCAGGGCTTCCATGTGGGTCACGCCCTGGGCGCCCTCCCCCACCAGACAGACCTTCATCTCATCTCCTCACTGATTCAAGTGCGCGGGTTTGCCGATCGCGTCACGTCTGTCCGCCTCACGACGACATGCTCTCCAGGATCTCCCGCGGGCTCTGCTCCGGCGACGCGAAGGGATCTACCACCCGCACGCCGTCGAACCGCTGCCCGTCCTGCAGGTCCTCGGTCAGCAGCACCGGAGATTCGCTGGCCTCGGCCGCGGCCACGATGAGCGCGTCCCACCAGGAGAGGCGGAAGCGCTCCTCGATGGCCCAGGCCCGCCGCAGGACGGCAAGGTCGATCTGGATCGGCCGCCACACGAGATAGTCGAGAACGATCTCCCGCGCCCGGGCAGGATCGAGGCTCAGCCCCCGGCCCCGAATCAGGGTCGCGTAGAGCTCCTGCAACACCTGAAAGCTGACGCGCCCCAGTCGCTGGCGCCAGAGCAGTGTGTGCCAGGTCTCGGCGCGGGCCTGCTTCACGGCATCCGAGCTGTCGTGCCGGTAGACCAGAACGTTGGTGTCAACGAAGACCGGGCCGGTCATACAGCTCCTCGCGCGTCGGCCTGCGGCCCCCGGGCCACTCGATCTTGCGGGGCTTGATCGCCAGAGCCCGGCGCATCGCCGCATCGTACTCGTCTTCCTGGCGACGCCTCCCCTCGAGCAGTTCGGCGATCCACCGGGAGACGCTGCGGTCGTCCTCGGCCGCCTTGACGCGCAGCCAGCGGGCCAGGTCCTCCGGCAGGGCGATCGTCACGTTCTTCATGGCGGGACCTCCCTTCGAATAGCACGAAAATAGTGATGCACGAGAATCGTGCCAGGGCGGGAGGGGCACATGTCAACAGAGATCCGGTCGGCCGGGTTTCCGCACCCCACTCCGCGGTCCGGATTCACCCCTGCTCCGGCGGCCACCCCTCCAGGCCGCGGACCCGCTCCGCCAGCTCCCGCCCGCGGCGGGGGCGGGAGGGCGGCACCTGGGTCTCGCGCAGGTCGAAGCCGAAGGCGCGCTTGCTGAGCACGATCAGCGGCGGCGACTGGATCCGCTTGTAGTAGCTGACCCGCAGCTGCCCCTCCACCCACTCCAGGTCGTCGAGCCAGTCCCGGGGCGTGGGGAAGTAGTCCGCGAACGTCCGGTCCCCGTCGCGGCCGCACCACCCCAACTCGGCGAAGAGCCGCCCCTCCAGCAGCCACTCCAGCAGGTCGGCGGGGTGGCGGCGGTACTCGATCAGCTGCCGCAGCACGGCGTCGTGATAGCCGTACTTGATCGGGTCGCCCCGGCCCCGGGTCACGTCCTGGTCGGCCGACAGCTCGGCGCTGGGCACGGTGGAGCGATCGAGCAGGTTCCGGGGGATCACCTCCCGGCCGTAGACCTCGGCGTTGAGGTACTCCCCGACCTCGTAGACCTGCACCTTGTAGAGGTCGGCGATGGGGGCCACCGCACCGGCGAGGTCCCCGTAGAGGGTGGTGTAGCCGAGGGCGATCTCGGTCTTGTTGCCGTTGTTGGTGAACAGCAGCCCGTGCCTGGCGGCGAGGCCGGAGAGCACGTCGGAGCCGCGGATGCGGGCCTGCAGGTTCTCGTCCACGAGCTGGGTGTAGTCGCCGGCCGAGCGCGGGAAGACCGACTCCCGCACCAGCTTGGAGACGGCGCCGTAGAGCTCCTCGATGGGCACGCTCAGGTAGTCGATCTCCAGCCGTTGCGCCAGGTCCCGTGCGTTGTCGCGGGTCACGGCGGCGTTGAAGCGGGTCGGCATGTTGACGGCGAAGACTCGTTCGGCGCCGAAGGCGCGCTCCAGCAGACAGGCGACGACGCTGGAGTCGATGCCCCCCGACAGGCCCACGAGCCAGCGGTTGGCGCCGCTGCGGATGTGGTCGAGGTGTCGCAGCCCCGTGAGCACGGCGCCGTACACGGCCTCCACCTCCCGCGGCGCGGGAGGGGACAGCGGCACCGAGTCCGTGGTGGAGGAATCCGTGTCCACCTTCCGAGGCCCGGGCGGCGGCCCCGGGACCATCGTGGGTGAGTCCGCCTCCATCTCCCGCGACGCGGATGCCGAAGGCTGCACCGAGACCGCGGGGACCGCCTCGGCCGCGGGCTCCACCCGGGGCGGCTCCCCCCCGCCGGCGAAGACCAGCTCCTCGCGCCAGGGCCGGGCCCGGGCGGCGATGGCGCCGTCGGGCTCGTACGCGGTGGTGTCGCCGTCGAAGACGAGGATGTTCTTGCCGTTGTTCTGGGCCCCCACGTGGTTGACGTAGAGGAAGGGCAGGGGCGACTGCCGCAGGATGTCGCGCACCGTGCGGTTGCGCTTGTCGTTCTTCTGCCAGGTCCAGGGCGACGAGGAGAGGTTGAAGACCGCCTCGGCGCCGGCGGCGGCGTAGCGCGAGAGGGTGTCGAGGACGGCGTCGTCCCAGCGGTAGTCGGCGCACCAGATGTCCTCGCACAACTGCGCCCCGAATCGGAAGCGGCCGCCGCCCCGGCGCGGAACCTCGAAGGGCACGGTCCACTCCCAGAGCGGGCGCCCCTGCTCGGCGGCCAGCTTGCGCACCGAGTAGAAGTGCCGGTCGTCGTCGAAGAACCGGTAGTTGGGGTGCAGGGTCTTGGGCTGGCAGCCGGGGGGCAGCCCCGGCGGCAGGCCCGGGCGCTCGACCCATTCCCCGTCGTGACAGACGCGCGCCGTGTTGTACTTGCGCGGACGCCCGTCCTCGCCGAGGGCCCGGGGATCGCGGACGACGTTGCCGAAGAGGACGGTCACGCCGTCGCTGGCGCCGCGCACCTCCTCGCTGAAGGCGGCCCAGTCCTCGACCAGGGCCTCCACCTCCCAGAGGTCGCCGACGATGTACCCGGAGAGGCACATCTCCGGGAAGGCGACGACCTCGGCGCCGCCCTCGCGGGCCTGCGCGATCAGCCCCTGGATGCGGCAGGCGTTGGCCTCGGGCCGCCCCGGCAGCACCTCCATCTGCGCCAGGGCGATGCGCGGCAGCTGCCGGAGGCGGGACATGCCGCGGCCGGTCCGCCCGCCTAGCCGGCGGCCACCGCCTCGGAGCGCCGCGCGGCGCGGATGCACTCGCCCAGCAGCAGGGTGCCCTCGTGGACGCTCTCCGCCGGCGCCTGTCCGAAGGCCAGGCGGATGTTCGGCACGTCCTCGCCGCGCACGTGGAAGCCGCTGCCGCGGGCGAAGCGGACGCCGCGCTCGCCGGCCAGCTCCTGCAGGCGGTCGAGGTCGACGTCGTCGGGCAGCCGCACCCAGATGAACAGCCCGCCCACGGGCCGCGACCACGTGCAGATGTCGCCGACGCTCTCCTGCAGGCCGGAGAAGACGTCGTCCCGCTTCTGCTTGAGGGCGGCGTTGGTGCGCTCGCAGTGCTCCCAGAGACGGCCCCGGAAGAACTCGGCCAGCACCGACGCGGCGAGCAGGCTGTTGCCGCCGTCGTAGCGCCGGTCGAGGATGCGCTGCAGCATCGGCGGACGGGCCAGGACGTAGCCCATGCGCACCCCGGGGCCGAGGATCTTGGAGAGGGAGCAGATGTAGATGTGATCCGCCTCCGGGTCGAGGGCGTAGAGAGCCGGTGGCTTCGGTCCCTCGAAGTGGACGTCGCCGTAGCAGTTGTCCTCCACCAGGGGCACCCTTCGGCGGCGGGCCACCTCGATCAGCTCCAGGCGGCGGGCCCTCGGCATGACCGCCCCCGTGGGGTTCTGGTAGGTTGGCAGGGCATAGACGAAGCGCGCCGGCGTGCCGGCCCGCTCCAGCTCGCCGAGCCTGTCGTCGAGGGCGTCGGCGCGCATGCCCTCGTCGTCGAGGGCGACGCCCTCCAGGCGCAGCCCGAGGCGGCGGTAGGCGCCGATGGTGCCCGAGTAGGTCAGCTCCTCGCAGACGACCACGTCCTCGCCGCCGGCGCCGGTGAGGGCCTCGGCCACCAGGGTCACCGCCTGCATGGAGCCGTTCATCAGGGAGATGTGGTCGGGCGATACCTCGATCCCCTCGCGGTCCGATTCCCGGGCCGCCATGACCTCGCGCAGACCGGGATGTCCCAGGTCGCCCGGGTAGAGCGTGAAGCCCTCCCCCACGCCGGAGATCCCCCGGGCCGCGGCCTCGGCCAGCTCCGCCACGGGAAAGGTCTCGGGGTTCGTGCAGCCGCCGCCGAAATCGTAGACCTTGCTCATTCTGGGCTCTCCTCTCTCATGTCAGCTGGTCAGCTCGAGGACCTCGAGCCGGGGATTGTCGGTTCGGCCGGGGCGCCGTCCGCGTTTGGCCACGGCGACGCCGTCCACCTCCTTCACGTCGGCGGTGAAGTCTACGGCCGGCGCGCCGCTGATGGCACTGCCCACGCCGTACCCGTCCACCGCCGCGCCCGCCTCCCGGAAGGCGCGGATGCGCTCCGGCGTGATGCCGCCGGAGACGAGGATCTTCACGTCCCGGTGGCCGCCGGCGTCGAGGCGGGACCGCACCCGGCCCACCAGCTCCGGGGTGACCCCGCCGAGCTCCGACGGCGTGTCGAGACGCACCGCCCACAGCCGCTCCCCCATCGCCCCGGCGACCCTGACGCTCTCCTCGGCCTCGTCGAGGAATGTGTCCACCAGGACCGTGCGCCCCACCGCCGGATCGATCTGCCGGTCGAAGGCGAGGGCCGCCTCGAGGGTGTCCCCGAAGATCAGCACCAGGGCGTGGGGCAGGGTGCCCGTCGCCTCCAGGCCCGAGAGGGCGGCGCCGGCCGGGGTGGCGCAGCCGCTGCAGCCGCCGACGACGGCGGCGTACTCCAGGCGGGGGCTGACGTCGGGGTGGACGTGGCGGGCCCCGAAGTGGACCACGGGAACGCCCCCGGCCTCGGCGACGCAGGCGGAGGCCGCCGTGGCCCAGCCCGTCTCGCTGGCCAGGGCCCCGAGGAGCGCCGTCTCGTAGAGGCCGAAGGCGCGGTACGGACCGGAGACGCGCAGCACCACCTCCCCCGGGTCGAACCAGCGCCCCTCCGGCAGGCGTTCCACCGAGGCCGCCGCGGCCCCGGCCAGGGCCTGGCTCAGCAGCGCCTCGACCTCGCGCATGCCGCACAGCAGCGCCCGCCGGCGGGCGAAGACCTCGATCACGGCCGCCGGGTCCCGGCCCTCGGCCTCGAGGACCTGCCGCGAGCGCAGGAAGTAGACGTCGGCGGTCTGTCCCGCCAGCGTCGCCGGGGACGGCTCGAACCCCGGGGGGGCGGCCGGCATGTCAGCGGTTGGTGACCCGGGCGCCGAGGATCTTCTCCATGTGATCCAGGGCCCACTCGTGCTGCCGCGGGTCGAAGCTGGCCACGCAGTCGGCGGGCACCTCGACCTCGTAGTCGCGGTTGCGCAGACCGGCCACGGTGTGCAGCACGCAGATGTCGGTGCAGTCCCCCATGACCACCACCCGCTCGGGGCGAAGCTGCTCGAGCTGCTCAGCCAGGTCGGTCTCGAAGAACGCGGAGTAGCGGCGCTTGACCACCCGCCTCGCTTCGGAGGCCAGGTCGGCGAGCTCGTCGATGATCTCCTCCTCGCCCGAGCCCGCGACGCAGTGGGGCGGGAACATCTTGAACTCGGCGTCGTCGGGCTCGTGGGTGTCCTGGGTGAAGTACAACCGGGCGCCGGCCGCCTTCTCGCGCTCGACGCGGGCGCGCACGGGAGCGATGATCCGCCGCGCTTCCTCGCCGCAGAACAGGGTGCCGCCGGGCTCCATGAAGCCCTTCTGCATGTCGACGACGATCACCACGTTGGCCATGAGATGCCTCCTGCGCCGCTAAGTTACGGCGGCTTCACCGGGAGGGAAACGCGCCACTCCGGTCCGGCGTCTTGACCGGCCGACGAGAAGAGCGCCGATTACGTCAGAAGCGACCGCGCCCGCAGCGAGGGGGATGGCCATGAGCACCGAGTTGTATCCCGGCAAGCACCTCTTCGTCGACGACTTCCGCATCCAGGAGATGCAAGCCGCCCGCCGCGTCCTGCATCAGCCGGTGAAGCACGGGGACAACCCGGTCCTGCGTCCTGAGCAGCCCTGGGAGGAAACGGCGGTACACGCCGGCGCCTTCCTCTACGACGAGAGAAGGAGTTGCTTCCGCCTGTGGTACACCTCCCAGGCCGGCACCGTCATCGGCACGCGGGTGCTGGTCCGCGACAACCCTCCCAAGGAGGTCCGCGAATCCCACATCTGCTACGCCGAGTCGTCCGACGGAATCCACTGGGAGCGGCCGGACCTGGGCATCACCAACCAGCAGAGGTACCCCGGCAACAACATCCTCATCCCCTCCATGCGACCGCCGGGACGCACCGAGCTGTGCCACCTCGTGGACGACCCCGCGGACCCGGAACAGCGCTTCCGCATGATCTACCTCGACCAGGCCGAGGAAGGCGATCCCGGGGGCGGCCTGGCGCCCGACCAGAAGCTCCGCCTCCACGCCCACTCGCCCGACGGCATCGACTGGACGGTCCGGCCCTGGCAGCCGGAGCACCTCGCCCGTCTCTTCGGCGTCCTCTCCTACCTCGACGAGGAGCCGCGGGGAGAGCTGCGGCCCGAGGCCCGGTACATCCTGTACGGGCAACGCGGCTCCCCTTGGAAGACGCGCCAGATCGGGCGGCGGGACAGCGACGACTTCGTCCACTGGAGCGGCAACCGCCCCGTCCTGGAGAGCCGCCTCGGCGACACCCCGGGCCTGGAGTTCTACTACCTGCAGGGAGCGGTGCGGAACCAGACCTGGGCCGGCCTCCACCTGGGCATGCTCGGCGCCTACCACGCCGACCTGCGCCGCAGGTACGACCCGGCGCGCAACGACGGCGTCACCGACTGTCAACTGGCCTGGAGCCGCGACTCGGTCCGCTGGGAGCGCTGGCCCGAGCCCTTCATCCCGCGGGGCGAGCCGGGCTCCTTCGACTACGGCGGCGTCTACTGCGAGTATCCCGCCATCCGCGGCGACCGCCTCTACTTCATGTTTACGGGGAACAGCACCTGGCACGGCCAGCGCGGAGAGTCGACCCTCGGTCTGGCCACGCTACGGCTGGACGGATTCGTCTCCGTGCAGAGCGAGGGTTTCACCGAAGGCGTGGTGGTCACCCGCCCCCATCACTGGAGCGCATGCGAGCTGCGGGTCAACGTGCAGTCGCTGACCGGCGGCCTCGAGGTGCAGCTTCAGGACGAGACGGGCCGCGCCTTCGACGGCTTCTCCACCGGTGAGGTGGAAGCACTCCGGACGGACGGCGTGGACACGCCGGTGAGCTGGAAGGAGAAAGGCCGCGACCTGCGCGAGCTGGAAGGCCGCATGGTGGCGCTGCGGTTCACCCTCGGACCGGAGGACCGGCTGTACTCCTATACGCTGGTGCCGATCTCCGGCGGCTGAGCTTCCCGCAACAAGAAAGGGCCCGGGAGGAATCCCCCGAGCCCTCTGAGCGACCGGCCCCGCCTCGATTCACGGCGTCGTGCCGCTACTGCGGCCGGCCGACTGGCCCCAAGGAAAGTGGACGCATCTTCCTGTGTCAAGGGACGGCCAGAGGGCCGTTCAGTCTTTCCGCCTGCTCTCGAAGTTGACCTCGTACCTGTCTTCGTCGATCTGATCGTGCGGTGGTTCCAGTCCGAGCTCGAACAGAGTGGCGCGTCCATTCCCGAGGATGCCGTACTTCGTGGTGCTGGCCGAATCCAGGGCCCGGCCCTCCCCATCGAACACGATGATCGTCATCTTGACGCCCTCATCGCTGTCGAAGCCGTCCCCCGCATTGCGCACGAGCACCGTGCAGCGAGTGAGCTTGCCGAAGAACAAGCTCAGATCGACCGAGCCTTCGGCACTGATCACCTCGCCCCTGGGTTCGAAGGCGACGCTCTCGACGGTGAGAATCTCGTCGAGTTCATCGGGCGTGAGCAGCTTGTCGGTTGCGCAGCCGACATGGGTGGAGATGCAGCCAGCGAGGCCGAGGGCGTATCTCAGCATTGGGGTGCTCCACTCATAGAAAACGCGTGATGCCGAAGCCCGTGCGCCAGTTGTCCGGCGCGGCGTCGTAAGGGGCGCCCACGAGAAACTGCGACGGACTGAGGCGCGTGTTGTTGGTGGCGATGAGGTAGAAGGTGTGCCCGCCCGTATCGAGGGAGAGACCCCAGGCCAGCGAGTGATGGGAGCGCCCGCTCTCCCCCGGCGACAGGATGCCCTGGTACCCTGCCAGGGCGGGGCTGTATTCCAGCAGGATTCCCCAGGCGTGATTGAAGAAGTACTGGACGTAGGTGCCCAGGGTGACGGTGTACTGGCGATCGACGCTGAAGATGGCGCTGTTGTAGACGCAGGAAGGCACCAGGCCCAGGCCCAGCCTGTCGGCGACCATCGTGTTGAGGACGAGCTGGCCGTAGTACTGGAAGTTGTCGGCCGCCAGCGCGCGCCGGTCGACGACGGCCGGGATCTCCGTGTTCCAGGCGGCGCCAGCGTTCAGGGCGAGGACGGCGGGGAAACGATCATGGCGGAACTGCAGCCACCGGTAGCGAAGCTGCAGGTCGAGGTTGTCCAGCACGTTGCTCCGCCCCAGGGTCAGCATCATGCGGCGGCTCAGGCCGTAGCTGACGGACATGCGGATGTTGGCCGGCCCGTCGAAGCCGAAGTTGGCCTTGTAGCCCCTGTCGATGGGAGGCACGAAGCGATGGGAGATCTCGTAGTGGAACGTGCCCTTGTAGAGGGTTTCCGTGGTGGGATAGTTGGGCGTCACGAGAGCCGTGAAGAGCTCTATCCGGCCCGCGGCGGGCGCACCCGGCTGCCACGAGGGCTGGCCGGGGGCCGCGGCCGGAAGGAGTCCGAGGATCGCCGTCAGGCGCAGAAGCTTCCGTCTCATTCGATCTCCTCCGGTTCGGCAAGGGAGACCGAGACCTCCAGGTCGATCTCCTGGCTCACCTTGACGAAGGCGGCCAGGGAGGGGGCCTCGATGCCGTAGTCAGCCAGCTTCAGCGAGAAGGCGGCCTCGACCCTGGAACGCTCCTCCTGCATCAGGACGAGGCCCGGCACGCCGATCTCCCGCTCGACCCCGTGGAGGGACAGGGTTCCCCGGGTCTCGACCCGAAAGGCGGTCACCGACGAATCGACGACGGAGACCTCGGTGATCTCCCCCTTGTACACCGCCTTGGGCCACTGGTCCGTGTCGAGCACGTCGCGCATGTCGCGGTCCCGCTTGCCGATGCCGCTGTCGAAGTCCGCCAGGTTCACCTCGAAGTGGAACCGGCTCTTCTCTGCCGAGAGCGAATCCCCTTCCCAGTAGATGAAGCCGTCGATCTGGTCGGTCTTCCCGGAGAAGGTGAAGGAGGCCACGCTCGAGGTGTACTCAACCTGGTTCTCCCGGGCCTTCCTGTCCACGTGCCACTCGCCCCCCTCGGCCGCGAGAGGAAGGCAGATCAGGAAAGCAAGAAGCCTGCCCATGGAAGTGATCCCCGTGTACGGCCAGCCGGCGGCGGCCGGCCTCAGTCGGCCGGGGCTCCCCTCTCGATCCAGGCGCGCACGATCTCGAGGGAGGCCGCATCCAGGTACGGCCCGCCGAGGGGCATGCGCCCGCCGGAGATCGGCGCATCCGGCAACAGCTTGAGATACAGGTAGCTGCTGTCCGGGAGGCCCGGGTACACGAGGGGCATACCCCGGGTGCTCTCGATGTGGACGATGTTGCCGTACGCCTCGCCGGCGGAGAGGTCGGGCCAGGCGCTGCCGCCGTGGCAGCCGCTGGAGGCGCAGGAGACGTCGAAGACCGTCGCCTGCACCCGCTCGAAGGTCGCCGGCCCTCCGGGGGCGGCATCGAAGACCATGTCCGTGCTCGTCGTCAGGTCGGAGCAGGAGTGGAGGACCACCGTCAGGGCGATCAGCAGGGGCTTCTTCATCTCTGCACGTCGCAGTCCATCCCTATAGAGCGAACCCGAATCCCAGGCCCGGGGCGAAACCAAGGTTGTTGTGGATCAGGAAGCGTATCCGCTTCAGGGAGTGATCGAGCTGACGCTGATTCCGGTATGCAGCCGTACGGCCAGCTCCCAGTATGTTGGCATAGTGGAACATGCCCGTCACGGCGGCGCTGAGAGCGGTCACCAGATGGCTCTGCTCGCCCAGATCTCCGAGACGGTAGCTGGCATAGGTCATGTAGGCGAAGCTGTTGACCAGGACAAACGCCTGCGCCGCATCGTAGTAATGGCGGACGTACAGCTGGCCGAGACCTGGGCACAATGCAGAGAGAGTCGATGCGAGTCGGGCGCTCTGCCTGGAGCCTCTGTATGAGGCGATCTCCCGCAGGATCTCCCTAGTGCCGAGGGCAAGGGCGTCTCCTTCACGCTCGCGGATGACGGACTCGAGGAGGTCGGTGGCCGTCGCGAAGTCGCCCCGCTCAGCGTTGCTGTACGCGGCCCACACCTGTCCCGTCCCGTCCTTGGCCATGCTCTCGGCCTGCAGGAAGCTCCCAACGGCCTCATGGTGGCGTTCGAGCTGCAGCCAGCTCGCGCCAAGGTACATCTGCGCCCGGTAGAGAAGCGTATCAGCGTGAGCACCGGCGACGTAGCGCTCCAGGTATCCTGCGGCGGACCTGTACTTCCTGCTCCTCTGGTAGGCCTCGCCGATCTTGAAGACGCACAGGGCCTTCGTCTCCGGATCCTCCGCAAAGTGAGCCACCTCCTTGAGCACGGAGATGCCGCGGTAGTAGTCGCGTTGGGCGAAGAGGCTGTCGGCGTACTCGAGCAGCTCGTCGCTGGATGCGGCGCCCTCCCCGTACAGGGCAGGCGAAAGCGACAGCAGCACGACGCACTTCAGGGTGCTACTCCGCAACGGTTCGCTTCTCGGACAGGAAGAAGGAATCGTCCAGCTTCAGCCTGAATCGACCATTCCGCCAGGCCTCCCGCAGCGGGTACAGGTGCAGGGCGCCAGGGTGCTCGCGGTAGTAGTGCCGATCGATGAACAGGGCGCCCCCCCGAAGAAGGCCGAATCGCTCCACGGCCCTCTCCGCGAAATGGGAGCACGAAATGTAGAAGGGACAGCGCCCGGTCGATTGGGTCGCTATGTGCCGGCGGTAGAATCGAATGGCCGGAGGGGCCAGCGATTTGAGCAGGGCGGGAGGCGGACGCTGCGGGTGAACAGGATCTTCTGCCAGGTCCTCCGGTTCCCATGGAACCTCGATCTCGGGGGCCTGCTCCGCGGCACCGGCAGGGAAGACGCAGAGCAACAGGCTTATGACGGCGCCTGCCAGCACCGACCGCCAGGGAAACCGCCCTCGTGGGTACAAGAAACGGATCACAGGAAGGGTCCCCCCTTCGCTGCGATCCGTTTCCGGACGGCGGTCAGTCGGCGGCAACCGGCGTCATCTCCACCGCGCCATGCTGGGGCCTGCCGTCCTCGTCGACCAAGGTCAGGAAGGCATAGAGGACAGATCCCTCTCCTCCCTGTGCCGTGACTTGCTTCAGCTCCACATTGATGCTGGTCGGTTCGAGCTTGTACATAGCCCCCGTAGAGAAGTCTACGGCCCACCCTACGATACCTCCCAGGTTGCAGAATGCGGTCGGCTCAAGACCCGCTTTCAGGACTGGAACGGTTTGGGTCTGATAGCCATCGAGGCTGATGGTGACAGTGTACTCCTTGCCCTTGCCCAGTGTGGCGGTCATGGGGGTCATGCCCTGTTCGACCAGGATTCCATCCGTCCTCTTGATCTCCACCGTGGCGCTGCCCGGACTCGAGTTGATGCTTACCGGAGCCGAGGTACCGGTGAGGATGGTCGCACATCCGAGCGTTCCCAGGAACGCACACGCCATTGCGATCCGGCCTGCACATGCAAACACCTTGAGCGGCATAGCTCTTCCTCCCTGGTTGGGTGATTGATCGATGAGGTTTGTCACCTTACCACCGGTAGAAACACGCCAGATTGGGAATGTAGGGGATAATCTCGACTCTGGTCTCTCCCCT
Source organism: Gemmatimonadaceae bacterium (assembly GCA_026706075.1). Taxonomy (GTDB): domain Bacteria; phylum Latescibacterota; class UBA2968; order UBA8231; family UBA8231; genus UBA8231. Next base: position 82,083 of record JAPOZM010000010.1, read on the forward strand.
GGACTTGTCATCGGTATAAAACATGGCGATGGGCAAGTCCGCGGAGACATCAAAAGGCCCAACGCGGAGCTCCAGCCCCACGCCGGGCCCGAACACCAGGGAGAGGCTCTCGTCGTTCTCCGGGTAGTCTTCGTGCCAGCTGTAGTATGCTGCGAATCCTCCTGAGGCGAACAGACGCAGGAGGCCTTCTCCGCGGCCCTGGTGGAGAGTCTTGAAGAGGGTGAACCCACCATACAGGAGGCGATCCTCCTCAAGCCATATCGGGAATCCCGAGACCTGCCAGGCCATACCCGTCAGGTTGTTCTGGCGACTGTAGCTCAGGCCGACTCCATAGGTCGGTCCGGCTACGAATCCAACGCGTTGGCTGGAATGTTCCGTCCCCTGCACAGTGGTGGCGGGGATCAGCAGGCTCGCGATCAGGATGAGCCTGAAAGAGGACGGGAAAGAGGACAAAGCGGCCACCTTCCGAATTCCCGCAGCGATTTGGTGCTCCATACGGTGATGCCATAGTCGTGACATTCGGTCTCCCCTGTCAATCCCTCAGTGACCCACCGCCGCCGCGGCTTCCCTCACAACTTCCGACAGACTCGGATGCGCATGCACCGTGCGCGCCAGGTCCTCGGCGCTGGCCCCGAACTCCAGCGCCACCACCGCCTCGGCGATCAGGTGCGAAGCCTGGGCGCCGAGGATGTGCACGCCCAGCAGGCGGTCGCTGCCGGCCTCGGCCACCACCTTCGCGAAGCCGTCGGGAGCGTTCATGGTGTGGGCCCGGGCGTTGGCGCGGAAGGAATGGCGTCCCGTCTTCACCTCGTGGCCGGCTTCGCTTGCCTGCTCCTCGGTGAGGCCCACGGCAGCGACCTCGGGGTGGGTGTAGACCACATTCGGGATCGCCCCGTAGTTGACGCTCGATCCCATGGCGGCCATGCGCTCCACGGCGGCCACGCCCTCGGCCTCGGCCTTGTGGGCCAGCATCGGTCCGGGTGTGACGTCGCCGACGGCGTAGATCCCGTCGACGCTGGTGCGGTAGTCCTCGTCGACGGTGACGAAGCCGGAGCGGTCGCGGTCGACGCCGGCTTCCTCCAGGCCGAGCCCCTCCGTATGGGGGCGGCGGCCGACCGCCACGAGGACGCGGTCACACTCGACGGTTGAAGTCCTGTCGTTCTTCCTCGACGCCAGATGCAGCAGCACGCCCTGGGCGCCGGCCTCGGCTCCCGTGGCCCGCGTCGACAGGTGGAACTTCAGCCCCTGGCGCTTGAGGGTGCGCTCCAGCTGCCTGGAGACCTCGCCGTCGGCGCCGGGCAGCACGACGTCCAGGTATTCCACCACCTCGACGGCAGCGCCGAGGCGCCGCCAGACCGAGCCCATCTCCAGGCCGATGGCGCCGGCGCCGATGACCGCCATGCGCTCGGGGACGGCGTCGAGGGAGAGGGCTTCCTCGGAGCTGAGGATCCGCTCACCGTCGAAGGGCAGGTCGGGCAGCTCCGCGGGCGAGGACCCCGTGGCCAGCAGCACGCGTGCGGCCTCGATCTCCCCGGCGCCTTCCACCGAGACCCGTCCGGCGGCGGCGAGACGGGCCTCGCCCTCCAGGTATTCCACGCCCTTGCTCTTGAACAGGCTCGCCACGCCCTTGGTCATGCCGCCGACGATGCCCTGCTTGTGCTTCATCATCTGCGCCAGGTCGAGGCGCAGGTCCCCGGCGAGGATGCCGTGATCGTCGAGGCCCTCCTTCAGCTCGGCCCAGCGGTGGCTGGCCTCCAGCAGGGCCTTGCTCGGGATGCACCCGGCCTGCAGACAGGTCCCGCCGAGCCAGCCGCGGTCGACGCAGACCACCTTCATGCCCAGGTCGGCGGCCCTCGCCGCGGCCACGTAGCCGCCGGGGCCGGCGCCGATGACGACGAGGTCGCAGGTAACCCCGGCCAAGGTCAGATCTCCAGGGCCAGTCGGGCGGGGTCTTCGAGAAGCTCCTTGACGCGCACCAGGAAGCGCACCGACTGCTCGCCGTCGACGAGGCGGTGGTCGTAGGTCAGGGCGAGGTACATCATCGGACGGACGGCGACCTGGCCGTCGACGGCGACGGGCCGGTCCTTGATGGCGTGCATGCCGAGGATGCCGGTCTGGGGCGGGGTCAGGATCGGCGTCGACATCATCGAGCCGAAGAGGCCGCCGTTGGTGATGGTGAAGGTCCCCCCCGACAGGTCGTCGAGGGACAGCCCGCCCTCCCTCGCCGCGGCGGCGAGGCGCTTGATCTCGGACTCGATGCCGGCCATGGAGAGGCCCTCGGCGCCGCGCACCACGGGCACCAGCAGGCCGCGCTCGGTGGAGACGGCGATGCCGAGGTTGACGAACTCCTGGTAGACGATCTCGTCTCCCTCGATGCGGGCGTTGAGGGCGGGAATCTCGCGCAGGGCGACGACGGAGGCCCGGGAGAAGAAGGACATGAGTCCCAGGGAGACGCCGTGCTTTGCCTGGAAGCGCTCCTTGTGGCGCGCCCGCAGGGCCATCACCTCGGTCAGGTCGACCTCGTTGAAGGTGGTGAGCATCGCCGCCACCCGCTGCGCCTCGGTGAGCCTCTCGGCGATGCGCTTGCGGATGCGGGACATGGGCTCGCGGCGCTCGCCGGCGGCCGGAGCGGGACCCGGCGGCGGCGGGGACTCCGCCCGAGGAAGCGCGGGGGCTGCGGGAGCTCCAGGCGCTGGCGCGGCATCGGGAACCGCGGCTGCCTCGGCCTGTGGGCCTGCTTCGGGGGCCACGGGGGCCGCCGGCGACGGCGCCCCTGGGGCGGGTGCCGACGCGAGGGGCGTGGTGCCGGCGGCGGGCTCCTCGACCTGGGCGGGTTCGCCGTCTCCATCGGCCTCGCGGCTCGTCAGGTAATCCAGCACGTCCTGCTTGATCAGCCGTCCGCCGCGGCCCGTGCCCTCGATGCGCGACGGGTCCACCCCGCTCTCCTGAACCAGGCGGCGTACCGCCGGGCTCAGGTCCGACGGCTTCACGTTGACGGCCGGGGCCTCGGGCGCGGGCTCGGCGGGTGCAGGTGGCGGCGTCTCTTGCGGGGTCTCCGTCGCAGGGGCCGCCGGCGGCGCGGAGTCAGCCGGGAGAGCGGCCGCTGCCGCCGGCTCCGCGCTCCCCGAGGGCCGCTCCCCCTCCTCGATGCGGGCGATCACCTCTCCCACGGAGATCGCCGCGTCCACCTCCTTCAGCGGCTGCAGCACGCCGGCCTCCAGCGCCGGCAGGTCGACGTTGGCCTTGTCCGTCTCGAGCACGCAGATCGGCTCGCCCTTCTCCACGTACTCGCCGCCGGCCTTGAGCCATTCCAGGAGCACGACCTCGCTGATCGACTCCCCCATCTCGGGCACGACGACCTCGAATGCCATCACCGATCCTCTGTCAGGTGGGTCCGCCGCCTCTCGGCCCCGGCCTCAACTGCCGGCGTCGGCGCCGGCGGCCCTTCGGGCGGAGGGGGCCGCGTCGATGCGCAGCTCCTTGCCCGCCGGGTCGAGGGCCTTCTCGACGATCTCGTGCTGCTCGGTCTGATGCTGGTCGGCGTCCCCCACCGCCGGGCTGGCCGCCTCGTCCCGGCCGACGTAGCCCAGCTCCGCCGACTCCGGCAGCAGCTCGTCGAGGAGGGGCTGCACGAAGTACCAGGCGCCCATGTTGAGGGCCTCCTCCTGCACCCACAGGTACCTCTCGGCCTTGGGGTAGCGGCCGATGACCTCGGCCACCTCGGCCTCGGGGAAGGGGTAGAGCTGCTCGAGGCGCACGAGGGCGACCTCGTCGAGCCCCTTCTCCTCGCGCTCCTCGAGCAAGTCGTAGTAGATCTTGCCCGTGCACAGGATCAGGCGGCGGATCGCGTCGGGCTCGGGGGTCCCGTCGTCGATGACGTTGCGGAAGCCGCCGGAGGAGAGCTCGTCGATGTCGGAGACGCAGCCCTTGTGGCGCAGGAGGCTCTTGGGGGTCATGACCACCAGGGGCTTGCGGAAGTTGCGGTGCATCTGCCGGCGCAGGACGTGGAAGATCTGCCCGGGTGTGGTGGGATAGACGACCTGCATGTTGTTCTTGGCGCACAGCTGCAGGTAGCGCTCCAGGCGGGCGCTGGAATGCTCGGGCCCCATGCCCTCGTAGCCGTGGGGCAACAGCAGGACGAGGCCGCACATGCGGTGCCACTTGGCCTCGGCGCTGGAGATGTACTGATCGATGACGAGCTGGGCGCCGTTGGCGAAGTCGCCGAACTGGGCCTCCCACATGACCAGCCGCCGCGGGTCGGCGGAGCTGACGCCGTACTCGAAGCCGAGGACGGCGAGCTCCGAGAGCATGGTGTTGAGGGCGACGAACTCCCCCTGCCGGGGGGAGAGGTGCGCCAGCGGCGAGTGGCGGGCGCCGGTCTCGATATCGTGCCAGACGGCGTGGCGGTGGGCGAAGGTGCCGCGCTGGGAGTCCTGTCCGGCGAGCCTCACGGGCACGCCCTCGAGGAGCAGGCTGCCCCAGGCGAGCATCTCGGCGGCGCCCCAGTCGACGGGACGCTCGCCGGCGGCCATCTCGCGGCGGGCGGCGTTGATCCGCTCCACGGTGCGGTGCACCCGGAACCCCTCGGGCACCCGGGTGACCTGCTCGCCGATCCGCTCGAGGGTGCGGCGGCTGACGCCGGTCTCGGCGTGCCAGTCCGGGCCGGCCCAGGTCATGCCCTGCCAGATGCCGCCGAAGGTGTTGGTCCGCGGCTTGACCTTGAGGCGCCGGGCCTTCTCCTGGCAGCGCTCCATGGCCTCCTGCACGTGGACCCGCATCTCCTCCACCTCGTCGGCGGTGATGACGCCGGCCTCGATCAGCTGCCCGGCATAGAGGACGGTCGCCGTGGGGTGGGCGGCGATCTTCTGGTACATGCGCGGCGAGGTGAGGGTGGGGTCGTCGGCCACGTTGTGGCCGTGGCGGCGGTAGCACTTGAGGTCGATGAGGACGTCGCGCTTGTACTCCTGGCGGAAGCCGATGGCCAGGCGCGCGGCGTGGACCACCTGCTCGGGGTCGTCGGCGTTGACGTGGAAGACCGGCGCCTCGATCTGGCGGGCGATGTCGGTGGCGTAGCGGGTGAAGCGGGTCTCCCGGGGCGTGGCCGTGTAGCCCAGCTGGTTGTCGATGATGACGTGGATGGTGCCGCCGTTCCAGTAACCTTCGAGCTGGGCGAGGTTGAGGGTCTCGGCCACCGTGCCCTGGCCGGTGAAGGCGGCCTCGCCGTGGATCTGCAGGGGCACGACGCGGCCGCGCTCCTCCTGGTCCTGCAGGTAGTCCTGCTTGGCCAGCACCATGCCCTCGATGACCGGGTTCACCAGCTCCAGGTGGCTGGGGTTCGGGCTCAGGGAGAGGTGCATCTTGCGGCCGTGGGAGGTGACGAAGTCGTACGAGTAGCCCTGGTGGTACTTGACGTCGCCCTCGTCCTCGGCCCCCTCGGCCCGGGAGGCGCCCTCGAACTCGGCGAGGATCACCTCGTAGGGCTTGTGCAGGATGTGGGCCAGGACGTTGAGCCGCCCGCGGTGGGCCATGCCGATGACCATCTCCTCGACGCCGAGGCCGCTGCCGGTCTCGACGAGGGCGTCGAGGAGGGGGAGCAGGGCGTCGCCGCCCTCGATGGAGAACCGCTTCTGGCCCACGTAGCGGGTGTGCAGGAAGCGCTCGAACTCCTCGGCCTCGATCAGCAGGAAGAGGATGCGGCGTCGCTCCTCGGGGCTGTAGCCGAGGCGGCCGAGGATCGGCTCGACGCGCTCCTCGAGCCAGGCCTCCTGGTCCTTGTCGGCGGTCGACATGGTGTCGACGCCGAGGCTGCCGCAGTAGGTCTGGCGCAGCCGTCGGATCAGGCCGCCGAGGGTGCCGTCGCTGTCGTGGCGGAAGGTGCTGGTGCCGGCGCCCTTCTCCAGGTCCTCCTCGGCGAGGCCGAACTCGGAGAGCTCCAGCAGCGGGTGGGAGACGGGATCCTCGCCGAGGGGGTCGAGGCGGGCGATGTAGTGGCCCCACTGGCGGTAGGCGCGGACCACGGCGATGACGTCCCGGTCGCCGTGGTCCGGGTGGTCCGGGTGCTCCCGGTGCTCGATGACGGCCGCCGGCGGCGGCGCGGCGGGCCCCGGTGCGCGGACCGGGGGAGCCGCGGCGGCGGCGGAGCCCTCATCTGCCTCCTCCTCCTCGGCGCGCAGATAGCCGTAGTCGAAGCCGCGGAAGAAGGTGGCCCACTCCGGATCGACAGAGGCGGGATCGGCGAGATAGCGCTGGTAGAGGTCCTCGACGTAGGCGGCGTTGGAACTGTTCAGGTCGATGGGGGGCATGGCCTGTGGAGAGCGCCGCTCGGGTCCGCGCGGTGGGCGTAACTGCAAGAAGAGACTGGAAGATACTGGAGGGCGGAAACGGGGTAAAGAAGAGCCGTCGGCGCCTTGAGCCCGTCTTCCGCCCCCCGTAGCTTCTGGGCTCGCCTCACCCCCCGCCTCCCGCCCGGAACACGGATGCCGCTGCTGTTCTTCGATGGCCCGCCGGCGCTCTCCCCCTTCCGGCGCGCGGCCCTCCTCGATCGCTGCCGGCAGTCCGCGCCCCGGGTGCGCGGCCTCGAGGCCCGCTTCCTCTACATGGCCTGGTTCGACCAGCCGCCGGCGGCCGGGGCCGTCTGCCGCCTGGGAGAGGTCCTGGGCGCGGGGGCCGCCCGCGACTCCCTCGAGCTCACGCCGTCCTCTCTGCTCGTGACCCCGCGTCCGGGGACGATCTCGCCGTGGTCGAGCAAGGCCACCGACATCGCCGCCAACTGCGGCGCCTCGGTGGACCGCCTCGAGCGCGGCATCCGCTACCTCTTCGAGGGCGCCTCCGGCCCCGACCTCGACCCGGTGCGGCCCCTCCTCCACGACCGCATGATCGAAGCCGTGGCCGCCGACCCGGAGAGCCTCTTCGCGCGCCACGATCCCCGCCCCCTGCAGTCGGTGGCCCTCGGCCGCCACGGGCGCGAGGCCCTGGAAGAGGCCGACGCCCGCTGGGGGCTGGCCCTTTCCCCCGAGGAGATCGACTACCTGGCCGACACCTATCTCCGACTGGGCCGCGACCCCACCGACGTCGAGCTGGTGATGTTCGCCAACGTCAACTCCGAGCACTGCCGGCACAAGATCTTCAACGCCTCGTGGGTCGTCGACGGCCAGCGCCAGGAGCGCTCCCTCTTCGACATGATCCGCCACACCCACGCCAGCCACCCCGAGCACACGGTCAAGGCCTACTCGGACAACTCCGGGGTCATCGAGGGCTTCGCCGCCGAGGTCTTCCGCCCCGACGGCGACCGCTTCGGGTACCGCTACCGCGACAAGCAGACCCACATCCTCTGCAAGGTGGAGACCCACAACCACCCCACGGCGATCTCGCCCTGGCCCGGGGCCTCCACCGGCGTCGGCGGCGAGATCCGCGACGAGGGCGCCACCGGCGCCGGGGCCCGCTCCCAGGCGGGGCTGTGCGCCTTCTACGTCTCCCACCTGCGCATCCCCGGCTGGGAGCAGCCCTGGGAGGCCCCCGTGGCCGAGGCCCCCGGGCGGCTGGCCACGCCCCTGCAGATCATGACCGACGGCCCCCTCGGGGGCGCCGCCTTCGGCAACGAGTTCGGCCGGCCCAACGTCCTCGGCCTGTTCCGCACCTTCGAGCAGGTCGTCGACGGCCGCCACCGCGGCTACCACAAGCCGATCATGGTCGCCGGCGGCAGCGGCCTCGTCGACGCCGACCAGGTGGAGAAGGCCGCTCCCGAGGCCGGCGACGCGGTGGTCCAGATCGGCGGCCCCGCCCTGCTCATCGGCCTCGGCGGCAGCTACGCCTCCTCCATGGACACGGGCAGCAACCTCGAGGAGCTGGACTTCGCCTCGGTGCAGCGCGACAACCCCGAGATGCAGCGCCGCTGCCAGGAGCTGATCGACCGCTGCGCCGCCCTCGGGGGAGAGAACCCGATCCGCTCGATCCACGACGTCGGCGCCGGCGGCCTGTCCAACGCCTGCCCCGAGCTGGTGGAGGGCGCCGGGGCCGCCTTCGACCTGCGGGCCATCCCCAACGACGAGCCGGGCATGAGCCCCATGGAGCTGTGGAGCAACGAGGCCCAGGAGCGCTACGTCCTCGTCGTCGGCGCCGGCCGCCTGGAGCGCTTCCGCGAGATCGCCGGCCGCGAGCGCTGCCCCATCGCCGTCATCGGGCGGGTCACCGGGGACGGCCGCCTCACCCTGGAGGACCCCCTCTTCGGCAATCGCCCCGTGGACGGACTGCCCCTGGAGGCGCTGCTCGGCAAGCCGCCGCGCATGGTGCGCGACGTCGCCCGGCGGCCCGGGCGTGGCGGCGGCCTCGACCTCGACGGCGTCGATCTGGCCGGGGCGGCGGAGCGGGTGCTGCGCTTCCCGGCGGTGGCCGCCAAGAGCTTCCTCATCTCCATCGCCGACCGCACCGTGGGCGGCTGCGTCGCCCGCGACCAGATGGTCGGCCGCTGGCAGGTGCCGGTCTCGGACTGCGCCGCCACCCTCACCGGGTTCCGCGGCCACACGGGCGCCGTCATGGCCATGGGCGAACGCACCCCGGTGGCCCTCGTGGACGGGCCGGCGGCGGCGCGCCTGGCCGTGGCCGAGGCGGTGACCAACCTCGCCGCCGCCCCGGTGGGCGCCATCGAGAAGGTCAAGCTGTCGGCCAACTGGATGTGCGCCTGCGGCGAGGACGGCGAGGACGCCGCCCTCTTCGACACGGTGCGCGCTGTGGGCCTGGAGTTCTGCCCCGCCCTCGGGGTGTCGATCCCGGTGGGCAAGGACAGCCTCTCCATGCGCGCCGTGTGGAGCGACAGCACGGGCCGGGAGAATACCGTGGCGGCGCCCCTGAGCCTGGTGGTCTCCGCCTTCGCGCCGGTCACCGACGTGCGCGGGATCGTCACCCCGGAGCTGAAGCCGGAGGCGGACACGCGCCTGCTGCTCGTCGACCTCGGCCACGGGCGCGACCGCCTCGGCGGCTCCTGCCTGGCCCAGGTCCACGGCCGCCTCGGCGAGGAAGTCCCCGACGTGGAGCCCGCCGACGTGCGCGGACTCTTCGCCGCCCTCCAGCGGCTGCTGGCCGAGGGCCTGCTGCTGGCCTGCCACGACCGCTCCGACGGCGGCCTCTTCGTCTGCGCCGCCGAGATGGCCTTCGCCGGGAGGCGGGGGGTGCGCCTGCGGCTGGCCGAAGGGGCCGACCCGCTCGCGGCGCTCTTCAGCGAGGAGATCGGCGTCCTGGTCCAGGTGCGCGCCTCCCACCTGGAGCGCGTGCGGGCGGAGTTCGCCGCCCACGGGCTGGACGCGTGCGTGCACGACGCGGGATCCCCGGTGGAGGCCGACGCCTTCGAGGTCTGCCTTGGCGATGATGAGACCCCTGTCTACCGAGAGGACCTGGGAACGCTGGAACAGGCCTGGTCGGAGCTGAGCTACCGCATGGCCGACCAGCGCGACGATCCGGGCTGCGCGCGCGAGGCGTACGAGATCATCGCCGACCGCGCCGACCCCGGGCTGACCTGCCGCGTCCCCTTCGACTTCGGTGCACGGGCCCACGAACGGGAGCCCGAAAGCACCGGCGACACCGAAGGCCCCGGGAGGACCCGCGGCGTCCCCTTCGAGCTCGGCGCACCCGCCGTCGTCGACGGGCGGCCTCCCGTGGCCATCCTCCGCGAGCAGGGCGTCAACGGCCAGGTGGAGATGGCCGCCGCCTTCGACGCCGCCGGCTGCCGCTCGGTGGACGTGACCATGACCGACCTGCTCTCCGGCCGCGCCGACCTGGCCGACTTCGCCGGACTGGCGGCCTGCGGCGGCTTCAGCTACGGCGACGTCCTCGGCGCCGGCGCCGGCTGGGCGCGGACCATCCTCTTCCACGACGGCCTGCGCCGCATGTTCGAGGACTTCTTCGCCCGGGGCGAGAGCTTCGCCCTCGGCGTCTGCAACGGCTGCCAGATGCTGTCCCTGCTCTCCGAGCTGATCCCCGGCGCCGAGGGCTGGCCGCGCTTCACCGACAACCGCTCCGGCCAGTTCGAGGCGCGGCTGTCGTCCGTGGAGATCCTGCCCTCGTCATCGGTGCTGCTGCGCGGCATGGAGGGCGCCCGCCTCCCGGTAGCAGTGGCCCACGGCGAGGGCCGCGCCGAGTTCGACGACCCCGCCGACCTGGAACGCCTGGCCGCCGGGAGCCGCGTCAGCGCCCGATTCGTCGACGGCCGGGGGGCCGTGGCCTCCACCTATCCGGCCAACCCGAACGGCTCACCGGAGGGCGTCACCGCCCTGTCGAACGCCGACGGCCGGGTGACGATCATGATGCCCCACCCCGAGCGCGTCTTCCGCGTCGTACAGCTGAGCTGGCGCCCGCCCGAGTGGGAGGACCGCGAGTTCAGCCCCTGGCTCAGGATGTTCGAAAACGCAAAGGAGTTCGCCACATGACCGATCCCATTCGCTGGGGCATCCTGGCCACCGGCCGCATCGCCGGGGTCTTCGCCCGCGGCCTGGCCGACGCCGGCTCCGAGCTCGCCGCCGTGGGCTCGCGCCGGCAGGAGACGGCCGACGCCTTCGGAGACCAGTTCCAGGTGCCGAGGCGCCACGCCTCGTACGAGGCCCTCGCCGCCGACCCGGAGGTGGACGTGGTCTACGTCTCCTCCCCCCACCCCATGCACTGCGAGAACAGCCTCCTCCTGCTCAGGCACGGCAAGGCGGTCCTGTGCGAGAAGCCCTTCACCATCAACGCCGCCGAGGCCCGGGCGGTGATCGCCGAGGCGCGCCGGCGGGAGCTGTTTCTCATGGAGGCCATGTGGACCCGCTTCATCCCCGCCGTGGCCCGCGTCCGTGAGCTGATCGCCGCTGGCTCCGTGGGCGAGCCCCGCATGGTGCAGGCCGACTTCGGCTTCCGCGCCCACCTCAACCCCGAGGGGCGGCTCTTCAACCCGGACCTCGGCGGCGGCGGCCTGCTCGACATCGGCATCTACGTCCTGTCCCTGGCGAGCATGGTCTTCGGCCCCCGCCCCAAGGACGTGGCTTCCACGGCCCACCTCGGCGAGACCGGCGTCGACGAGCAGGCGGGGATGACGCTGCGCTGGCCGGGGGGCGAGCTGGCCGTCCTCAGCTGCGCCGTGCGCACCAGCACCCCGGGGGAGGCCCGCATCTTCGGCACCGAGGGCTCCCTGCTGCTCCACGGCCCCTTCTTCAAGTGCACCACCCTCACCCTCAAGCGGGGCGACGAGGAGGAGCGCCTGGAGATCCCCGTGGAGGGCAACGGCTACAACTACCAGGCCCTCGAGGTCGAACGCTGCCTGCGCGAGGGGCGGCTGGAGAGCGAGACCATGTCCCTGCACGAGAGCCTGGCTCTCATGGAGCTGATGGACCGCCTGCGGGCCCAGTGGGGGCTTGTTTACCCGACAGAGAGATGAGCGGAATGGAATACGGACAGCCAGCCTGGAGCGACAAGAAGGTCTCCCGCATCGTGCAGGGCACGATCATGCTGCGCGAGGAGGAGCAGGAGGAGGGCTTCGAGTTCCTCGACGCCGTGTGGGCCTCGGGCATCAACGCCTTCGACACGGCCGCCCTCTACGGCGGCGGCACCTGCGAGCGCGTCCTCGGACGGTGGCTGGAGGACCGCGGGTTGCGCGACCAGGCCTTCGTCCTCGGCAAGAGCTGCCACCACAACGCCGACCGCCGACGCGTGACCCCCTACGACATCGCCGCCGACCTGGCCGACTCCCTGGCCCGCCAGCGCCACGACTACCACGACCTGCACTGCCTGCACCGCGACGACCCGCGGGTCCCCGTGGGCCCGATCGTCGAGGCCCTCAACGAGCACCTCGACGCCGGCCGCATCCGCGCCATGGGCGGCTCCAACTGGACCACGGCCCGCCTGCAGGAGGCCAACGAGTACGCCGAGGCCCGCGGCCTGCGGGGCTTCGGCGCCTCGAGCCCCAACTTCGGCCTCGCCGACGAGAAGGAGACGCCCTGGGAGGGCTGCCTCAGCATCTCCGGACCCTCGCGGGCGGGGGACCGGGAGTGGTACTCGGAGCGGCGCATGCCGCTGTTCACCTGGTCGAGCCTGGGCCGCGGCTTCTTCTCGGGCCTGCTGACCCGGGCCAACGCCGAGTCTCTGCGCGACGAGGTCGACGCCTCCAGCGTCGCCTCCTACTGGCACGAGGACAACTGGCGCCGCCTCGACCGCGTGCGGGAGCTGGCCGACGAGAAGGGCTGCACCGTGCCCCAGGTGGCCCTGGCGTGGGTGCTGCGGCAGCCGGGCCTGGACGTGTACGCCCTGGTCGGCGCGCGCACCGGCGCCGAGTGCCTGGCCAACGCCGAGGTCTTCGATCTGTCGTTGACGGCGGCAGAGATGGAGTGGCTGGACCTGCGGCGCGAGGAGCGGTGAGCTCTTGATCAAGTTGACCGGTCCCGATGGAAGACTCCAGCTTGCCGTCGAAATCAAGAGCAAGACCGGTGCATCGGCTGAGTGGGTCACCCAGCTGCGCCGCAACCTTCTGGCTCATTCATTCATGCCTCCCGCTCCCTTCTTCCTGCTCGTTCTGCCAGACTATTCCTACCTCTGGACAGACGCCTCGGCAGTGAATGCCCTGGCAGGACCTGCCTTCAGAGTGTCTACTTCTGAAATACTCGCACCCTACCTCAAATCCGACCTATCCCTCAACGGTTTGAGTGTATATGGGCTCGGATTGCTTACGACTTCCTGGCTGAACGACCTGGTTCGCACGGACCCCCAACGGGGTTCCGCAGACGCAAAGCCGCAATGGCTCCTTGACTCGGGGCTCCATGGGGCAATTTCAGGTGATTCCGTGGAGTTGGAAGCCGCTGCATGATCGTGTACACAGAGTCCAATTCCTCCTTGAACTCGCCTATCTTCGAGGAGGGCACGAATGTTGCTCGGAACTCTTGCTTCTATCATGAGCAGGTGACATCGAGTTGGCGTTGCCCGCCTCCAGCATTGGAGAACCCTATGGGGCGTAGGTGCGCCGCTCGAAGAAACGAGAACGATCACATCGAGAACTCGATGAAGAACTTCGTGAGCTCTCTCGTTCAACCGACAGCAAATTGGAGAAGGAGACCAGCCCATGTTCCGCAGTGACGAGGCCGTTATCGTGACCTTCCTGGTCAGCCTTGCTGTCATTGCTTTCTGGATCGTCCTACTATGGACCTTGGTTCGATGCGCCCGAGCCTTGGAAGTTCTGGCAGCTATCAGAAACAAGGGAGATCTGGTGAAGTCTCCGCCGAAAACTCCTGACGGATCTACGAGAGTACAGGCCCGGGCGCTCCGCCGTCCCCTGCGTCCCGTGGATCACCGGAGCGACGGTAAGTAGCCTAGAAGGTGCAGGTAGGGGATCGGCCGCTACTCAACGATATAACGGCCAAGGTCGGACTCATCGCCACCTTTCTGACGGTAACCCAGGGGAAGAGGAGGCTAACCCGAATGGCTGAAAACCGGGCTTTGCGTAAAGAAGCGCTCGATGAATTCGCTCGGACAACCCCAAACCCTGAGGAATTCCTGAACTGGGTGACCGCGACCTGCGCTCGCCTGTATTGGGAGAGCGAAGAGCAATTCGCCGCCGACCTTGGCATGGAGGTAAGAATCGACGACGCCGACGGGAGGAGGCAGGTCCTCAGGCGCGCCCGATACCAATGCAAGAAGGTCGGCCGGGAGTTCCCCGACGAGGTGTTGAAAGAGAAGGTCGACGAGGCGGTCGCCCGCCGCGCTCGGATGAACCGCAAGGACCCCCCTCCCGGATCAAGCTGACGCGTCGATCCCCGTTCACCGTAGCGGAGTGCCTAAGCCTCGCCGAGTGTGCCGCTTGGCTGGATGCGGCTAGCTTGACCAGGGAGAGGGATTCCAACCTGTCGCCTGACGCAGGCCAGGGGAGTCCCTTCTTGACAAGGGTTTCCCACTGCGCTTCTGCGCTCCCCCGCATCGCCTCATCGAAAGCGTCCCGAAGGCAGGGGCGCACCCGCGCCTGTTTCCCGTCTGTGGCGGGGCGCACGGTGGAAGCGCCAATAGTCCTCTCTAGGCCACGGCTCTCGGCCTATTTTGTCCTATTCCAGCCCATTCCGGGATCGAGTTCGCTCGATAGCGCCATAAGCGATGGAAAAACAATCGGTTATGCCTTCAATGCAATCCCTGTCTTATTCTGTCTCCTTTCCGTCTCATTTCCGGTGGAGGCTCGTTGTCGCCGACCGCACCCGCGCCGAGTGCCGGGCCAACGCCGAGCTCTTCGACATGGCGTTGACGGCGGCGGCGATGTAGCGGCAACGCCAAGCGGCAGAGGTGGCTCGAATTGGATGCGAGACTGACGTACGGCCTCCTTGCGCGGGGGGCTTCGAACCCCGAAGGCAAGCTCGAACTTCCGCCTGAGGCGGAGGCAGACCCCGAGGTTTCGAAGGTCGTCGACTTTCTGGTCGAGCAAGGTTGGCTGAAGAAAGACGGCGACGACGGGGCGTGGACCGTCACTCCCGCCGGACGCTTCTGGTTCGAAAGCCTCGGTTACGGCGACGTCGTGACGTTCCACGACTACGGGGGTGCGGTTTTTCTGCTCAACACGAGATCAAACGTCACAGAGACCATCGTGTGGCACAAGGGTAGGTTCGCCACCATCAGCATTGCTCACATTCCCCAACCGGAGCATTTCGAGGTTCGGAGGGAAAACGAGCCCGTCACCACGTCGGGAGGGTTCCATATGGAGGAGGCGCTGGCCGCCGCGTGTGCTCTCCTCGCGGAGGATCTGGACGTTCCGCAACCGCCGAAGCCGGAGGAGCTCAGGCTGCATATGTTGAAGTACATGAAGGGACGTTGAGGCTACTTGTCGCTCGCGCCTGTCGGACTCTCCTGCATGAGCGCGTCCCATTCGCTCTCGTGGTGGACCGGACCCCGAGCGAGCAAGCGGAAGAGCGTTCGGCGAGCGAGTTCTCGTCCCGACTCGAGAGCGCTGGCCAGTTCTCGGTTTCGTTTCTCACGGTCCTTGCTGACCGTTCCGTGGACAACTTTGGAGCGCGTCCTGTAGAACGACTTCATGTCCTTGGAGATCGCGCGGCGCTCGGCGCAGGAGGCCCCCAAGAGCCAGGCAGCGCGCGAGCTGACCTTGCGTGTGATCTCAACCCCTCCAAACGGACCGTACATGGCTTCCAACGCGATGCCGGCGTCGATCAGCCGATCTTCCACGCCGAACCTGCCCCCGGCGATCCCGTAGGAGGATGAGGTGCGCCGGATCGCCAGCTCCATGCTGCGGTCTTCCTTCCCGGCGCAGAAGGCCAGCCAGCCCTGGGCCGCCGCCGTGAAGGCGTCTAGATCCTCCTTGGATGGCGCTTGGTCTTCCGGCCAAACGTCGAATAGGCCCCGATGGCCACCGCCGGACTCCGTTCGCAGGTTGGGGTCAAGATGGGTCATCCAGGGGGGTACGGCATTGATGACTGTGTGACTTACGAGCCTGGACCGCACCGCGATGCCCAACAGTTGCAGCAGGGCTCGGCGTTCTTCAAAGACGTCGACTAATGACTCGACGCGGTGGTCGTTGGGGAACCGGTACCTCCGCCTGTGGGGCCATTTCGAGCTGCTGGAACAATCACACGGCGCGACAGCGGGTCCCCATCTGACATGTCGAACAAGCACGGCGCGCGACGACGTGCGAGCCAGTCTTCCTGGGTGGGAATCCAGGCCCTCGTCGCTTCGTCTCAGCCACAACTCCGGATCCTCCTCCAGTCCGAAGCGCTTCCGGACGGCGTCGTAGGAGGCCAGATAGGCGCCTCGACCCAGCGGGACCGGTTCGTCGAGCTTCAGGCCGTGGAGCATCATGATCTCGTGGGCGTGCAGCCGCACGCCCTCTCCGGCGACGAGAAACCTGTGCAGCATGGTCGCCGCGCGTTTGCCGCCTACCTTGACCGACAGCTTGGCGAGGTTGGCAATCAGGGACCTGACATCGGCGTGGCCGCTTCCAAGCAGTCTCACGAGACGAAATCCCTCTCTCGATCCGCGGGACCACACGTGCTCGATCACGGGGTGCTCCAACAGCAAATCCTGCACGCCGTCAGGCAAGGCGTCGAGCCAGAGGTGGGACTCATCGAACAGCTTGGCGGCGTACGGATCGGTCCTGGCCAGCTCAGCCATGTCGCGGTATCGGCGGTGTTGTTCACTCCGGTACAGGTCTCTGTCGATTTGCCCGTACAAGCGGAAGGGGACCCCATGCGGACGCGCTGTGGCGGCCGTGTCCTCGAGAGCCTGGCCGAACCGGCTGATCCACCCCTTGCGGTCGAAATTCTCGAGCGTCGTGGTCAAGACCATCACCTCGCCCAACGGGCGGACAGAACCTCGGCTTGCTCCAGCACCGTCCGGGTCGATGCCTTCTTGCCTCGTGGGTACCCGTGCCTCCGTAGGACGCGCTTCACGAGCCCGGGAGCTTGGCGCAGACGTTCTCCCGCAAGGTCCGTCGATGGTGACGTTGCCCGCACCGTCTCGTCAAGTTCGCGGGCGAAATCGCACAGCGTTTCGTCGCCGAAAACCTGCACCGCACTGTCCTTGACACTGAGGGTGTCGAAGAACGCAACTTCGTCGTCCGATAGTTTGAGCGTACCTCCACCTGACCCCGCTTGCCTGGTCGACGGCGCTAAGGAGGAACCGCGCCGACGGACGAGCCGAACCCCCTCAGCCCGGCACCACCGTCACGTCCACCTCGTCGACGACCATCGGCTCGGGGTCCGCCACCGCGCCGACGTCCACCGTTCCCGAGAACAGCAGCGTCAGCCTGAGATCGTTGTCGCCGCGCACCACCAGGCCGGGTGCCAGGTCGATGACGACGGTGGTGTGCGGGGGCAGCGGCCGGCCCGCCTGCTCCGGGCGCCCTTCGCGGTGGTGCACACGGCGAAGTTGCCCGGCCGGTACCGCGGTGCCGTTGAGGTGCACGGCGATCCGGTCGGCCGATCCCAGGCCGACGGCGCGCAGGAACAGGGTGGCGCTGGCGGCCTTCTCGATCTCCTCGAACAGCCGGAACTGGTAGCTGGCCGACGGACTGCCCGGCTCGCGCGGCAGGACCAGCTTCTGGTCCTTCATGGTGCCGCAGACGTTGGTGCCGGACGGGCTGATGCCGTGGTAGCCGCCCCACATGGAGCGGTAGGTGTAGTGACGGACGCCGTCGGCCACCCGCTGCGGGTCGCGAGCCTCGCGCAGCAGGCGGAAGGCCGCAGGCCAGCCGGTCTCGGCGCCCCGCCGGCCGGAACGGAACCCGCCCCAGTGCTTCTGGAAGTTGTAGGCCGACATGCCGTCGGCGCCCTGGTGGCGCAGGGCGTGCGCCAGGGCGCGGTAGTTCTCCACCGTCGCCGGCGGACCGAAGCTCTCCCGGGAGCAGCAGTACGGCTGCACGCCCGGGTAGAGCCGGCACGGCGTCCCCGAGGTGAGAGCGCGGAACTCGTCGTAGTCGGCGTTGAAGTCGGTGAACGACGAGTCCATGGGAGCGACGAAGTCGACGAGCCCGCCGCCGATCCACGCGGGCACGTCCAGCCCGACGGCGTGGCAGTCCTCCAGGGTCTCGGGCACCAGCACGCCCAGCTCCAGCCGCCGCCCGCGGGCGGCGCCGTGCTCGTCGAGCATGGCGCGCAGCCGCTCGATGAGGCCGGTCATCAGCGGCTGCCGCTCGCGGGCCAGGCTGCGGTCGCCGCCGGGGGCGGGGAAGTAGAGGCCGTCGCGAAAGGTGAGCAGCACCCCGTCCACGTCGAAGCTCGACACCACCTCGGCGACGACCGAGTACAGGTAGTCTCGCACCTCGGGAACGGTGAAGTCCATCCGGTTGCCCGGCAGGAAGGCGCCGCCGGGGGGCACGTCGGTGATCTTCCACTGCGGGTTGCGGTGCAGGAACATGCCGCCCTGGTCAGGGGCGCCGTGGTTGTCGTTGACCCGGAACCCGGCCAAGCAGCGCATGCCGCGCTCCCGGCAGCGCTCCAGCATCACCCGCAGGGGCATGATGCCGTCGTCCATCATCGGCAGGAACCGCCGGTGCTGCGGACGCGCGTCGTACTCGAAGCGCTCGGAGCGGAAGTACATCGTCCAGCCGGCGTTGTAGACCTCCTGCACGAAGAGGTCGGCGGTGCTCGTGGCCACGCGGTCGATGAAGGTGCGGAGCTCTTCCGGCCGGGCCGGGTGCGAGGTGATCAGCGGCCGGGCGTCGCCCGGTTCGAAGTCGTAGTTGCAGACGTTGGACGGATCGCTGACGTAGATCAGCTCGAAGTCCCGCGGCGGGCGAGTGTCGGGGGGCGTCGGGGCGGGCATCGCCGTCACTCCGGGGACCAGGTGGTGGCGTGGACGCCCTCGTCGCGGGCGCCGGCCCACAGGGTCAGCACGCGGCCGTCGCGCAGCAGCACCGAGCTGGTGCGCGCGTCCATGGTGTGGTAGGCGAGGATCCAGGGCTCCGGGTCCCACGTCCGTCCGCCGTCGGGGCTGACCAGGGCGCGGGGACCGCCGACGGCGTCCTTGTGGTCGTAGGTCAGCACGACGCGACCGTCCGGCAGTCCCACGGCATCGGCCGAGACCATGTGCATGCGGGTGACCAGGAACGGGGTGGTCCAGTCGTAGCCGCCGTTTCCGGAGAGCATGATCGCCTCGTTCTTGTAGCGCCCCGGTCCGACCCGGTTGAGCGACGGCGCCGGCCAGGTCTCGTGGCCGCCGCCCTGATCGGCGGGCGCGTCGAACAGGTCCGGGTGCAGGGACTCCCGCTGAAAGCGGGTCGCGCAGAGCAGCTCGCCCGACGGCAGCTCCAGGAGGTTCGACTCGCAGCTCCCCGGCGGCAGCACCGTCCAGTCGCCCCAGGTCCGGCCATCGTCCTGCGAGCGCAGCAGGACGTCCCCTTCGTACCCGGCCTGGTGCGTGGCATCGTTCCAGGCGTTGCTGCAGAAACAGGTCACGGTACCGTCGGCGAGCTGCACGATGCGGCTGCCGTCGCCCAGGCCGCAGTAGCGCGTCGGCCGCGGCGCCAGCTCGGAGTCCGTCCACGTCCGTCCGTCGTCGTCGCTGCGCGCCACGCGGGGCTCGCGCGTGGGGTGCGTGCCGCGCTCCGGGTCGGCGTCATCGATCAGCGCGGCGTAGCTCGCGAGGAAGGTGCCGGCGCCGGTCACCCCGAAGCCGAAGACCAACGGCTCCCGTCCCGACATGGGGATCTCGGCCACGAAGCTCCACGTGCGGCCCTCGTCGGTGGAGCGATGGATGCGGCAGTCGCGGCTGGAGTAGACCAGGCTGCCGTCGGGATGGCGGCAGAGGACCGCGCCCTTGCCGCCCGCCCCGGCGAAGTAGCGGTGCTCGGCCGGCACGCGGCGGCAGGCCGTCATCTCGAAGTTCTCGACGTAGTCGCCGCCTTCGTAGCGGTCGTCGGGCCGCATGCGCACCATGCCGTTGTCCAGGTAGCCGCGGGCGTCGACCCGGTCGCTCCACAGGTTGGGGTAGACGAGCGGCGGCCTGGCCAGACCTTCCGGGGTCCAGCGCACCACGCCGATCGCCGGCCGGCGGCCCCACTCGTCCATGCCGGGGCCGTAGATGGTCGGCGCGTACGAGCCCAGCGCCTCGCCGCGGTGGAAGGCGGAGACGACCGCGCCGTCCGCGGTCACGGCAGTGGCGGCGCTCACGCCCGCGCCGGCCAGCACCGGGCGCGCCTTCTCGCGGATGGCGTAGCGGCTGAGCGCCAGCACGTAGACCTCGTCCCCCCAGGAGGTGCCGGCGTCGCCGGGGGCTGAACCGACGACCGCGCGCGCGCCGTAAGGGAAGTGGGGCATGCCGTAGCTGAGCACCAGGCGGCCGTCGGGAAGCTCGGCCAGCGGTGCGGACAGCGGCGCGAATCCGTCCGGCACGTTCCAGGTGGCGCCGCCGTCCTCGGACTCGGCCAGCGCGATCTCGCCGGCAGAGCCGCCGACGGGAGCGACCAGCCGGCCGGAGGCGAGCTGCAGCGGGTGGAGGGTCCCCCCTCCGGCCGGAGGCTCGCCTGCGGGCTCCCACGCCGCGCCGCCGTCGGTGGAGCGCAGGACGCGTCCTGGCAGGCACAGCAGCAGCGCGCCGTCGTCCAGGGCGGTCAGGCAGGCGCGGGGCGGGTCGGGCAGTTCCTCGTCGAGGGCGGCGATCACCTGCCACGGTCCGGCGGGATCGTCGGCGCTGACGATCAGCACGCTGCCGTTCCCCTGGATGGCGGCGAGGAGCGTCCCGGCCCGGCCGGCGGTCAGTGCGAGCACCACGCCTCCCGGCGCCTCGGGCGTTGCCAGGTCGGCAAGCTGCGACCAAGTCACGCCGCCGTCGCCGCTGCGTGCCAGCGACCCGCCGCGGCCTGCGAGCACGAGCGCCTCTCCCCGCCGGCAGAGCAGCGGATCGGCGTCGCCGAACAACACTTCCTGGCGCTCGACGCGCAGCCGGCGGTAGCGCAGCACGTGGTGGTCGCCGTGATCGGGCTCGAAGCGTTCCTTCATATGCGCAAAGCTCTCCTCATTGGACGGTCACCATTCCATTGGCCAGGACGCAGCCCTGGCCGGCCTGGCTAAGCCAGAGAACGCCGCTCGGCAAGATTCTGGTAGACCTCTCGCCCTTCGTTGAACAGGTGCAGGACTTCTTCCCGCTGTGCATGGTTGGCGAACCGCCAATTGCGGCTCACCATCTCCGTTGCACTGTCGATCGAGCGGACAAAGAACGCTGCTGAACCTTGCGCCCTGTCGACGGGAAGACCTGAACCGATGTAGATGGGACTCGTGTGTGCATAGATCGGCTGCGCAAAGCTGTCACGGGCTTCCCCGAAGGCGCGTGCCGCGACCCAGCCATCGGACTCGATCCGGAGGTCGAACGCCCATTCCCCGCCCCGCCGCATCCCGTCGAGTGGCACCGTCTCGGTGACCACCCCGTTGTGTACCAACTCGACGAGGTTGAGCGGGTAGTGCGATTGCCAGGAGATCTGTCCCGACGCCGTGCGAGGAGACCCGTTCGGCGATTCGATGGCGCCGCCGGGGGGTTGCCCATCGAGATTCAGAAACAGGGCCGGTCCGTTGGTGATGAAGGTGCACCCCGCCTGCAAGCCCTTCAACCAGTTTTCGTAGGTGAACTCCCCATCGGTCTGGACATAGACACGGTTGTTCGAGCTGATGAACCAGTCCGTCCCGGTCGATGCCGGGAGCGGGATGCCGCAGTTGAGCAGGCGATACCAGATGTCGTATTCGAGATCTTTCCACGAGGGATCGAAGAGGTTGAAGGCGTCCAGCTTCCCCAGGGCAGCCGCCACGGGCGCCTCCATTCCCCGGCCGTTGTGACACCACAGCACGATGCCTCCCTGTCTCCTGGCGTCGTCGCAGGCGTAGCAGATCGGCGGGTAGTCGGGGTCGAGGTTGCTGACGAGATCGCCGCGGCTGACCGGCTCTACCAGGTTCTCGATGCGCAGGAACATGACATGTCCGGACCCGCCGCCATGTTGGGAGTTGTGGCGGTTCTCCTCCCCGCAATCGACCAAGTGGTGGGCGGTCGAATAGTCGGTCATGAACCCGAGGGGATACTTGTTGCTGGCATAGGGCAGTTGACCCCGCTGCAGGAGGCTGATGACGGTTACGCTGAGGTCGTGGACTCTTGGATCGAGCCGCAATCGGTCGTCGGGCCGGGTCTCCTTGTCATTGTAATGCAGATGTGTATTCCCCGGATACCAGCCCTCCGATGGCAGATCGGCCCACCGTTTGAGATGCAGCTCGACCTCGACGGCCCCTTTCGCGGGCATGGAAACGACCTTCCGAAGGGGTTCGTACTCCGTGCCGCGCTCGACCACGATGTCCGTTGAACCACGGGGCACGTCCACGGTGAACTCCCCCGGACAGTAGAAGAACGGGGCGCCCGGACCGATCTTCAGGAGACTGTCGGCCGGGTGGACAAAGTGGCCGCTGCTGGTCAGGACATGGACCTTCGCCTCGACGGAGGCCCCGGAAACGCTGTCTCGAATGACGCCCTTGAGGGTTGCCATTCTACTCTCCTACTGCCCCCAGACCTCTTCGAAGACCCGGAGGTAGTTCTGGCCGAGGAACCTGCGGATCGTGTCGTCGTCGTGGCCCCGCCGCACGAGTTCCTCGGTGATGGCGGGGACCTTGCCGATGTGCTCCAGGCCCTCGGGAGCGAGGTCGGCGCCGAACTGGTCGCTGCCCAGACCGACGTGGTCGGGACCCATCACGTGGAGAGCGGTCTCGATGTCGTCGACCACGTCGGACAGGTTGCGGTGGGTGATGTGGATCAGTCCCAGCACGCCGCCGGTGCGGGCGATCGCCTCGAGCATCTCCCGGTCGCGGGGCAGCTCCAGGCGTGTTCGCGGACGGGTGCCTCCGCTGTGGCGCGAAGCCGGATCGCTGCTGGGGAACATGGTCGGCGTGGTGTGGGAGAGAATCACCGGACGGTCGACCCGGTCGAGGATCTCCCAGAAGCCGCGCTCGCCGATGTGCGCCAGGTCGACCACGATGCCCAGCTCTCCCATCCGGTCGATGAGGGCCTTGCCCGCGGCCGTCAGTCCACCCTCGCTATCGGCGGCCCGGCAGCCGTCGGCGTAGATGTTGCGGCGGGTGTGGGTCAGGCTCGCCACCCGCAGGCCGAGCTTGTGGTACAGGTCGAGGAAGCGCGGGTCCGCGCCCAAGGCCTCGCAGCCCTCGAAGGAGAAGACCAGCGCGACCCTCCCGTCCTCCTTGGCCCGGCGGATCCCGGCCGCGGAGGTGGCGAGCACCAGCCCGTCGAGGCGGTCGACTTCACGGTGCAGGCTCCAGGTCATCTCGAGCCCGCGGTGCAGCGGGCGGTTGAGCTGGTCGTCGTCGAGGTAGACCGCGCAGAGTTGCGAGGTGATGCCGCCTTCGCGCCACCGTGGCAGGTCGTACTGGCCCATGGGCCCGAACCAGATGGTGTGCGCCGACATCCCGAACTGGGCGAGGGGGCCGGCGTCGAACCCGGGGGGCGGCTCCCAGCGGGCGGGGTCGGGGGGTTCGACCCGCTGATCGAGCGTCATCTTGCCGTCGCTGACCGGCATGAGGATGTCGCAGTGACCGTCGATGACGATCGACTCGCGGTGCAGGGCGGCGGCCTTGCGCACCACCGCCGAGTCCCGCTCGGCAGGTCGGATGCCGGACCGGCCGGACCCGACCGTCACCGGTACTGGTCCATGGCGCCCCGGCGGTGATCGAAGGCGGGGTCATGGCTCCAGGTATGACCGTGCCGCTTCATGGTGTCCCTGATGAGCCGCCTGCGGTACAGGCTGGCCAGGTTCTCCCGCGCCATGGTATCCGGATCGAACCGGTCGAGGATTGCTCCGCGAAGCCTTTCTTCCACCTGGCGGTGCGTGCCTTCGGCGGCGAGATTGCGCCACTCGCCCGGATCGTTGTCCAGGTCGAAGAGAGCGGGTTCGAAACCGTGAATGTGGAGGTACTTGTACCGCCCCTGCCGCGCCATGATGCACGGCATGCCCACGGCCTCGTGGGCCTGGGCGAAGACGACGCGATCCGCGTCGTTCACGGCGGTCGGCGATACGAGGCTGCGGCCGTCGTGGGGCAGGCGATCCTCGACGCCCGCGAGATCGCAGAACGTCGGCAGCAGATCCACCAGTGAGACAGGGTGGGCAATGGTCGTACCCGCGCGCCAGCCGTCCGGATGGCGGACGATCAGGGGCACCCGGCAGGACCACTCGTAGAAACATCGCTTCTGCACCATCTCCCGCTCGCAGAGCATGTCGCCGTGGTCGCTGGCGAAGACCACCACCGTGCTCTCCGCCAGTCCGGTCTCGTCGAGGGCGTCCAGCAGGCCCCCGACCTTGTCGTCCATGTAGCTCACCAGCCCGTAGTAGGCCCGCCGGAGCCGGTAGAGCCCTTCCTCGTCCCGCAGGTCGTACCGCCCCGTGCCATGGTAGGCGTTCAGGTTCCGGTCCATCATGGTGCGATGACCGTCCAGGTCCGCGGGAAAGGAGGGCAGGTCGATCTCTGCGCCTTCGTACCGGTTCCAGTAGTCCAGGGGCGGCCAGAACGGTTCGTGGGGGTGGTGGTAGGACGCGCACAGCAGGAAAGGAGCG
This sequence comes from Gemmatimonadaceae bacterium, assembly GCA_026706075.1. Taxonomy (GTDB): domain Bacteria; phylum Latescibacterota; class UBA2968; order UBA8231; family UBA8231; genus UBA8231. Next base: position 106,114 of record JAPOZM010000010.1, read on the forward strand.
TCGTCCTCGGTTTCCTTCCGGGCCCGCAGGTACTCGACGGCGCGGAAGTGGGTCTCCTCGTCGTAGCTCAGGGCGTTGTGCCACACCCCGATCCGCACGCCCTCCCCCGTGTAGCCTCTCGCATTGTACATGGGCCGGTTGCTCATCACCTCTTCGCAGTCTCGTCCCCCGGTCTCCTTGAGGCGGATCCACTCCGGCTTCACCCAGTTGAAGTCGGAGGAATAGATGTCCGTGGTCAGACGCCTCCGGAATCCGTGCAGCTGGTCCGGACCGATGAAGTGCATCTTGCCGGAGAGCACGGTGTCGTAGCCCGCAGCGGACAGGTAGTGGGCGAAGGTCGGCTGGTCCGCGGCCAGCAGGGCGCCGTTGTCCCAGGCCCCGATCTCGGAGGCGTGGCGTCCCGTCATCAGGCATGCGCGGCCCGGCGCGCAGAGGGGAAAGGCGGTGTAGGCCGCGTCGTAGCGCACGCCCTCTGCCGCCAGCCTGTCCAGGTGGGGCGTCCGGACGACGGGATGGCCGTAGGCCCCGGTCAGTGCGGCGACCATCTGGTCCGAGAGGATGAGCAGTATGTTGGGTCTCATGTCGCTCTTCCCTTGAACATGTCGTCGTCGCGGTCGGTAGCCGGCGGCGGCGCGATCGACAGCGCCGACACCTCCTCGCGCATCTCCTCCGACATGGCGAAGTCGAGGGCGGCGAGGGACGGCTTGAGTTGTTCCAGGTCGCGCCCGCCGACGATCGGCGCCGTCACGTCTCGATGCCCCATGGCCCACGCCACGGCCAGGGTCACCGGATGCACGCCCCGGTCGCTGGCATAGCGCACGAAGCGATCGGCGACTTCGTAGAACACGGGGTTGGCGTAGCGCTTGATGTAGTTGTCCAGCTCCAGGAGGCGACCCCGCGGGGGCCGCCTGTCGATCCCGTACTTGCCGGTGAGCAGGCCGCCGCCCAAGGGACTGTAGGTGATCACGCCCAGACCTTCCGAGCGGGCCAGCGGCAGGATTTCCACCTCCACCTGCCGCTTGACCAGGCTGTACATGGGCTGGATGCAGGCAAAGGGGGCCAGCCCCTCGAGGGCGCAGTGGCCGAGGGCCATGGCGATCTGCCAAGCGGCCCAGTTGCTCACGGCCGGGTAGAGGATCTTGCCGCCGCGCACCAGGTCGTCCAGCGCGGCGAGGGTTTCCTCCATCGGCGTGTCGTCGTCGGTGTTGTGAAGGAAGTACAGGTCGAGGCGGTCCGTTCGCAGACGCCTAAGACTGGCCTCCACGGCCTGCACGATATGCCGACGCGACAAGCCCCCGTCGTTGGGGCCGTCACCGATCGCATTGCCGACCTTCGAAGCGATGACCAGCTCATCGCGCTCGCCCTGGATCAAGCGGCCCAGTATCTCCTCGGAGAGCCCCCCGGAATAGATGTTGGCCGAGTCGAAGAAGTTGATCCCCAGCTCGCGGCAGTAGCGATACATCTGCCCGGAGGTCGACTCGTCCGCATCGCCGCCGAAGGCCATGGTACCACCGCACAGGCGGGACACCTTGACGCCCGTGCGGCCCAGAACTCTGTACTGCATCCCTGGACTTCTCCCTTGCGATCCCTGCGCCTGGTCGTCGTACCTCACACGGATCTGCCGGAAGCGGACACGGTATACCTGTTTCTGGTGCTGATGCCGCATCGCGCCACCACGGCTTCGGCCAGCGCGGCCACTCCGCGCCGCGGCACCCTCAACACCTTGGGGCCGCGCAGCACCGCCGTCGCCTTGTGCGAAATCTCGGTGGACGCCCAGATCGCGGCGACGTCCGACCAGTCGAGCAGAGGCGCCACGGTCCGCCTGTTGGGGTTGGTCTCCGCGGTGACGAACCGGAGGGCGATCCCGTCGGCGCAGAGCCGTTCGAGCTCGCCGCGGGTGCCGGGCGATCCGCCTGCCACCAGAAGCTTCCTCCAGCCGACCCGCCCCATCGCCTTCAGCATCCGCTCCACCGCGCGCCGGTTGTCGCTCCCCCCGCAGGTCTCGCAGTGGGAGGCCGCGACGATCACCGGATCGCGTGATTCCCCGGGCACCGGCTCGCACGCCGGTCGGTGGCAGTGCCGCACGAAGGCCGCGCCGAGTGTGCGCTTCGCGGCCTCGCACTTGGTGGTGGCGATGCGGATCTTCCCGGGCCGGGTCAGACCTTCCCCGTAGAGCCGCTGCAGCGCCCGTGTGGCGCCCTCGCCCTCGAAGCCAAGCGAGGACAGGAGCTCGGATATCGCCAAGTCAGTCATGTAGGCTTCCCGGTGCCTGCTCCACAGGTCATTGGCTGAGCGGCCCCAACTCGGCAAGCACGACGCGGGGGTCAGGACGCATAGACCAACTCACGCGAGCCTTCGATGGCTGCCCGCAGGTACGGGTTGTCGATTGAGCCGGACTCTACGAGATCGACGGGGCGCTCAAGGCTGCGGCGCAGGGCATCGGCGAAATCGAAGTACTGGTCGAACGGGGCCAGTCCGCTGTGGGGACTGAACTCCACAAGAAAGTCGGCGTCGCTGGTCTCTGGATCGAAGTCCACGCCCCGCGCCGCCGAACCGAAGACTTCGAGGCGAGCCACGCCGAAGCGCCGGCAGAGTTCCGCCAGTTCATCCTTCTTGTCAGCGATGGCGGCATGCATGATCACCCTCCTCTTCACACCACCGCCGCCGAATCCCGCTCCATGGCGTCCCAGTCCGGCTCGTCGGGGACGCGGTCGTTCCAGGCGATGGACATGTACCCGTCCTCTACATAGGCCGTGCCGCGGCAGTCGATCTGGTCCTCGGGAGGACGGGGGCCCTGGCCTCCCGTCTCGAAGAGGGGATCGTTGGGCACAGCCAGGATGGCGTGGGGGTCACCGCCGTGGACCTCGACGCCGAAGGCCTCGGCGAGCTGGGCCTGCTTGATCTGACCGGTGATGCCGACGCCGCGCTGGCGGGCGATGTCCACCGCCTCCAGGGCCAGGTAGGGGGCGGTCTGGAAGGGCTGGCCGCCGAGGTGGCCGATCCACTCCAGGGCCAGGACCGGCAGGTCGAGGGTGGCGCACAGCTTCTTCAGACCCAGCAGGTCGTAGTCCTGCAGGGGCTCCTCGATCCAGGTGTAGTCGTGCTCCTCCAGCACCCGGCCGATCTGCACGGCCTCGTCGTAGGTGTAGGACTCCACCGGGTCGTGGAGCAGGATGAAGTC
>JAPOZM010000038.1 GCA_026706075.1 Gemmatimonadaceae bacterium
CCGTGGTGGTGGTGGACGTGGTGGTGCGGGTGGCCAGCCGCTCCGCCTCCGCCTGGGCTCGGGCCTCCGCCTCGGCCCGGGCCCGGGCTTCCGCTTCCGCCTGGGCTCTGGCCTCCGCCTCGGCCCGGGCCCGGGCTTCGGCTTCTGCCTGGGCGATCTCCTGCACCCTGCGCTCCTCGAGGCGGAGATGGGCCTCCTGGCCGGCCGCGAGACGCTCGCTCAGACCGACCGACACTTCCTCCAGGCGATCCAGCAACTCCTGCTGCTCCTGGCGGCTGAGGCGCAGTTCGTCGGCGGCCTCGTTCAACTGGCGGGTCAGCACCTCCACCGCGTTGAAGAGCACCTGGTCCTGCTCCCGGGCATCGTCGAGGTACTCGGTCCTGATGTCGAAGTCCGAGAGCGAGGCGGCGATCATCAGGGCCGCCAGGTCGTTCCCGGCCGCGCCGCTCATGTAGAGGTCCACGGCTCGCTCCCGGATCTGGTCCTGGAGTCGCCGCTGCTCCACCCCGTAGGCGGCGATCGACGACTCCAGGCTGGAGATACGGAACGCGAGGTCGGCCTCCGCGGCCCAGGCCGTCTGGTACTCGTCGGTCAGCTGCTGGACCTCGGCCTGGATACTGGCCAGCTCCGCCTCGACCCGGGCCAGCTCCTCCTCGGTGGTCTGTGCCGGCGCCGGTATCGCCGCGGCGGACACCACCAGCACCAGCGCCGTGACCGCCAGGAGCGACCCTCGTCGGGGGTGGGCTCTGGTCACGGGACAACCGCCTCCCGGACGGCCACGATCTCCCCGGTTCCCTCCCCGTACTCGAGAGAGATCGTTCCCCGGCCGGCCAGGTGTCGGAGGTGGGCGAGCGCCGAGCCCGCCGCGGCGGAGCGCAGGCGAGGATCGACCTCGCCGTACACCGCCTCAACCACCGCGGCGACCGTGCGGGCGCCATCACGGACCGCTCGAAGGATCTGGGCCTCCCGCTCCCGCCGGTGGGCGATGTAGGCGGCGATGACCTCGGCGGCGTTGTCCATCCGGCTGCCGTGGCCCGGGAGCAGGCGCCCCGGCCGGAGTGCCCGGATCCGGTCCAGGGACCGGAAGTACTCGCCCATGTCCTCGACCAGCACGGTCGATCCGCCAATGATGTGATCCCCCGTGAACACGGTGCCTCCCATCCGGTAACAGAGGTGGTCGGCCGTGTGGCCGGGAGTGTGGACGGCGGTCAGGACGGCCTCGCCGAAGCGGAGCCGGTCGCCATCCCGGAGGCGGCGGCTCGGGCTGAATCCCGGTCCGGATGCGTAGCCGTAGGTGTGGACACCGAACTCGGCGGCGAGCGGATCGGCCAGAGGAGCATGGTCGGGATGGGTGTGGGTCACCACCACGCCCCGGAGGCGGAGATCTCCGATGGCGGCGACGATGGCCCGGCGGTGGGACTCCTCGGGCGGTCCGGGGTCGAGGACCACGCAATCGCGGCCCGATGCGATCAGGTATGTGTTGGTTCCCGGTCCGGTCATCGGCCCGGGGTTGGGGGCGAGCAGCCGATGGACTCCGGTCACTCGATAATGACCACGCGCGGCTGTAGTAAGCGAACCCCCAGACGGCGGAGCCCCTCGCGGACGAAGGGAACCATAAGGGCGAAACCCACCGCGTCGGTCAGAAAGCCGGGCGTGAGCAGGAGCGCCCCTCCCACCAGCACCAGGGCGCCATGGACCAGCTGCTGGCCCGGTAGGGCGCCCGATGCCAGGTCGGTCTGGAGGCGGCGCCAGACCGAGAAGCCCTGCTGCCGTACCAGGAACGCTCCGGCGATCGCCGTGATGATGATCCCTAGGACCAGCCGGCCCAGCCCGATCCACCGCTCCACGTAGATGAACAGCACCAGCTCGAGGATCGGCACCACGATGAAGGCCGCACCCAGAATGACTCCCATGGGGCCAGCTTATTCCCCGGACCCCATTATCCGATGTCCAATCCAGGGATGCCCCCGACAGCGGGGCCTGCCGCACCGCCCATCCCCCCTTTTGCGGCGCCTCCCGGCCTCGGGTCCGGCCACCGGTATCATTGTTCGATGCCCGACCTGCGCCGCCTTCCCTCGGTTGGTGCGCTGGTGCATGATCTGGTCGCCCGGGTCGAGGACGGCCTGCCGGTGGCGCTGGCTACCGAGATCGCCCGGCGCAGTATCGAGGAAGCCCGCGCCAGCGCCCTGGAAGGTCGCTCCGTAGACCCGGCGGTGACCGCCCTTCGCGAAGCCGCGCGCCTGTCCAGGTTGCGCCTGCGACCGGTCATCAACGCCACCGGCGTGATCCTCCACACCAATCTGGGTCGAGCCCCGCTCCATCCGTCCGCTGCCGGGGAGGCGCGCCGGGCGGCCACCGGCTACGGCAACCTCGAGTTCGATCTGGACGGGGGGTGCCGCGGTTCGCGGGCCGCCTACCTGTCCCGGCTGATGGCTTATCTGACCGGCGCAGAGGCTGCGCTGGTGGTGAACAACAACGCCGCCGCCCTGCTGCTGGTTCTCAACACGCTGGCGGCGGGCCGCTCGGTGCCGGTCTCCCGGGGCGAG
>JAPOZM010000097.1:0-2975 GCA_026706075.1 Gemmatimonadaceae bacterium
GCGCTTCCACGCGCAACCGTCGGATCACTAAGCCCTGCTTTCGCACCTGCTCGACTTGTAGGTCTCGCAGTCAAGCTCCCTGTATGCCTTTACACTCTACGCGCGATTACCGACCGCGCTGAGGGAACCATTGGGCGCCTCCGTTACCTTTTGGGAGGCGACCGCCCCAGTCAAACTACCCACCTGGCAATGTCCCCAATCCCGATAAGGGACCCAGGTTAGAGCTTTAACAAGGTAAGGGTGGTATTTCAAGGTCGGCTCCACCAAGACTGGCGCCCTGGTTTCACAGCCTCCCACCTATCCTACACATACAGTGTCAAAGTCCAATGCCAAGCTATAGTAAAGGTTCACGGGGTCTTATTGTCCTGCCGCGGGTATCCAGCATCTTCACTGGAAGTACAATTTCACCGAGTCCCTCGTTGAGACAGCGGCCAAGTCGTTACACGATTCGTGCAGGTCGGTTTTTAGCCGACGAGGAATTTCGCTACCTTAGGACCGTTATAGTTACGGCCGCCGTTTACGGGAGCTTCGATTCAGAGCTTCGCCCGAAGGCTGACTCCTCCTCTTAACTTACCCGCACCGGGCACGTGTCAGTCCCTATACGTCGCCTTGCGGCTTGGCAGAGACCTGTGTTTTTGGTAAACAGTCGCCCAGCCCGATTCTCTGCGGCCCCTTTTGGCTCCACCCGCGGGGGGCTTCACCGACTCAGGGCATCCCTTCTTCCGAAGTTACGGGATCAGTTTGCCGAATTCCTTAACGAGGGTTCTCTCGCACACCTTTGGATACTCTCCTCGTCTACCTGTGTCGGTTTGCGGTACGGGCACCCGCAGCGCTCGCATAGAGGTTTTTCTAGGCAGCATGATTAGGGTCTGTTTATGCCGTTGAACGGCTCCCCATCACCTCTCGGAGTTGACTGCCCGGATTTTCCTGAGCAGTCCCCCTACAGGCTTGGACCAGCATCCAGTAGCTGGAAGACCTTTCACTTCTGCGTCACCCCATAGCTCAATCGCACTGCGAGTGGTACAGGAATCTTGACCTGTTTTCCATCGCCTACGCCTTTCGGCCTCGGCTTAGGTCCCGACTAACCCCAGGAGGACGAGCCTGGCCCGGGAAACCTTAGACTTTCGGTGGGCAGGATTCTCACCTGCCTTATCGCTACTCATGCCGAGATAATCACTTCCACGTCGTCCAGCAGACCTCACGGTCTGCCTTCGGCCTACAGTGGAACGCTCCCCTACCAGACGCTTCACGAAGAAGCGAATCCGCAGCTTCGGTGACGGACTTAGCCCCGATACATTTTCGGCGCGAGACCACTTGACTAGTGAGCTGTTACGCTTTCTTTAAATGATGGCTGCTTCTAAGCCAACATTCTAGCTGTCTGAGCAATCTCACATCCTTTTGATCACTTAGTCCGCACTTGGGGACCTTAGCTGGCGGTCTGGGTTCTTTCCCTCTTGCCTACGAAGTTTATCCCCCGCAAGCTGACTCCCTTGGAACGAGTCAATGGCATTCGGAGTTTGGTACGGTTTGGTAACCTTGTGGGGCCCCTAGCCGTTCCAGTGCTCTACCTCCACGACTCTTTGCCAAGAGGCTAGCCCTAAAGCTATTTCGGGGAGAACCAGCTATCTCCAGGTTTGATTGGCCTTTCACCCCTACCCACAGCTCATCCGAGAATTTTTCAACATTCAACGGTTCGGACCTCCACGAGATTTTACTCCCGCTTCATCCTGGCCATGGGTAGATCACCTGGCTTCGGGTCTACTGCCTGCAACTCAAGACGCCCTGTTCAGACTCGCTTTCGCTGCGGATCCCTCACATAGTGAGTTAACCTTGCTGCAGACAGTAACTCCTCGGCTCATTATGCAAAAGGCACGCCGTCAGGCCCGAGGGCCCTCCGACTGCTTGTAGGCATACGGTTTCAGGTACTATTTCACTCTCCTTCTTGGAGTGCTTTTCACCTTTCCCTCACCGGTACTGGTTCACTATCGGTCACAAGAGAGTATTTAGCCTTGGAGGGTGGTCCCCCCGGATTCCCACAGGATTTCACGTGTCCCATGGTACTCGGGATCACTGTTCAGGAAGTCGACTGACATTTCGCCTACAGGACTATCACCTTCTGTGGTAGAACTTTCCAGAACTCTTCGGCTATGCCGTCAATTTTTAACTTCCCGGCGATACTGCGCTCTCGCCTGACAGTGCCCCACAACCCCACCTGTACAATGCGCGCAGGCTTATACATACAGGCGGTTTGGGCTGTTCCCCGTTCGTTCGCCACTACTAGGGGAATCGCTGTTGCTTTCTTTTCCTGGGGCTACTTAGATGGTTCAGTTCGCCCCGTTTACTTTGTCCAGGCTATGTGTTCACCTGGAAACGATGCAGCATGACCTGCATCAGGTTACCCCATTCGGAAATCCCCGGATCAAAAGTTGTTTGCACCTCCCCGAGGCTTATCGCAGCTTACCACGTCCTTCGTCGTCTTCTTGTGCCAAGGCATCCACCGGGTGCCCTTAATAGCTTGACCGAAAAATCTCACCTAATTGGTGTCAGCGGCGGCACTCGCGATCAGATCTGCTGCGAACGTCACCGCTTGGAAACAGACCTTTCCCATTGTCTGGAAAAAGTCTGCTCACACATCGAGGTAGTATCTCGGTGTGAATCCGTATTCAATTGTCAAAGAACCGAAATTCGCCCACGCCAGATCTTGCCGGCTGGCGAAACGCGAAGTTTCCTGTGTGCAAGCCTTTTTTGCTCAGATGGTGGGCCTAGGTGGAGTTGAACCACCGACCTCTCGCTTATCAGGCGAACGCTCTAACCGACTGAGCTATAGGCCCAGGTTTTCTGCCATGAAAACCAAATAACGTGCACAGAGTGTGATCCGATGATTGACCTGGAAGATAGGTGGTCCCTTGCGGAATCCCCCCACTCCTTAGAAAGGAGGTGATCCAGCCGCACCTTCCGGTACGGCTACCTTGTTA
>JAPOZM010000097.1:5513-23922 GCA_026706075.1 Gemmatimonadaceae bacterium
GTACGCGACAGGAGACGGTCGTGGGCCAGGGAGACGGCGGCGGGGGTTGCCGCCAGCAGAAGGCACGCCCCGGCCGTGACCGGCACCCGTCCCCGGAGCGCGCGGGACAGGCCGCAGGCGGCGGCGACACAGGCCAGCGGCACCAGGGGGATGACGTAACGAACGAAGAGGCTGGCGCCCATCCCGGCCACGAGGAAGTACCCGGCCGCCGCGGCGAGGATCACGAGATCGGCGGGGCGGCCCCGGACGGCGAACCAGCAGAGCCCGCCCAACGAGGCGGCCAGCAGCGGCCATCCGAGGCCGTGGCGCAGGCTGAAGGTCAGGTGATAAAGCCAGCCGTTGCCCAGGTCCAGACCATGTCCGCGGCCGAAGTGATCCCACTCGAAGGCCAGATCGCGCCAGAAGGCGTGGGGATCGAGAACGACAAACGGGGACCCGGCCGCGAAGGCGATCCCCCAGGCAGCCAAGACCGCCGCAAGCGCACGCCAGCGAGGCCAGGAAAGCGGCGAGAGCTGCGCCGCCAGGAGCAGGGCCGGCAGAAAGAGAGCGGTGCTGTACTTCGTCGACGCGGACAGCCCGGCCAGTGCCGCGGCGGCCACCAGGCTCCGCCGACGGCCATCGTCCAGATGCTGAACGGCCAGGGCGAAGGACCCGGCGGCCCAGAAGGTGGCAGGCACGTCGACGGTGAGGAAGTGGGAGTCGCGGACGTGGAGGAAGGCTCCCGCCGCGAGAGCTGCCGCTCCCAGACCCGCCGCCTTGCCGTCGATCGATCGGGCCGCCCGGTAGACCCAGAACAGGGTGGCCGTGCCCATGGCCGCGGTCAGGGTGCGGCCCAGGAGATAGACCCCGCCGGGGTCGCGGATGAAGCGGAACAGGAAGTCCTGGGCGCCGCTCACTTCTCCGAGCAGCCGCAGGACGAGGTAGTAGAGGCCGTAGAGGACGGCCAGGAGATGGATGTGCAGGGTGGGATAGTTGAAGAAGCCGGGATTCAGCTCGCCGCCGGCGACGGCGAGGGCCCGGTGGACGAGGAGGCTCTCGTCCGGGCGCGCCCCGGTGTGGGGCAGCCCGAAGCCGATCCCCCACACACGAAGGGCCAGTCCCCCGGTCAGGACGGCGCCCAGGGCCCACGACGAGGCGGTAACCCGCACCGCCGACTCGTCAGGCCGCTTCGAGGATGCGCAGTTGCAGATCGAGGTTGCGCACGGCCACCTCGGCGGGCACGAGAGGCGACTCGGCGCGGCCGGCCACGGCGTCGTGGAACTGGCCGATGAGCCGGTGCATGTAGTCCCGGGCGACATCTTCCCGGCCGCCGGCGGTGAGCACGGCGCGGTACAGCCCGTCCTCTCCGGGGCGGCCGAGGAAGTCGGCCATCCTGCCGTCGAAGCCGAAGCGCCTGACCGGCGGCCCCTCGTCGCGGTCGCGCACGACGACGCGGCAGTGGCAGGTGCGGCCGTCCTGCCGGAGGGTGAACTCCGCCTCCGCCTCGCGCCCGCGGAAGCGCGCCCGCAGGGAGGACCCGTCGACCTCGCCCCGAGGCATGACCGCCAGGATCAGACTGAGGGGATGGGAACCCATGTCGATCCACACGGTGGCGGCGTTTCGGCGGGAGCCGCGGGCGAGGGTTTCCAGCTCGGCTTCGAAGCGGGTTGCGCGTTCGGGGTCGGTCCCTGGCTCGACGCGGCGGTAGTGGTCGACGGCGAAGGCGTACTGGGTGCACAGCCCGAGGTGGCGCCCGCAGTCGCGAGCCAGATCGCAGAGCTCCCGGGCCTGGGCGCGCAGGCGGTCGGCGGACAGGGCCGTGTCCCACACCAGGGGCTTCTCGCAGAGGACGTGACTGCCGGCGGCGAGGGACCGGGCCACGCAGTCGTAGTGCATCTCGTTGGGGGTGCAGACGTCGACCACGTCGGGGGCCTCGGCCTGCAGGAGCTCGGTCAGATCGGTATAGGACCGCCCCCCGAACCCGAAGGTCTCCCGCAACTGGTCCCGGGTCTTCCGGCAGCGGTCGGGGCGGCTGCCGAGGATGGCGACGACTTCGCCCCCGACCTGCGCATGCCAGTTGGCATGGTGCCGGCCGATGCCGCTGGCTCCGGCAACGGCGACGCGCAGTGCCCGGGTCATGGTTCGGCCGCCGCGGAAGAGGTCAGGCCTTCTTGCCCGCCTTGGCCTCGCGGATCCTCTGCTTGATCCGTTCTCGGCGCCGGTGGCGACGCCGCTTCAGCTCCTTCTCGCGCTCCCTGCCCTTGCTGGATGACATGCTGTCTCGCTGGATTGGGTCGATTGGATCCCGGCGGCGACTAGTATACCCCCCTGCGCCGCGGAGGGGCAAGGCGGATCAGGGGCCGGCGAGAATCATGCGCAGCAGGGCCATGCGGACATAGAGCCCGTTGTGAGCCTGCCGGAAGTAGGCGGCCCTGGGATCCTGGTCCACGTCGGGGGTGATCTCGTCGACGCGGGGCAAGGGGTGCATGACGATGGCGTCGGCGGACATGCGCTCGAGGATGGCGCGGTCGACGATGTAGTGGCCCCGGGCCTGCTGGTACTCCTGTACCCGGTCGCCGAAGCGCTCCCGCTGGATCCGCGTCTGGTAGATGACGTCGACCTCGCCGGCCACGGCCCCCAGGTCGTCCGACTCCTCCCACCGGATCCCGTGGCGGTCGAGGTAACCCTTGATGTCGCCGCGCATGCGGACGACCTCGGGGGCGACGAAGTAGATGCGGGGGGAATCGAACTTGGCCAGCAGGTAGCAGAGGGACCGCACCGTGCGGCCGTTGGCCAGGTCGCCCACGAGGGCGATGGAAATGCCGTCGAGGCGCCCGATCTCGCGCTCGATGGTGTAGACGTCGAGGAGGGCCTGGGTCGGGTGCTGGCCGGGGCCGTCCCCGGCGCTGATGACGGGCACCGAAGAGACGCTGGCGGCCCTGCGGCTGGCGTCGCTTTCGAAGTGGCGGAGGACGATGATGTCGGCATAGCCGCCGACGATGCGGATCGTGTCCTCCAGGGTCTCGCCCTTGGCGGCGGAGGAGAACTCCTGGGCGCTCTCGGTGGTGATCACCTCGCCGCCGAGGCGGCGCATGGCGGACTCGAAGGAGAGGCGCGTGCGCGTGCTGGGCTCGTAGAACAGGGTGGCCATGACACGGCGGTTGAGGATGTTGGAGCCGTAGTGCTGAACCACCTGCTCCATCTCGCGGGCGACGGCGAAAATCCGCGCCATGGAGGCGCGGTCGAACTGCTGCGCCTCGACGATATGCCGGAGGACCGGCAGGGGGTCGCCTTTTTCCCCGGTCCCGTGGCCGGCGGCCAGGGCGGGGCCGGCGGCCCCGGTCAAGAGGCTCCCGGCGATGCGGGCCGGACCACGGCGAGGATGTCGGCCTGCACGGCCACGTCCTGGCCGACGCGGGCGACGCCGCGCAGCCGGCAGGCTCCGCTGCGCCGCTGCTGGACCGTCACCTCCAGAAGGAGCTGGTCGCCGGGAACGACCTGTCGGCGGAACCTCGCCTTGTCGATGCCGCCGAAGAAGGGGAGCTGCCCGGGCCCGGCTTCGCGCATCATGAGGACGGCGCCGGTCTGGGCGAGGCCCTCGACGATGAGAACCCCGGGCATGACGGGAAAGTCGGGGAAGTGACCGGCGAAGAAGGGCTCGCCGGCGGTGACGTTCTTGAGCCCCAGGATGCGCTCTCCCGGGTCGAGCTCGAGGATGCGGTCGACGAGCAGAAAGGGGTAGCGGTGGGGGATCGCCTTTTTGATACCCTGCAGATCCAGGGGATCGCTCAAGGACTGCTCTCCTCCTCGCGCTCCTCGGCGAGAAGGGCCAGGAGCTTCTCGGTGAGGTTGTATCGGTCCGGGTCGGCGTAGACGATTCCCCCGCCGCCGGCGACGTCGAAGATAAAGTCGAAGCCCTCCTCCTCGGCCAGCTTCTTGAGGGCCTCGTTGACCCTCTCGAAAATCGGCTTCGAGAGCTCGATGTTCTTCTGGAAGACCTCGCCGTCGGGGCCCAGCTTCTGTTGCGTGAACTGCTGGAGGTCCTGCACGGCCTGCTCGAACTCCGCCGCCATCTCGGCCTTGCGGGCATCGCTCATGAGCAGCTCCTGCTTGCGGAAGTCTTCCCGCATCTTCACCAGCCTGCTCTCGCGGTCCATGGCCTCCTGCTGGTAGCCCTGGGTGAGCCGGTCGAGCTGCCGCTGGATGTCCTTGAACTCCTCCATGCGCTCGCGCAGGATCTCGGAGTCGATGTAGCCGATCTTGATCTCGGCGCTGGAGGGCTGGGCCGCCATGACGAGGCCGGCGGCGAGAAGGGCCGGGAGGCCGCGGAATCGGATCATTCGGTTTTCGCTCAGTCGGGGGTGGGCCGGCCGGCTCAGAAGAAGCGCGGACCGAACTGGAAGTGAGTGCTCATACCGGGCGCCCGGCCGTCGACCTTGCGGCGGTCGAAGCCGTAGGCGAAGTCGAAGCCGATCATGCCGAGCATGGGGGTGAGCACGCGGAAGCCGACGCCGACGGACCGGCGGACGTCGAGGGGATTGAAGCCGCGGATGCCGGCCCAGGCGTTGCCGGCGTCGGCGAAGGCCAGGCCCACCACCTGGCGATCGGTGATGGGGAAGCGGTACTCCAGGTTCATGGTCATCATCGAGCGGCCGCCGAGGGGGCGGCCGAGGGCGTCGCGGGGGCCGAGGGAGGCATCGGGATAGCCGCGCACCTGGCCGTCCCACAAGTCGACGCCGCCGGGCGTGAACTTGTCCCAGAAGGTGATGTGGGTGTCGTCCCAGCGCGAGAACCCGTCGATGAGGGCGAACCTGGTCTCCAGGGCGATGACGAAACGCCAGAAGCTGGGCCGGTAGATGTTGGCGGTGAGCTCGTGGCGGTGGAAGTCGACGTCGCCGGCGATGAGGGACGAGGCCAGCTCGGGCGTGTAGCTGACCACCGAGCCGCGGGTGGGGAAGTCGGGCAGGTCGCGCGTGTCCCTGCGGAAGACGAGCTCGAAGCTTGAGGTGGTCTGGGCCTCGTACTGGGGCAGGTCCGAGTCGAAGTCGGGGGCGAAGTCGCTGTACTTCTGGTCGCGGAGTTGATAGCCCAGAGTGACGGAGGAGAAGGCCGGCTTCTTGAGGCGGCGGCCGAGACGGACGCTGATCGAGTTGCGGTGGAAGTCGAAGGCCTCGAGGTACTGCTGGGTGAGGCTGTAGACGCGCACGGAGGTGCTGGTGGGCGTGTCGAAGAGCCAGGGCTCGGTGAAGCCCATGAGGAACTGCTTGCGCCGGGTGCCGAACTCCCAGTTGAAGTCGAGGCTCTGCCCGAGGCCGCGGAAGTTGGGAATCTGCAGCCCGATGTTGCCGACGAGCTTGTAGGTGTCGCTGTAGCCGGCGCCCATGGAGGCGGCGCCGGTGCGCTGCTCCTCGACGTTGAAGGTCAGGTCGATCTGCTTTTTCTCGCCGGCGGCGCTGGCCTGATCCTGGACCTGCACTTCCTTGAAGAAGCCGAGCATGTACAGGCGGCGCTGGCTCTCCTGGAGCTGGCTCGACTTGAAGATCTCGCCGGGGCGCATGGCCAGCTCGCGGCGCAGGACCTTCTCGCGGGTCTTGACGTTGCCGGCGAAGTCGATGCGGCGGATGCGCCAGGGCTCGCCCTCGAAGACCTGGAAGGTGACGTCGATGCTGTCGCCGAGGATCTGCTCGTGGGGGATGACCTCGGTGTCGAGATAGCCGCGCTCGTAGTAGGCGCTCTTGGCGAGAAAGGCCAACTCGGTGGCGGAGTACTGGAAGACATCGCCCTCCTCCACCTTCATCTGGTCGGCCAACTCGTCGTCGGTGAAGAGCTCGTTGCCCTCCCACGCCAGATCACGGACGAAGTACTGGCGCCCCTCGTCGACCTCGAGGTCGATGTAGAGGCGGCGCCGGCTGTCGTCGTAGTAGATGCTGTCGCGCAGGATGACGGCCTGCTGGTACCCCTCGGAGCGGTAGAAGGCGAGGATGCGCTGCTTGTCCTCGGCGAAGACCTCGGCCTGGAACTCGCCCTTGCGGTACCAGCGCTTGGGCTTGGTCTCCATCTGCTTGCGGACCTGGTCGTCGTCGAAGGCCTCGTTCCCGAGAATCTCGATGGCGGCGATCTTGACCTTGTCCCCCTCCTCGATGTCGTACTGGAGGACCTTCGAGCCCTCCTCGTCGCCGTCGAAGAGCTGGCCCTCCACCTGGGCCCGCAGGTAGCCCTTGTCGCCGTACATCTCGAGGATGCGCTGGCGGCCCCGGGCGACATCCTTGGGAGCGACGACCTGGCCCACCACGAGATCGAGGGCCTCCTCCATGTCGTCCTCGTCGATCTCGTCCTGGCCGCGGAAGCGCAGGGCCTCGAGGGTGGGATACTCCTCGACGACGACGATCAGCTTGAGCCCCTGCGGGGTGGTTCCGGGCTCGGCCCAGAGCTGGATGTCGGAGAAGACCTGCAGGGCGTCGAGGGCGCGCACGGCCTCCTGCACGTTGTCCTGGGAGAGGTGGACGCCGGGCTCGAGGCCGATGGTGGTGAGGACCAGGGACTCGGCGACGCGCCGCAGGCCGCCCTGGATCTCGATCTCCTCGACCGTGGGCTGGCCCAGGACGGGCAGGACGAAAGCGGCGCAGAGAAAAGCGGCGCGGCGGATGGCGGAAACTGGATCGGGGATCCGGGCCAATGGGGACATGACCATCGTTGGTCTCCCTCGAGGGGGCGGCGGCCCGGTCGCTCACCGCCCGTGATTGTCGTTACCCTCGACGAAACCGCCCTGTCTGCGTGGTGTCGGCGGACAGGGCGGCCGTGGGTCTGGGGCTGAGGGCCGGCGGGATGACAGCCGCTCAGCCGGCTCCCTGGGACTTCCTCTCCCCGGCCTTGGCGGCGGCCGCCTCGGCGAGCTCACCCTCCTCGTCGAAGACGAGAGCCTCTCCCTTCTTGGTGACGCGGATGCGGCTGCCCTCTCCGAAACGCCCCTGGAGGATCTCTTCGGCGAGGGGGTCCTCGAGCAGTTTTTGCGCCGTGCGCCGCAGGTAGCGGGCACCGTAGGTCTGATCGAAGCCCTTCTCGGCGATGAGACCCTTGGCTCCCGGCGTGACCCGCAACTGGATGTCGCGGTCGGCCAGCCGCGTCTTGTACTCGGCGAGAAAGATATCGATGATCAGGGCGATATCCTCGCGCGTGAGAGCATGGAAGATGACGGTGTCGTCGATGCGGTTGATGAACTCGGGGTTGAAGGTCTTTTTGAGGGAGTCGTTGATCTTCTCTTCCATGAGCGCCTGCATTGACTCCTCGTCGGACTTCTGGAAGCCGAAGACGCCGCCGGAGCCGACCTCGCGGGTGCCGACGTTGGAGGTCATGATGAGCACGGTGTTCCGGAAGTCGACCTTGCGCCCGGTGCTGTCGGTGAGCCGGCCCTCGTCGAGGATCTGCAGGAGGATGTTGAAGACGTCGGGGTGGGCCTTCTCCATCTCGTCGAGGAGCAGCACCGAGTAGGGCCGTCGCCGCACGCGCTCGGTGAGCTGGCCGCCCTCGTCGAAGCCGACGTAGCCGGGAGGGGCGCCGATGAGACGGGAGACGGAGAACTTCTCCATGTACTCTGACATGTCGACGGTGACGAGGGCCTCCTCGTCGCCGAAAAGGAACTCGGCGAGCTTGGCGGCCAGGTAGGTCTTGCCGACGCCCGTGGGGCCCAGGAAGAAGAAGGAGCCGATGGGCCGCTTGGGGTCCTGCAGGCCGGCGCGGCTGCGGCGGATGGCGCGGGAGACGGTGGCGATGGCCTGCTCCTGCCCCACCACCTGCTTGCGCAGGTCGGCCTCCATGGTGAGGAGGCGCTCGCTCTCGCTGGCGGCGAGGCGCTGCATGGGCACGCCGCTGACCGAGGAGATGACCTCGGCGATGTCGTCCTCGGTGACCTCGACGACCTCGTTGCGAACCTCCTCCTCCCAGGCGCGCCGCTTCTGCTGGAGACTCTCGCGCAGGTTGTGGGCCTTGTCGCGCAGGCGGGCGGCCTCCTCGAACTCCTGCTTCTCGGAGTGCTCCATCTTGCTGCGGTCGATCTCCTGGATCTTCGCCTCCAGGCGGCCGATCTCGTCGGGGGGGCTGAGGCGGGAGAGGTGGACCCGGGAGCCGGTCTCGTCGATGATGTCGATGGCCTTGTCGGGCAGGTAGCGGTCGGATATGTAGCGGTCGGACTGGCGCACCGCGAAGGCGACGACCTCGTCGGAAAAGGTGACGTGGTGGTGGCTTTCGTAGTTGGAGCGCAGGCCCTTGACGATCTCGACGGTGTCCTCGACCGAGGGCGGATCGACCATGATCGACTGGAAGCGGCGCTCAAGGGCGCCGTCCTTCTCTATGTACTTGCGGTACTCGTCGAGAGTGGTGGCGCCGATACACTGAAGCTCGCCCCGGGACAGGGCCGGCTTGAACATGTTGGAGGCGTCGAGGGTGCCCTCGGCGCTGCCGGCGCCGACGATGGTGTGCAACTCGTCGATGAAGATGACCACGTCGGGGGTCTGGTGGAGCTCGTTGAGGACGGCCTTGATGCGCTCCTCGAACTGGCCCCGGTACTTGGTGCCGGCCACGACGCCGCCCATGTCGAGGGTGACCAAGCGCTTGTCGAGGAGGATCTGGGGCACGCGCTTCTCGACGATGCGCTGCGCCAGGCCCTCGACGATGGCGGTCTTGCCGACGCCGGGATCGCCGATGAGGATGGGGTTGTTCTTCTTGCGGCGGGAGAGGATCTGGGTGACCCGCTCGATCTCTTTCTCGCGGCCGATTACGGGGTCGAGCTTGCCCTCGCGGGCGAACTGGGTCAGGTCGCGGCCGAAGTGGTCGAGGAAGGGGGTCTTGCTCTTCTTGCCCTTCTCTCTCTGCCCCGTGGTCTTGCCCTCGAGGACGGCCACCGTCTCTTCCATGGCCGTCTTGTAGTCGACGCCGAAGGCGGCGAGGATCTGGGCGGCGACGCCCTCCTTGTCCTTGAGCAGGGCCAGCAGGAGATGCTCGACGTCGACGAACTGGGTCTTCATCTCCTTCGCCTCGTTGGCCGCGACCTCGAGGATCTGCTTGGCCCGCGGGGTGAAGGGCACCTCGCCGATGGTCATGGTACCGCCGGAGGTGGCCACGTAGTCCTCCACCGACTGTTTCACCGTGTCGAGGTTGAGCCCCAGGTTGGTGAGGACGGTGACCGCCCGCCCCTTGCCCTCCTTGATGATGCCCAGCAGGAGGTGCTCGGTCCCGATGTAGTTGTGCCCGAGGCGCGCGGATTCCTCCCGGGCAAACTGCATGACCCGCTTCACGCCGTCGGTGAACATGTTGTTCATTTACAACAACCTCCGGGGTTTATCAGGGCGATCGAAAGGCAAGCTACGGAGGGGCCCAATCGGTGTCAATGGTCCCGGCCGGGGGCCCGGGTCAGGGTTTTTCGGCCCCCGCCATCCTGCGGCGGACAAGGTCGGCGCGCCGCATATCGCGCTCCTCCGCCTCGAGGTCGGTGCCGGCCTCGGCCCGCAGATGGGAGGGCTGGGTGGCGATCATCAGGTGGTTGAGGAAGCTGGAGCTCACGCCGCCGACGAGGCCGAGGGTGCGGCCCAGGCGCACCGCCGACAGCAGGCTCATCAGCTCCTGGCTCGACAGGACGCGGGCGCTGCCGAGGAGGGCCCAGGCCCGCCAGACCTTGTCCTCCACCTGGGCCCGCGCCTCCTCCATGAGCGCCTCCTGGGCGTCGCGCTCGCACTCGATCAGCCTGGAGGTGACGGCGATGAGGGAGTCCACGATCCCGCCCTCGTCGGCGCCGAGGGTTGCCTGGTTCGACACCTGGAAGAGGTTGCCGGCGGCGTTGGAGCCCTCGCCGTAGACGCCGCGGACGGCGAAGGAGAGCTGGCCGAGCCCCTGCAGGACGCGCTCCATCTCCTCGGTGAGGACGAGGGCCGGCAGGTGGATGAGGACGGAGATGCGCAGTCCGGTGCCGGTGTTGGTCGGACAGGCGGTGAGGAAGCCGAGGTCGGGATCGTGGGCGCAGGAGAGGACCCCCAGCAACTCGTCGTCGAAGGAGGAGACGGCGGCCCAGGCCTCGCGGCCCCTCGTGCCCGGGTGGATGGCCTGCAGCCGCAGGTGGTCCTCCTCGTTGATCATCACGCTGAGGGACTCGTCGCCGTTGAACAGGACCCCGCCGCCGTCGTCCTCGGCCAGGGCGGGGCTGATGAGGTGGCGCTCCACGAGGAGCCGCCGCTCGGAGTGGCCCAGGGGGCCCATGGGGTAGTAGGTGGCGGCGCCCAACGAGGCGCTGCCCCGGGCCGCGGACAGGACCTGCTCGATCACCTGCCGCTGCTGCTCGGCCTCGATGCGCCCGGGGAAGGGATAGCCGGCGAGGTTGCGGGCCAGGCGCACGCGGCTGCTGACGACCATGCCGTCGGCGTCGTCCCCGCCGCCCATCCAGCTGGGGGTCGCGCCGATCAGGGGATCGAGGTTCACGGCGCGCTCCGGCGGATGCGGTCCCGCAGCTCGGCGGCCTTCTCGTAGGCCTCCTCCTCGACGGCCCGCTGCAGCTCCCGGCGCAACTGGTCCAGCCGGCCGGGGTCGTCGCCACCGGAGTCCCCGGCGGGGGCGGCGGCGGGAGCCCCCGAGGGGCGGGCCTCGCGGCCCACGTGGGAGTCAGCGCCGTGAATGCGCCGCAGGAGCCGGCGCATGGGCGCCCCGAAGGCGGCGTAGCAGGCCGGGCAGCCGAGGCGGCCGCTCTTGCGGAAGCGCTCGTAGGTGAGGCCGCAGTCCGGGCACTCGGCATCCTGGCTCTCGACGGCGAGATGACCCAGGACGACGTTGATCTTGGTGACCGCCTTGGACTGGGCCTTCGGCCGTTCGCCGCTCTCACGCTCGGCGCAGCGGGAGCACAGCCGCAGTCTGTGCTTGCCGTCGCCGGAGACGACCATGAGGTCCACGGCGGCCTCACGCTTTCGGCAGGACTCGCACTGCATGGTCAGTCGAGGCTCAGCCGGCCGTCGACGAGCTCGCCGGAGCGGTCGAGGCTGGCCGCCAGGTCGCGGTCGTGAGTCATGACCAGGAAGGTCTGCCCGCGGGTGGCGGCGAGGTCGCGCAGCAACTCGTGGAGGCCGGCGCTGGCCTCGTGGTCGAGGTTGCCGGAAGGCTCGTCGGCCAGCACCAGGAGCGGGGACATGACCAGGGCCCGGGCCACGGCCACGCGCTGGCACTCGCCGCCGGACAGCTCTCCGGGGCGGTGGGACATGCGGTCCCGGAGGCCGACCTGCTCCAGCAGCGACTCGGCGCGGTCCCGCCCGCCGCCGGCCAGGCGGGAGACGAGGGCGGGCATCATCACGTTCTCGAGGGCGGTGAACTCGGGCAGCAGGTTGTGGAACTGGAAGACGAAACCGACGTGGCGGTTGCGGAAGTCGGAGAGGGCGCGGTCGTCCAGGGAGAGGACGTCGACACCGGTGATCTCCAGGCTGCCCGCGGTGGGCCGGTCGAGGGTGCCGAGGATGTGGAGGAGGGTGCTCTTGCCGACGCCGGAGGCCCCGGTGACGGCCAGGGTCTGGCCGGCGAAGAGGTCGAGGTCCACGCCCTTGAGCACCGCCAGGGCCCCGGTCCCCGCGGGGTAGACCCGGCGGATTTCGCGGGCCTTCAGGACGGGGGTCCCCGGGGCCGGGGCCGGATGTCCGGCGGCCATGGTCTCCACGGCACTCACACGATGTAGCGGATCGCCTCCACCGGCTGCAGGGAGGCGGCCTTGCGAGCCGGCAGCACCGCCGCCAGCAGGCAGATGGTGATGCTCACGGCCGAGACGAGGACGAAGTCGAGGGGCTGCATGTCCACGGGGAGGGAACTGATGATGTAGATGTCGCTGGGGATGGAGACGATGCGGAAGCGGTCCTGGACGAGGCAGACGCCGAGGCCGATGAGGCAGCCGAGGAAGGTCCCCACGAGGCCGATGAAGAGCCCCTGGTAGAGGAAGACGCGGCCGATGCCCCGGGCCCGGGCCCCCATGGCGCGGAGGATGCCGATCTCGGGGGTCTTGATGAGGATCGACATGGTGAGGATGGAGGTGATGTTGAAGGCGGCGACGACGATGATCAGGCTCAGGGCGATGAAGATCACCCATTTCTCCAGCTCCATCCAATGGAAGAGCTCGGGGAACTGCTGGGTCCAGTCGGAGACCCTGTAGGGGTAGCCGAGCTGCTCGGCCAGTTCCTCGCGCACGCCAATGGCGGCGTCGAGATCGTCGAGGCGGAGGTGGATGTTGGTGGCGCCTTCGACGCCCAGGATCTCGCGCGCCTCGGCGAGGGAGATGAAGGCGTAGTTGTCGTCGTAGTGGTACATGCCGCTCTCGAAGAGGTTGTTGACGACGAAGGACCGCACCTTCGGCGTCAGGCCGCCGATCATGACGTCCTCGAGCGACTGCTCGCGCAGGGAGAGGAGGAAGACCACGTCTCCCAGACCGACGCGCAGCCGGTTGGCGAGGGAGCGGCCGAGGATGATCCCCGGGGGGCCGCCCTCCGGACGCGGCTGGAAGTGCATCTCGCCGTCGTCGCCGTAGTACAGGTGGGCGGGCAGGTCGGAGACGCCGGCGAAGCTGCCGGGGTCGACCCCCCAGACGACGACGCCGTCCATGTCGTCCTCGGCGTTGGCGAGGACGAGCTTGCTCTCGACGATGGGGGCCGTGGCCGCCACCCCGGGACGCCGGGCGAGCCGGCCGGCCAGGGTGTCGGCGGCGGCGATGGGGTCGCCGTGGTAGCGCCAGACGCTCACGTGGGCGTTCATGCCGATGAGGCGGGCCCTCACCTCGCCGGTGAAGCCGTTGGTCACGGAGAGCATGATGATCAGGGCGGCCACGCCCAGGACGACGCCGCCGGTGGCGATGAAGGCGATGACGGAGAGGAACCCCGGGCGCTGCTTGGACTGCAGGTAGCGCCGGGAGACGAAGAGCTCGTAGCCCACGGCCCTAGGCCGTCCGGTCGGCGGTGAGGAAGGCCTCGATGAAGCCGTCGATGTCGCCGTCCATCACGGCCTGCACGTTGGCCGACTCGTGGCCGGTGCGGTGGTCCTTGACCATGGTGTAGGGCTGGAAGACGTAGGAGCGGATCTGGCTGCCGAAGTCGATCGCCTTCTTGGTGCTCTCCACGGCCTCCATCTTCTCGCGCTCCTCCTGCTTGTGATGGTCGTAGATCCTCGCCGTCAACACCTTCATGGCGGTGCTCCGGTTCTTCATCTGGGAGCGCTCGTTCTGGCACTGCACGGTGATCCCCGTGGGCCGATGTGTGATGCGCACCGCCGAGGAGGTCTTGTTGACGTGCTGCCCCCCGGCGCCCCCGGCCTTGTAGGTGTCGATCTGCAGGTCCTCCTCGCGCAGCTCGACCTCGGGGATCTCGTCGACCTCGGGATAGACGAAGACGCTGGCGAAGGAGGTGTGGCGGCGCTTGTTGGCGTCGAAGGGCGAGATGCGCACGAGGCGGTGGACGCCGGCCTCGGCCTTGAGATGGCCGTAGGCGTAGGGGCCGCGGATCTCGAGGGTCACGCTCTTGACGCCGGCCTCGTCGCCGGGCTGCAGGTCCATCAGGTCGGACTCGAAGCCGCGGCGCTCGATCCAGCGGCCGTAGAGGCGCATGAGCATGCCGGCCCAGTCGGCGGCCTCGGTGCCGCCGGCGCCCGGGTGGATCTCGAGGATGGCGTCCTTGGGGTCGTCCTCGTCGGAGAGCATGGCCTGGAACTCGAGGCGGTCCAGCTCCCCGCCGAGGGTTGCGGCCTCGGCCTCGACCTCGGCCAGGGTCCCGGCATCCCCCTCGGCGGCGGCCAGCTCGCGCAGCTCGAGGAGGTCGTCGAGGCGGGACCTGATCCCGTCCCAGGGCTCGATGACGTCCCTCAGCCCGCGGGCCTGGCGGGAGACCTCCTCGGCGCCGCGGCGGTCGTTCCAGAAGTCGCCCTGGCCCATGCGCCGCTCCAGATCGGCCAGGCTCTGCCGGCGCTGGTCGAGGTCAAAGATACCCCCGGAGCCGTTCCAGCCGTTCGGCGCAGTCGAACAGGATCTCTTCGTTGGCGGCCATGGATTCGCTCCTCAGTCGTCGGGTTCGTGGTAGCGTTCGAAGGTGAGCCTCTCGGCCCGGGCCTCCTCCGGGATCTCGAAGAGCAGCTCCTCGTCGATGGTGTCGTCGCGGTCGAGGTGGAAGCGGTTGCCGAGGCGGGTGAACATGGGCGAGCGCGACTTCGGGTAGTAGCGCGTGCCGTCGTCGGTGACCAGCTCGAAGCACCGGGGCACGACGGGATAGCCGATCTTGAGGCGCGCCTCCATGTGGACCCGCACGAGGACGAACTTGCGGCCCTCTTCGGGATAGCCGTGGAAGAAGCGCAGGTAGCGGACGCCGCCGTCCTCGGGGACGCTCCACCGGATCGGCTTCTGGAGACGGCCCAGCAGGTCGGGTAGTTCCTCGAGCTTGCCCACCGACCCGCCGGTGAAACTGGCGAGCCTCCAGACCATGACGCCGCCGCCGCCGACCACGCAGCCGGCGATCACCCCCCAGCGGATCATGCGCATGCGCCGCGCGAAGCGCTGGCGACGTTCGCTGCGGGACCTGTCGCGGGATGGCGCGGCCGGCTGCTTCACGGCGGGAGAAGGTACGGCGCGGCCCCGAGGGCTGCCAAAGGACGGGGACCCGCTTCAGAGCCCGCGCAGGACGGCGATCTTGCCGGTGCGGCGGAAGGAGTCGCCCTCCAGGCGGTAGTAGTAGACGCCCGAGGCGAAGTCGCCGCCCACCTCCCAGGAGAGGGCGAGCCCCGGCAGGTGATAGGTCCCGGCGGGCAGGCGGCGCCGGTCGATGACATGGACGAGGGCGCCGGCGGCGTCGAAGAGGCGCAGGGAGAGGCTCTCGGCCCCGGCGAGGTCGACGGGGAAGTGGACGGTGGGAGCGGCGCCTCGGGCGGGGTTGGGGAAGGGCGCCAGGGCGGCGCTGGCCGCTGGCCTCGGAGCCTTCAGACCGCTGGCCCGGGCGGCGTCGACGCGCCCCCAGCCGTATAGGGTGTCGGGCCCCGCCGGGCCGAGGTCGACGGCGGTGGAGCGCAGGGCGGAGGCCACGTCCTCGGGGGTCCAGCCGGGGTGCTGCTGCAGCAGCAGGGCGCAGACGCCGGCGGCGATGGGGGCGGCGTAGGAGGTACCGGAGACCTGGGAGTACTCGCGCACCGAGAACGGTTCCGAGCCCTCGGCGGCACCGCGGCCGGAGACGGTGAAGACTCCCCGACCCGGGGCGACGACGTCGGGCTTGATGCGGCCGTCCGCCGTGGGGCCGCGGGAACTGCTGGGGGCGATCTCCCCGCTCCAGGGATGCACCGAGCCGACGGCGATGACCCCGGGGGCGTCGGCGGGCACGGTGACGTAGTGCCAGTCGCGGAGGGCCTCGTTGCCGGCGGCGGCGACGACGACGATCCCGCGGGCCACGGCGAGCTCGGCGGCGCGGCTGGTGAGGGCCGTGGCCCCGTCCAGATCCTCCCAGTCGTATCCGGTGCCGTCATCGAAGCGGTTGTAGCCGACCGAGGCGTTGACCACCCGGGCGCCGAGGCTGTCGGCCCACTCGATGGCGGCGACCCAACGGTCCTCCTCGATGGGCAGCTCCCTCGCCCCGCCGCCCTCGGAGGGTGTGATGTCCTCGGTCTTGGCCAGCAGGTACTCGGCGGCCGGCGCCACCCCGATCAACCGCCCGGGGTCGTTGCCGGCGATGACGCCGAGGACGCCGGTGCCGTGGATGTTCTGGCCATGGTCGGCTTCGTCCCCGGTGACCGGCTGCCCGGGCTCGTCGCCGACCTCGTCGTCGCCATTGATGAAGTCGCGGGCGGCGACGACCCGCAGGCCGGCGAAGGCGGCGTGGGCGGTCCAGTTGAAACCGGCGTCGATGAGGGCGACGCGCACACCCTCGCCGAGGAGGCCGCGGGTGTGGAGGAGGGGGACGTCGACGGCGGCCACCTGCGCCAGGGAGGGACCGTAGTCGAGGTCGGCGGGGCGCGGAGCGAGGCGGCCGGGCGGAGGTTCCGCGGGCCAAGCCGGGGAGGGCCGGCGCCAGCGGCGCACGGGGCGCACCTCTCGGACGAAGGAGAGGCGGCGAAGGCGGTCGGCCCACCCGGGGTCGGCGTCGACGCTGACGGCGTTGAACCAGCGCGAACGGGCGCGAACCCTCAGGCCGAGGGCCTCGACGGCGGCGGTGTAGCGGCGGTCGAGATCGACGTCAAGGCCGGGGCCGGCGCGGACCTGGCGGGGCGCCGGCCAGGAGAGGGCCTCCCCGCGGCCTCCGGGCTTGTCGGCGAAGAACACCCAGAGGGGCTCGGCGGCCACCCAGGCGGGAAGGAGGAGAGTGGCGGCTCCCGCGGCCAGGAGGGACCGGCGGAGGGGGGTCATTTCAGGGTTGGGGCCGCGGGCCGGCGGTCGATGATCTCGGTGCCCTCGGGAGGGGTGAAGCGGAAGAGGTCGTCGTCGAGGCGGCCGTCCCGGCGGTGGCCGCTGAGGATGAAGGTGCTCACGTCGTCGTTGGGCTCGACCTGCTCGATGCGCAGCAGACGCCAGCCTCTCTCCTCCACCCACAGGCGCATGCGCTTGAGCCGGAGGGCGGGAGGCACGTCCTCCGTGGGCTGCAGGGTCAGCATGTAGACCTCGCGGCCGTCGAGGTCGGTGCGCTCCACGGCGACGGTGCGGTAGCCTTCCGAGTACTCGACGAGGACCTCCCACGGCGTGCGCAGCACCCCGCCGTCGTAGGGAGAGACGATGACCTGCTCGTTGGTCTTGCTGTAGGCCCAGATCGCCTCGCCGTCGGCGACGACGAGGTCGCCGCCCTCGAGCTGCACGCGGAAGCGCCCGGGCCTTTGGGTGTAGATCCGCCCCTGGCGGGTGGCGTGCTTGTCGAGGACGGCCCAGTAGAACCGCTTCTCGAAGCGGGCCTCGTAGGTGCGGGCCCTGGCGAACCGGTCGCGGACCCGCTCCATGATCTCGTCGCCGGTGACGGCCGCGGCGGGCGAGGGCCGACACGGGGCGGCCAGGACCACGGCCAACAGGAAAGGCGCTGCCCTCACGAAGCCTCCTCGTCGGCCGGGTCGTCTCCGCCCTCGGCGAGGATGCGCCTCGGCTTGGCCCCTTCGGCGGGCCCGACGATGCCGGCGAGCTCGAGCTCGTCCATGAGCCGGGCGGCCCGGGAGTAGCCCACCTTCATGCGCCGCTGCAGGTAGGAGGTGCTCGCCTGCCTGGACTCCAGCACGATGGCGACGGCCTCGTCGAAGAGCTCGTCCCGGTCGGCGGCGTCCTCCGCCGAGCCGCCGCGCGCGGAGAACACCTGCACCTCCTCGGCCTGGTAGCCGCTGTTGCGGATCTGCTCCACGAGGCGCTCGGTCTCCTCGCCGGAGATGAAGGCGCCGTGGATGCGGATCGGCTCGCCGTGGCCGCTGCGCAGGAAGAGCATGTCGCCGCGGCCCAGGAGGCGCTCGGCGCCGTTCATGTCGAGGATCGTGCGCGAATCGGTCTTGGAGGCGACGAGGAAGGCGATACGCGAGGGGAAGTTGGCCTTGATGACGCCGGTGATGACGTTCACCGAGGGGCGCTGGGTGGCGAGGATGATGTGGATGCCCACGGCCCGGGACTTCTGTGCCAGGCCCATGAGCGAGGCCTCCACGTCGGCGGGAGCGGTCAGCATGAGGTCGGCGAACTCGTCGATGACGATGACGATGTAGGGGAGCTTGCGCACCTCCTCGCCTTCGGCGGTGCCCTCGGCGCCGGCCCCCCCGGCGAGAATGCGCTCCACCTTGGCGTTGTAGTCGGCGAGGTTGCGCACCGCCATCCGGGCCAGCAGTTGGTAGCGGGCCTCCATCTCGGCCACGGCCCAGCGCAGGGCCTCGGCGGCCTTCTTCGGCTCGGTGATGACCGGCACCAGCAGGTGGGGGATGTCGTTGTAGATGGTCAGCTCCACGACCTTGGGATCGACCATCAGGAGGCGAACCTCGTCGGGCGAGGCACGCAGCAGGAGGCTGCAGATCAGGGTGTTGATGCAGACGCTCTTGCCCGACCCGGTGGCGCCGGCCACCAGCAGGTGGGGCATCCTGGCCAGGTCGGTGACGTAGGTCTCGCCGGAGATGGTCTTGCCGAGGGCCATGGCGAGCTCGGAATCGTCCCGGCGGAAGGCGCGGGACTCGACGATCTCGCGGAGGTAGACGGTCTCGCGGCTCTGGTTGGCGATCTCCACCCCGACGACGGACTTGCCGGGCACGGGGGCCTGGATGCGGATCCCCTCGGCGCTCATGACCCGGGCGAGATCGTCGGCCAGGGCCGAGATGCGCCCCACCTTGACGCCGGCGGCGGGTTCCACCTCGTAGCGCGTCACCACCGGACCGGGGCTCACCTCCACGACCTTCCCCATGACATCGAAGTTGGCCATCGCCTCCTGGAGGACGCGGGCATTCTCGAGCA
>JAPOZM010000124.1 GCA_026706075.1 Gemmatimonadaceae bacterium
CCGGTGATCTCGGCCTCGATGCCGCTGCGGGCCAGCTCCTCGGCCAGGGGCGTCTTGAAGCCGTCGATCAGGCGCTCCCGCTCCTCGCGCCGCATGGCCACCTTCTCCCGGATCTCGCGGTAGAAGGCGGGCTCGAGATGCTTGAGGCTGCGGTCCTCCAGCTCCCAGCGGATCCGGGCCAGGCCCAGCCGGTGGGCCAGGGGCGCATAGACCTCGAGGGTTTCGTGGGAGATGCGCTGGCGCTGGTGGTCGTCGAGGGCGTCCAGGGTGCGCATGTTGTGCAGCCGGTCGGCGAACTTGACCAGGATGACCCGGATGTCCTCGACCATGGAAAGCAGCATCTTGCGGAAGGTCTCGGCCTGGCGGGCCTCGCGGCTCTCGAGTTGGAAGCGCTCGATCTTGGTGACCCCGTCGATGAGGGCCGAGATCTTGGACCCGAACCGGGACTCGATCTGGTCCTGCGTGACCTCCGTGTCCTCGACCACGTCGTGGAGCAGGCCGGCGGCGACGGTGGTTGTGTCGAGGCGCAGCTGGGCGAGGATTCGGGCCACCTCGACGATGTGCTGGAGGAAGGGTTCCCCCGACTTGCGGATCTGGCCGGCGTGGGCCTGGTGGGCGAAGTGGTAGGCGCGCGCAACCAGGTCGAAGTCGGCGGACTCGTTGCACGAGGCGACCTCGATGAGCAGCATCTGAAGCTGCAGGTGGTCCCGCGAGTCCTCGAGCAGGGCGTCGAGGTTGGTGGGGCCCGGGAGCTCCGGCAGATCCTCCCCGTTGCGGGGGGGGGCTTCGTCGATGGCGATCCGGGGGGTCGTCAAGAGGGCGCTCACAGCCCGGTGGAGCCGTTGCGGGCTCGACGGGCAAGGGGGGGCCGGGCCTCGAAGCAGACCTCGCGAAACGGCGGTTACTCCATAGCCGACAACGAGATACGTCCTTGCGCGGCGCTCTCGCCAGTGTAATCAGCCCCAGAGGGAGTGTCAAGCCGTACCGGCCCCTGCCTCCCAGCCCGGGCGACATCGTCCTCGCGGCGGCGGTTCTGCTGGCGGCGGCGGTCCTGCTCGTGGCGAGGCCCGGCGGCGGTACCCCCCGGTCGGCGAGCGTGCAGGTGGGAGGCGAGGTCGTGCGCCGCCTGCCGCTGAGCGAAGCGGCGCGGATAGAGGTCCGCGGCCCCGCCGGGGCGAGCGAGGTGGTGGTCGACGGCAGCCGCGTCCGCGTAGCCGCCGCTCCCTGCGCCCGGCGGATCTGCGTCCGCCGCGGCTGGCTGCGGGCGGTGGGCGACGTGGCGGTCTGTGTCCCCAACCATCTGGTGGTCCGGGTCGAAGGCGAGGGCGGCTCCACCTTCGACGGGGTCAGCCGCTGATGCTCTCGCCCGGCAGGCGCGTCGCCTTCCTGGGCCTGATGTCGGCCGCCGCTCTGATCCTCTTCGTCTTCGAGACGGCGGTGCCGCGCCCCCTGCCGTGGATGAAGCTCGGACTCGGCAACGCCGCCGTCCTGGCGACGCTGCTCCTCTTCGGCGGCGGTCCGGCGGCGGCGGTGGGCGCCGTGAAGGTCCTCGTCGGCGGTCTGCTGAGCGGTGGTCTGGCCGGCCCCGCGTCGGTCATCGGGGGCAGCGCCGCCCTCACGAGCCTGGCGGCGATGGTGGGCCTGCGGCGATCCGCGCCCGGCCTGTTGAGCCCCGTGGGGCTGAGCATCGCGGGGGCCGTCGTCCACCAGGTGACGCAGCTCCTGGTGGCCGAGATCTACCTCTCCCAGGCGGGTCTGCTGCGGCTGCTGCCTCTCTTCCTGGTGGGCGGGGTCCTCTCCGGGGCGATGACGGGGCTGATCACCTACTACGCGGTGAGGGCCCTGGCCAGGGCGGGCTACGGGGGAGGCCCCGACCCCCGGCGGTGATTGCGGGGCCCATGCCGTTTGCCGATCATTACCCGGTCATGACCGATATCCGCCCGTTTCTCCGTCTGCGCGCGGGGTCCCTCGGCCTGCTTGCCGTCCTCGGGGCGGCGCCGGCGGCGGCCGAAGTCGACTTCGAGGCCTTGCGCGAGCTGGCGCCGGAGGACCGTCTGCGCCAGACCGTGGGATTCTTCTCGGGCCTCGGTTCGCGCGTGGCCGGCTATCCCGGCGCCGAGCAGGCGGCCCTGCACGTGCACCGCCAGTTCCGGCAGATCGGTCTCCACGACATCACCTTCCACAAGTACGACGTCTCGGTGCCCGTCGACCAGGGAGGTCGGCTGAGGATCGCGGGAGGGCCGTCCGTGGAGCTCCACGGACTGTGGCCCAACCTGGTGCGCACCTCGACCCTGCCCGACGGCGGCATCCACGGGCCCCTGATCTACGGCGGCCGGGGGGAGTTCGAGGAGTTCGACGGCCAGGACGTGGCGGGAGCCGTCGTCGTCCTCGACTTCAACTCCGGCGACAACTGGCTCAACGGCGCCTACCTCGGCGCCGCCGCCGTCGTCTTCATCGAGCCCGACTCGACCGTCTATCTCGAAGGCGAGAAGAAGTTCCTCACCATGCCCCTCGACCTGCCGCGGTTCTGGGTGAGCGGCGCGGACGGCGAACTGCTGCGGGAGGCGATCGAGGGCGTGGGTACGCCGCCCTCGGTCCACCTCGAGTACCGCATGGACTGGGAGCGGCGCCCGGCCTGGAACGTCATGGGCTTCATCCCCGGTTACGACCCTCTGCTCCAGGAGGACGTGATCGTCCTGGAGTCGTACTACGACGCCATGTCGGTCGTGCCCTCCCTGGCACCCGGCGCCGAGCAGGCGGCGGGGATCACGGCCCTGCTCGAGCTGGCCAGGTACTTCCGCGAGCATCCCCCGGCGCGCTCGGTCCTGTTCCTTGCCACCTCCGCGCACCACCTCGCCCTGCGCGGCATCGACGACTTCATCCAGCGCTACCTGCGCGACGAGAACCCCTTCATCGACCGCATGGTCCTGCGCCGGGTCGTCGAAGCGTCCCTGGCCCGCGGGCTGATCGGCGAGGGGGAGGACGGGGTCACCTACCGTCTCGGCGAGGAGACCTTCAGCGGCAAGGAGGCGCTGCTGCGCTCCGTGGCCGAGACCGACACCCTGCTGGTGCGCGCCGTGGCCAGGGCCTCCATGGCGGACGGGGAAGACCTGATCGTCCGCGATGGCGACGACTGGCGGCTTCGCTACCGGAAGGGGGGCGAGCGGCGCCAGGCCTCCTTCGACACCTCCGACGAGTTGCTGAGGGAGCTCGGCGACGACGAGGATCTGCGCCTGGGTTTCTACCGCGAGTGGGTCGATCCGAAGGTCGATTCCCTCGATGTGAACCTGTTCATCAGCCTCGACCTGTCGACGCAGACCGACGAACTCGGCATCTGGAACAGCAACTCGAGCTTCTACTACAAGCGCTACTTCGCGCCTTTCGGCAAGAACTTCATGGGCTACTCGCGAAGGGTGAGCCGCGAGCTCGGCTACAGCTTCCGCGACGTCCTGGTGAACGGCATCAGTCCCGAGGGGGGGAAGAGCTGGGAGACCTTCGTCCCCGGGGAGATCTCCGTGAACAGCGAACTGGTGCTGACCACGGGCACCCCGGCCCTCGCCTTCGTCACCGTCAACGACGCCCGGTTCCTCGTCGACACGCCCCTCGACCGGGCACAGCACATCCGCTACGACAACCTCTCGAGGCAGATCCGGGCCCTGGCGGGGATGTTCCACATGGCCTTCGAGGACCCGGAGCTGTTCCCCGACTTCAAGATGCGCCTCAAGGACACCATGCGGTCCCTGAAGGCGCGGACCATGGTCTTCCCGAGGCGCAGCATCGTGCCCGACCTGCCGCGCACCGGCGCCGTCGGCGTCGTGCGCAACGGCAAGAAGAAGTCCTACAAGGGCGTGCGCGGCGAGTACTTCGAGGTCGTCGACGGCGACGGGTCCTTCTACGTCAACCGCATCCGCGTCGAGCAGGTCCAGGTGGAGGGCTACCGCATGGACCCGGCCACCGGGCGGGTCAGCTACGCGCCGGACCGCGGCATCCAGGGCGACCAGGCCTACCCGATGCTGATCAAGATGGACTGGCGCGACAAGGAGTGGATGGTCGTCCTCTTCCCGTGCCAGGCCTTCAACTTCTTCGACATCGTCGACCCCCGTTACCTCACCAAGCTCTCCGAGGTCACCGTCTTCGACGAGACCAACGCCTCCCCCGTGGAGTACGGATACACAATCGGGGAGGGCCCCTCGGCCAAGGACGAGCCGGTCGGCGTGCTCTTCGCCCGGCCGGGAGCCCTGGTGAAGATGGGCTTCGGCGCCGGGATCCTCGGCTTCCGCTCCCTGCTGCTGAACTCCGAGAACCCCGACGACAAGGAGGAGGCCCTGGGGGCGGGCTTCGCCATGGAGCCGGGATCCTCCTTCGCGCGAACCTCCTACCAGTCGGCCAGGGACATGTGGACCCTCGACGAGGCCCGCATGCGCGAGCTGCGGAGCTTCGCCATCGAGAACCAGCGCCTGAACGACCTGCACGAGCGCGCCCGGGTGGAGTTGGAACGGGCGGCGGCGGCCTTGGAGCGCAAGGAGTGGAGCGAGTTCGTGCGCCACACGCGCTCCGCCATCGGCCTCGAGTCGCGGGCCTACCCCGACGTCAAGTCGACCCAGAACGACGTCATCCAGGGCATCATCTTCTTCATGGCCCTGGTCCTGCCCTGTGCCTACTTCGCCGAGCGCCTGCTGATCACGGCCGCCACGATCCAGCGTCAGATCATGGGCTTCGCCGGCATCTTCCTCGTCATCTGGATCGTCCTCTCCTTCGTCCACCCGGCCTTCGAGTTGTCCAACCCCTTCGTCATCCTCCTGGCCTTCGTCATCCTCGTCCTGGCCGTCCTCGTCATGTGGATCATCTCCGGCCGCTTCAACGAGCAGATGAAGAAACTGCGCACCGAGGTGGCGGTCATTCACGACACCGACGTGAGCCGCTCCAGCGCCTCCCTCACCGCCTTCCTCCTGGGCATCAGCAACATGAAGCGCCGCAAGCTGCGCACGGCGCTGACCTTCGTGACCCTGCTGCTGCTCACCTTCACGGTGCTCTCCTTCACCTCCATCCAGACGGCGCTGCGCTACAACCAGATCGAGCGCGACAACGAGGGGCTCTACGAGGGGCTGCTGATCCGCAGCAAGGCGTGGACGCCGCTGGAGGAGTCGGTCCTCGAGTACGCCCACAGCAACTTCGGCGACCGGGCCGCCATTGCGCCGCGGAGCTGGTACGACAACCAGAAGAAGGCCCACATCAAGATCAAGTACGGCGAGGATGCCCATAACGCCCTCGGCGTCCTCGGCCTGACCCCGTCCGAGACCGAGGTGACCGGCCTCGACCAGGCCCTGCTGGCGGGGCGCTGGTTCCAGGAGGGCGAGGAGAGGGTCTGCATCCTGCCGAACGACATGCTCGGGGCCGACAAGCTCGGCATCGACATGGGCGCGGTCGACGCCGGCGGTGTTACGGTGCGCGTCTTCGGCGAGCAGTTCACCGTCATCGGCATCATCAACTCCACGCGCATGAAGGAGTTGAAGGACCTCGACGACGAGACGATGACGCCCGCCGACTTCGCCGTCACCGGCGGCCAGGCGGTGCAGGAGATCGCCGAGGAGGAGCAGCGGGAGAAGCAGGGGCTCGAGGACGCGCAGGTGGTGATCAAGCCCTTCGTCCACCTGGAGCCGGCCAACACCCTGATCCTGCCGTACCACACGCTGCGCAACGTGGGCAGCGGCAATCCCCTGCAGTCGGTGGCGATCCGCTTCGACGAGGGCGTCGACGAGCGCGCCGAGATCGAGCAGTTCCTGTCGCGCCTGGCGGTGACCCTCTTCGCCGGCATCCAGGAGCCGGGGGACGACTACATCAAGGTGTCGATCTACAGCTCCCTGGGCATGACCTCGCTGTCGGGGGTGGCCAACCTCTTCGTGCCGATCCTCATCGCCGCCCTCATCGTCCTCAACACGATGATGGGCAGCGTCTACGAGCGCTTCCGCGAGATCGGCATCTACTCCTCCGTGGGCCTGGCGCCGGGGCATATCGCCTGGCTGTTCATGGCCGAGTCCTGCGTCTACTCCGTCCTCGGGGTGGTGGCCGGCTACCTCGTCGGTCAGATCACCGCGACCCTTCTGACCCAGCTCGGGGTGGTCACCGGCTTCACCCTCAACTACTCGTCCCTGTCGGCGGTGCTCTCCTGCATACTGGTGATGGCGGTGGTCATGCTCTCCACCATCTACCCGGCGCGCCGGGCGTCGCAGATGGCGGTGCCCGACGTGACCCGCCGCTGGCGGCTGCCCCGGCCCGAAGGGGACGACTGGCACTTCGAGTTCCCCTTCACCGTGGCGGGACGCGACGTCCTCGGCCTGTCGGTCTTCCTCATCGGCTACTTCGACTCCTACTCCGAGGAGTCGATCGGGACCTTCTACACCGACGGCGCCAAGCTGGGGCGCCTCGACTCCGAGTACGGCGAGGGGTACACCATCGACATGAACATCTGGCTGGCGCCCTTCGACCTGGGGGTGAGCCAGCACGTCGTCATCCGCGCCCTTCCCGAGTCGGAGCACAACATCTACCAGATCCAGCTCGACATCCGCCGCCTGAGCGGCGAGGACGCCTCGTGGCGGCGCGTCAACCAGCGCTTCATGAACGTCATCCGCAAGCAGTTCCTCATCTGGCGCACCGTCGACGCCGAGGCCAAGGAGGCCTACCGGAGCCAGGGGCAGGAACTGCTGGCCGGCGCCCCCGCCGATCCCGTCTCCGCCTGAACCGCGGCCCTTCCGAGAATGCTGAGACGCAAGAGCAACGCCAACCAGGAAGTCGAAGAGTACCGCGACCTCCTCGAGACGCCGACCGAGTTCGAGGACGGCTTCACGCGCAAGGCGATCCTCGGCGTGTTCTTCGTCGCTTTCGTCATGATCCCGGGGAACATGTACCTCAGCCTCATGGTGGGCGGTTCCCTGGGCGCCGCGGCGGAGTGGGTGACGATCATCCTCTTCGCCGAGATCACCAAGCGCTCCTTCACCTCCCTGACCCGCCAGGAGGTGTACGTCCTCTACTACGTGGCGGCGGGACTGATCGCCGCCGAGACCGGCGCCTTCGAGGGCCTGCTGTGGAACCAGTACCTGCGCCAGTCGCCGCCGGCGCAGCAGTTCGGCATCGCCAACCTGATCCCGGACTGGTGGGCGCCGCCCCTGGAGTCGCCGGCGCTGCTGCAGCGGACCTTCCTGCACACCGACTGGATTATCCCCATCTCGCTGCTGCTGGCGCAGTTCGTGATCTCGCGGGTCTCGTGGTTCACCATGGCCTATGCCCTCTTCCGGCTGAACTCCGACTACGAGCGCCTGCCCTTCCCCTTCGCGCCCGTCGCCGCCCAGGGGGCCACGGCCCTGGCCGAGACCACCCAGGGGGTGGAGTCGTGGCGCTGGAGGGCGTTCTCCGCCGGGGCCATGATCGGCCTGGTCTTCGGCACCTTGTACGTGGCGATCCCGGCGATCTCCGGCTCCCTGCTCACCAAGCCGATCCAGCTGATCCCCATTCCCTTCGTCGACTTCACCCAGGTCACGGGCAACTTCATCCCCGCCACCCCCCTCGGGTTCACCGCCCACCTGGGGCCGATCTTCGCCGGCCTCGTCATGCCTTTCTGGGGGGTCATGGGCACCTTCCTCGGCGTCGTCGCCCACTCGGTGGCCAACCCGATCCTCTACGACCTCGGCTACCTGCAGATCTGGCAGCCCGGCATGGGCGCCATCGAGACCTTCTTCGTCAACTCCGTCGACTTCTGGATGAGCTTCGGCATCGGCACGACCATCGCCATCGCCATCATCGGTATCTGGCAGGTCGTGCAGGGGCTGCGCACCGCCGCCGCCGCCAGGGCCTCCGGCAGAGGAGGCGGTTCCTGGGCAGTGCCCGAAGGGCGCGGCGACTTCCCCATGTGGATCGCCCTGACCCTGTACGGGCTCACCGCCGCCGGCCTCATCGTCATCGCCTGGATCTTCCTGCCCGCCTTCCACCAGTTCATCTGGTTCTTCCTGTTCTTCGGGTTCGTGCTGACGCCGTTCCAGTCCTTCGTCAACGCGCGCCTCGTGGGCATGGTGGGGCAGACGATCGAGATCCCCTACGTGCGCGAGGCGACGATCATCCTCTCCGGGTACCAGGGCGTGGACATCTGGTTCATGCCTTTCCCGCTGGGCAACTACGGCTCCCAGACCCAGAAGTTCCGCGAGATCGAGCTCACGGGCACCAAGTTCACGAGCATCATCAAGGCCGAGGTGGTGATGGTGCCGATCGTGCTCTTCGCCACCTTCCTCTACTCCTCCTACATCTGGAAGCTGGCCCCCATCCCCTCGGCCTCGTACCCCTATGCCCAGGTCATGTGGCGCCTGCGGGCCCTGCAGACATGCATCTGGTTCACCGGCACCCTGAAGAGCGAGCTGAAGGAGTCGCCGGAGCGCAACAGCGCCACCTGGGTGCCGTCGAACCTGGTGGAAGGGGAGTGGTGGTACTGGCGAGTGCGCGCAGCCGACAGCAAGTGGATAGAGTCGCAGGGCAAGCTCGGGGAGGCCGGCCCCTGGTCCGAGAAGCGCGCCTTCTACACCCACTTCGGCGAGGGTAGGCCCGAAGACGTACCGCCCTTGCCGCCCGGCGCCCTGGAGAAGGCGGTTCCGGCCGGAGTGGGCTACGAGGTGCGCGCCTCCGGCCCCGCTGCCGCGGGCCTGGCGCACGCCGCCGAGCTGATCCGCGACGCCGTCGCCACCCCGGACCGCATCCCCGATCTGGTCGAGGGCGAAAGACCGGTGATCGGCGTCGTCGACACGCCTCGGCCCGCCCTCCTCGCCTCCAGCGCCCAGGCTCTGCCCGACGGCTGGGAGTACTACTTCGCCGTCGATACCGACCCGAACTTCACCAGTCCCTGGATCCAGCGTTCCACCGACGAGCCGTGGCTCTTCCGCGCCATCAAGCCGAACCTCATCGTCGCCGGGACCGTCGTCGGCCTGGGCAGCTACATCCTTCTGTCGGCCTTCGGGCTGCCGATCCTCCTCGTCTTCGGTTACGTCCGGGCCCTGACGACGATACCGCACTGGATGATCACCGAGGTCATCGGCGCCATGCTGGCCCGGTACTACTTCTGGAACCGCTACGGACGACAACAGTGGCGCACGTACGCGCCCGTCCTCGCCGTCGGCTTCGCCTGCGGCATGGCGCTCATGGGCATGGCGTCGATCTCCATCGCCCTGATCCAGAAGTCGGTGTCGGTCCTCATCTTCTAACCGCGTCCGGGTCGGAAAGGTCCATGTCCGCAAGCGACGGACTTCCGGCCGCGGGAAGATCCCGTCAGGCCGCGGGGAGCAGGCGCTACGACTTCGGCTGGCAGGGGATCCGGCTGCGCGTCCCGGAGGATTGGGAGCTGGGCCGGGTCGACGGCGACGCCGCCAGCGGCTACGCGCGCCTCGACGACACCCGCATGGTGCGGGCCGAGGTCGAGTGGCGGGCCCCTCCCAAGCGGGGCATCCGCCGGCCCGTCGAGGACCTCGTGGGGCGCTATCTCTCCCAGCTGCAGAAGAAAGCCGACAAGGCGGGCATGGAGTTGCGGGTCGAGCGGCGCGCGAAGTTCCTCCAGGACAAGCGCTGGCTCGAGGGCAGCGAGTACGAGACCTTCGTCTGGGAGGCAGACTACCGGGCCTACAACCTGGCCCGCGCCTGTCCGGACTGCGGCCGCATCGTGCTCCTGCGGGTGCTCGCGGCAAAGGGCGACGGCGGCGGCGTGATCGGCCTGGTGAACGAGGTTCTGCCCACCCTCGAGGACCACCCCCGCGGCGAGTTGCAGTACTGGAGCCTGTACGGCCTCACCTTCCACGCCCCCGCGGACTTCGAGCTCACCGAGAAGGAGTTGAAGTCGGGCCACGTGAAGATGACCTTCGAGAAGGACGGGGGCGCCCAGGTCCTGCGCGTGCACCGGCTGAGCATGGCCCACATGCTGTTGAAGGGGACGGACCTGGCCGACTGGTACCCTTCCTTTTTCCGCAAGGACCTGCGCGACGTGAACCACGAGATCGCCCGGGCCGACTTCCGAGGCCACGACGGCCTGCGCGTCACCGGCCGGCCCCAGAGCCGCTGGCGCCAGGTGCTGCGGCCCCTGCCCTTCGTCAACCCGAGGCCGAGGCGCTACCTGCGGGGCGCCGTTTGGCACTGCCCCGACCTGAATCGCATCTGCATCGTCGAGCATCTGTTCAAGAAACGGGAACACGGCGGCGACATCCTCGACGAGGTCATTGACGGATATGTTTGCCACGAAGAAGAAGCCGAGGCTGACGCGGGACGCCATGCTGGAGTCGCGGCCGGCCCGCAACGAGCTGCTGGCGTGGGAGAAGACGGAGGAGGGTGAGGTCCGGATCACGGTGACGCGGCAGGAGACCTGGAAGACCCGCCTCCTGTCGAAGCTCTTCTACATCCCCGAGAAGCGGACCATCACCCTCGACGAGGTGGGCGCGCAGGTCTGGCAGATGTGCGACGGCCGCAACTCGGTGGCGGACATGATCGAAGGCCTCCGGGACCGGTACAAGCTCGACCGCAAGGAAGCGGAGGTCTCCCTGCTTTCCTACCTGAAAACCCTCGGTCAGAAGCGGTTCATCGGCTTCCTCGTGGAGGGCGCCGGGAAAGCGGGTTCCGGGGGGGCCAGAAGAGGGAAGGATGCCAGCGGCAAGAAGTGGAAGCGGTGAGGGCCCGGCCCGGGGGTGACGGCGGGGACGGAGGTGCGAGAGCCGCGGCTGACCGGTCGGGCTGGGCGGACGGGGCGGCGCGCTGCATCACCCATCTCCTGAGCCCGCCGGGACTGGCCCTGGTCGTCTTCCTGTGGCTGCCCGTCGGTGACGATCCCCTGAAGTCGGCGGGGGGCAAGGCCCTGGCCATTCTGCTGTTCTCCATCGGCCCCGCGGCCCTCCTCGGCTGGCTGGCCAGGGGCGGGGGCGTCGACGACATCTACGATCCCCCCCGGCCTCTGCGCAGGCGGTTCCTGCTCGTCGGGACCCTCTGCTACGCCGTCGGGTTCGCGCTCCTCCAGGGGCTTCAGATGCCGCCGGTGCAGCGCTGGGCGGCGGCCTCCTTCGCAGTGGGCGCCGCCGGCGTCGGCCTGGTGAACCGCCGGTGGAAGATCAGTATCCACACCACTGGCGCCGGGGGAGGGGCGGCCCTGGCGGCCACCCTCGTGCAAGCCGCGTGGTGGCCCCTGTGCGCGCTGCTGCCCCTGGCGGCAGGGTGGGCCCGGTGGCGGCGGCAGGCCCACTCACCGGCGCAGCTGGTGGCCGGCGCCGCCCTCGGGGCGGCCATCACCCTGTTGCTGCGAGCTGCCTTGATGTGAGCGAGCGGGACCTCTTCGAAGGCCCCGGGAGGGGGCCGCCGGAGGATCCGGCCTCCGGGACGGGCGTGCGCCTCAAGGGGCTCATCGACCACATCACCTTCCAGAACCCGGAGAACGGCTACACCATCGCCCGGCTGCGGCCGGAGGGCGAGGGCGAGCCGGTCACCGTTGTCGGCACCATGGCCGTCTCCGCCGGGGAGAGCGTGCAGCTGGAGGGGAGCTGGGACCTCCATCCCCGCTTCGGCCGCCAGCTGCGGGTGGAGTCGTGCATCCCCGCGTATCCGGCCACCGCCGAAGGCATCGAGCGCTACCTCGGCTCGGGGCTGATCAAGGGGATCGGTCCGGTCATGGCCCGGCGCATCGTCGCCCGCTTCGGCGAGTCCTCCCTCGAAGTGATCGACGCCCAGCCGCGCAGGCTCCTGGAGATCGAGGGTCTGGGGCGGAAGCGGGCGCAGGCCATCGCCGAGGCCTGGAAGGAGCAGCGCCGCATCCGCGACGTCATGGTCTTCCTCCAGTCCCACGGCGTCGGCACAGGGCACGCGGTGCGCATCTACCAGCAGTACGGCGACGAGGCGATCCACAGCGTCCGGCAGGACCCCTACCGGCTGCAGCGCGATGTGCGCGGCATCGGCTTCCAGACGGCGGACCGCATCGCCGGCGATCTCGGCATCGCCCATGACGCGCCCGAGCGCGTGCGCGCCGGCCTCCGCTACCTGCTGGAGGAGGCCGCCGACGAGGGCCACCTCTTCCTGCCCAGGGAGGAACTGGCCTCGGTGGCCGCCGAGCTCCTCGGGGTGGACTCCGGCCAGGTCCCGGAGGCGCTCTCGGCCCTCCGGGAAGCGGGTGACGTCGTCGTGGAGGGGCGGGACTGCTATCCGGGGCGGCTGCACCGGGCCGAGCGGGGAGTGGCCCGGGCCCTGGAGCGGATTCTCACCTCCCCGGGGCCGGACCTGACGCGGGCCGGGGAGGCGGATACCGAGGCGGAAGAGGCGTCCCTGGGTCAGGACCAGCGATGGGCCCTGAAGCAGGTGGGGGCGGGGAAGGTCCTCGTCGTCACCGGCGGCCCCGGCACGGGCAAGACCACCATCACCCGCCAGATCGTGGGGCGCCTGGAGGCCTCCGGCCTGCGGGTGGCCCTGTGCTCGCCCACGGGGAGGGCCGCCAAGCGCCTGAGCGAGGCCACCGGCCGCGAGGCCCGAACCATCCACCGGCTTCTGGAGTACGCCCCCCGGGAGGGCGGCTTCCGCCGCGATGGCAACCAGCCCATCGAGGCGGAGGCGGTCATCGTCGACGAGAGCTCCATGATCGACATCAACCTGATGAACGCGCTGCTCCGGGCCGTCCCCGACGGCGCCCGGCTGGTCCTCGTGGGCGACGCCGATCAGTTGCCCTCGGTCGGTCCGGGCAATCTCCTCGGGGATGTCATCGACTCCGGCGTCGTGCCCGTGGCGCGCCTGCGCCACATCTACCGCCAGGCCGGCGACAACCTCATCGTCACCAACGCCCACCGCATCAACGGCGGCGAGTGGCCCCGGATCGACAACCGCGCCGACTCCGGCTTCTACTTCGTCGAGGAAGACGACCCCGCCAGGGTCTCCGAGCGCCTGGTGGACCTGGTGTCCCGACGGATGCCGCAAGGCCGGGACCTCGACCCCATGCGGCAGATCCAGGTCCTGACTCCCATGTACCGCGGAGAGACCGGCGCAGTACAGCTCAACCGCCAGCTCCAGGAGCGGCTGAACCCCGGGCGCAAGCCCCACGCCATCGGCGACCGCGAGCTGCGCGAAGGAGACCGGGTGATGCAGGTGCGCAACAACTACGACAAGGGGGTCTTCAACGGCGACCTGGGGCGCATCGGACGGTTGGAGACGGGGGAGGACGCCTTCGCCGAGGTCGTCTTCGACGGCGGCGGCATGCAGCGCTACGAGCTCGCCGAGCTCGACCAGCTGAGCATGGCCTACGCCATCAGCATCCACCGCTCCCAGGGCTCGGAGTTCCCCGCCGTCGTCCTGCCCCTGACCACCCAGCACTACCCGATGCTGCAGCGCAACCTGCTCTACACCGCCGTCACCCGCGCCCGGGAGCTGTTCGTCCTCATCGGCAGCCAGAGGGCCCTGCGGCGGGCGATCGAGAACGACCGCCCCGCCCGCCGGAACACCAACTTGGCCGCCCGCCTGCGCCAGGCCCTGGGCGGTCCCGAGGGCCCGGCCCCTACAGCCGCAGACGCTTGAACAACCCCTCCGGCACGAGGCGGACCAGAAGCATGATCCAGCGCCAGAACCAGGGCGTGTAGACCACGTTCCGCCGCCGCCGCCAGGCGCGCAGGACGTCGGCGGCCACCCGCTCCGGCGAAGCCACCAGGAACAGCCCCTCACGGCCCTCGGTCATCGGCGTGTCCACGAACCCCGGCTTCACCGTCATCACGTGCACCCCGGCAGGCGCCAGGCGGTTCCGCAGTCCCTGGAGGAAGACGTTCAGCCCGCCCTTCGAGGCGCCGTACACGTAGTTCGACTGCCGCCCCCGGTCGCCGGCGACGGAGCTCACGGCGATGATGCCGCCCTGGCGCCGGGCCTCCAGGTCGTTGGCGAGGTGGCCCAGGCAGACGGCGGCGGCGGTGAAGTTGGTCGTCAGGGTCGCCGTCATCTCCCCGGTGTCGTGCCGGGATTCCTCCGGATCGCCGCCGTAACCGAAGACGCAGGCCACCAGGTCGAAGGGCCCGGCGCTGTCGCGCACCCGCTCGGCGAGCCCGGCGTGGGCCTCCAGGTCGAGGGCGTCGAACTCCAGCAGGTCGACCTGCCGCTGCCGGCGCAGCCGCAGGTCGGCGGCTGCCGGCTCGAGCCTGTGGCAGCGGCGGGCGGCCAGCACCAGGTCCCAGCCGTCCCCGGCGAGCCGTTCCGCCAGGGCCGCGGCGATGGCCGAGCGGGCCCCAAGGATCAGGGCGCGGCCGCTCACGTCAGCCCCGTGCGGTCGGAGAGGGCCGAGCGGAAGCGGCCCTCCGGGTCGTAGCGCCGCCGGGCGGCGCGGAACTCGTCGAGGCGGGGGTACATGGCCTCGGTCTGCTCCGGGGTCAGGAGGGCGTCCTTGGCCAGGTAGACGCGGCCCCCGGCGCTGGCCACGTCGTCGGCGGCGGCGCCCAGGGCCTCCTCGATCCGCGAGGTTCGCGGGAAGTCGAGGGCCAGGGTGTACCCCGGCATGGGGAAGCCGAGAGGCCCTCCCGGGTGGTCGCCGAGGGTCTTGAGCACCGCCAGGGAGCAGGGGGCCGCCCGCCCGGTGCGTTCGACCACCTCGGCCATCACCGCCTCGCCGCCGTCGAAGGGGATGGCGAACTGGAACTGCAGGAAGCCCCGGGGCCCGAAGGCACGGTTCCAGTGCGCCACGCCGTCGAGGGGGTGGAAGTAGGGCCCGTAGTGGATCCGGCGGCGCCGCCGGCGCCGGAGCTGCCGGCGGTAGTAGAGGCTGTTGAGCAGGCGCAGGCCGGTCCGCCGAATCAGGTTGGCGGGCAGGGCGGGAAGGGTCCACCGCGGGTCCCGGTGAAGGGGGGCCAGGCCCGGGCCGTCGGCGTGGTCGCCGAGGAGGACGTGGCCCCGCCCCCGGCGCACGGAGCTCGTCAGCAGGTCGATCCAGGCCACGGAGTAGGCGTGGTCATCCTGGGTCTCCCTCAGGAGCCGGCAGGTCTCGCCCAGGCTGCCGGTGCGCACGCCGAGGTTGTCGATGAAGGCGGAGCGCACCGGCGCCAGCCGCAGGGTGACCGCGTGGATCAGCCCGGTCAGCCCCATGCCCCCCAGGGTCGACCAGAACAGGTCCGGGCTCTCGGTCCGCGAGCAGCGCACCACGTCGCCGCCGGCGAGCACCACCTCCAGCTCGTCGACGAAGGCCCCGAAGGCGCCGACGCGGTGGTGGTTCTTGCCGTGGACGTCGGCGGCGACGCAGCCGCCGAGGGTGCAGTGCCGGGTCCCCGGGGTGACCGGGGGGAACCAGCCGCGGGGGAGGGCGAAGCGGATCACCTCGTCGAGGGTGACCCCGGCCTGGGCCCTGAGGACGCCGCCCTCGGGATCGAAGTCGAGCAGGTGCCGCAGGGGGAGCGCCGAGACCACCCGGTCCGCCAGGGCGGCGTCACCGTAGCTGCGTCCGGCGCCCCGGCCGATGCCGGCGGGGGAGGAGCGGGCGAGCCTCCGCAGGTCGTCGAGGTCCCGCGCCCGGTGCACGGTGCCGTGCAGGCGCGGATAGCGCCCCCAGCCGTGCAGTGGTTCGGTCTTCACTCGGTCTCTCTCGCGGGGGAGACGGTTGGTTGCCGCAGCGTCTCCTAGGTAACCGCTCTCCGAGGTCCTGGCAAGGCGCCGGTAGCCCCGATCCGGGGGGGCAAGTACATTCGAGTCAAGGGCATGGATCCCTCCGCCACAACCCTCCTCGCTGTCGCGCTCCTGGCCCTCCTCGCGGGCCCCCTGCTCTACGGGGCCGCGCGGCTCAAGGGCGGCATGATGCCCGCTCTCGACGGGTTCCTGCTCGTCGCCATGGGCGGCCTCGTCCTCCTCCACCTCCTGCCGGACAGCGCGCCCCTGGCGGGCTGGGTGCCGGCGGCGGCCGCCGTGGCCGCCGGCCTGTGGCTGCCGGGGCTCGCGGGGCACCGCCTCCCCTCCCTCCGCCGCCCGGTCCACGTGGCCGCCCTCCTTCTCGGGCTGGCCGCCCTCGGAGTGCATGCCTGCGCCGACGGCCTGGCGCTATCGGGGCGGGCCGGCGGGGATTCGTCCACCTCCTCCCTGGCCGTGGTGCTTCACCGCCTGCCTGCGGGTCTGGCGGTCTGGTTCCTGCTGCGGCCGCTCTACGGCCTGGCGCCGGCCCTGGCCGCCCTGGGTGGCCTGGCCGCCGCCAGCGCGGGCGGATTCCTGGGCCTTGGAGCGGGCGAGACCTGGATCACGGGAAGTCGTGCCGGGGGGCTCTTCCAGGCCCTGACGGCCGGCGCCCTCCTGCACCTCGTCCTGCACCGGACCGATCCGGCCGGGGCGGCCGAAGGGGAGGC
Source organism: Gemmatimonadaceae bacterium (assembly GCA_026706075.1). Taxonomy (GTDB): domain Bacteria; phylum Latescibacterota; class UBA2968; order UBA8231; family UBA8231; genus UBA8231. The sequence goes on from JAPOZM010000124.1 coordinate 16,344, forward strand.
CCGGAGCTGGCAGCCGGGCCTGGGGGCGGTGGCCGGGCTGGTCCTGGTGTGGGCGGTCACCGCCGGCCGGGAAGCTCCCGGGGAGGTGGCCGGGATGGGGAGCGTGTTCTACAACCTGGCCGTCGAGTCGGCGCCGGCCCTGCTCATCGCCTACGTGGGCGCCGGACTGGTGTACGCCCTGCTGCCCCAGGGCTCGGTCGACTGGATGGGGCGCGGCTCCCGGCTGTCACAGGCCGCCAGGGGCATGGCCTTCGGTCTGCCCCTGCCCGTCTGCTCCTGCGGTGTCGTGCCCCTGTACCGGTCGATCGTGGTCGCCGGGGTCCCGCCCACGGCGGCCATGGCCTTCCTCATCGCCACGCCGGAGCTGAGCCTCGACGCCGTCCTCATCTCCCTGCCTCTCCTGGGCGGAGAGTTCACCGTCGTCCGTGTGGCGGCGGCGGCCGCCGTCGCCCTCGGCACCGGGTGGTTCGTGGGTCGCTTCGCATCGCGGCTGGTGCCCCAGGGCCCGTCGGCCGGAGCCGCCGGGGGCAAGGCGCCCCTGACCTCGCGTCTGCGCACGGGGCTCGCCCAGGGCCTGGGAGAGGTGGTCGACTCCACGGCGCCCTGGATCCTCGTGGGCCTGACCCTGGCGGCCCTGTTTCACGGGCTCATGGGTACGCGCTGGTCGGAGCTGGTGCCTGCCGGCTTCGAGGTGGAGATCATGGCCCTGGTGGGCATGCCCGTCTACGTCTGTGCCGCCGGGGCGACGCCCCTGGTGGCGGTTCTGGTCCTCAACGGGGTCTCGCCGGGGGCGGCCCTGGCCTTCCTGATCACCGGGCCGGCGACCAACGTCACCACCCTCGGCGTGCTCACCCAGCTCCACGGACGCCGGATCGCCCTCCTCTTCGCCGCCTCCGTGGTGGTGGTCACGGTCCTCCTGGGGCGGGCCGTCAACGGCCTCACCGAGATCTCCGGCGCCGTGCCGGACCCGGAGCACGCGGCTCACGGGGCCGGGTGGCGGGACCTGTGCCTGGCGGTGCTGGGGGCGCTGTTCCTCGCCTCCCTTGTGCGCCGGGGCCCCCGCGCCTTCGCGGGCGTGGTCCTCGAGGCCGAGGGCGTCGAGCCCGTCGCGGATTCCCGCTGCGAGGAGCCCGAGCCCGACTGCTGCGCCGGGCCGTCCGAGGCCGAGTCCGACTGCTGCGGGGCTCCTTCAGGCTCCGAGGCCGTTCCCGACGCCGGCTGCTGCGGCGCCTCGACGGCCCCGTCCGAGGCAGGGGGCCGCGGGAGAGCCGCCACCTGATGGACGGGGCCGCATCCCGCCCGGGTGCCGCGGCGATCCCTTCACCTTCCACGCCGGGGGCGCCCGGCGACGGAGGCCCTGAGGCTCCCGAGGCCCGCTCGTCCCCCTGTCTGATCCCGGGCTCCGACCGGCGGCTCTTCAACGAGGGCCGCATCCACGAGCAGCTCGGCGCCCATCTCCTGACAGTGGAGGGCAGCCCCGGGGTGCGCTTCGCCGTGTGGGCGCCGGGGGCGGAGCGGGTCAGCGTCGTGGGGGACTTCAACGAGTGGGACGGCCTCCGCCACCCCATGGGGCGGCTCGAGCCCGGCGGCCTCTGGGAGCTCTTCGTCCCCGGGCTGGCCGCCGGCGCCCTCTACAAGTACGAGATCCAGAGCGCCGCCGGGGAGCTGCTGCAGAAGGCCGACCCGGTGGCCTTCGCCGCCGAGGCGCCGCCGCGCACGGCCTCGGTAGTGACCGCCGGACACGGCTTCGAATGGACCGACGCCGAGTGGATGGACCGCCAGCGGGACCGCCGGTGGAAGGGGGAGCCCCTGTCCATCTACGAGGTCCATCCCGGGTCGTGGCGGCGGGGGCCCGGGGGGGAGCTGCTCGGTTGGCGCCGGCTGGCCCACGAGCTGGCCGAGTACGCCGCCGGACTGGGCTTCACCCACGTGGAGCTGATGGCCGTGGCCGAGCACCCCTTCGACGGCTCCTGGGGATACCAGGTGACCGGCTACTTCGCGCCCACGGCCCGCTTCGGACCGCCGGAGGACTTCGCGTACTTCGTCGATCATCTCCACGGCCGCGGGCTCGGCGTGATCCTCGACTGGGTGCCCGGACAGTTCCCGGCGGACGCCCACGGCCTGGCGGGGTTCGACGGCACACCCCTCTACGAGAACGCCGACGCCGGACTGCATCCCGACTGGCGCACCCTGACCTTCGACTTCCGGCGCCCGGAGGTGAGGTCCTTCCTGCAGTCCAACGCCCTGTTCTGGCTGGACCGCTTCCACGTGGACGGGCTGCGCGTCGACGCGGTCTCGTCCATGCTCTACCTCGACTACTCGCGCCGGGAGGGGGAGTGGACCCCGAACCGCCACGGGGGGCGGGAGAACCTGGAGGCGATCGAGTTCCTCCAGGAGACGAACCGCCTGGTTCGGTGCCGTCACCCCGGAGCCCTGACCCTGGCCGAGGAGTCCACGGCGTGGCCCGGGGTGACCCGGCCGGCGCGCGACGGCGGGCTCGGGTTCGGGTTCAAGTGGAACATGGGGTGGATGAACGACGTGCTCCGTCACATGAGCCGCGACCCCGGGGACCGGCGCTCCCACCTGGCGGACCTCACCTTCGCCGTGGACTACGCCCACGCGGAGAGCTTCCTCCTGCCCCTGAGCCATGACGAGGTCGTCCACGGCAAGGGGTCGCTCCTGGAAAAGATGCCGGGTGACGATTGGCAGAGGTTCGCCAACCTGCGGCTGCTCCTCACCTGGATGTTCGCCTTTCCCGGAAAGAAGCTGCTGTTCATGGGGGGCGAGTTCGGCCAGCGGCCGGAGTGGGACCACCTGCGGGCCCTGGAGTGGCCGAGCCTGGAGCATGAACGGCACCGGGGCGTGCGGGACCTGGTGCGCGACCTCAACGGGCTCTACCGGAGTCACCCGGGCCTCCACCGCGGGGACTGCGACGAGAGCGGGTTCGAGTGGATCGACGCCGGCGGCCAGAGGGCGGCCGTCGCCTTCGAGCGTCGCTCCCGGGAGGGAGACGCCGTGGTCGTGACCTGCAACTTCACCCCGGAGCCGATCCACGGCTACCGGCTGGGCCTGCCCCGCCCCGGGCTCTGGCGGGAGGTGCTCAACACCGACGCCGTCGACTACGGCGGCTCGGGGGTCGGTAACTGCGGCGCGGTGGAGGCCGCGGAGGAGCCTTGTCACGGGCGCCTCTGGTCGGCGGTCCTCACCCTGCCGCCGCTGGGCTCCCTGGTCCTGTTGCCGCCGGGCTGACCGGGGGGTCCTTATATTCCACCGGAGGTCCGGGATGCCGCCGGGCCGGCCCCGATGCACCGGCTCCGAGCCGGTGCGATACCAGTGCGGGAAAGGTTGAGCCGCCCATCATCGACGTCCTGACCGGGGCCGCGGGCCATCTGCGGTCCAGACCCCTGCCGCTGGCCGGCACCGCCGTCCTCGCCGGCCTGGTGGTGGTGGCCGCCTTGGCGCCCCTGCTGGCGCCCTTCGATCCGCTGGCGCAGGACCTCTACCAGCGCCTGCGGCCGCCGTCGTTGGAACACCCCATGGGCACCGACGAGTTCGGCCGCGACATCCTCAGCCGCGTGATCCACGGCTCTCGCATCTCCCTGCGAATCGGCGGTATCTGCATCGGAATTTCCCTCACTCTGGGCACCGCCCTCGGCCTGGCGGCGGGGTACCGCGGCGGCCTGACCGACACGCTCATCATGCGGCTCGTGGACATGATGCTAGCCTTTCCCTCGATCCTGCTGGCTATCGCCATCGTCGCTGTCATCGGCCCCGGCATCGACAACGTCATGGTCGCCGTGAGCATCGTCCTCATTCCCCAGTTCGCCCGCCTGGTGCGGGCCCAAGTGCTCACCCTGCGCGAACTGGCCTACGTCGAGGCGGCGCGCGCCCTCGGCGCCGGCCACCTGCGCATCGTCGCCTTCAGCCTGCTGCCCAACTGCGTGGCCCCCCTGATCGTGCAGACCTCCCTGAGCCTGGCCACGGCGATCCTCGACGCCGCGGGCCTCAGCTTTCTGGGCCTCGGTGCCCAGCCACCGACGCCGGAGTGGGGAGCGATGCTCAACAGCGGCCGCGAGCTGCTCCTCAAGGCGCCGTGGGTGATGACCTTCCCCGGCCTGGCGATCTTCGCCGTGGCCCTCGCCCTCAATCTCGTGGGCGACGGCCTGCGCGACGCCCTCGATCCGCGCCGGACCGCACTCCTGGCGGCCCCATGATCGGCCACCTCCCGCGCCGCGCCGGCCTCCTGGCCGTCCTCGCCCTGACCGGGTCGTGCGCCGGGGTGATGCAGGGCCGGCCGCCCGGGACCGAGCCCTCCGAGGAGGCCCGCCGGGAGGCGATGCAGTATTTCGTGACCGCCAAGGTCTTCGAGTCCCAGGGCAACCCCCTGGGCGCCATCGTGGCCCTGCGCTCCGCCGCAGACCTCGATCCCTCGTCGCCGACGATCCACGCCCAGCTGGCGCGCAACTACGACCGCATCCGTGACTACCGAATGGCGGCGCACTTCGCCCGCAGGGCCCTGGCCCTGGACCCGGAGCTGACGGCCCTGCGCTACCAGCTCCTGCGCTGGCTGGACTCGGTGGGCTCTCCGTGGGAGGTGGGGGAGCAACTCGAAGCGCTCATCGAGCGGGATCCGCACAACTGGCAGCTCTACTCGTACCTGGCGCGCATCTACATGGAGACCGGCCGCGAGGCCCGCATCGATCCCCTCTTCGACCGCCTCCTCGGCCAGGAGGCGACGCCCGTCGACGTGCGCGTCAACGTGGGCTACGTGCTCTCCCGCAGCGGCCGGCGCGAGCGGGCCGAGACGGTCTTCCGCCAGGTCCTGGCCGAAGACCCCGGGGTGGAGGACGCCTGGCTGGGGCTCGGCGAGCTGCAGGTGGCGCGCGGCGACGGGCCGGCGGCGCTGGCCTCGCTCCAGGAGGGGGCGCGGCACGTCCCCGACAGCTCGTCGATCATGTACGAGCTCGGGCGCCTGCTGGAGACGGTGGAGCAACTGACGCCGATCCTCGAAGCCGAGGACGCCGCCTACCTGTACCGCCTTGGCATCGCCTTGTCCGAGATGGAGAAGTACCCCCTCGCCGCCGCCGTCTTCGAGCGCATCGTCGGCGGCCGGCCCGCCCGGGTGGACGGCTGGCTCGACCCGGCCCGCTACTACCTGCACGTGGGCCGCCCCGAACGGGCGGAGGCAATCCTGCGGGAAGCCGTGGAAGCGATGCCCGACAGTCTCGAGCTCTACCTCTTCTGGGGCGCGGCCCTCGAGGAGGAGGAGCGCCCGGAGGAGGCCCTCCCCGTGTACGAGCAGGCGGCCGTGCGGCTGCCCGAATCGCTTGACGTGTACCTCGCCTGGGGGCGCAACCTCGAGAGCCGCCGTCTCTGGGACGAGGCGATCGGCGTCTACAGGCGGGGCCTCGCCGCCGGCGGCCCCGAGGCTCCGCTGTACGGCCGCTGGGGCGTCGTCCTGGGGAGGCAGCAACTCTGGACGGAGGCGATCGAGCGCTACCGCGAGGCCGTCGAGGCCGACTCCACCCTGATGAGGGTCCACCTGCACTGGGGGGTGGCCCTGCAGAATCTCGACCGCTGGGAAGAGGCGATCGCACGCATGAACCGGGCCGTCGACCTGGACGCCGACGGGACCCATGCCCTGTTCTACCTCGGCAGCATCCTGGAGGAGGCCTCGCGGGAGTCGCCGGGGGTCGGCTACTTCGAGCGCGCCGTCGACTGCTTCCGGCGGGTCCTCGCCCTGCAGCCCGACGACGCCTATGCCCTGAACTACCTGGGCTACAGCTTCGCCGACCGCGGCGTCAACCTCGAGGAGGCGGTGCAGCTCCTCACCCGGGCGGTGGCCATCGAGCCCGACAACGGCGCCTTCTTCGACAGCCTGGGCTGGGCCTACTACCGCCTCGGGGAGCTGGAGGAGGCGGAGCGCTATCTCTCCCGGGCCTTGGAGGCGATGGACGACCACGACGCCGAGGAGCAGGCGGTGATCCTAGACCACGCCGGGGACATCGCCGACGCCCTCGGGAAGCGCGACGAGGCGGAGGTCCACTGGCGGCGGGTCCTGGACCTGACGCCGGAGAACGACGAGGTCCGGGAAAAGCTGGAGGCCCGTCCGTCGCCTTGAGGGCCGGTCGAGCCGTGGTCGCCGCCCTGATCGCGGCGGCGGTCACCAGCGCCTGCGGTCCTCCGCCTCCCGTGCAGCGACAGGGCTGGGCGGCCGGCGCCGGGGAGATCGCCGGCGTCCTGGGGGCGGATTTCGCCGCGGTGCAGGGCCTGGACGACCTGACCGCCGAGGCCCGCCTTACCCTCACCCACGAGCAGGGCCGCAACTCCCTCGCGGCCTCCATGCTCTTCCGGCCCCCGGACCTGCTCCGCCTCGACGTGCAGGGCCCCCTCTTCCAGCACGTCCTCTCCGCGGTGATCGAGGCCGACACGCTCCTGGCCCTGGTCGAGGGCCGCCGCCTGGCCCTTCAGGCCGACGACGGTCTCGAGTACTTCCTCGGCATCGACCTCGGAGGCTACGATCCCCGCTGGACCCTGCTGGGCGTCGTCCTGCCGGGAGAGCCCGACACGGCCCGGGTGCGACTTCCCGGCCCCGGCCGGGCGGTGGTCCCCGTCGAGGCTTCCCCGGACCTGCCGCCCCGGCGCCTGACCCTGGACCTGCACCGCGGCTTCGTGGTGGGGGAGGCGGTCCTCGACGACTCGGGGGAGATCCTGTGGTCGCGCCGGCTGCAGCGCTTCCGCCGCCTGCCCGGCACCGACGTCTACCTGCCCCGCTCGGTGCGCATCGAGAGCGGCGGGCGCATCCTGGAGCTGGAGTACGGCAAGGTGCGCCTCGACCGCGGCCTGGAGAGGGCCGCGTTCTTCACGGGGCTGCGCTGAGCGGACCCCTCAGCGTAGAAACCGCAGCGTGAAGGCGTCCCCCACGTCGACCTCCTCCGCCTCGATCAGCC
>JAPOZM010000034.1 GCA_026706075.1 Gemmatimonadaceae bacterium
TACGCCTGGCCGAAGCCGAAGCCGATCAGCAACGGCAAGTACACCTACAGGACGGTGGTCTTCAACCTCGTGCACGTGCACACCGACCAGGGCCTGTCGGGGATCGGCTGGGGAGGCGGCACCGCGGCCACCCGGCCCGGGGCCGTGGGCGAGGCCCTGGTGGCCCACTTCAAGGAGGCCCTGATCGGGGAGGACCCCTTCGCCTACCGCCGCATCTGGGCGAACATGTGGCTGCCGAAGATCGTCGGGCGCCGCGGCATGTCGACCCACATCATCAGCGCCATCGACATCGCCCTGTGGGACCTGATGGGAAAGGCCCTCGGCAAGTCGGTGCACAAGCTGCTCGGCGGCTTCACCGACCGCATCCCCGCCTATGTCGCCGGGGGCTACTACGAGGAGGGGAAGGGGCTGAAGGAGCTGGCCAGGGAGATGGAGGAGAGCCTCGACCTCGGCGCCAGGGCGGTGAAGATGAAGGTCGGGGCCGTGCCCATCGACGAGGACGTCGAGCGGGTGCGGGTGGTGCGCGAGGCGATCGGCCCCGGCGTCAAGCTCCTCGTCGACGCCAACAACGCCTACGCCGCGTACGAGGCGATCGAGCTGGCCCGGAAGATGGAGCCTTTCGACGTCTTCTGGTTCGAGGAGCCGGTGGCCCCCGACGACTACCGCGGCCACGCCCAGGTGGCGAGGGCGACGACGATCCCCATCGCCACCGGCGAGAACGAGTACACCCGCTACGGCTTCCGCGACCTCATCGAGCACGAGTCGGCGGCGATCTTCAACGCCGACGCCCAGATCCTCGGCGGCGTTACGGAGTTCATGAACGTGGCGGCCCTGGCCGCGGCCCAGGACCTGCGCATCGCCCCCCACGGCGCCCAGGAGATCCACATCCACCTGGTGGCGGCGATCGCCAACGGCCTGATCCTCGAGTTCTACCGCGAGACCGTCGACCCCCTGCGGGGCCGCATCTTCAAGGAGCCCCTCACCCTCGACTCCGAGGGCTGCGTGGCCGTGCCGGACCGCCCCGGCCTGGGGATGGAGCCGGACTACGAGCTGCTCAAGCAGTACCGGGAGAGCCGCCATGCCTGAGAGCGCCATCCGCACCGGTGAGCCCTTCACCGAGGAGGAGACCGAACGCCTGGTCTCGCGGTTCCAGCGCGAGGGCTACTGCGAGCTGGGCCCGGTCCTGGAGGAGGAGGAGGTCGAGGCCCTGCACGGGGACATGCAGCGCAAGTGGGACGATCCCGCCATGCACGAGCCGGAGCGGGACCAGATCCGCGGCCGCAGCCTCATGCGCATGTTCGAGTACTCCACCGCCTTCCGCGACCTCATCGTCCGCGAGCCCTTCGCCAGCCTCGCCGAGGCGATCCTCGGGCCGGACTGCCACCGCATGTCGCAGAACGCCCTCTACACCCCTCCCGACCCCGAAGCCGTCAGCGACGGCCCCGGCGGCTGGCACCTCGACGACCTCATCCACTTCCCGCTGCCGCCGGAGATCCCCCGCCACTCCCCCGACGTGCCGCTGCCCTGCTTCGTCATGCAGATCTTCACGCCCCTGACCGACGTGGAGGAGCTGCGGCACGGCCCCACCCAGATCGTTCCCGGCAGCCACTACGCCGGACGCCGGCCCGAGGTGCAGGACCAGCCCACCTTCGACGGCAACGGCCCCCACTCCTTCCTCGCCCGCCGGACCCACGCCTACATGTTCAACAACCAGGTCTGGCACCGGGGCGCCCCCAACACCTCGGACCGCACCCGCCTCATGGGCGGCGTCACCTACAGCAAGCGCTTCGTCTCCCAGAAGTTCTATCCCTTCATCGACTACCGCATGCCCGATCACGTCTGGGAGGGTGCCTCGCCTCGGCTGCAGCGCATGCTCGGACGCCACGTCAAAGGCGCGTACGGCTGATGGAGGTCGCCCGGCTCGGCTCCACCGATCTCGAGATCAGCCGTCACGGGTTCGGAGCCGCGCGCGTCGGCAGCGCTCCACTCGGCCGGACCGAGAGCCTGCTGCGCAGCCTCCTCGATCTGGGCATCACCTTCATCGACACCGCCGACTGCTACGCCCGCAGCGAGGAGATCATCGGCCGCTGCCTCGCCGACGGCATCGGCGAGTTCGTGATCGCCACCAAGTGCGGCTGCATCACCGGCGGCGAGCGGGGAGAGGCGTACTCCCGCCCCATCATCGAGAGAAGCATCGACCGGTCGCTGCAGCGGCTGGGTCTCGAGCGCCTCGATCTCGTCTTCCTGCACACCTGCTCGGCGGAGATCCTGCGCGCCGGCGAGGCGGCAGAGGCCCTGCTGCGGGCGCGCGACGCCGGCAAGGTGCGCTGCACCGGGTACAGCGGCGACGGCGAGGACGCCATGGAGGCGATCTCCATGGGGATCTTCGACGCCCTCCAGGTCACCTTCAGCATCCTCAGCCAGGACGCCCTGGACGAGGTGCTGCCCGCCGCCGAAGCCGCGGGCATGGGGGTGGTCGCCAAGCGGCCGATCGCCAATGCCAGGCTGCTGCCGGAGGACTCGCCGCAATACCACGGTGGTCCTTACTGGGACCGGGTGCGTTCCCAGCTGACCGGCGAAGGGGCCTGGGACGACCCGCTGGAGTGCGCTCTCCGTTTCACCCTGTCCCATCCGGTGATCACCTCGGCCATCGTCGGCACCACCGATCCGGCCCACGCCCGGGAGAACGCCCGGCGGGCCCAGGCGGGACCGCTCTCGCCGCGGCTGCTGGAGGCCCTTCACCAGCTGCGCCCGGGAGACTGACCCCGCATGCCGGTCCCCCCCGACTACCGGATCATCTACAACTGGGACGGCGCGCCCCACGGGTATTCCCCGGCGCCGCAGTCGCTGGAGGACTTCCTCGAGAAGGTGTACGCGCCCCTTGAGGAGACCCAGGTGGGCGCCCTGTTCTGGAGCGCCGGCAGCCAGGGCTCGCGCTGGCCCAGCGACGTGGTGGAGTTCATCGGCGAGGCCCGGGAGCGCCCCTACCCGAGTGCCGGAGCGTACAACGCCACCGAGAACATCCTGCGCATGTACGACCGCGGCGAGGACCCCCAGGAGGCCATGATCGAGCGCGGCCGGGAGCTGGGTCTCCACGTCTACGCCTCCGTGCGCATGAACGACAACCACTTCGGGGGCGCCCAGATCGCCGACCTGGAGGCGCTGCGCAAGGCCCACCGCGTCGAGGCCCTGCGGCACGAGCACCCGGAGTGGGTGCTGGGCGAGCACACCTCGGAGTGGTTCGCCCTCTCCTGGAACATGGCCGTCCCCGAGATCCGGGAACGCCGCTTCCGCCACGTCGAGGAGGTCTGCCGGCGGTACGACTGGGACGGTGTCGAGCTGGACTGGCAGCGTCACGCCTTCCACTTCCCCGATGGCCACGGGTACCGGCTGCGCTACCTGCTCACCGATCTGCAGCGCGCCGTCCGCCGCATGACCGAGGCCCTGGGGCGGGAGCGGGGCCGCCCCGTCTTCCTGGCGGCGCGGGTTGCCGGGTCGCTCGAGATGTGCCGCCGCATCGGCTACGATGTCCCCGCCTGGGTCGAGGAGGGTCTGGTCGACGTGCTCATCCCGGCGGGAAACGCCGTCACCGACGCCGGCATCGACGTGGCGGAATTCGTGGAGTTGTGCGAGGGAACGGATGTCGCCGTCTACCCCGGTTTCGACAGCAACCTTCCCGACCCCTTCGTCGGCCCCGAAGAGCCGGAGGAGAAGGACCGCCTGCGCACCCGCGCCATCGCCAGCCGCTATCACCGCGCCGGAGCCTCGGGGATCTACGTCTTCAACTGGCACGCCAACCGCGACTCCAAGCGGCCGCTGCTGACGACGATCGGAACCCCGGAGAGCCTGGCCGCCACCGACAAGATCTACGCCGCCACCCATCGCTTCATACAGCGGGAGGGGGACTGGCGCGGAGCCTACCGCATCGACCGCATCTACGGCCAGGTGCCGGTCGACCTCATGCGGACGCTCACCGGCGAGGGGCCCGCGATCACGCTCGAGATCGCCGAGGACTTCGAGACCCATACCCCGGCCTCGCTGCAGTTGCGGCTGCGGGTCAAGGAGTGGACGGACCGGGACGCCGTGCGGGTTTGGTGGGACGGTATCGAGCTGGAGGTGCCGCGGATCGACTACTGCCGGCTCGAGAATCCCACGCCCCCCGGCGGCGCCTTTCAGCCGCCGCCGCGCTGGCGGGAGATAGCCGACGGCAGCACGGCCGTGTGGCTCCGCTGGGACTTCAGCGAGAGGGGAGTGACGGCGGGAGAGCACACGGTTCGAGTTGTGTTGCGGGAGCGCAATCCGCAGGTCGCAACCCCCCTGACCCTGACCGACGTCGAGCTGGAGGTGCGATTTTGAAGGTCACGGAGATCGACATCCACCGGGTGACCCTGCCCTGCGACGAGGCCAGGGCCTACGAGCTCCTTCACTACCACGACCTGACCCGCCGCACCATCTACGTCGCCCGGACCGACACCGGCCTGACCGGCCTCGGGGAGTCGGAGCGGGTCGAGAGCCGGGAAGTGCTGGACCGGTACATCGGCTCGAACCCCTTCGACTGGCTGGGCGACGAGACCTCCCTCGGCCTGGGGACGGCGATGTACGACCTCATGGGCAAGGCCGCGGGCGTTCCCGTGTACAAGCTCTTCGGCCAGAAGTACCGCTCCTGGGTGCCCGTGGCGGCGTGGACGGTGAGCACCCATCCCGACCGCATGGCCCGGGCCGTATCGGCCTACGCGGGGCAGGGGCACACGTGGATGAAGTTCCACCTCTCCCCTTTCGAGAACGTGATCGATCAGACCGAGGCGATGCAGGAGGTGGCGCCGAAGGGATTCAAGCTCCACTACGACTTCACCATGCACGGCACCGAGGACCACATGCCGGCCTTGCTGGAGCGGCTGTCGGAGTACGAGATCGCCGGCTGCTTCGAGGACCCCCTGCCCGGCGAGGACATCGACGGCTACATCGAGCTGCGCCAGCGCTCGCGTCTGCCCATCGTGCTGCACCACTTCCCCACGGGGGCCACCTGGGAGGTCCTGCGCAGACCTGCCGACGCCTACATGCTGGGCCACTCGAAGATCGGCGACGCCATACGCAAGGCCGGCCTCTTCTCCGCCGGCGACAGTCCCTTCATGCTGCAGAACACGGGCAGCGACATCACCCGCGCCATGAACGCGCACATGATGGCGGCCTTCCCTTCGGCGAGGTTCCACTTCGTCAACGCCACCACCGAGGTGTCGAGCGAGCGCTTCGTCACCCAACCGCTGAACCCGGTCAACGGCTTCATCCGCGTCCCCGAGGGGCCGGGACTGGGCGTCGAGCTGGACATGAACGAGGTGAGGCGCCTCGAGCGGATCGAGCCGGCGGCGAAGCCGAGGTTCATCCTCGTGTGCAGGTACGACAGCGGGACAACCCTCTACGCCCGCCCGGATCCGGAGAACCCGCACTTCATGGTGCGGCCCGACTGGAGCCGGGACTTGATGCCCATGAGCTTCGCGGCGCCTTTGAAGACGGAGTACTGGGACGACGACGGGTCGGACGAGTTCACCGCCATGATGGCGCGCCTCGAGCGGGAGGGGGCGGTGCTGGAGGGCGGCGGGAGCTGACGGCCGGGCAGCCAGCCACCGGCCGCCGGAGAGGGCCGGCGCGGTCGACGATGGGGTGAGGTTCCCCGCCGCGGCAGCCGGCGCCGGGAAGGACGGCGCGAGCAACGATCAGGCGGGGCCCGGTCGAGCTCAGGAAGCCAGGATCAGGTCGCGCTCGGGTCGGGGAGGGTCACCCCAGTGGTTGGCGGAGTCCACTCCGCTGATGACGACGCCTTCCTCGGCCCAGCCGAAGCCGGGCAGGGCCCGCACCTCCATGGCGCAGTAACGCAGGGTCAGACCGCAGCGCCTGCGGGCCGAGCGATTGCTTTCCGAGCTGTGCAGCAACAGGTCGGAGTGCATCGAGATCTCCCCCGCCTTCAGCTCCACGTCCACGCACTCGCCGTACTTCGCGACGTCCAGAGCGGTCTGGTTGAACAGGTTGTTCTCCTCTTCCCCGCTCTGGCGGTACGGCAGGTGCCCGTGGCGATGGGATCCGGCGACGAAGCGCATGCACGAGTTCTCGGTATCTGCGTCGTCGATGGCCAGCCAGATGGTGACCGTCTTCGATGGCGTCAGCGGCCAGAAGCTGGCGTCCTGGTGCCAGGAGATGCTCACCGGATCGTGGGGCATCTTGCAGAAGAAGTGGGACGCCAGGCCGACGATCTCCTGGCCCAGTATGTCCTGTGCCCGGGCGACCAGGCGCGGGTGACGCATCAGGTCGTACACCCGGCCGCACTTCAGATGGGCCGATGAAATGGAGTAGCTGCTGCCGCCGGCGGCCATGGTATCGGCCAACAGGCGGTCGAAGTAGCGCCGGTGTGCGGCGATCTCGCCGTCGTCGAAGATCCGCAGGCCCTTGAGGTAGCCGTCCCTGTTGAAGGAGGCGATCTGCTCGTGGGTGAGGGCCGAGGGGTTTTGGGTGGTGCTGGGATGGAACCGCAGGTCCCGGTCCATGGCCCGCAGCTGATCGGAGCTCGGCCCCGTCTTGAAGGTCGGCACCGGTCGACTCACGCTCACCTCACTGGTTGCCGTGGAGATGCAGGACGCTCATGCCGTGGACGATGAGAGTAGGAATCGTGAAGCGGACCGTCGACCCGCTCTCTTCGTGCTCCAGCACTACTGGCTCCCGCATCTCGGGATGGCGCCACTCCACCCGCTCCACCCGAGAGTCCTCGGGCACTTCGCACTCCGCCATGATCGGGCCGACGGGCAGCGGCACTTCGATGGCGGCCTCCTCGTCCTGCCGGTAGTTGATCCAGTGGATGACCACGGCGTCCACGGCCCGGGGCCGCCAGGCCCGCACCCGCACGAACCAGGGCGCATCCGTGACCAGCCGGGGCCGGCCGAGGAACTCTTGCAGCTCCACCAGGAAACGCTGCCCGAAGGGATCGTCTTCGAGCCGGGGGAAGACCGGCATCTCCTGCTGCAGTCCCTTGATCAGCAGCGTCTCGGGGGACCAGGGTCCGTCGGGAACGTGCATGGCAGCACCCGCGAGGCCGCCGATCGATCCCGCGGCCGGAGGAACTCTGAGGGCCTGCAGCAGCGGCTCATCGTGGGGTGACCCGTCCGCGTCGAGACGTCCGCTGTGGCCCGTGAATACCAGGCGGCCTCCCTCGCGTGCGAACTCCTCCAGGCGCTCCCCTTCCGCGGCGCTCAGTCTCTCAACCTCCGGCAGGACCAGGGCCTCGTAGTCGCCGGCGCGCTCGAGCAACTGGTCGTCGAGGATGATGTCGAAGAGCCAGTGGCCGTCCTCCAGGTGCTGCCCGAGCCGCTTGAGGGCGTCGAGGCAGTCCATCTCCGCCTGCATCTCCGCTCTCCGGGGATAGACGAGGGCGATCTGCGACCACGGGTCCGCCGGGTGCAGCAGCTCCTCGTGTTGGTGCATGAAGCGCTGGTAGCGGATGACGGGTCCGTAGTAGTCCTCGGGCGCCACGTTGGCGCCCTCCTCCTGTTCGAGCCGCGGAGGCCCGGCGTGAAAGGCCAGCGCCGTGCCGTGGTGGGCGATCGCTTCGGCGGCCCAGATGCGCCAGCGCCGGTAGTCGTACTTGTTGATGACGAAAGGCCTGCCGCCGCCGGCGGCGTGGAGGAAGCGCGACGGCAGCCCCATGTCGGCCAGGTATCCCTGGGAGAGGGAGCAGACCGCCTTGGACGGCCCCTGGCTGTACCAGAGGTAGTCCTCCCCCTGGGCCCACAACTCCGGCGGCAGCAGGGACCGCTCGTCGTGGGGCCGGAAGTCGTACTTGTGATACCACTGCGCCACCAGCAGGTCCGGCTTGAGGGACCGCCCGTGCTCGATGAAGACCTCGTCGAAGGACTCCTTGCGCTTGAGGGCCGATCCCTGGGCGAGGAGGAGCTCCAGGCGGGCGGCCAGCTCCGGCGGGCCATCCGGCCTCGCCGTGAAGATGTCGGGCACCTCCTCGAGGTCGGCGAATCCGAAGATCGCCTGAGCCTCCTCTTCGGTCAGCCGCGTGCCCAGATAGCGGCGCGCGTAGTCGCAGCAGTGCCGGCAGTGGCAGAGAGACTCGTAGTGGTGGGTGGCGTTGAAGCCGTCGAGGCCGACCTCGATCCCCTTGCGCACCATCGCCTTGAGGGCCGCCAGCCATCCGGGATTGCTCATGCACCCGCGGTAGGTGCGATAGGGCCGGCCCGGTATGGTGCGCCACCGCAGCGATCGGTCGGCATCGCGCTGCGTCACCTCCTCGGCGGAGGCGCAAGGCGCGGGGCCCAGCAGGTCGTCGGCCCAGATGCGGGACCACTGTTCCCCAAAGAGACCGATGCCCTCCTCGTGGTTCCCGAAGTGCATGGTCGTCGACAACTGGCCGGTGACCAGGGCCCCGGCCTCCTGGATCTGTGGGATGACTTCCGCGGCCAGGTCGAGACTGGCCTTCACGCTACCCAGCGGCATGCCCGACCACGACGCCGGGACACTCTCGTCGCCGGCCAGCGAGTAGAAGTCGGCCCCGAAGTTCCCCGCCTGCACCAGCTCGATCCGCGCCCGGCGCACGTGGTCCAGAACCTGCGATGCCTCCGGCAAGGTCCAATGCTCGATGATGCGGCTGATTCGGAGAGGCTCGGTCACTCCATTTCCTCGTGAAGACTACCCCGTCAACTGCGGTCCACCAGGCTGGCGCCCCACCAGGTCGAGTGGCGCCGGAGCCACCATCGGCCCAGGACCCGCGTCAGGCGCCACCCGGTTCAGAAAGAAGGGTGTGCGGTTCGGCAACCACGGAGGGCGGTGCCGGCGGCGCAGGCCGCGCCTGGGCGGCGCATTACGCCGGGCCGTCAACACCCAACACTCATCCAGGAGGCCCAGAGACCCGAGCGCCAGCGAGGGGCTCGCCAGCCACTCGAATCCCCCAGTCGATAGCTCCCCCAATCACGCCCGGCGTACGCGCCGTCCAAAGGCGCGGCCGGAGCCGCCGGCACCGCCCGGCCCACAAGCACCCCCCTCAACAGCGCACCACGTCCTCCACGTCCTCCACCGCCAGCGTGTCCGCATGGCCGGGCTGCACCGCCCGCCCCCACGCCTCCAGCACCTCCGCATCCCGAATCAGCTCGACGCTGCGCCGCGCCACCCGTTCGGGGTCCCACCCATCGTAGAGTCGGCCCAGCAGGTCCTGCCGCACCGAGGCGCAGGCCGCATCCCCGGCCAGATCGTTCCACTCCCCCGGATCCTCCTCCAGGTTGAACAAGGCCGGGGGCGCACCGCCGTGGTACGCGTAGAGCTTCCACGGTCCCTGCCGGATCATCCGTGAAGGTGGATCGCCGCGGGTCGGCCCCAGCTCGCTGAAGGTGACATCGGGCCGGGAGTCGTCGCGCCGGCCCCGCATCTCGGTCCACAACGAATGGCCGTCGAGGGCGGCCATGGGATCCCCTCCGGCCGCCTCCACCGCGGTAGGGGCCCAGTCCATCAGGTTGCAGATCGCCTTGCTCTCCGTGCCGGCCGGCACCACCCCGGGCAGACGGGCGATGAGGGGCACGCTCACCGATCCTTCGTAGTAGTTGCTCTTCCACCAGCAGCCGTGCTCGCCGGCCATCTCGCCGTGGTCGCTGGCGTAGACCACCAGGGTGTTGTCGCTGAGTCCGGTCTCGTCGAGCTTGTCGAGAAGCTGGCCGACCTTGCGGTCGAAGTACTCGCACAGGCCGAAGTAGGCCGCCCGCGCCACGCGGATGCGCTCGGCAGGCAGGGGCTCGGCGATGCCCCGGTGCTTCTTGAAGTTCGTCACCGCCGCTGGCTCCCCGGCCGGGTCCGGCTGCGGCACGTCGACGCGGTCGTAGTAGTAGTCGTAGAGGTCCCTGGGCGCGAAGAAGGGGCAGTGGGGCAGCAGGAAGCCGGCTACCGCGGCAAACGGCCGGTCACTCCCCCGGGCCTTCTCCTCCAGGTAGGCGCAGGCCGCGTCGGCGACGCGGTCGTCGAAGGCCTGGTACGTGGTGCGGCCGTGGCCGGCGATCTCGACGGACTCGCGGGTCTGACCCGAGGTGCTGGCGGGGATCTCCCTGAACATGGGACCGCCCTTCCCGGCGGCGCCCGGATGGCGGGCGCTGTACTCGCCGATGGGCCGGCGCTCGAAGCCGTGGCGCTGGTCGGGGCCGACGAAGTGCATGCGGCCGATGAGGGCGGTCTCGTATCCGGCCGCCCCCACGGAGTGGGCCCAGGTGGGAAGGGCGGAGCTGAGGATATGCTCGTTGAGCCAGGCCTCGTTGGCGCTGGGCCGCCGCCCGGTCATGAAGGCCATGCGCGCCGGCACGCACAGGGGCGAGGCGGTGTAGGCGTTGCGGAAGCGCATGCCCTCGCCGGCCAGGCGGTCGAGGTGCGGGGTGCGCACCACCTCGTCGCCGTAACAGCCGAGGTGGAACTTGCTGTGCTGGTCGGAGAGGATGAAGAGGAGGTTGGGGCGGTTCATGGTCCGGGACTGGCCGGCGCGTAATTTAGGGCGCCCGATGAGACTCGCCAGAGGCAGTGTTCTCGAACCCCTGGCCAACGGCGACTTCGTGCGCCTGTGGCTCGCCAACGGCCTCTGGTGGCAGTCCATGTGGATGGAGATGCTGGCCCTCGGGTGGGTGGCCCTGGAGCTGACCGACTCGGCGTGGTGGGTCCAGGTCATCGCCTTCTACCGCGCCGCTCCCCTGCTGATCGTGGGCGTCTTCGGCGCCGTGATCACGGACCGCTTCCGGCGGCGCCACATCGTCGCAACCCTCCAGCTGATCAATGTTCTGGGGATGGGGCTGCTGGCCCTGCTGCTCTTCCGCGGAGAGCTGGAGATCTGGCACCTGTCGGCGGTGTCGCTGGTGCTCGGGGCGGCCTGGGCCCTGGACTGGCCGACCCGGCGCAGCATGGTGCCCGATCTCGTCGGCAAGGCCCGCACCGTCGACGCCATGGTGCTGGAGAACGTCATCCAGGGGGTCACGCGCGTCGCCGGCCCCCTGGCGGCGGGTTATGTGACCGCCGCCTACGGCAGCCTGGGGGCCCTGCTGGTGCTGGTCGGGCTGGGCGCCCTGGGGCTGCTGCTGCTGCTGGGCCTCAGGACGGACTCCAGGGCCCCCGCCAGAGGCACGTGGACGTCGGGATGGGCCGGCCGCCAGGGATGGGCCAGTCTGAGGGCCTCGGCCCCGATGTTCGGCGTCTTCCTGGTCACGGTCCTGATGAACATCTGGACCTTCCCCTACATGAACCTGCTGCCCGTCTTCGCCCGCGACGTGTACGGCCTCGGCCCGCAGGCGATGGGGTGGCTGGGCGCCGCTAGCGGGGCCGGCACGATCGTCGGCCTCGCCGCCGTCCAGCTCGGCCGCAGGAACCTGAGCAACGAGTGGGTCTTCGTCGGCGGCTCCCTGCTCTCGTGCCTGGGCATCGCCGCCTTCGCCCTCAGCGGCACCTTCGGCCTCGCCCTGGCGATGTTGTTCTGCTCCGGCCTGGGGCAGGCAGGATTCAGCATCATGCAGAGCAGCATCATCCTGGTGAGATCCTCCGACGAGATGCGCGGCCGGGCCATGAGCACCCTGGTCGTGGCCATCGGCATCGGCCCCTTCGGCCGCCTGCAGAGCGGCGCCCTCGCCGAGACCTGGGGGGCCCAGGGCTCCGTGGGCATCATGGCCGTCCTGGGGGGCCTCGGGATCGCGGCGACGGCCGTCTTCCTGCGGGGATTCGTGGGCCGGCGAGAGGGAGGGAGGGCCCCATGAGAGAGAGCCGCTGCATCCTCTTCGACTGGGGCAACACCCTGATGCGGGACTTCCCCGACGCCGAGGGCCCCATGGCCGACTGGCCCCGGGTCGAAACCCTCCCCGGCGTCAAGGAGATCCTCCGCCAACTCCGCCCCCACTGGACCCTCGCCCTCGCCACCAATGCCGTCGCCTCGAGCGAACCCGCCGTCTGGAGAGCACTCGCCCGCGGCGGCATCGCTTCCCTCCTGGACAAGGTCTACTGTTTCCAGGCCATCGGCCACAAGAAGCCGGCCCCAGCCTTCTTCGACTACATCGTGCAGGACCTGCCCATGGACAGAGACCGCATCGTCATGGTCGGCGACGACTTCGAGAACGACATCCGGGGAGCCACCCGCTCCGGAATCCGCAGCATCTGGCTCAACCAGTCGTCAGATGAAGCGAGAGTCGGGCCGTTGTACGAGACCATCCAAAATCTCCAATCGCTCCCAAATGCCTTGACCTCTCCCTCCACCACCGATACTTGATCCCACCAAAGTCCCATCTCCTCCCTCCACGCCCAGCGCAAACCCCCCCTCTCAATGGGCTCGATGTCGACCACAACTCTCCCCTCCGAGGGCGTCGTCAAGCTTCCACCTCTCCCTGCCTCCCATGCCTCCACCCCACTCTCCCTCCGAGGGGTTCGCCAAGCTTCCACCCTCCCACTGCCTCCCATGCCTCCACCCCACTCCCTTACGAGGGCATCGCAGGCTTCCACCCCTCATTGCCTCCCATGCCTCTACCCCACTCCTACCGAGGGCGTCGCCGGCGGCGCAGGCCGCGCCGGCGCGCGCATTACGCCGGGCCGGGGTCAACAACCACCCTCATCCAAGAGGCCCAGAGACCCGAGCGCAGCGAGGGGCTCGCCAGCCCTGAGGATCACCCCAAGTCGATAGCCCCACCAACCAAGGCCCGGCGTACGCGCCGCCAAGGCGCGGCCGGAGCCGCCGGCGACGCCCACGCCAGGACCCTCCAAAAAAAGGCTGACCAATGGCCAGACAAGACTTCCCTCGCATCATCTTCACCGACGACGCCTGGATCCTCAACTCCGACCCACCCGTCACCCAGGCCGACCTGCGCGACAAGGTCGTCGCCGGGTACGCCGGCACCGGCGGCGCCCTCTGGTGGTCGACCGGCGACCACGAGATCTACCACTTCGAGACCCGGGTCGGCGAGATCTTCGGCGCCGAGCAGCCCTGCCTGGAAGGCCTCGACGATCTCTACTCCTTCGTTCACTCCGCCGGCGCGGACGACGCCTACCCGAAGATCGCCGCCAACGTCCGCAGCCTGATCGAGGAGTGCGGCGGCCCCCTGACAACCCTCCTGCGCCTCTGTCGGGAGCGGGGCATCCCCTTCTTCCCGCGGGTGCGCATGAACAGCCATTACGTCATCGACCCCCGCCACCCGGGGTACGGCAACTACCGCCGCAGGCACCCGGACCGCCTCATCGCCCGCCCCGGGGAGCGCTTCGCCGAGGGCACCATCGAGCACGGCATCGGCACCGGCCTCGACTACGCCCACCCGGGCAACCGCGCCTTCGTCACCCGAATCATCTGCGAGTGCTTCGAGCGCTTCGACGTCGACGGCGTCGAGCTCGACTTCATGCGCCACCCCGCCTTCTTCCGCATCGAGGAGGGGTACGCCAACCGCCACTACATGACCGGCCTCGTGCGCGAGGTGCGCGCCCGCATGCAGGCGGCCTCGGCCGATCGCGGGCGCCGGCTGCTGCTCGGGGTCCGCGTACCTCCGACGATCGCCGACTGCAACCGCGTCGGCCTCGACGTCGTCCGCTGGCTGGAGGAGGGCCTCGTCGACATCGTCGTCGTCGGGGGCGGCTTCATCTCCTTCGAGACCCCGGTCGACGAGTTCGTCGCCGCGGCCGCCGGAACCGAGGCGATGGTATACGGATGCATCGAGGCGACCCGGGACAGCGACGACCGCAAGCTCCGCGCCCTCGCCCTCCGCTGGCTCGAGGACGGCGCCCACGGCGTCTACCTCTACAACTTCTTCACGCGCTCACCCGAATGGAACCGCCGCATCGCCTCCGAGCTGACCGGCCTGGAGAAGCTCCGGCGCCTCGACAAGCGCTACGAGCTGGAGACCACCGGCTCCGCGTACGGCTCCTCCGGCCACAGCAGCGCCTTCGCCCTCGCCCAGTCGCAGACGCAGCTGCCGGTGCGGCTGCAGCCGAACTACGACGGCGAGGGACCGGTCCTGCGGCTGGCGATCGCCGATGATCTCGATGCGGCGCGGGAGGCCGGCGAGCTCGGCCCCTGCCGGCTGACCCTGCGGTTCGACGCCCTGGAGGAGAGCGACTCCCTCAGCGTCCGTGTCAACGGCCGGGACTTGGACTGGAGCGGGGCCGAGGTCTCCTACGACGGCTGGGAGGAGCTGACCGCGGCGTCCCTGTTCTGGCTGAGCTACCCCGCCGAGCCGGTGGAGCGGCACATGGAGGGATCGAGCGTCTCGTATGCGGTTGCCGCCCCGCCGCTGCGGCAGGGCGAGAACGAGATCGAGGTTCGCCTGCTATCGGAGACCCGAGCCCCTGAGCGCCACGTATCCCTGACCGGCGTCGAGATCGACCTCACCTTCCGAAGGCGGAAACGATGACCAACCCTCTGCCCCGCGGCATCCGCCCCGCCTTTCCGCGGGACACCCCGGCCGGCCAGATGAGAGCCAGATTCCTGGAGGTTCTGGGAATGGACCACATACCGGAGGCGGTCGACGCCACCGCGGAAACCGTCTCCGAGGACGGCGTCCACCGGGAGCTGCGTCTCTCTTATGTGAACTCCCTCGGCGAGACTCTGACGGGCGCCGCCCTCGTGCCGCTCGACCCGCCCGGCGGGCAGGTCCCCGGGGTCGTGTGCATGCACGGCACCGGCGGCACGACGGCGAACGTCCTGGCCAGGGAGCTCGAGGTAGACCCGGAGAGCGGGCAGTTGCGGGGATGGGGCCGGGAGCTGGCCAGCCGCGGATACGCGACGATCTCGATCTCCCTCAAGGGGTCCGTGGTCCGGCGCGCCACCGAGGAAGCATGGGAGGAGGAGGCGAAGCTGCTGGAGGCGTACGGCCGCCCTCACGCCGGCATCGTCGCCGAGGAAGCCCTGCTGGCGGCGCGAGCCCTGGGCGGCCTCCCCGAGGTCGACGGCGCCCGCATCGGCCTGACCGGCATGTCCCTGGGCGGCATGGCCACCTGGACGGCCATGGCATCCGATCCATCCATCCGCGCCGGCGCCGCCGTCTGCGGCGTGCTGGGCAGCCTGGCCCGCCTGATCCACGAGGGCAACATCTGGCGCCACAGCTCCCTGGTCTTCGTGCCCCACCTGCTGCGCTACTTCGACCACGGCGACATCGTCGCCGGCTGCATCGCCCCCCGCCCCTTCATGGCCGTCGCCCCTCTCGACGACGTGGACATGCCGAGCGCCGCCGTCGACGACCTCGTCCGCACCGTCGCGCCGGCCTACGCCGAGACCAGTGAGCGCTTCGTCGTGCACCGCCCCCCGGGCGGTCACATCTTCACGGTGGAAGCCTTCGAGCAGGTGGTGGCCTGGTTCGGCCGGTTCCTGTGATCGCGCCGTCGCCTCCGCGAAACCCCGGGCCCGCTGCGAGTCCTCTACCTGACGAGGACCATCTTGCGCACGTGGACGACCGGCCCTGCCTGCAGGGAGTACAGATAGACGCCGCTGGACACCCGTTCACCGCGATCGTTGCGGCCGTCCCAATGGGCGCCGGCCTTGGTGAGATACCGACCCGCCGCACGATGGCCCAGGTCGATTTCCCGCACCAGCGCCCCGCGCACATCGTAGATGTTCAGCCGCACGTGGGCGGGCGCGTGGAGTTGAAATGGGATCCACGTGTCCGGATTGAAGGGATTGGGGTAGTTGGCCAGCAGCGCCGTCCGTGCAGGCAGAGGCGTCGAGGATCGAATCGCCGTCGGCGCGAGGGGAGTGAAGTCTGGTGACGTATCCCACAACAGCATCGTGCCGTCCGCGCTGGCACTGGCGAGGATGTTCCCGTCAGGCGAGAACGTCACCGCAAGGACCGATCCCATGTGGCCTTTGAAGATGGCCACTGGTTGCCCGGTGCTCACCTCCCACAGCCTGACCATGTGGTCCGAACTGCCACTGGCGAGGATGTCTCCCCGGGGCGAGAAGGCTACCGCATTGATCCAGGCACCCTCGATCTCCATGGTGCCCTGCTGCTGGCCGCTGCTCACCTCCCACAACGCGATCTTCCGGTCCCAGCCGCCGCTGGCGAGGGTTCGACCGTCCGGAGAAAAGGCCACGGAAGTGACCCAGTTCGTGTGCCGCAGGGTGGTCATCAGCTGTCCGCTGTCGGCATCCCACACTCGCGCGGTCTTGTCTCCACTGGCACTGGCGAGGATCTGTCCGGAGGGCGAGAAGGCCACGGACAGGACCGGTCCACCATGTTCCGTCAGGCGGGCCCTGGCCTGCCCGCTGGGCACGTCCCACAAGCGCACGATCCCGTCCGCGTCGCCGCTGGCCAGGGTGGCTCCGTCCCGGGCGTATGCCACGCAGAGCACATCATTCCGATGGCCTTCGAGGAGCCTGGACGCCAACGGTGTCCAGGTGCCGACGTTCGAGGCTCCCCAGGTGGCCTTCCGCACTTCGGCCATGTTCCACAGCACGACCCAGTTGTTCCAATGGCCGCTGGCGAGCGTCCGGCCATCGGGCGCGAAGGCCACGGAGCTGACAGGAGGCCCCCAGGGGGTCTTCATGGTGGCCTCTTCCTGTCCCGTGCCGAGGTCCCACAATCGCAGCGTCCCGTCCCAACTGCCGCTGGCGACGGTCGTGACATCGGGCGCGAAGGCAACGGAACTGATCCTGTCCCCATGCTCCAGACGCAGGACGGCACCCTCCGGCAACCCCCATCGGGCATGGTCTTGAGCATGGCTGCTCGGCGGGAAGGACAGGGGGCCCGGCAGAAGGGCCAAGGCGAACACGATCCTCTTCATCTGGTTCCGGCGTTCCTCGGGACGGGCAGGAAAAGGGGAGGCCTGGGCCGAGATTGGGGAACATTCGAACCCGGCCAACCCTCGGCTCTGCTACGGAGATGGCCTCGAGATGCGAGATGATGGACAACTTTGCGGGTCACAGTCTTCACCTGGAAACGGCGCGCCTGAGACTGCGGCCGTTCGAGGATGGGGACTTCGAGCTGGCCGTTCCCTTCTATCGGGATCCCGACTTCCTGAATGCCATGGAGGAAGTGCCGCCGGACGAACCCGTAACGGCCGACTATCTCCGACGCGCCGGCAAGGCCATGGCCGAGCAGGGATTCCTCTTTGCCATCGTCGAGAAGGCGAGCGGCCGCACCATCGGCGAAACCTGTCTTCAGTGGATGAATCTGGATCGTGGGAAGATCCCGGGGGAGAAGGTGATGCGCCTGCCCATCGGAATCTGGGACAAGTCCCTGTGGGGAAGGGGCTACGGAAAGGAGGCGGCGCGGCGCCTGATGACGTACGCCTTCGAAGAGCTGGGAATCGACCGCCTCTGCCCGATGGATGTCTCCGCCGACAATGCGCGCTCCGTGGCCCTGTGGCGGTCCCTCGGAATGACCGTAGCGAGGGAGGTGGACGGAGGGAGAGTGCTGGACTTCGAGATCTCCCGGACCGAGTATGAGCGGATGCAGCGTGAAGAGCGGTAGCTGGCGGCCGTCGTTCAGTCCAGCGCTACAGCGGCAACCTCGGCAACATCGGCCGGCGCTCCACCGAACCGAGTGGCGCCGGAGTCACCACCGGCCCAGAATCCTGTCAGCCACACGGTCAAGAGAGAGTGTGTGTGCGAGCGGGGCTACCCCAGGGCGGTGACGGCGGCGCAGGCCGGGCCGAGCGGCGCATTACGCCGGGCCTGGGTCACAACCAGCCCCATCCAGAAGGCCCAGAGACCCGAGCGAAGCGAGGGGCTCGCCAACCCTCGGCACACCCTCCGGCGATAGCTCCACCAACCCCGCCCGGCGTACGCGCCGCGGAGGCCCGGCCGGAGCCGCCGTCACCGCCCGACTGCCCGAGGAGATTCGCGAATGAGGATCACCCACCTGGAACGCACCGTCGTCCGCGTCCCCTTCCTGCCCGGCATCCTGCCCCCGGCCGAGTACGAGCAGTTCACCGACTCCTATCCCGCCCCCCTCGGCGAGAGAAGACAGGACGTCCTCCGCATCCACACCGACGAGGGGATCACCGGTCTCGGCATGAGCGGCCCCTACTTCGGCGACCACCAGCATCCCGCCCCGGACCTCGTCGGCAGGAACCCCCACGAATTCGAGCCCCGCAGTCTGGGGGGCGGCGGATACGACATCGCCCTGCTGGACCTGATCGGCAAGGCGATCGGCTGGCCCCTGTACCGCATCTTCGGCGGCAAGGCGCAGGACCGCGTTCTCGTCGACTACTGGATTGCGCGCATGGGAGCGGAAGCCTCGGCCGCCGCCGCCAGGCGCGCCTCCGGGCTGGGCTTCCACGGCATCAAGGTGAAGTGCACCCTGGACGACGGAAACGTGGCGGACCGGGTCCAAGCCATCCACGAGGCCGCGCCGTCCCTGCGCATCGTCCTCGACCCCGGCCACCGGTTCCACACCGTCGAGCAGGCCCTGGCTTTGGCCCGCGAGATCGAGGCGTATGACGTCGTCTTCGAGGACCCGATCCCCAAGGACGACATCGATGACTACCGACGGCTCAAGGAAGGGACATCGATCCTCATCGCGCCCCACCTGCAGAACCCGCGGCAGGTGATCGACATGGTGGCCCGCGACGCCGTGGACGGCATCAACGTCGCTCCCTCGGACTGGGGCTTCCTCGACATGGCGCGGATCGCCGAGGCTGCGGGCATCCCCGTGTGGCAGGCCTCCAACGTCGACCTCGGGATCTTCGACGCCTTCCGCCTCCACGCCTCGGCTGCCGCTCCCAACTGCACCCTGGCCAGCGACGTCTGCGGCAACTTCGTCCACGAGCACAGCCTGCTCGCCGAACCCCTGGTTCGGGATGGATATGCCCTGGTGCCGGACGGACCGGGACTGGGTGTCGAGCTGGACGAGGATGCGGTGCGGCGGTATGCGGAAGGGCTACCTCAGGGGTAGCTTATGTTCACTGAGAGGGATGACATGAACGCGAAGAACGGCATGAGGCCGGTGCATCCGGGCGAAATCCTGCGCGAGGAACTCGACGAACTCGGGCTTTCGGCCAATGCTCTGTCGAAGGCGCTTGGCGTGCCGGTGAACCGGGTGACGATGATTCTCAACGGCCAGCGGGGCGTGAGCGCCGATACGGCGTTGCGGCTGGCCAGGTATTTCGGAACGACGCCGCAACTCTGGTTGAATCTGCAGAAGACCTGGGAACTTCGCCGGACGGAACTCGAGGCGGGTGGTGAGATCGCCGAGCAAGTCACGCCGCGGCATGCAGTGGTGTAGAGGACCAACCCTCTGATGAAGCCCATGTCCGAGTACGAGAAGTTCCTCTTTGACCTGAAGGGATTCCTCGTCATTCCCGGAGTGCTCACCGACGAGGAAACCCGCACGGTGCGCGAGCACACGGAGACCCTGCTGCGGGATCCCGAGAGCCTGCCCAAGCATCACCGCGCGCCGATCGCGGGGCCGGCGGAATTCCTCATCGATCATCCAAGGGTCATGGGGCTCCTGCAGACGGTGCTCGCCCCGCAGCGCGAGCACATCCGCCTGGAGAGCGTCTTCGTCTCCAGCCGCGCCGCCGGCGGCAAGGACCCGTGGCGGCCCCACGCGGGCGGAGCGAACCTCCATCCATCCCTCTCCTACCGCTATCGGGACGGCCGCATCTACAGCGGCATGACGCGGATTGTCTGGGAGCTGAACGAGGTCAGGAAGGGGCGGGGCGGGACCTGCCTGGTGCCCGGCTCGCACAAGGCGAACCTGGGCTCGCACCAGGACGGAGCGTGGCCGCAGGAAGCGGACGATCCGGACTCCGGGCTCTGGGAGACCTACGGCTGTCCGCCGGGCAGTCTCGTCATGTTCTCAGAGGGCGTGCGGCACTCCGCCGCCGCATGGACCGACCCGGATCACCCGAGGTGCGCCATACTCATCGCCTACAACCACGTGACCGTCCGCTACCACGAGCCCAAGCCCTGCATGAATCCGGAGGTGATCGGCGGCCTGTCCGCCGAGCGGCAGCTGCTCTTCCGGGATGTCTGGATTCTCGCCAACGCGCGGGGCGGGAATCAGTAGAGCTTACAGCACCTCCCGGTCATACCACCCCGCCTGCAGACCCCACATGCGGGCGTACTCCCCGCCGCGGGAGACCAGCTCGTCGTGGGTGCCGTTCTCGACCAGCCGGCCCTCCTTCAACACGAGAATCCTGTCGCATAGCCGCGCCGAGCCCAGGCGGTGGGAGACCACGATGGTGGTGCGTCCCCCCGCCATGGACAGGAAGCGGCGGAAGACATCCGCCTCGGCCTGCGGGTCCAGGGAAGCGGTCGGCTCGTCGAGGACGACGAAGTCGGCCCGGCGCATGAAGCCCCGGGAGATGGCGACGCGCTGCCACTCGCCGCCGGACAGCTCGGTACCGCCTTCGAACTCCCGGGTCAGCAGGGTGTCGTACTCCTCCGGGAGCCCGTCGGCGACGGTATCGGCCCCGCCCTGGCGCGCGGCGCTCACGATCTCGCCGCGCTCGCCCATCCGCTCGCTGCGCCCGAAGCCGATGTTCTCGCCGAGGGTGAAGGCGAAACGGGTGAAGTCCTGGAAGACGGCTGCCGACTGGTCCCGCAATCGCTCGCGATCCACCTCTTCCGCCTCGAGATCACCGTAACGCAACTCGCCGGCGGTCGGACGGAAGAGGCCCAGCAGGATCTTGACGAGGGTGGTCTTGCCGGAGCCGTTGGCGCCGACCAGGGCGACCCGCTCCCCGGGCCGGATCGTGAAGGCCACGTCCTCGAGGGCAGAGCGTTCCGCCTGCGGATAGCGGAAGGAGAGGCCCCGGGCGGCGATCGAGTTCCCGGCGATGGCGCCGATGTCCCTGCCTCCCCGCGGCTCTTCCGGGCCCAGGTCCAGGTAGATGAAGAGGTCGGCCATGTTGAGCAGGTAGTGGGAGAGGAAGCCCATGCGGCCCACGATCTCGTCCACGCCGTGCCGCACCTGGCGCAGGGCGACGATCATGGCGGCGAACTGCCCGGCCGACAGACCGCCGTCCAGCGCCGTCCACGCCGCCCAGCCGACGCCGGCCGCCAGCCCCAGGAGGCTGAAGGCCGACAGGGTGCCGGCGACGGCGTAGTGCCTCCGGCTCTGGCGGTAGATCCGGTCGGCCACCCTCCAGTAGAGGTACTCCCACCATCGGATCAGGACCGGACCGAGGCCGAAGACGCGCACCTCCTTGGCGGCGTCCCTGCCCGTGAGGGTGCTCTCCAGGTAGCCGCGCAGGCGTTGCGACTGGGTCTGCTCGCGTTGCAGGTAGAACCTGGAACGGCTCTGGATCATGCCGGCGATGGGCGACGGCAGCGAGACGAGGACGATGGCGAGGAGCAGGAGCGGGTCCCAGAGCCCGACGACGACGGCCACCGAGACCGCCGTCACCGTTCCCGTGAGGATGGTGTAGCTCTCGTAGAGGAGGTTGAGGAAGAAGCCGGGCGTGGCTGCCTCCTGGGCGCGTCGCAGGAGGTCGTGGAAGTCGGCCCGCTCGAAGACCTCGAGGCGGAGGGACCGGGACTTGGCCTGGAGCTGCTCGAGAAGCCGGTCCTCCATCGCCTGCTTCAGGCGCTCGAGCAGGATCGTCCGCGACCACGTCCAGATCCCGTGCTCGGCCAGGGTCAGCGCGCCCCACAGGGCCAGCCACGGGAGCATGGCATCGACGGCCAGCCGGCCCTCGTACACGTCGAGGCCGCGGTCGAAGATCTCCCGGACGATCCAGACCGTGGCCGCCGGCAGCAGGCCGGCGGTGAACTGCAGCGCCAGCGAGGCGATCGCCCGCCGGGGATCGGTGCGGATCATCCACAGGAGGAAGCGGAGCAGGGTCCGCGGCGCCGGCGGGCGTTGCAGGATCGGGTCGGGGCCTACCGGTACCACGACGCCTGTTCCTCCCACATGGCGGCGTACACTCCCCGGGCCGCCACCAGCTCGTCGTGCCGGCCCTCCTCGACGATGCGGCCACCCTGCAGCACCAGGATGCGGTCGGCCATGCGCGCCGAGCCGAGGCGGTGGCTGATGAGCAGGGCCGTGCGCCCTACGAGGAGCTCGGCGAACTGCCGGTAGAGCTCGGCCTCGGCCACGGGGTCGAGGGCCGCGGCCGGCTCGTCGAGGATGAGCAGCTCCGGGTCTCGGGTGAAGGCGCGGGCGATGGCGAGGCGCTGCCACTCGCCGCCGGAGAGGCCCTGGCCGCCGTCGAGGACGTGGCCGACGGGCGTGTCGTACCCGCCGGGGAGCCGTTGGGCGAGCTCTTCGGCCCCGGAGCGGCGCGCGGCGTCAGCCACCACCGCCGGGTCGGGGTGCAGCCAGGAGGGCCACAGGTCGGCGGCCTCCCCCGGTTCCGCGGCCAGCGCCGCGATTCCGATGGACTGCCCGAGGGTCAGCTCGAACCGGTAGTAGTCCTGGAAGGCGGCGCTCACGGCGCCGGCCAGGCTCTCGGGGTCGATCTCGCCGTAGTCGAGGCCGTCGGCGAGAACGCGTCCGGCCGTGGGCGGATAGAGGCCGAGAAGGATCCTGGCCAGGGTCGACTTGCCGGATCCGTTCTCGCCCACGAGGGCGACGCGCTCCCCCGGGGCCAGGTGGAAGCCGACGCCCTGCAGCACGGGCGGAGCGCTGCCGGAGTCCGCCCCGTCGGCCCCTGCCGCCGGGTAGGTGAAGTGGACGCCGTCGACCAGGATTCCCTGTCGCAGCGGCCTGGGGAAGGGCGAGGGCCCGGTCCGCGCGACCCCCGCCATGGCGGCTGCCGCGCGGCCCTGCTCCGGCAGGTCGAGGAACTCCCGAACGTAACCGACCTCCCCCGACTGGACCTGGAGATCCCAGGAGCTGTACCCGAGACTGCTGCCGGCCCCCAGCATGTCGTCGACCCCCTGGAAGAGGGCGACGAAACGTCCCGGCGTCAGGATCCGGTCGCCGAGCAGGTAGGCCAGGGCGCCGGCGACGCCCACCCCCACGGCGACGCGCAGGCCGGTGAGCGGGAGGCCGCCCACGACCAGACGCTGGCGCTGGTCCAGGATTCGTCTGCGAAGCACCCCGCGCATCCCCCGCCAGCGCTTGGTGAGCGGCGCGTGCAGGCCGAAGAGGCGCATCTCCTTCTGCTCCGCCCGCCCCGTGAGGATGCGGTCCACGTACCCGGCCCGGCGCTCCTCCGGGGTGGCGCCGTAGGTGAAGGCCATGAACTTGCGGCTCTGCTCGACCTCGAGGCGGATCTGGGGCGCCAGCACCGCCAGCAGGGCCAGGGAGATCCACGGCGAGACCGGGGCGAACATGGCGGCCAC
>JAPOZM010000108.1 GCA_026706075.1 Gemmatimonadaceae bacterium
GGCCTCGCCGAGACCCTGGAGCAGCTCGAGCGCGAGCCGGCGGGGTTCGCCGACGAGGCGGCGGCTTTCATCGGCGGCCTGGTCAGCCACTACGTGCTCGACGGCGGGCGGCTCGTCGTCGCCCACGCCGGCCTCGAGGAGGCCCTGCAGGGGCGGGCCTCGGGCCGGGTCCGCGAGTTCGCCCTCTACGGCGAGACCACCGGCGAGACCGACGAGTTCGGGTTGCCTGTGCGCAGCGACTGGGCCGCCGCCTACCGGGGCCGGGCGGCGGTGGTCTACGGCCACACCCCCGTGCCCGAGCCGGAGTGGGTGAACGGCACGATCAACATCGACACCGGGTGCGTCTTCGGCGGCCGGCTGACGGCCCTGCGCTACCCGGAGAGGGAGATCGTGCAGGTTCCGGCGCGGCAGGTCTGGTGCGAGCCGGTGCGGCCCCTGCCCGCCGCCGCGGAGGAGACACGCCCGTACGGCGACCTGCTCGACATCGGCGACGTCCTCGGCAGGCGGACCGTGGCCACCCGCCTGCACCGCGGCGTCACCATCCGCCAGGAGAACGCCGCCGCCGCTCTCGAGGTGATGAGCCGCTTCGCCCTCGACCCGCGCTGGCTCGTCTACCTGCCGCCCACCATGGCCCCCTCCGACACCGCCCCCGAGGGTGAGGACCTCGAGCACCCCCGCGAGAGCTTCGCCTACTACCGCACCCAGGGTGTCTCCAGGGTGATCTGCCAGGAGAAGCACATGGGGTCCCGGGCGGTGATCCTGCTCTGCCGGGACGAGGCCGCGGCGCGGCGCAGGTTCGGCGCCGGCGGCGGCGAGGCCGGGGTGGTCTACACCCGCACCGGGCGCCCCTTCTTCAGCGACCCGGACCGTGGAGCCGAGGTGGTGGCGCGGCTGCGCGCCTCGGTGGAGCGCGCCGGGTTCTGGGATCGGTTCGACACCGACTGGATCTGCCTCGACGCCGAGATCATGCCCTGGTCGGAGAAGGCCCAGGAGCTGCTGCGCAGCCAGTACGCCCCGGCGGGAGCGGCGGCCTCGGCTGGCCTGGAGGCTGCCCTCGCCGCCCTCGGAGAGGCCGGCGAGAGAGACGGCGGCAGCGAGGAGCTGGCGGACCACCTGCGGCAGCGGCAGGCCTGCATCAGCCGCTACGCCGACGCCTACCGGCGCTACTGCTGGCCGGTCGACGACCTCTCGGACCTCCGCATCGCCCCCTTCCACCTGCTGGCCACCGAGGGCCGCGTCCACGCCGACCGGGACCACCTCTGGCACATGGAGACCCTGGCGGAGCTGTGCCGGGCGGACGGCGAGATGCTGCTCGAGACGCGGTGTCTCCTCGTCGACCCGGCCGACGGGGAGAGCGAGGAGCGGGGGACCCGCTGGTGGCGGGAGCTGACCGAGAGCGGCGGCGAGGGCATGGTGGTCAAGCCCCTGGACTGGCTCGCCCGGGGCCGGAAGGGGCCGGCCCAGCCGGCGCTCAAGTGCCGGGGGCGGGAGTACCTGCGCATCATCTACGGCCCCGAGTACACCCTCCCCGGGCAGATCGACCGCCTGCGGCAGCGGCGCCTGTCGACCAAGCGCTCCCTGGCCCTGCGCGAGTTCGCCCTCGGCCTGGAGGCCCTGCACCGCTTCGTCGAGAGGGAACCCCTGTACCGCGTGCACGAGTGCGTCTTCGGGGTCCTGGCCCTGGAGAGCGAGCCCGTCGATCCGAGGCTGTGACCATCCGCCGAATCACCCGCTGAGATTCCGCCGAATCACCCGTTATACTTCCGCCGAATCACCCGCTGAGATTCCGCCGAATCACCCGTTGGAGCTTGCCGTGCCCGGTGGGTGGGCGTACTGTACCCGGCCGATGGACTACTTGTCGAGAATCGCCGATGCCGAACTGGCCGAGCTGCTCGGGGCTACTGGTGCGACCCTCGTGGAGGGGCCCAAAGCCTCCGGGAAGACGGCTACCGCCATGCAGACGGCCCGGAGCGCGGTGATGCTGGACGTCGACGACAATGCCCTGCGGCTGATCGGCGCCGACCCGGAAGCCCTGCTGATCGGGGACACGCCGCGGCTGATCGACGAGTGGCAGCTCGAGCCCGCCATCTGGAACTACGTGCGCAGAGCGGTCGACCGGCGCGCCGCCCCCGGCCAGTTCATTCTCACCGGTTCAGCCGTCCCCGCCGACGAGATCACGCGTCACACCGGCGCCGGTCGCTTCGCCCGCCTGCGCATGCGCCCCATGTCTCTCTTCGAGACCGGCCACTCCACCGGCGAGATCTCCCTGAACCGCCTCCTGGACGGCTGCGAACAGCGGGCAGAGCGGTCCGATCTGCCGATCCTGTCGGTCGCCGAGCTCGTCTGCGCCGGGGGCTGGCCGGCCAACATCGGCAAGGCGCTTCCCCAGACCCTGCGCGCGAACCGCGCCTACCTCGACGAGATCCGGCGCACGGACGTATCGACGGTCAGCGGCGGAACACGGGACCCGGTCAAGGTGGGACGCCTGCTGCGGTCGCTGGCGCGCAACATCGCCACCCCCGTGTCCATGTCGAAGCTGACCGCCGAAGCCGGCGACCACAGCGTGACCCTGAAGGCGGACACGGTCGCCGGCTATCTCGACGCGCTGGACCGGCTCATGGTGGTGGAGAACCAGCCGGCCTGGTCCCCTCACCTGCGATCGCGCACCACCCTTCGGGAGGCGCCTGTCCGGCACTTCGTCGATCCCTCGCTGGCGGTTGCGGCGCTGCGAGCCACCCCCGAGCGCCTGACCGCCGACCTGGAGTACCTCGGACTCCTCTTCGAGTCGATGGTGGTCCGCGACCTGCGGGTCTACGCCCAGGCCGCCGACGCGCAGGTCTTCCACTACCGGGAGAAGGAGGGGCTGGAGGTGGACGCCGTCGTCGAGGCAGCGGACGGGCGCTGGGCGGCCTTCGAGATCAAGCTGGGGGAGCGCTGGGTGGACGACGGCGCCAGGAACCTCCGCAGGCTGGCCCGCCGGATGGAGCACAGCGACCACGAGAGACCCTCCGTCCTCGCGGTCATCGTGCCGAGCGGGTACGGAACCTCGGGCGGGGACGTGGGGATGATCCCCGTCGGGGCCCTGGGACCATGACCTTCCGGGTCCCCTACGAGCGCATGCTCGGCGAGTTCGAGCGCGCCCTGTCGGCCTCCGGCTTCGACGAGGCCGACGCCGCGGCGCTGGCGCGCGTCTTCGCCGACAACACCTGCGACGGCGTCACCTCCCACGGGATCAACCGCTTCCCCGGCTTCGTCCGCGACGTGCGCGGCGGCAGGCTCGACCCGGCGGCCCGGGCCGGGCGGGTGGCCGCCCTCGGGGCGCTGGAGCAGTGGGACGGCCACCGGGGCCCGGGCATCCTCAACGCCCTGGCCTGCATGGAGCGCGCCGTCGAGCTGGCCCGGGAGCACGCCGTGGGGGCCGTGGCCCTGCGCAACACCAGCCACTGGATGCGCGCCGGCACCTACGGGCTGAGGGCGGCGGCGGCCGGCTGCATCGGCATCTGCTGGACGAACACGACGCGCCTCATGCCGCCCCACGGATCGGCGGAGAAACGGCTGGGGAACAACCCCCTGGTGATGGCGGTTCCGGCGCCCGGCGGCGACCCCGTGCTCCTCGACATGGCGATGAGCCAGTTCTCGGGCGGACGGGTTCAGATCCACGAGCGCAGCGGCGAGCCCCTGCCCGTGCCCGGCGGCTACGACGCCGAGGGCCGGCTCACCACCGACGCCGCCGCCCTGGAGCGCCCCCTCCCCATCGGCCTGTGGAAGGGCAGCGGCCTGGCCCTGTGCCTGGACCTGGTGGCGGCGCTCGCCTCCGGGGGCCGCACCACGGCGGAGATCTCGCGGGAGCCGATGGAGGCGGGGGTGTCGCAGATGTTCGTGGCCATCGATCTGGCGAAGACCGGCGATCCCGACCGCGTGCGGCAGGCCGTGGAGGAGTCCCTGGCCGACCTGGGATCCGCGGGCTCACTGCCCGGGGAGCAGGTCGCCTGGCCGGGGCAGCGCAGCGCCGAGCGGCGCCGGGAGGCCCTGCGCCTCGGGGTGCCGGTGGAGCGGCGATTCTGGGAGGAGGTGCTGGAGCTGTAGGTCGTGTCCGGGTCGCGGCCCCGATGGACGATCAATACCCGAAGATATCCTCGACTCCGACCTCGACCACCTCCCCGAAACTCCTGAGCTCGTCCAGGTCGATCTTCGATCCATCGCCGACGATGGAGATCATCTTCGGCCGCCCCTCGATATGTCCCGCATGGTAGTCGAGCAGCTGGGGGAGTGAGGCGGTCCTGATCTGCTCGAAACGCCGGGCCCGTGGATCGACAGGGACCTCCTGACGTTCCCATTTGCGCACCGCCCCCAGCACATCCCGGAACCCGAGCCGCCCGGTGCGGTACTGCTCGACGAGTGCCTTTCTGGCAGCGGCGAAGCGCTCCTCCGATTCGGGAATGTCGTCGATCAGCTCGATGAACGCTCCCACGGCCTGCGGGGCCTTGTCCGCCTGAGAGCCGATGAAGCCGGAGAACAGGTCGTAGGCCTCCTTGCGGTCTCCGTGGAACTGCCAGGCCCAGGCCGAGTACGCCAGGGCCCTCGCTTCGCGCAGCTCCTGGAAGACGATGCCGGCCATGCCTCCGTAGAAGTACTCGTTGAAGAGATCGATCTGGGGGCGCCTGTCCTCACCGTAGGTCTCACCCCCCGACTCGATGCGGACCAGGGCCTGGGCCATCTCCTTGTCGAAGAACAGGATTTCCGTCTCCGCGGGCCGGCGTATCTCCAGGGCCTCGAACGGCGGCGGGGCCCTCAACTGGGCCGCGGGGAGGACGTAGCGCTCCGACAGCGTCTCCACGACCTGATCCATCGGCAGGGAACCCGTATACGATAGATCGTGCTCGTGCGACAACAGGTTGCGGGCCATGGCATGCAGCTCCCCCACCGTCAAGCGCTGGAGCTGCTCGTTCGACAGCACCCGCAGGTAGGAGGAGTTCTCGCCGTGACGGTTGAACCCGAACAGGGCCCGGTGAACCGTGTTGTGATCCTTGACGGCATCCTGCCGCTCCACGAGGAGGATCTCGATCAGCTCGTCCAGGGTGGAATCCGGCGCCGTCGGCTGCAGCAGCGCCGACATCATCAGATCGATGGAGGGCGCGAAGTTCTCGTCCAGTCCCGAGATCGAGATCGCCGTGGAGTGATCGCCGGGGGAGAAGGAGAACTCGGTCCCGAGACGATACCACTCCTTCTTGAGCTCCTCGGAGCTCAGGCCGCCGGCGCCGGACTTGTCGAGCAGCCGCCCCGCCATCGCGAGCCGGTCCGCAGCCAGCTTGCCGACGTCGACGGAGATCTCGAGCGAGAACAGGTCGTTCAGCGGATTGGCCGCATAGTACAGATCGATGCCGTCGCGCAGCCTCTTCCTGGTGAAGTCCCTGCCGGGTATCACGAATACCGGCTCGATCTCCTCACTCGGCAGAGCGAGGGTCTCGGCGGCGAAGGCAGACTCTCTCGCCGGATCGATGGCGATCGCATCGAGCACCGGCTTGTCGATCGCCGGAAGGGAGGGCTCGCCATCACGGCGATAGCCGGCGACGTAGCCGTCGCCGAAGTACCTCCTGGCCACCTTGACGATGTCCTCCTTGCGCAGTGCCGCCATGCGTTCGAGCTTGCGCCGGGCGTGGTCCCACTCCTGGAACGACAGGAAGGCCTGGTGCATCAGTGCCACTCGGGAGCTGTTCGACTCGAGCCTCCGGCGGTAGGTCTTCTTCCAGTCGGTGACGATGGCCGGAATGATCCAGTCTTCGAAACGGCCCGACTTGATCAGGTCCAGCTGCTCCACCAGGAGCGCCTCGACCTCCTCCAGCGTCTGTCCCTCCTTGGGCACTCCATACAGGTACTGGGCTCCGTAGTCATTGCGGTTGTGGTGTGACGTAGTCCACGAGCCGGCGCGGCGCACCCGCTGCTTCTGATTGAGGTTGAGGTTGATCAGCCCGGCCGTGGCGTTGTCCAGGATGTAGTCGAGGACCTGCAGCGCCTCGGTGTGCTTGTGGGTGCTCGGGGCGGTGCGGAAGGCCAGCAACACGTACTCCTCGCCCGGGTAGACGACTTCGACGCGCTCGATCTCCTTCAGCTTCTCCTCTGTCCACTTCTTCGGCTTCGGCAGCTCGCGCCGTTCCCACCTGGAGAACTCCCGGTCGATCCGCTCGATGGCTTGCTCCACGTCGACGTCGC
Organism: Gemmatimonadaceae bacterium; assembly: GCA_026706075.1. GTDB lineage: Bacteria > Latescibacterota > UBA2968 > UBA8231 > UBA8231 > UBA8231. Next base: position 6,211 of record JAPOZM010000108.1, read on the forward strand.
CCGAGATGATCACGGCCATGTTGTTCGGCACGTACCACGTCCGGTAGTAGTCGTACATCAGCTTGAGAGATGGGTTCTTCAAGTGTTCCACCGAGCCGAGGGTGGTCTGCTGTCCGTAGGGATGCACCTTGTAGAGGTGCCGGTTGACCGCTTCCCGGATGAGCCGGTCCTTGTTGTCGAGGGAGCGGTTCTTCTCCTCGTACACCGTTTCCAGCTCGGTCTGGAACAGTCGGAAGACCGGCTGCGCAAACCGCTCCGCCTCCAGCTTCGCCCAGTGGGCGAGACGATTCGATGGCAGGTCGACCTTGTACACCGTCTCCTCCACCCAGGTGTGGGCGTTGAGACCCTGGGCGCCGAGGGCGCTGTAGATCCTGTCGAGCTCGCCGGGGACGGCGTACCGGGATCCGAGCTGCCCTTGTTCGTTGATCAGGGCGTACAGCTCCCGGCGCTTCGTCGAATCGATCTCTGCGAAGTGCAGCTCGTAGAGAGCTGTGATGCTGTCGAGATGGACCCCCTCGGCATCGTAGTCGAGAGTGCCGAGCCGGGTGGTCCCCTTGAACAGCATGTGTTCGAGGTAGTGGGCGATCCCCGTCGATACCGCCGGATCGTGCTTGCTGCCCGCCCTGACGACGATCTCGGCGTAGAACCGCGGTCTCTGATCGTTCTCGCTGAGATAGACGGTGAGGCCGTTCTCCAACCGGTACACGTGAACGGCCATGGGATCGGACGGATCCGGTCCATGGATCAGCGTGGGCTGGGACCAGGAGCTGGTGGCGACGGCGAGGACGGCCGCGATGCACCATGCCTTGGCGAAGAAGCGGGTCATGGCAATCTCTCAGGTGACGGGATGCAGGTGGAGATGGACAGGAGTATACAGGGGACACATGAACCCTGGCCAACTCGAGGCACGACCTTTCGCCTCCGGATCACTTTGGGGGTCCCCCGGTACTGACGCGACACGTTCTTCACCCATCCAGCTCCGCCGCCGCCCGGGCCCGCGCCGCGGAGAGGAACTCCTGAACGTCCACAGGCGCATCGATGCGGCTGCTCTCGATGGCGGCGAAGACCATGGCCACCGATTGCAGGTTGGCCTCCACGTGGGTCTCCATCGGCTCTCCCCCGTCGAGCCACTGCACGAACTGCTCCACCAGCCACGCGTCCTTCCACTTGCGCTGCTCCCGCAAGGGGACCGCCCTTCCCTCGCCGTGGCGGACGCTGACCGAGCGGGCCTCGCCGTCGTGGTCGAAGCGCTCGATCTCGCGGTGATCCATGATCAGGGTGGCCAGCTCGCACTCGGCGCGCAGGTACTCCCGGCTCCAGCCGTTGAGGCCCACGGCGTTGGTCTTCGCTCCCTCGTAGAGGGAGCGCACGCCGTTCTGGAGCTGCATCGTCACCAGCGCCTGCGAGTCACCCTGGTATGCGCTCCACGGGGGATTCCATGTCCGGGCGTAGATCGTGCGGCAGTCGGCCCCGCCCATGTCGGCGAGGATGTCGAGGTGGTGGACCGCGCCCTCGATCAGCAGGGGATCCTTCATCTCGTAGCGGAAGGCTCCCCAGTCGCCGTGCTCGCGCATGTCGCAGGTGAAGCGCATGACCAGGTAGTCCAAGGCGCCGCAGCCGCCGGACCTGAGGACTTCCCGCAGGGTCGTCTTGTCCTGGTCGAAGCGGTGGCTCATGGTGACGCCCATCTTCCGCCCCGCCCGCCGCACCTTCTCGGCGATGCGGCACGACGCCTCGAGCGTGTCGGCAATCGGTTTCTCCGAGAGGACTTGCATGCCGTGAGCCAGGGCCGCGTCGACGACCCCCTCGTGAAAGGCCGGCGGCACGACGACGGTGCAGAAGTCGGCGTCGTTCTCGGCGAAGGCCCGCGCAAGGTCGGTGTAGCACCTTTCGGGGGGCAGGCCGAGAAACTCCCGGGCGTTCGCCAGCGCCTCGGGGTTGGTATCCACGGCGGCGGCCACCTCGATCAGGCCGTCGTCGATGTTGGGAGGGAGGATGTCCTGGCACCAGGAGCGGCCACGCCCGCCGGTGCCGACCTGGATCACTCTGTATGTCATGCCCGTGGAGCCGTCACATCTGCGGTGCCCAGTCGCCGCCGGCCCGGTCGAACTGCTCGCAGAGGGAGGTGACGACCTCCTCGGGCAGATCGCCCCGGGCGATGATCTCCATGTTCTTCTCGGCGTTCTCGACGCGGGACGTGCCGGCGATGGCGGTGTCGATCGACTCGTGGGAGAGACAGAACCGGAGCGCGAGCTCCACGCCGTCGGCGGGGGCGCCTTCGGGGACCTCCATGCTCTTGGCCCGCTCCCAGTAGACGTCGGCGTAGCTGTAGCGCGACGCCTCGGTCTTGAAGGCGGCGTTGGCCAGGGGGCGCTTGGCGATGACCCCCATGCCGGCCTCCCGCGCCGCCGGCAGGACCTGCAGGCGCGCGTCCTGGTCGACGACGTTGTACGAGGTCTGGAGGGTGCTGAAGACGCCCATTCCGATCGCCTTCAGGGCGGCCTCGCCGTCGCCGCTGTAGCCGACGTAGCGAACCTTGCCCGCCTCCTTCGCCCGCATCACCGCCTCCACCGCCTCGCCCTCGCCCAGCACCTCTGCCGAGCAGCTGTGGAGCTGCAGCAGGTCGAGGCGGTCCGTGCGCAGGCGCTCGAGGGAGCGGTCGACGCTGTGGGCGATGACCTCGGCCGACCACTCCCGGCCCGAAGCGCCGCCGGTCACGTGGCCGCACTTGGAGGCGAGGACGTACTCGTCCCGCCGGGCGCCGATCGCCCGGCCGATCTGCTCCTCGCTGTCGTGGTAGCAGGCGGCCGTGTCGTAGAAGGTCACGCCCATGTCGAGGAGACCGTTGAGCAGCCGGTCGCTCTGGTCCGGGGTCACGTCCTCGTAGCCGATGCGGGCCCCGCCGAAGCCGAGGCGGGTGACGGTGAGGTCGGTCTGTCCGAGGGTTCGGGTCTCCATGGTCATTCTCCAGTGACTGTGAGGATCCAGTCGCGCACTTCGTCCAGAACCAGGGGGGAGAGGGTCTCCTCGATGGCGGAGTACTCGTCGATCCGCCCCGTGGAGGCGCGCTGGAAGAGATGGTTGTGCCCGGGCAGGCTGCGCACTGTGACGTCGCGGTTGCCGCCCGCCTCGAGGGCCGTGGCGATGGCGGTCAGGTTCTGCTGGCCGTCGACCTGCAGGTCCAGCTCGCCGTTGAGGGCGAGGACCGGCGCCCGGACGGCTCCAAGGGCCGGACGCGGATCGAAGGCGAGGAACCAGCGCATCCAGGGATCGAGGGCCTGGTCCACGGCGGCCTGCACCTGGCTGTCGTCCTGCTGAGCGGCGGGCACGCCGTTCATCTCGAACTGCCGGCGGACGATCTCCTCCACCTCGGGACGCAGGTCCGCCTCGTCCCGGTCCGAGGCCAGGGCCGGGAACAGCCGGTCCAGGAGAGCGAGCAGCGCCTGACGGTGGCCCACCGGCATGCCGGCGGCCTCGAAGAGGCGCTCGTTCTGCCGGCGCAGCAGCTCGGCGCCCGGCACCCCGGGGCCGGCCAGCAGCACGACGAAGGCGACGTCCTCCCGCTGCGAGGCGACGATGGCGGCGATCGCTCCGCCCTCGCTGTGTCCCATCAGGCCGACGGGGCCGATGCGCTCGTCGCGCCCGAGGAAGTCCACGGCCGCGGCGGCGTCACCTGCGAAGTCGGCGGTGGTGGGCGGCTGAGGATGCGGCGTCGATCCCCCGGCACCGGCGTCGTCGACGCGCAGCACGGCCAGGCCGGCGCGGGTCAGGTGGTCGGCCCAGACCAGGAACGGCCGGTGGCCGAAGACCGTCTGGTCGCGGTCCTGCAGGCCGCTGCCCGAGATGAGCAGGACCGCGGGGAAGGGGCCCTCGCCCGGGGGCAGAGTCAGGGTGCCGGCCAGGGTGACGGGACCGTTTTGGAAGCTGATCTCCTCTGTCTTGTAGGGATACGGGGGACGGGGCTCCTGGGGCCGGGCCGGCTCGGCGGCGGCCTCCCGTGAAAGGCGGAAGCCGAAGGCGGCGGGGCCCTGGCTGAACCGGCCGCTGATGACGCCTCCGTCGAGGGTGCCTCTGAAGGTTGGGTTGCCCGGAACCCCCCGAATCGAGAAGGTGACCTGGGAGGCGTCCGCGCTGACCTCGATCGCCTCCAGCGAGAGGCCGGCTGCTCCTTGGGCGGGGATATCGATCGACCCGCTCCAGAGTCCGCCGCCGCTCTCGAGATCGACCTTGACCACCAGGGGCTGGCCGGGGATCTGGACCTCTCCCTCCCAGTGGCCGGCGACCCGTTCGTCGCCGGATGCGGCCGCTGCCAGCACCAGTGCGGTGGCCGCCAGCCTCCCCGCCGCCATGGGCTTGAACGCCCGCCTCCCCTCAGCCATACGCCGGGTCCCGGCGGCCCCAGGCGTTGTCGCGCACGACGACGTGCTCCTCGAAGCGGAGGGCGCCGGCCTCGCTGCGGTGGTGGAACCAGTTGTGCTCGATCACGGCCCGGTCCTCGGGGGTGCCGCGGATCACCACGGCGCGCCGGCCGGGGGCGCGGAAGGTGTTGTGATGGACGTGCATCCAGCCGCCCGCCACGTCCGTGCCGTCCTTGCGGTCGCGGCCTCCGTGCATGTCGAAGCAGTGGCTGAGGCTGCGGCCCAACTCGACGTTGTTGCGCGCCTCGTACCCGGAGCCGGGGCGACCGGAGCCGGCGATGGAGTGGCGGTTGGCGTCGAAGAGGTTGCCCTCGATCAGGGACCCGGCGCGGTCGTGGCTGACGCCGTACCCGAGACCCTGGTACTGGTTGTGGTGGATGAAGCAGTGCTGCACGCGGTGGCCGTCCCCGCCCGCGAGATAGACGGCGCCGTGGCTCCAGCCGGCCAGCTCGCAGTTGTCGACGCGCAGCCGGGACTCCTCCGTCTGGACGCCGTCGGAGGTGGGAAACTTGTAGTAGTAGCTGTGGCCCCCGTGGCCTTCGCGGAAGGAGCGGGAGTGGTGCTCCAGGCACTGGCGCGGGTTCGGCCCCTGGAGGCGCAGGCCGGTGACCCGTGCGTCCTCGCCCGTGACCCGGATCAGGGGCCGGGTGGCGAACGTGTCGGAGCGGATCAGCCCCCCGGGGGCGCCCCGGATGCCGCGGTCGCTGGCCAGGGTCACGCCGCCGGTCAGCTCGAGGACCAGCTCCTCCACGTAGACCCGCTCCGTGCACTCGATGACGGCGTCGCCCGCCACGTACACGGTGTCGCCGGAGCGGGCCCCGGCCAGGGCCTCGAGCAGCTCGTCGAGGTGGCGCACCGGCGAGCCGGTAGGGCGCACGACCTCCCGGTAGCCGGCGCCGCCGCCGAGGGGGTAGCCGCGGGTGCCGGAAGCGCCGCAGGCCCGGCGGCCACGGCCGGTGCGGGTCGGTCCGTTGAGGGTGGATCGGGCGTTGAACATGGGGGACCTCCTCGCTCGCCGGACGCCGTGCCCGACGGATGAAAGTGAGGCTGCTGCTGGGATGATGTCGAGGTGCTCTGGACGTCTATTGCCGCCAGGGAGGGAAGCCGGTGGCAGGTTCCGCGAGACGGGAATGGAAGGTTGCGTGCATGGGGTCAACTCGGCGGCGGAGCTTCAGGCGAGTCCGCGGGACGGGCCGACCAAGCGGCACTCCGACCGCCCCAGGATCCGCCCGCAGGCCTTCAACCGGGCCTGCAGTTGGTCCATGCGGGCCTCCAACTGGTCCATGCGGGCCTCGAGTCGCCGCCAGACGTAGAAGACGACGGCCAGGATGACGGACCACGGCAACCAGGTTGACAGGTCTGCCATGCTGGGAAGGATACGCAGTTGCTCCCTGAGGGACCAAGCGGAGGCCAGGCCGGCCCCCACGATCCTGCCCGTACGCCGTGACGCAGCCCTCGCGAGGCCAGCCTTCTCCCGACCCCTGCTGGCGTGGCGGTGGAGCCGGGAAACCCCTAGGGTAGTCCGCCCCTCCCACCCGATCCCTCGAAAGGGAGCTCATCCTGGGCCTCTCCGACCCGATAATGGACAAGAAGGCAGCGACGCTCGCCGCCCTTCTTCTGATGTGGCATGCGTCGACGGCCTGGGCGAGGACCGGAGGGAACCCTCCTGTCCTGAAGCCCGCTGCCGCAGACAGCATGCAGGGAGATCCGGGCAGCCTGCCAAGGGAGTTCGAGAAGACGCAGACCAGACGTTCAGCCAGAGTAGCCCGGAAGGTGGGTGTCGGTGTTCTCTCCGGCTCCGCCCTCGCCATAGTGGGCCGGCACAGGATTGGATACGCCCATAGGATCGGCCCTGGAGCCGGAGCCATTCTGGGCGTGGTGTTGGTCGATCCGCCGAGTTGGAGCGGAGACCGCCGGAGTCCATTTCTGGCCCTGGCCGGCAGTTCGGTGGGAGTACTGGCAGGCTCCCTGATGGTGCCCGGCTCACTATCTGCCGCGTGGTATCGTCAATGGCCTCTGCTGCTGCCGGCCATCGGTGCGACGGTCGCGTCGGAGATCTGGCGTGAATCCGCTCAGGTCTCCCGGTTACCCACCGCTGCGAAACCAGTAGCCACGAGAAGGCCAAAGGACACTGGGAGAGCCGAGGTACGGATTGCCAAGAAACTGGGAGCCGGTGCGGGCCTGGGCACCCTGTCCGGTCTTGTATCGGCGGGCATGCTGTTGAGTACCGTCGATCTTGGACCGGACGGCATCGGTGCCCCCCTGGTCTTCGTTGTAGGCTGGTTTGCTGGATCCATGCTCGGAACCGCATATGGCGTGAGCCATCTCGATCCCTACGATCGCTTCAGCATGGCACTGTTCGGCAGTCTGCTGGGTTCTGTTGCCGGTATCTGGGGGACCGACTTCTCCGGCTCCAGATGGCTCGATGCCTGGCCCCTGTTCGTCTGTCCTGCCGCCGGTGCCACCATCACTTCCGAACTGTCCAGAAACCCCCCGGAGCCCGGGGGCTCACCATCGGTCTGATGCCAGGATTCGGGAGGCACCTGTCCATGGTCGTCGCACTGTCCTATTGATCGAAGAATCCACTCTCGCGCTGAAAGGAGCTCACCTTGGGCGACGCGGACGAGCGGCTGGCGGTCCTGCCGTTCCTCGACGGAGACGCACGCAACGGCAGCATCTACGAGGCGATCGGCGTGGAGCCGATCATCAACTGCCGCGGCACCTTCACCATCATCGGCGGCTCCGTCGAGCTGGCGGAGGTGGTGGCCGCCATGGATGCCGCCCACGGGCACTTCGTGCAGTACGACGAGCTGGCCGAGGCGGTGGGTCGGCACCTGGCGGCGGTCACCGGCGCCGAGTGGGGGCTGATCTCGGCGGGCTGCGCCGCCGGCCTCAAGCACGTGACCACGGCCTGCGTGACCGGCGGCAGTCCGGAGCGGCTGATCCGGGTGCCGAACCTCGAAGGCTTCGACAAGACCCAGGTGATCCTGCCCCGCACTTCGCGCACCGCCTACGATCACGCCCTGCGGGTGGTCGGCGTCGAGCTGGTGATGGTCGACACGGCCGAGGAGATGGAGCGCGCCGTCAACCCGTCCACGGCCATGATCTACGTGGTCACCGGCCGCCCCACAGATCCCGGGCAGCCCCTGTCGCTGGAGGTGATCGCCGAGATCGCGCGGCCGAAGGGGATCCCCATCCTGGCCGACGCCGCCGCCGAGAACCTGACCATCCCCTGCGTGCACCTGGAGCGGGGCGCCACGGTCGCCGCCTACAGCGGCGGCAAGGCCCTGTGCGGCCCCCAGTGCGCCGGCCTCGTCCTCGGGCGCAAGGACCTGCTCATGGCGGCCTGGCAGGCGAGCGCTCCCCATCACGGCCCCGGGCGCTCGGAGAAGATCGGCAAGGAGGAGATCCTGGGGATGCTGGCCGCGGTCGAGGCCTGGGTGCGGCGGGACCACGAGGCCGAGTGGCAGGAGTGGCTCGGGATCCTGGAGAGGATCTCGGCATCGGTGGCGGAGATCGACACCGTCGCCTGCCGCGTCGAAGACCCGGCCGGGATGTCCAACCGGGCGCCGGCCCTGACCATCAGCTGGGACCCGGGGGGCCTGAACATCACCGGCGAGGAGGTGGCCGAGGAGTTCGCGCGGAAGAGACCGCGCATCGCGGTGGGAGCCGCCGACTCGGGGGAGAGGGCCGGCATCCGCATCAACCCCAGCCAGATGCAGCCCGGCGACGAGGAGGTGGTGATCGGCCGCATCCGCCGCATCCTCACCGAGCCGCGGGGCCCGCGCTCAGACGGGCTGGAGCCGGCCGCCGTGGACATCAGCGGCCGCTGGGACCTCGACGTCGACTACTTCACCAGCACGAGCCGTCACCGGCTGACGATCGCCCAGGACGGCAACTGGATCGAGGGCTCCCACCAGAGCGAGTTCTCGGTCCAGGAGCTGTCCGGGGTCGTCGAGGGGGACGAGGTGCGGCTGAGCAGCGCCGTGAGCAGACCGGGGGACAACGTGCCTTTCCTGTTCTCGGGACGGGCCGAGGGGGAGGCGATCTCGGGTACGATCCACCTCGGGGAGTACCTCACCGCCCGGTTCACCGCCGTCCGCGCGCGCCCTCGCGCACGGCGGCCCATCACCATCCCCGGCGGCCCCCCGCTGGCGACCTGAGCCTGAGCCATGACCATCATCGTTCTCGTGAGCGACACCTTCCGCTACGACTACCTCGGCTGCAACGGCAATCCCTGGATCGGCACGGCGGCCCTCGACCGCTTCGGCGGGCGGGCCGTCTGCTTCGACCGCCACTACCTGTCGAGCTTCCCCACCATCCCCAACCGCACCGACCTGTTCACCGGCCGCTACACCTTCCCCTTCCACGGCTGGAAGCCCCTCGACCCGGAGATCCCGGTGCTGAGCACCATCTTCGGCGCCGCCGGGTACCAGAGCCAGCTGATCTGCGACACGCCGCACCTGATGAAGGGCATCCACCACTTCGACCGCGGCTTCGACGGGGCCTTCTGGATCCGCGGCCAGGAGGGGGACAAGCCGCTGCTGAAGGGCAACCTGCCGCCTCGCCTGGAGGTGGACGGCGCCAAGACCCGCGTCGACCCACGCATGGCAGGGACGCGCTTCGGGAACCTGGCCACGCAGCACTCGTGGACCAACCGCGACTGGGCCTGGGAGGAGGACCGCTTCTGCGCGCGCACGGCGCGGACGGCGAGCCGCTGGCTGGAGGAGAACCGCGGCTGCGAGCCCTTCCTGCTGTGGGTGGACTTCTTCGACGCCCACGAGCCGTGGGACCCGCCGGAGCACCTGGTGGCCCGCTACGACAGCTCCGGGTACGACGGCCCGCCGATGATCCACCCCAACTACGGCCCGGCGTCCGCTTACACCGCGGAGGAGCTGGCCAACCTGCGGGCCCACTACGCCGCCGAGATCTACCTGGTCAACAAGTGGATCGGCTACGTGCTGGACAAGATCGAGGAGCTGGGCTTGTTCGAGGACAGCGTCGTCGTCTTCACCTCGGATCACGGGATGTTCGTCGGCGAGCACGACCGCACCGGCAAGTCGAACATCCACCCCGAGGACGACCGCATCTGGCCCCTGTACGAGGAGATCAGCCGCATCCCGCTGATGGTCGCCGCCCCCGGCGTCGCGGGCGGACGGCGCGTCAGCGCCGTGACGCAGTCGGTGGACCTGCTGCCGACGCTGATGGCCCTGACCGGCGTCGATCCGGACGGCCTGGAGATGCACGGCCACTCGCTGGCGCCGCTGCTGAACGGGTCCGCCCCGTGGCCCCGCCAGTACGCCTTCAGCTCCACCTTCCTCCGCAACGGCGGGCCGACGGTCACCGGCGAGGGCTGGACCTACCTGGCCCACGGGGAGCACGGCGGGGCGCCCGAGCTCTACGACATGCAGGCCGATCCGCGGCAGCAGGAGAACGCGATCGGCGACCGTCCGGAGGTGGCCCGGCGCATGCACCAGGCCCTGGAGGAGTTTCTCGACGAGGTGGAGACGCCCGAGGAGAACCGCACACTCCTGGGACCGGTGGGCGGACCCGACTACGGCTGACCGCTGCCGCTATCCCGTGAAGAAGTCGAAGACGCTACCGAGGGTCGAGCTGTCGGCCGCGTAGAGCTCGGTGTAGCGGCACCGCTCGCAGGTCACGGTCGAGAGCTTTCTGTTCTGGACGTCGAAGATCTTGGACCAGAACCCCCCCGCGGCGCGGATCTCACCGATCTCGCACCGGGTGTGACGGCACTTGGGGCACTGGAAGCGCAGCTCGGGTGCACTCATGGTGGCCTCGCAGGTTGGGTGGTGCCGTCTCGCTACCCCAGCTCGGAGACCTGCACCGGCCGCCCTTCGGCGGCGGCGAGGTCGGCGGCGAAGGCCACCCTCGACGACTCCAAGGCTGTAGCCCAGTCGGTGAGCGGCATCGCCTCGTTGCGGCCGATGGCGTCGACGAAGGCCTGGAACTGCGGCTCGTATGGGTGGTCGCTCACGTCCCCCGAGTCGATGAGCGAGGTCTCCAGGGTGCTCCACCGGTCCTTGACCATCCCCTTCAGCCTCTTCGAGTAGATCCGGTTGTCGAGGAGGCTGCCCTCGCTGCCCACGAGATGGATGTGGAAGTAGTAGGGCTGCAGGCAGTCGATGCAGGAGGTGATCTTGGCGAGCCTGTCGCCGCCGGCGAACCTCAGGGTGCTGAGGCTGGTGGTGTTGTACTCGTACGGCGCGAAGTCGGTCCCCTTCGATTTGACCTGGTGGCTCGACACCTCCTCCACCGCGCCGTCCATGAAGAACAGGCAGGCGTCGAGGGCGTGGACGCCGGCGGTGAGAAGCGAGCTGCCGCCCATCTCCTTCTTGATGTTCCACCCGTACTGTCCGTACCAGGGCCCGATGCCGTGGTAGTAGTCGACCTCGGCGTAGTGCAGCTCTCCGAGCAGGCCCTCGTCGATGACCGAGCGGATCATGGTGAAGTGGGCGCTGTAGCGGCACTCGAAGCAGACGCAGACGTTGACCCCGGTCTCGCGGATCGCCTCGCCCATGGCCACGGCGTCCTCCCAGGTGAGGGAGATCGGCTTCTCGATGATCAGGTGCTTGCCGGCCCGGGCCGCGGCGATCGCCTGCTCGGCGTGGAAGGGGTGAGGGGTGCAAATGTCGATGACGTCGATGTCGCCGTCGGCCAGCATGGCGTCGTAGTCGGTGTACGCCTTCAGGGGCGTGCCGAACTGGGCCGCCAGCTCGGCCTCGTCGTGCTGCCTCCGGGAGCAGATGGCGGTGACGTTCCCGCCCTCCACCGCCTTGAATGCTTCGATGTGGGCGCCGGCCACCCAGCCCAGTCCCACGATTCCGACGTTCAACTCGCTCATGATGATCTCTCCGTCAGTTGGTGAGTAGCGTCGAGACCGTCGTGGAAGGCGGTCCCTCGTTCGCAGGTCGCCTGTAGTCCACTGCGGTGATCCGGTAGGACCAGGACCCCGATGCCGCATCCCGGTCCACGTACTGCGTTGCGCCCAGCGGGTCCTCGTGCAGAGGGTGGAAGGGCTCCTCCGGCCCGGCCGCTCGATGGACGAAGTATCCTCGCAACCCGGTGAGGGCCGTGCCGTCGGCATCCGAGTCCGGGGGCCGCCACGAGATCCGCAGGTCCCTTCCGCTGCAGACGACCCGGGGTTGCAGGGGCGCGCCGGGCGCCCACCGGTCGTGCAGCTGCGCGGCGACCGCCAGCATCGCCGCCGTAGCGGCAATATGGGCCGCCTTCCCCTCGATGGAAACCTCCTTGTCGAAGTAGGCGGCCATCGCCTCGCGGATCCGGTAGTCGTACCCGGCCAGGTAGAGGAACCCCCAGCCCCAGTGGCCCCGGGCCTCGTCGAGATCGTTGGGAACGCCGTCGACATAGTAGGTGAAGGCCGGCTCCTCGAGACTGCCGTTCCAGACCTTGTGGACGAAGGTGTTCGCCATCCTCCCCAGGTCCGCCTCGGTGAAGCTCAGGCCGCTCCGCACCCCCTGCAGGGCCGCCTGGATGTCGATGAATCCATGGCCCACGTCCTCCATCAGGTCGGGCCAGGCGCTGTTGGGGCCGTACTTCCAGATGTAGGCGTCCGACTCCGCGTCGAGCTGCAGCTGATCGTGGAAGAACCGCAGCATCTGCTCGCTCTGCTCGGCGTAGAAGGGCCCGAAGTCCTCCCCAGGGGGCGTGTAGTGCGGCGAGGTCGAGAGACGACTCAGCGTCACGAGGGCATCGGTGAAGGAGAGGAACATGTTCAGAGGCTGGTTCCTCCACCCGGACCACTCGTAGAGGTGGTAGCCCCCGTTCTCACCGAAGCGGCTGTTGTCCTCCTCGGTCCACCCCGGGTCCGGCTCCCAGTTGGCGTGCCACTTGGCGATCACGTCCTCTTCCACGATGCGGAGAAACTCGTCCGCCCGGGCCTTGTAGGCCGGGTGCAGGCCCGGATCCTGCCAGACCAGCTCCACGAAGGCCACGATGGGGCTGATGATCAACCCGTCGTCGCTGAACCACTCGGTGTACTCGGGGGCGTACTGGGTGTAGCGGGCCTGTCCCCAGCCCCTGTACCCGTCCAGGTACCGCGGGTCGTAGCTCTCGTAGGGCGGCACGTCCGAGCGGGCCTCCAGGACGCGGTCGATCTGTCCCGCGAGCCTGTCGAGCCAGACCGTCTCACCGAAGGTCCGGTAGAGGTTCAGGTACATCCTCTGCACGTACCCCGAAGGGGCCCACGCGTAGGTGCCCCCGTCGTGGCCGTCCAGGTACCTGTCGCCGAGCTCCTCGTCCCACTCCACGAAGGCACGGTACCAGTCGGTGGTCGTCGCCGGCACGCTCTCTGTGGCCCCGGGCCCCGTGAAGGCCGACGCGAAGAGGAAGAAGTCGCCGAAATCGATACGCTCGTCGTCGTCGAGATCGAACTCCGGCGTGAACCCGGGGTCGCCGCTCCGGGTCCCGAAGCCGGAGACGAAGAGGCCGAAGTCGTCGTGGTCGACGGTCCCGTTGGCGTCGAAGTCGGCGCAGGGACCCGCCGAGGCAGCCATCGCCGCACCCGGCGCCAGGACGAAGAGCAGCAGGATGCGAAGGACGACCACGAGACCTCAGCGCACCACCGGGTCCGTCCGTCCCCAGGCGTTGTGGCGCACCGTGACCCGGTCCTCGCAGACGATGGCGCCGCTCTCGGTGCGGTGGTGGAACCAGTTGTGCTCCACCACGGCCCGATCCTCGGGGGTGCCGGAGATGAGGAGGGCGCGGCGGTTGGGGACACGGAAGGTGTTGTGGTGAATGTGCATCCAGCCGCCCGCGATGTTCGTGCCGTCCTGGCGGTCGCGGCCCCCGTGCATGTCGAAGCAGTGCCCGAGGCTGCGTCCCATCTCGACGTTGTCACGCGCCTCGTACCCCGAGCCGCTGCGCCCCGTGCCGGCGATGGAGTGGCGGTTGGCGTCGAAGAGGTTGCCCTCGATCAGCGTCTCCGCCTCGTCGAGGCAGACGCCGTACCCGAGGCCCTGGTACTGGTTGTGGTGGATGAAGCAGTGCTGCACGCGGTGGCCGTCCCCTGCCAGGATGTACACGGCCCCGAGGCTCCAGCCGGCCAGCTCGCAGTTGTCGACGCGCAGCCGGGGTTCCCGCGACCGGATGCCGACGGAGGTGGGGAACTTGTAGTAGTACTCGGCGCCGCGGCCCTCGTAGTAGGCGCGGGAGTGGTGCTCCAGGCACTGGCGGGGGTTCGGCCCCTGCAGGCGAAGGCCGGTGACGCGCGCCTCCGGACCGGTGACCTGAATCAGGGGATTGGTGGCGAAGGTGTCGGAGCGGATCAGGCCGCCGGGCGCGCCCCGGATGCCGCGGTCGCTGGCCAGGGTCACGCCGCCGGGAAGCGCGAGGACCAGCTCCTCCACGTGGACCCGCTCCGTGCACTCGATGACGGCGTCGCCCGCCACGTGCACGGTGTCGCCGGCCCGGGCCGAGGCCAAGGCCTCCAGCAGCTCGTCGAGGTGGCGCACCGGCGAGCCGGTGGGGCGCACGACCTCGCGGTAGCCGGCGCCGCCTCCGAGGGGGTAGCCGCGGCTCCCGGAGGCGCCGCAGGCCCGGCGGCCGCGGCCGGTCCGGGTCGGTCCGTAGAGGGTGGATCGGGCGTTGAACATGGGCACCGCCTGGCTCGGATGACCGGGGCAAGCCTAGGGTCCCGGGCGGGTCCGGGCCAGAGTCCCGAGCCCATGTGTGCCGCAGCTCTGCCACGTCGCGATATTCGACGCCATGGAGATCAGACGACTTGGGGCCCACGAGGGGCCGCGGCTGCGCGCCATCCGGCTGCGGGCCCTGGCCGAGGCGCCCGACGCCTTCGGCAGCACCCATGACGAGGCCGAGGCCCGCCCGCCGGACAGCTGGGACGCCCAGCTCCGGGAGATCCCCACCTTCGTAGCGGTCGTCGACGGGGAGGACGTGGGCATCGTGCGGGGCGCCCGCGACGACTCCCATGCCGACGCCGCCTGGCTGATTTCGATGTGGGTGGCCCCGGAGGTCAGGGGACAGGGCGTGGGCGAGGCGCTGATCGACGCCGTAGTGGGGTGGGCGAGGGCCAGCGGCGCCGGGCGCCTGCTGCTGGACGTGGGGGACCACAACCGGCCGGCCATCGCCCTCTACGCCCGCATGGGCTTCCAGCCCAACGGGACGACCGGTTCCCTGCCGGCGCCGCGAGACTACATCCGCGAGCATCAGCGGGAGCTGAGGCTCTGAGCTTCCGCAATGCCCATTGATTCTGGACTACTGACCATCTATACTGTGCCTCATGGGTGACACATCGCCCCAGATCGTTCTGGACTCGAAGCGCGTGCAGCTCGAGATCCGCCGGCGCGGCACGTCGGTGAAGGGCCTGGCCGAGACCCTCGGAGTCCACCGGAACACGATCGGGAACTACCTCTCGGGCAAGGCGGGCCTGCCCCAAGGCCTATCCAGGATCCTGGACGCCCTCGACCTGGCGCCCTCGGAGGTCCTGTCCTGGGACCGGCGCCGCCGCCGGATCCCCGGCCTGGCGGTGTCCGAACTCGTGGGGTCCCTGCACTCGGAGGTTCCCGGGTCCGCCTTCATCCTCTTCGGCTCCCGGGCCCGCGGCGATGCCGGGCGCCACTCCGACTACGACCTCGGTCTCTTCAGCGACCCCGGGCCGGAGTTTCCCCTCTACTCACGGCTCCTGGACCGGGTGGCGGAGTGGAACGAGGAGTCTCTGCTGACGGCGCAACTCGTCGACCTCACCCGTGCGGAACCCGCCTTTCTGGCAGAGGTCGCGGAGGACGCCGTCTTCCTGGCCGGCTCCCACTCGGCGTGGTGCGCCTTCCTCCGAAGGGCGGGAATCCGACTGCATGAATGACGCCAAACTGAAGCAGTCCTTCGACCTGCTTAAGGCCGCCCTGGAAGAGTGCCGGGCGGAACCAGGCCACCCCCTGAAGGGCGCGGCCCTGGCCAAGGCCTTCGAGACCACCTTCGAATACGCCTGGAAGGCGTTCAAGCGCGAAGCCGGTCAGGCCGGCCTGGAAGCCTACAGCCCCCGGGACGCCCTCAAGTCGGCGGCCCAGCTGGGGATCATCGAGGAGCTGGAGGACTGGAACCAGTTCCTCAACGCCCGGAACCTGTCCGTCCACGACTACATCGGCATGGACGACCCGGACATGCTGGGTCTCGTGGACCGGTTCCGGGACGAGGTGGCGCGGCTTCTGGAGGCTGGCTGAAGCCCGCCCTTACTCGAAGGGCTCGAAGAAGGTCAGGTCCGTTCCGAAGTCGTCCATGGCGACCGCCTCGTCGCCGCGGAAGCGGACCCGGGTGCGCAGGTTGCGCCAGGTGAGCTCCGACTCGCGCACCGGCAGATCCATGTCGAACTCGATCCAGCGGCCCACGGCGGGATCGTCCAGCACCAGGTAGCCCCCGACATGGCGGGCGGGGCCGGCCCCGTCCACGGTGACCCGCGCCGCGTCGGCCCACGAGGGAAGGCGCACGTGCAGGGCTCCCGGCTGCCGCAGGCGGACCCCGAGGCGTTCGTGGGTGTAGGGGGAGCGCACCTCGATCTCGGGGGTGACCCTGTCGAAGAGCAGGTTGACCCAATGGCCGTCCTCGTCGAGGCGGGTCGTCTCGCGAAGGGCCTCGCACAGCGACCCGACGGCGCCGCCGACGATGTCGAGGTTGAAGCCGACCCGGGGCTTGTTCGACTCCCACAGGCCCGCGGGCTCGTGGCCGTAGGGGGCCGGGAAGCCGAACCCGCCGCGCAGCCGCTCGCCCACGCACCGGAGGCCGTCCACCCCCTCCGGGTTGTCGGGCTCGACGACGAAGGAAACGTCCCGCAGCTGGCTGGGCAGCAGGTGGGAGCGCAGGATGCGCTCGGCATCCTCGTAGTACTCGGGGTGGCCGTGGGCGCCCAGGATCAGGGCCGTCTCGACGATGTCGCCGGTGTTGTTGGCCTCCCCCCGGAGGCAGTCGCTGGCCGGGTCCGTGGTCTCGATCGACCAGCCGATCTGGTCCCGCAGCTCCCACAGGCCGTTGTCGTAGAACGCCTTCACCCGCGCCAGGAGGGCGGCGTCGCCGGTGTGGTCGGCGAGTTGCGCCAGGGACGACATGACGCAGGTGGTGGAGTGGGCGTGGGGGCCGAAGAGGTCGTTGGAGAAGGCCCCGGCCTCGCCGAAGAACTCCCGCGCCGCCTTCTCCTTCAGCGCCAGGGCCAGCTCCAGGGCCGGCCCGCAGCCGGTGGCCCGGTGGATCTTGACCAGGGGGCCGATGGCCCGCGCCATCCGCTGGATGAAGGTGCCCGCCTCGTCGCGCAGAACCCGCACGGGCCAGTCGCTCTGCAGCCGCGGCAGGTCCCACCGCTCCCCGGGCAGCCAGTACTCGGTGATGAGGCGTATGCCGGCCTCGGCCACCTCCAGGGCCCGGGACGAGTCCCGGTAGCGGGCCAGGGCGTACAGGGCGTGGAAGCCCTCCCGCACGTCGTGGTCCTGCAGCAGCACGGGGTCCCCCCGGCCGCCGGTGCGCTCGCCGCCCCGCTGCAGGGGCAGGGGAGCCCGGGAGCAGGAGAAGAAGGCGGCCCGGGCGTGCTTGTCGACGGCGCTCTCGTCGAGAGTGACGCCGGCGGCCTCCTCGGCGCTGAGCAGGGCGTTGAGGTGGCGGCCCGGGATGTGGGACTCGAAGCTGCCGGCGAGGCGGGCGTCGGGGCGCACCCGGGCGCCGCCGAAAGGCAGATCGCCGTCGTCGGCGTTGAAGCAGCGCGACATGGACCGGCAGCCGAGGCGGATGGCGTCGACCAGGTCGGTGGTGTTGACGTCCTGGAGTCTGTGGCGCGGCATGTCTCCCCCTTCCCGTATCGGTTGCTTCCGTGCTCCCGCCGCAGGGCCGTTGCGGGTGGACACGAGTTGCAGAAACACTCCGCCCTCCTCGGTGGCGAGACAAGGTAGTCCGCCGCCGCCGCTCGCGTGGGGGAGACTCCCGGAGACAACGCCGGCAGACAGCCCCTGCCGCCGGAGATGACCGTGCTGGTTGGGACGTGGGCCCGCCAGCGGCCGCCCTGGAGGCCCCATCCGCCCGAGTTCCGGCAGATCGCCTGCCGCCCCGCGGCCTCGGCGCCGTGTGCGGCGCTTCTCTCTCCTTCGCTATCATTCGCGCTCCCCCCCGGAGAGCTGGAAGAGCCGAACAGCACCGGACCCGGAGCCAAGGCATGACCGCCACTCGCAGCATCCCTTCCCGCCGACCCGCGCAAGCACGGAGCCACCACATGACGGACCGACACATGCCGACCTGGGGATTCCTCCTCCTCACCCTCGCCCTCCTCCTCTCCGCCCTCCAGCCCGCCGCCGCCGGGTCCGCGGGCCCGGCCACCCTCCACCTCTCCTTCGACGACTTCGACTTCCTCGAGCACGACTTCGTCGCCCGGGGGGGCCACAAGTCCATCGAGGATCGGGGCCTGACCCTGGAGGAGGGGCGCTTCGGCCAGGGCCTGCGCATGAACCTGACCCCACACATCGACCTGCGCGACGAGATGAGCGGCGGCGAGCTGGACGAGGTCGTGGCCGTCATGTTCCGCACCTGGAGGCACCGCGAGCACTGGACCACCGACAACCAGCCCTTCCTCTGGGGCGCGGGCCGGTTCAACACCGGCAGCGGCGCCGTGGCCTTCTGGGTGAAGGGCGAGCTGACCGAAGGAGAGCTGTTCAACCAGTCGGCCATGGCCTGGGGCCGGGCCGAGAAGCACCTGCTGGCGATCACCGCCGGCGCCGACCGGCGCCTCGCCGCCCATCTCGTCGACGCCCGCTACGGCCGCCACGAGATCCGCTCCCGGAAGGAGTGGGACCCGGACCGCTGGAACCACGTGGTCCTCAACTGGGACAAGGCGCGGGGGCTGGAGCTGATCGTCAACGGCCGGAGCGTGGCCTCCTCCTGGAACCGGGACGCCTGGTGGGAGACGCCCCTGCCCGGGCTCTTCCACCTGCCCATGCCCCACGTCGTGTACGACGAGCTGCACGCCTTCTCCCGCCCCCTGAGCCGGTCCGAGATCGAGGCGCTGGCGAGGACCAACACGCCGCCCGCTTCCTCCGAGACGACCGCGCGTACCCGCAAGGACCGCGACCGGCTGGCCCGCGCCTCGGGCCTGTCACCGGACGCCGATCTGCCCGTCCTCGAGCCCCTGGACGCCGGGAGCGTCCTGACCTTCACCGAGATCGTGCCCGCCTTCGTGGGCGAGGAGAACATCCCCGCCTACTTCTGCCGCGACGGCCGTTACGAGCTGGCCTGGCCCCATCCTCAGGACGTGTTCACGCCGATCCCGGGCGACGCCGCCCACCAGGCTGAGAGGCTCGATGTCGACCCCGGCGAGAGCGCCGTCTTCAACTACCTCACCCTCGAGGGCCACTTCGCCGAGATCCCCGCGGCCCTGAAGGAGCTGCGCCGCGGCGAGGAGGGGCTCTTCGAGGGAGAGGTCTTCCTCGACCTGCCCGGCGACGAGCGCTTCTTCTTCGCCGCGACCCTGCCCCGCCAGGCGCACGGTCCGTTCCACCTGCCCTTTCTCCAGGGCTACGGAGCGCCCCCCGGCTTCGAGGGCGACCTGCGCCTGCCCCTCACGGGCCGCACGCGGGTCCACGAGGTAGGCCTCTTCGACGTCACCCTGCAGCCGTACTCAGCGGACCCCGAGGAGGAGACCGCCTACTACCTGCGCCGCGGCGGGCGCTTGGAGCCGCGGTACGACCTGGCCCTGCGGACCCAGCACGGCCTCGGGGAGCGCGAGACCCTCTTCGCCTACCGGACCCCGCCCGAGGGGGACCCCGAGTGGGTGGAGACCGGCTACCTCAACCGGGTCCACCTGGTGACGGCGCCGGTGACGGGCAAGACCTGCGTCGGCGCCATCCTCCTCGACCTGCGGGTGCGGACCCGGAGTCGGGAGGACCTGCTCGTGGTGCGCCTGCGCGACCCCGGTCTGCCCCACCGCGTCTGGACCCACGCCGAGGTGAAGCTGCGCGGCTTCGACGGCGACGGCGGCCGGCTGCGACTGCTCCTCGACCCGCCGCCCCTCATCCTGCCCGCCGGCGACCGCATCTGGCTCGATGTGGCCAGCCACGACAACGCCCGCATCCGCATCGGCGGCCAGCCGGGCAGCCGCATCGTCCTGAGGAAAGCGCCCCTCGAGGCCTCGGAAGCGGCCTACGAGAGCAAGGGCCTGATGCCCGTCGTCGCCGAGGCCACCAAGGCCCACTACCGGCCCTGGATCTTCGAGCGCATCACCCCCGACCTCGACAACCCCCACACCCTGGGCGGCCACTTCGACTCCGTCATGCCGGCCCTGGCCGTGAGCCGGGTGCTGCCCCGCTCCGTGGTCGCCCAGGACTACCTCGACATGGCCGGGGTCCTGTCGCAGGCCCGCGAAGCCTACGGCCTGGCGGTGCCGCCGCGCCCCTCGTTCTCACCGGACCAGGTGCCCGAGGGCGTGCCCCCCTGGGCCTGGCTGCAGCAGCGGCTCAAGGCGTTCCGCCTGCGCGTCATCGACTGGATGGTCCGCAACCAGAACTCCGACGGCCAGCTCGGCGAGGGCTGGAACGACGACGTCTTCCTCCTCGTGGGCCGCTACGACGTGCCCCTCGACAGCCACCCCGGGGCCCGGCGGATGTTCCTGCGGCTCTTCGAGGGCCTGCACCGCACCAACATGCTCGGCGGCGGGTGGGTGCGCATCTCGCCCATGGACCACTTCCACACGGAGGACCTCACGAGCACACGATTCCACTCCGTGCTCTACCAACTCGGCGATCCCCACATCGTGCGCCGGGCCCTCGAGACGGCGTGGCACCTCGGCAAGCCGGACCGCACCCCCCAGTACTACTTCGGCGGCGAGCCCTTCGTGTACGACCACAACGTCCTGCGCTGGTACTGGGGAACGGCGCCGAGACACGCCTACCGGAGCCCGCCGGAGGCGCAGGTCATGGGCAGCCTGACCCACCACTACAGGCAGAGCGACGAGATGCGCTTCCGCCGCTACACGGAGGCCTGGAACGCCCGGCGCGGCGGCGAGCAGGTGGTCACCGGCATGGTCCTGGGCGGCTGGGGCCACTCGACCCGCAACCCCAACTCCGACGACCTGAGCATCACCCTCTCCTGGCCCGAGGGCGGTGGCCAGGACCTGTCCCAGTGGGTGACCTGGGCCGACAGCACGGGACTGGAATGCCGCCTGTTCTCCTTCGATCCCCTGCCCCGCAAGGTGACGGCGCGGCTCTACCGGATCGACCCCGGAACCTTCGAGATCACCCTCCACGCGTTTGAGGAGGGGGCCGCCGGAGAGATGCTGTGGTCCCGCCGCCAACAGCTGCAGCGCTACGACACGATCACCGTGGAGGTGCCCCCGGGCCGGGAGGTGATCCTCGGCGTGCGCCGGGTCGAGCCCGCCCCCGGCGACGGCCTGCTGCCGGACCTGGCCGTGGCCGCCTACGACTGCGAGCGGAGCGGCTCCACCCTGAGGGTGCGGGTCTCCAACGTCGGCGCAGAGGCGTCACCGCCGGCGCGGCTCGTGGTGCGCTCGGCGGAGGGGATGGAGTTGGGGGAGACGGAGGTGCCGCCCCTCGCGGCGCCGACGGACTTCGTGGAGCGCTCCGCGTGGGTGGAGGTGGGGGGGCTGCCGCCGTCGGGCGGGCTGGTGGTTACCGTGGACCCGGGGGACGGGGTGCGGGAGCTGTACCGGGGGAACAACCGGGCGGTCGTGGGGGGTGGAGGGTGAGGGCGGTGCGCCGGTTGGTGGTCATGGCGTGAAGCTGGCCTTGACTTGGCCCCAGCTCGTGTGCTCGATGCCGGTCCAGTAGTCGCTGACGGGCAGCAGGATCCAGTCGCTGAGATAGTCGCTTTCCTTCCACCAAGCCGACCCGTCCCTACCACCTGTGGCCCACCTGTCCTCCGAGGTGCCGAGATCGTCGTCGCAGAAGGCGATACCCATGCCGATGATCTGGCCCTCGGAGAGTTCGGCCTGCACGCTGTTGGCGGGCGAATCGTGATCCAGGTCGTTGTAGTAGACGCTCCACCACTCGGCGATCAGGACCCCCTCGGCGCCGTGCTCCCCCTCCAGGGTATAGGCGTCCGGGCAGCACGAATAGGGCTCCTTGTCGTGCCAGGTGGCGCTGCTCATCCACATCCAGTGCCAATCGAGATAAGAGCTGGTAACACTGATGGACGGGAAGAGGAAGAGAGCCTGCTGCGCCGAGCGGCCGCGATCGTATATGATATCACACCCAAAGTCAGAGTAGCATTCGGCATTGGGGAGTCCGCTGTGATCGGCGTCGACGTGGACGTCGACGCCGTCGTGCCCGACGCAGAGACTAATGGGCTCGTCGCTGTCGCGGCGGTCGAAGAGGTCGTCGTGGCGCTGCTGAGCGAAGTAGAGGCGGTCGGTCTCGTCGTTCCAGCCGATGGCGAAGCGCATGGTGAGGTCCGCCGGGTCGGCCTCGGTGCCGTATCGGCCTGCTGCAGGGCTCTGGGCTTCCCAGTCCCTCGCCCAGAACAGGGGATTGCCGTCGGCGTCGAGGGTGTTCAGATCGAGCCACAGGCTGTCCGGCACCACCTCCCACTCCGACAGGTCCCCGTCCATGACCGGCAGCGCTTCCACCGGCCACTGCCAGATCCCGAGGACCGTGCCCGCGGGCACGTGGGCCTGCGCCGGGCCGAGGCCCTGCAGCAGGATCGTCATCGAGAGAGTTGCACGCGCGATCATGGGTCATGACCTCCTGGCCGGCGATCACACTCGCGTGGAGCACACAGCGGTGACGGCCGCCTTCATGGCGTGAAGCTGGCCTTGACCTGGCCCCAGCTCGTGTGCTCGACGCTTGTCCAGAAGTCGCTGACGGGCAGCAGGATCCAGTCGCTGAGGTATTTGTTGTCTTTGACCCAGGCATTGCTGGCCGGCCCACCTGTGCTCCAGGCGGCTGCCCGGGAGTCGGCCTCGTCGTAGCCGCTGCCGAGGTCGGCGTCGCAGAGGCGGATGCCCATGCCGATGATCTGACCTTCCGAGAGGTCCGCCGGCACGCTGTCCTCGGGCGAATTGTAGATCAACTCGTTGTAGTAGACGCTCCACCACTCGGCGGTCAAGGTGGCCTCGGCGCCGTGCTCTCCCTCCAAAATACAGGACTCCGGGCAGCACGAATAGGGCTCCTTGTCGTGCCAGGCGGCACTGCTCGTCCACATCCAGTGCCAGGCCGTGGGACCGCGCGGGGGAGGCGGGAGAACGATGGGCGGGAAAAGGAAAAGAGCACTCTGGGCATTTCTGCCGGTCCAGCCCGGTTCGTCCGAAACCCAAGGAGGAACCAGCCATCCACCGCTGTGGTCGGCGTCGACGTTGACCCAGACGTTGTCCTCCCCGCCACAGACGCCGGGAGGTTCCTCGCCGTCACGGTCGAAGATGTCGTCGAGGCGATGCTGGGCGAAGTAGAGGCGGTCGGTCTCGTCGTTCCAGCCGACCGCGACGCGAATGGTGAGGTCCGCCGGGTCGGCCTCGGTGCCGGGTCGGCCGGTCTCACCCCCAGCCACCGCCCAGAACAGCGGATTGCCGTCGGCGTCGAGGGTGTTCAGATCGAGCCACAGGCTGTCCGGCACCACCTCCCACTCCGACAGGTCCCCGTCCATGACTGGCAGCGCTTCCAGCGGCCACTGCCAGATCCCGAGGACCGTGCCCTCGGGCACGTGGGCCCGCGCCGGGGCGAGGCCCAGCAGCAGGATCGTTATCGAGAGAGTTGCTCGCAGGATCATGGGATCAGGACCTCCTCGCCGGCGATCACACTCGCGTGGAGCACACAGTGATGACGGCCGCCTTCATGGCGTGAAGCTGGCCTTGACCTGGCCCCAGCTCGTGCGCTCGATGCCTGTCCAGAGTTCGCTGACCGGCAGCAGGATCCAGTCGCTGAGGTAGTCGCTGTCCGTTATCCAGGCCGGGCTGCCCGTCCCCCCTGTGAGCCAATGGGCCGACCCGGCGTCGGCGTCGTCCGAGGTGCCAGGATCCACGTCGCAGAAGGCGATGCCCATGCCGATGATCTGGCCCTCGGAGAGCTCGGCCAATTCGCTCTCCTCGGGATAGTCGTGCGCCAGGTAGTTGTAGTATCGGGTCCACCACTCCGCGGTCAGGGTGGCCTGGGTGCCGTGCTCGCCCACCAGGGTGTAGGAGTCCGGGCAGCAGGAGTAGGGCTCCTTGTCGTGCCAGGTAGCACTGCTCGCCCACATCCAGTGCCATGCGTCCCGATCGTCTCCGACAGGCGGGAAACGGATCAGAGCACTCTGGGCGTAGCGGCCGCTTTGCCTGTAGTAGTAGAAGCAGGCCTTGGGTTCGGACTCGCAGAAATCGTCACCCCTGAAATAGAAGAATCCACCGCTGTGGTCGGCGTCGACGTGGACCTCGACGGCATCGTCCCCGCCACAGGTGGGGGGGAGCTCCCTCCGGTCTCGATCGTACACGTCGTCGAAGCGCTGCTGGGCGAAGTAGAGGCGGTCGGTGTCGTCGTTCCAGCCGACGGCGAAGCGCATGGTGAGGTCCGCCGGATCGGCCTCGGTGCCGTATCGGCCGGTTTCGAGATATGCCCCGAGATATCCCCCTTCGCCAAGGTCCGGGGCCCAGAACAGCGGATTGCCGTCGGCGTCGAGGGTGTTCAGATCGAGCCACAGGCTGTCCGGCACCACCTCCCACTCCGACAGGTCCCCGTCCATGACCGGCAGCGCTTCCACCGGCCACTGCCAGATCCCGAGGACCGTGCCCGCGGGCACGTGGGCCTGCGCCGGGCCGAGGCCCTGCAGCAGGATCGTCATCGAGAGAGTTGCTCGCAGGATCATGGGAACATGACCTCCTGGCCAGCAGTCCCTGATCTTCCGTGCCTTCGTCTTCCCTTCATCGGACAGGCCCGCCGATACTACCCCTGCACTCGATCACCTCTCTTCCGGAGGTCTTTTGTCCAACCGGCGCGCCCAAGAGCCCCGGAGCGCGCCGGCGGCCGGGATGGCTCTGTCCACCTGCCAACCGTCTGAATGCAAGGCGGACAGGCCAGCCGGCAGGCTACTTCCCTGAGATGCAACGGCAGGCTCGGGTCCGTACCCATGAGCCTCCATCTGCCCGGCATGGAATCCCTGAGCCAGCGGATCATGGTCTTCATGGAGTCCCACCGGAAGCACGGTCGTTGGGCAGGAAGTAGACCATCCGCACCGGGCGGGGCTCGACCAACCCCAGCTCTGCCGGCCTCTTGGCGTCGAAGCATGGGCAGGGCGAGAACGGTGTAAGGAATCCCCCGATTTTCGCTCTTGAGGGACATCTACTTTCGCGCACCCCGCGATCCGTCGCTCGGCGCCATCCTTGGAGGAATCGTCCCTCGGCCAAGGGGGCCGGGCATGACCAAGTTGCGGGAGGAAGATCTGGTGTGTGCGCAGGTCCTGACCGCCGAGTGCGGTCGCAGCGTTCGCTCCGCGGCCCAGGAGGTTGGGGGTCGCCGAGAGCACCCTTCGCTACCGGCTCAAGCGTCGAACCGAGGCGACGGAGGACGGTCGCCGGTGCCAACCGGAGGCCTGTTCGGCCCATGACGGGGTGATTCAGACGTGGATCCAGGGACAGCAAGAGCGCCTGCAAGAGGGCCAGCGGCCGGAGCCGGTGCGGGCCCTCTACGACACCTTGGTCCGCGAGCACGGCTACCGGGGGACCTACAAGGCGGTGGCCCGCTATGTGCGCCGTCGCCGGCCGCCGCCGAAGGTGCGGCCCCTGCGTCGGGTGGAAGTGCGGCCGGGCAGCCAGGCGCAGGTGGAGTTGGACTGAGCGGGGAAGCAGCTCCTGAGGAGGAGCACCCCTCTCCCCGATGGAACCTGTCCGGCACTCGGCGAAGTCCACCGCCGAGCACGTTGCGGACAGCCTCCTCGCCGCTGTCAGCGCAGCGCCTGATCGCGAAGATCTACTCGTAAGGCTCAAGGGGAATCCGAACGCCCAAGCCCAACTCATCGACCGCATGAAGCACTCTGCTCCGCATCGCATCTGATCATCCCGGCAAGTCTTGGAAGCTGGCCTTGATCTGACCCCAACTGGTATGCTCGATGCTCGTCCAGTAGTCACTAAGAGGCAGCAAGATCCAGTCGGAGACTGCCGTAGATTCTCCTTCCCAATTAGGGTAACGAGTAGGGGTTATCCAGACCGTGTTGTGGCCCTGGCGATCAGGTTCATCAATGTCACAGATGGAAACAGCCATGCCGATGATCTGGCCCTCCGACAAGGGGGCGACCACGCTCTCCTCGGGCGACTCGTGAACCAGGGTGTTGAAGTAGACAGACCACCACTCGGTGGTCAGCGTCACCTCGGTGCCGTGCTCGCCCTCCAGGATGTAGGAGCCAGGACAGCAGGAATAGGGCTCTTTGTCATGCCAGGTGGCGGAACTCGTCCACATCCAGTTCCAGGCGTGGGCCCCGTCACCGATAGGCGGCCACCGCCACAGTCCTATCTGGACGTCCCTGCCGGTGGACAAGTCGGAAGAGTAGATTGCTCTCTCTCCACCGTGGTCGGCGTCCAGGAAGATCTCGACAGCATCATCGCCACCACAGGTGACGGGAGGCTCGGCCCCGTCGCGCTCGAATACATCGTCATGCCGCTCCTGGGCGAAATAGAGACGGTCGTGCTCGTCGTTCCAGGAGACAGCTAGGCGGACGGTAAGGTCCGAGGCGTCGCCCGCGGGGCCATCCATTTGGAAAAGAGGATAGCCGCTGTCGTCCAGGCTGGTGAGAGGATCCAGCCACAGATAGTCGGGAACGACCTCCCATTCGCTAAGGTCGCCGTCCATGACAGGCAGAGTATGAGAAGGCCACTGCCAGACTCCGAAGACGCTGTCCAGAGGAATGTGGGCCTGAGCCCGGCCCAGGCCCATCATCGCTGCTACAATGAGGAGTCTTCCCATGGTAATCCCTCCCTGAGAGCAGGCGCCTCGCAATGTTGGCCGGAAGCCCCTGGTCCATGGTATACCGGCGTGCCTTCCTGGAGCCCAGGTCGACCGAGAACAGCCCGCTGGAGGTCCCGACCCAGAGCCGGCCCTCGTATACCTTGTCCAGAACAGCCGATTGCCCGATGCCTAAAGTCCTCTCTCAGCGCAGCAGGGTGAGCTTGCGCGTGTGCACCCCCTGGGCGGTCACCAGTCGATAGAGGTAGACGCCGCTGGCCAAGTGGCGGCCCTGGTCGTCGCGGCCGTCCCAGCGCCGCTGGTGGAAGCCGGCCTTGTGCGGGCCCTCGTGCAGCACGGCCACCCGCTGGCCGGTCAGCGCGTAGACCTCCAGGCGAGCCCGGCCGTCCTGCAGCAGGAACCAGGAGATGACGGTCTGGCTGTTGAAGGGATTGGGCGCGTTCTGTTGCAGTTGCGGGCCATCGGGCAGGCCGATCCGCTCCCGGGCCAGGGCCAGCAGCTTGGCCCGCGCCGGCTGGCCGAAGCTCTCGGCGAAGAGGAAGAAGTCGGCGAAGTCCACCGACCCGCTGTTGTCCAGGTCGAAGCGGGGATCGCTGTCGCCGAAGGCCTCGGCGAAGAGGAAGAAGTCCTCGAAGCCGGTCACGCCGTCGCCGTCGAAGTCTGGGGACGGACGCGCCGTGGCCGTGAAGGCCACCGGCTCCAGATCGGCCACGACGACCTCCACGGTGCTGGCCCCCGGCTCCCCGCTCAGGGTCAGGGCGATCGAAGCGAGGCCCGAGGCATCGGTCGTGTCCGTGGTGGAGGAGAGGGTCCCCTGGCCGTCGGTGAGCGTGAAGGTGACCGGGGCCCCTGGCAAAGGGGAGCCGTTCTGGTCGCGCACGGACACCACCAGGGAGTCCGCCAACCCGGTGCCGACCGTGCCATGCTGCAGATCGCCGCGGACCTTGGTCAGGGTCCGGGGAACGGCGCGCCCCATGGCCCTGAAGGTCACGGGGTCGAGGCCGGCCACGGTCACCACAACGGTGTTGGCCCCGGGTTGGGAGCCCAGGGTCAGGGCGGTGGAGGCGAGGCCGTTGGCGTCGGTGGTGGCGGTGCTCACGGAGAGGGCCCCCTCGCCGGTGGTGACAAGGAAGGAGACGACCGTGCCGGCCAGAGGCGCTCCCGTCTGGTCGAGGACGGAGACGACAAGGGGGCTCTGCAGGGGCTCTCCGGCCGGCGCCTCCTGTTCGAGGCCCCTGACCCTCGTCAGGGTCCAGGGAACCGCCAGGGTCGTGGCCGTGAAGGTTACGGGATCGACCCCGTCCACCGTGACCTCGACGGTGGTCGGGCCGGGCGCGTTGCTCAAGGTCAGGGTGGTCGAGGCCTGGCCGCGGGAGTTGGTCGTCGTGCTCTCCACGGAGAGGGTTCCGTCACCGGAGGCGACTGCAAAGGTGACCTCAACGTCCTTCAACCACGCGCCGTCCTGGTCCCTTACCTCTATGACAAAGGCCTCGTCCAGGGCGAGCCCGGGCCGCCCGTCCTGCTCATCGCCGGAGAGCCTGGTCAGGCTCGTGGGATGGGGCAGGATCCGTCGCATGTCCCATACAAGCACTGCCCCGGACCCCACCACCGAAACGAAAATCGGCTGGTCGCGCGAGAAGGCCAGGAGGCCACCTGCACCCCGCACGGAGGCGATGCTCTCCTGTGTCTCGATGTCCCACACCTCGACCCCACCCCTATTGCCCTCGAAGTAGAGTCTCCTTCCATCGGGGGAGAACGTTGCGGGGCCGTAGCGGCCCCTTATCTGGTCATTGGAGACGGTGGCGAGACGGGTGGCCGTCGCCACGTTCCACAACTCGACCCTGCCTCCCCAATCCCCCCCTGCAGCAATTGGCGTCCCGTCAGGGGAAAACCCCACAGCGAGAAGGAAATCCACCGGCAGCTCAAGGGTGGCTGTCTCGTCGCCCGTGGCCACGTCCCACAACTTGACCAATGGAGCCGTCCCGAATCCCGTCCCTTCCCCCGAAGCAAGGGTACTTCCATCGGGCGAAAACGCCACCGTTTCGACCTTGTCCGTGTGCCCATCGAGGATCCATCGGCTGTCCCCCGTCGCCGTGTTCCACAGTGTGACCGTTCCACTGCCATGACCCGAACCGACCATCGTCCCGTCGGGCGAAAAGGCGACGACGTTGACCCAGCTCCGGAATGCATGCGACTCGAAGGTGAGTGTGTTGGTGCCCGTGGCCAGATCCCAGAGCTTGATCGCCGCATCCGAGTCCCCCGAAGCAAGGGTTGTCCCATCGTGGGAGAAGGCCACGGTATTGAGCCGCAGGGTGTGTACTTCAAGAGTGGCGGTATTCCTGGCCATCGCTACATCCCACAGGTCGATCCTTCCCGACTCGAAGGCAGAGGCGACTGTCTTCCCATCGGGCGAGAGGGCCACGGAACTGAGCCAACCCCGGTGCTCCCTCGTAAGGGTGGCGGCATCACCCGTGGCCAGATCCCACAGCAGAATCGAGCCATCATGGGATCCGGAGGCAACGGTCCTGTCGTCGGGCGCAAAGGCTACAGACCGGACCCGGGATCCGTGTCCTTCGAGAGTGGCGGTGTTGGCACCTGTCGCCACGTCCCAGAGCCTGACGGAATTGTCTGCCGCCGCCGCCCCGGAAACGAGGGTTCTGCCATCGGCGGAAAAGACCACGCTCATGACCCAACTTGTGTGCCCCTCGAGAGTGGCGGTTTCGGTGCCCGTCGCCACGTCCCAGAGTTTGATCGTGCGGTCCTTTGATGCGGAGGCAAGCACTGTCCCATCGGGCGAAAACGCCAGGGACTCGATCACGTCCTTGTGTCCTGACAGGGTGAAGATGCGACTGCCCGCAGCCACGTCCCAGAGTCCGACCGTACCTTCTGTGGTCTCGGTAGCGAGGATGGTTCCGTCAGGAGAAAAAGCAGCACGGCTGGCCATGGCCAGGCCTGTGATCTTCGCGGTATTGCCACCCGTGGCCGTATCCCAGAGGCTGATATTGCCGCTTCCCCCGGCGGCGAGGGTTGTGCCGTCAGGGGAAAACCACAGCGCGCCGACCCAACGTTCATGTCCTCCAGGGATGGTGACGACTTGGTCTCCCGACTCCATGTCCCACAGACTGATCGTGCCCTCGCCTGCACCCGTGGCGAGAGTCCTGCCGTCGGCCGAGTAGGCCACGGAAGTGGCCCCCGCCGCAAGCAGTGCGTGCGGACGGAAGGTCGCCACATCGTAGAGCCAGATACCGATACCGCTGATGGCAGTGAGGTACCGACCGTCCGGGGAAAGGGAGACGGCCCTTTCAATCGAACTGAGGCTCCCCCTTCCGAACCGCACGACTGCACCCTCGGGTAGATGCCATGTGTGGAAGTCACCCTCCATACCGGATACCTCGCTTCGGCTTCCGGTTGCACTGAACGTCACGATCTCGAGCCCGGCAATCATGGCCTCCACGGTGTTGGCTCCCGGCTCCGGCCCGAGTGTGAGGGACATCTCCGCCCGGCCGCCGGCGTCTGTCCTCACCCTTCTGAGAGTAAACCTGCCGCCGAAGTGGCCGTCGCCGTCGCTGACGGCAAAGGTGACCTCAACCCCCGGGAGCGGGTTGTCGTACTGGTCTCTCACCTCGAGGACCAACGGGTCATCCAGTTGAGCGCCTGCCGGGCCCACCTGAGTGTCTCCCGCAATGACGACCAGCCTCTTGGGGCGGGGCTGGAGCCACTCTGCCATGTCCCACAGTTCGATCGCGACATCCGACCCGGCGGCGAGGACACGGCCATCGGGCGAAAAGGCCAGGGAACTGGCGCCCTTGGCCGGCGCCCGGAGGGTGGCCAGGTTGCGGCCTCCCCCAACGTCCCAGAGCTGGACATCCCCCTGGCTCCCCCCGGAAGCGAGCAGGGTCCCATCGGGCGAGAAGACCACCGAGCTGACAGGCCGGTCGAGTCCCCCGAGGACGCTCACGCTTTCCCCCGTGGACGCATTCCACAGCCGGACCGTCGCATCATTGGACCCGGAAGCGAGGATCCTGCCGTCGGGCGAGAAGGCCACCGCATTGATGTCCGGGCCCCAGCCGTAACCCCCCGTATGCTGGACGACCGCGGTACTGGCCTGCGCCGCCATGTCCCACAGGGTGACCTGATCGCCATCGGCAGCGGCGAGGATGCCGTCCGCGGAAACGGCCACCGTGGAGGCTCCGGCCGGCAAGGTGGCCGTACGGGTGCGTGTGGTCATGTCCCACAACCAGATCTCATCGGGGTACGCGGCGGCGAGGACCGCGCCGTCGGGGGAAAAGGCCAAGGAGTGGGTCCGGGTCCCAGGTCCCTGGAGGGTGGCGAGGAACTGGCCCGTCACGGGGTTCCACAAATCGATGTCCCGCGATGCGGCGGCGAGGGTTGGGCTGCCGGGTGAGAGGGCCAGGGCGTTGGTCCCGCCGGACAAGGGGGTTGAGGTCTGCCCGTCGATGTCCCACAGGCTGATCGCACTGAGGGAGGCCGAGGCCAGGGTGCCGTCGGCTGCAAAGGCCAAGGAGTGCACGCGGCCTGACTCCAAAGTGGAGACATGCTGCGGAGAGACCTCCCATAGATGGAACTGCAGTTGACTGGTGTTCCCGTCCTTGTCGCTGGCCAGAGCATGGATCGAATGCACGGGCGGATCGGAGAGATCGTACAGATCATAGACCGCACCCGATGGAATCACACCGTCATAGGCGAACTCGACAACGCTCTCCTTCTCACTCGTCAGTCCCTGGCAACTCTTCAGCTCCGTGCCACCGGCACCTATCGTGTGTGTCCATCTCGTGGGAACGATCAGCCTTACCTGGTGGAGCCCGTCAGCGTCGCCGACCCTGAGCCGAACAGGGACGCTCTCAGACCCTGCTGGATAGCCAGGTGAGGAGATGACCTCGATGGCCGGGGGCTGATCTTCCTCCACTCCAATCTCGGGGTTGAGATACGAGTGCACGGCCAGATGGGTGGCAGCACATGCGGACAGAGCCCTCCGAGCCTCCTGTCCATAGGACATGATGTAGGCATTGTCGTGGAAGTTGTGAGCCAGTCCGAACACGTGGCCGAGTTCATGGGCCGTCGTCTGCCAGGAAGCTCCTGCCGATACCACCGCGGCACCACTCTGCTTCGACCACCGGGCGGCCTTCCCCCAGGCGGATCTGCTGATCCGGTCTGAGAGATTGTCGATGACGAGAATACTGATATTCCTCGATAGATCGAATGTCTGAGCAATCTCTTCGTACATCGAGGAGAATGTACCGTCGAGATAGTGGCTGTCCGGGTGTTGGCCGTCCACGCGGTGGACCACGGGCTCGCCAGTGTCGTCGGTCTCATAGTCAAAGGTCTTGTAGCCGTATCCGTGAGCCTCCATCTGCTCGCCGTAGAAGGCTTGGATCGTAAGGATCTCATCCTTCATCTTCTGGATGACTTCCTCGCGGACAGGGCGGTCATTGGGCAGGAAGTAGAACATCCGCACCGTGCGGGGCTCGCCGGCGTTCCGGTCCGCCAGTCGCTTTCCCGCGCTTTGGATCTCGAGGTCCTGCAGCTCGAGATCGAGGACCTGGCAGAAGTGCAAGCTGTCTGGGGGAGGGACGGTTGCCTGGACCACCGAGGCCGGCCGGGAGATCAAGCCAAGCAAGGCAAGACAGGCCAGGTGATGAACGGCAGGTTTCATGATCCGGGCTCCTGGTTGTGGCGATTCGGACTCCGCGGTGGCGGAACGTGTCAATCTTGAGGCGCGCATTCGATGGTGTTCGGAGGCGGGTTGATCCACACTTCGGCCGGGACGCCTGCGCGCCACTGTAGAAGCCGGGCAACAAGGCTACTCCAGCGTGATGGCAGTCGGGATGTCCAGTCCGGTAACGAGATCCTTGATGTCCGATCCATCGAGGTCTGCGCTTTGGATCTTGCGAGTCCCGCTGTCGGTCCAGTACATCCTGCCTCCATCCAGATCCAGGGCCATTCCCCTGGGCGTGCCCAGTGCGGTGACGAGATCCTCAACATTGGATCCGTCGAGATCGGCGCGCTGGATCTTTCCTGCCATGGCATCTGTCCAGTACATCCGGTTCCCGTCCACATCCAGGGCCAGTCTGTCAGGGTCGTTCAGTCCGGTGGTGACGAGATCCTGCACGTCCGATCCGTCGAGGTTGGCCCGCTGGATCTTGTCCGTGCCTTGATCCACCCAGTACATTTTTCCTCTCGAAACATCCAGGGCCAGGCCCCTTGGCGTGGTCAATCCACTTGTGACAAGGTCTTCGAGGTTGGAGCCGTCGAGGTTGGCCCGGCGGATCCTGTCCAATTCCATGTCCGTCCAATACATCTGGCCAGCCGTCAAGTCCAGGGCCAACCCCACGGGGTATCTCAATCCAGTGATGATGAGGTCTTCGACTTGGGACCCATCGAGGTTGGCCCGTTGGATCTTGTCCGTGCCATGGTCGGTCCAGTACATCTTGCCTTCGGTCAGATCGAGGGCAATGTCAATGAGATGCACCAATCCGGCTGTAACCAGGTCTTGCACGTTGGATCCGTCGAGGTTGGCCCGCTGGATCTCGTCCCGCGAGCCGGAGTTCGTCCAGTACATCCTCGCTTTCTCGGATATACGGAAGGTATAGGTCCGCAGAACCGCCTGATCCGAGACCCAATCCGAGACCCTGCGCAACTCCACCCTGGCCTCTCCCGGCTCGCAGGCGGCCAGGTAGACGGACTGCCCGTGGTAGCGGGTGAGGCTGGCCTCCGCCTGGGCCGGGCACGGACCGGCATCCTCTCCAGATGGGGCGATCAGGATTCGAGGGGGGCTGCCGGTGGGGTTGGCGACCACGACGACCGGCTCGGTAGCCTGGACCTCGAAGCGGCGCCAGGTCCCGCTCCGGTGCAAGGCCACCGAGGCCGGGTTCGGGGTCAGGGAGGCGAAGGGATTGGCCAGGGCCAGGCCGGTGGGGCTGCCGGTTGATCTGGTGAGAAGGGTCTCGACGTTGGATCCGTCGAGATCCGCCCTCCCGATCTTCCGGGTCCCGGCGTCGGCCCAGTAGATCTTGCCGCTGGCCAGATCCAGGGCCAGCCCCTTGGCGATGCTCAGTCCCGTGGTGACAAGGTCTTCGACATCGGACCCGTCGAGGTCGGCCCGCTGGATCTTGTCGGTGCCGTAGTCGGTCCAGTAGATCTTGCCGGCCCCCGTATCGAGGGCCAGGTCGCCGGGGATCTTCAGGCCGGTGGAGATCAGGTCTTCGACGTTGGATCCGTCGAGGTCTGCCCGCTGGATCTTGTTGGTGCCGTAGTCGGACCAGTAGATCTTGCCGCCGGCCACGTCCAGTGCCAGACCCTCGGGGCTGTGGAGGCCGACGGAGACCAGGGTCTGGACGCGGGAGCCGTCGAGGTCGGCGCGCTGGATCCGGTTGGATCCGGCGTCGGTCCAGTAGATGTGGCCCCGGTCCCGGTCCAGGGAGAGGGCCACGGGCCGGATCAGCCCGGAGTTGACGACGGCCGCCGTCTCGGAGCCGTCGAGGTTGGCGCGCCAGATCCAGCGGCTGCCCTGGTCGGTCCAGTAGACGTGGCCCTCCACCACGTCGACGGCCAGGCTGCGGGGCGAGCCGAAGGCGACGATGTCTTCGACGTTGGCCCCGTCGGGGTCGGCGCGCTGGATCTTGTCGCCGGTGGTCCAGTAGATCGTGGCGGTCCCCGGGCCGGTGGTCGCGGCCGGGACCTCCTCGATGGTGAAGGTGTAGGTCCTCAGGAGGGTCTGGTCGGAGGCCTTCCGCAACTCCACCTTGGCCGGGCCGGCTTCGCAGCCGGACAGATAGAGGGTCTGGCCGTCGCTGCGGGTTACGCTGTCCCGGGCCACGGCGGGGCATCGGTTGGAGTCCCCGCCGCTGCCTGTGATCTCTGCCCTCGGGGTGGAGCCGGTGGGGTTGGCCACGACGACGACGGACTCGCTGGCCTGGACGGTGAAGGCGTGCCAGGCGCCGTCGTCGAGGATGTCCACTGATGACGGGTCGGGCGACAGCGTGGCCGACGCAGGGGCGGCTTCCCCGGGCATCGATATGGCCAGGGCCAGTGCCGTGGGCCCGCCCAGGCCGGTGGTGACGAGGCCCTCGACATTGGACCCGTCGAGGTCGGCGCTCTGAATCCTGTCCGGCTCGATTTCGGTCCAGTACATCCTGCCACCATCCAGATCCAGGGCTATGCCCCGGGGTTGGCCCAGTTCAGTGACGAGGTCTTCCACCTTGGAGCCGTCGAGATCAGCGCGCTGAATCTTCCCCAGGCCGGACTCGGTCCAGTAGATCTTCCCCCCCTCCAGATCCAGGGCCAGTTTGTCGGGGACGGCCAGGCCGGTGGCGACGAGATCCTGCACGTCAGATCCGTCGAGGTTGGCCCGCTGGATCTTGTCCGTGCCATGATCCGCCCAGTACATCTTGCCTCTCGCAATGTCCAGGGCCAGGCCCCTCGGCGTGATCAATCCCCTTGTGACAAGGTCTTCGATGTTGGATCCGTCGAGGTTGGACCGCTGGATCTTGTCGGTGTTCAAATCCGTCCAGTACATCTTTCCCGCGGTCAGATCGAGGGCGAGGCCCGAGGGATAGTCCAGCGTGGTGATGAGGTCTTCGACATTGGATCCGTCGAGGTTGGACCGCTGGATCTTGTCCGTCTCCTGATCCATCCAGTACATCTTGCCTTCCGTGAGATCCAGGGCAATGTCACTCGGAGCCCTCAATCCAGTCGTTACCAGGTCTTCCACGTTGGATCCATCGAGGTTGGCTCTTTGAATCTTGTCCGAGATGGAGTCCGTCCAGTACATCCTGGAATCGCGGTCGGGCTCGTCCTGCTCCCCGATCTGCTGAAGAACGAACTGGGTAACGATGAGCCAGACGTCGATGTAGTCGATCTGGCCATCGCGGTTCATGTCGGCCTGCGAGATGTCGCCGTTGTTGGGCATGGTGACGGAGTTGTCGGCGATGTACGTGGCCACCAGCAGGGCGTCCACGATGTCGACCCGGCCGTTGTTGTCCACGTCGCCCGGTACGCCATTGGAGGCGGCTTTCTCCCGTGGGGCCAGGCCGGCCTCTTCGACCACGAGGTCCACGGGGACCATCCCGGTCTCCACTCGGAAGGCGGGGTCCACGTAAGGGGCCAGTCCCGGGCCGGTGACGGTCAAACCATACACGGCCGTACCCACCGCTGACGCCTCGGCGCCAGGAGGAGTGCCGCTCGGCATCCCCTGCGGGGCCGGGATCCCGGCCTGCCCGTCCACCAGGACCATGCGTCCGGTGGCCACCCTCGGCCCGCTTTGCAGCCGGTAGAGATAGACCCCGGCCCCCACGGCCCGCCCCCCGGCATCGGTCCCGTCCCAGCGGGCATGGTGAAAGCCGGCGGGCTGCACCTCCTCCACCAGCGTGGCGATCCGCTGGCCAAGGAGGTTGAACACCTCGAGGCGCACGGGCGCGGGGGACGGCAGCTGATAGGGGATCAGGGTGGAAGGGTTGAAGGGGTTGGGGTAGTTCGGTCCGATGGAGAAACGCTCCGGCAACGCCGAGGGTGCTGCCAGGCCCTCCAGGGACAGCGCGAATCGGCCGACCTCGTCCGTCGCGGCAGAGGACAACAGGCGGAACTCGGACAGCTCGAAGAGCCTCACCTGGGCACCGGGGACCGCGGCCCCGGAGGGCAGCCGTACCCGGCCCTCGAGGGAACCTGCGGCCCCGGTCGCGTCGGTCAGGCCGAGGAGTGCAAGACAACCGATAGCCCATTTCGTGGTTCCGATGCTCATTCTGCAATCCTTGTCTGGAGACGGCCTCAGCAGGGTCGGCTCTGGAAGACGTTGGGCCGCTGCTGCTCGTGGAGCGAGGCCGTCTGACCGGCCTCGATCGCCTGTTCGTACTCCTGGCGCGTCTGTGGCGGGCGGCATGGCCCCGATACCTGCCTGGGAAGGGAACGCAAGAAGCGTGCCTTCAGCTCTCGCCGCGCATCGTCTCTCGACTGCCCTCGCGGCGACTCGATCGACAATCCTTCCAGTTTCCTGGACAACCAGTGCCTCACAGGCCGGACTCGTCCGGTTTCCCGGACAGGTACGGCGCGACCGCCCGCGAACCGAAGGCCCCGAGACGCCCGGCGCTCACCTCGACCACGTCGAGATGCCGCGCCGTGGATCGTAGCGGCCGACGACCGACTCCTTGTGATCGAAGGATGCAGGTTCGTGGTGGTCCATTTCCCAACCTACAGATCGAACAGGGAGGGCGGGTCCCCTTCGGGATGGTCATCGAGGTAGCGCTGGATGTACCGCCGCGTGACGGGAGGCATCCGCTCCAGGTGCCCCGGCCGGGTCAGGGCCTCGCGCTGTCCGTGCTCGTGCTTCATCACCGTCGCCCCGGCGCGCCAGAAGGCGCAGTGCAGGGTCCAGCGCTTGCGGCCCTCGGGGTTCCAGCCGCGGTGCCAGAGGTTGGCGTTGTAGTGGACGATGTCCCCGGGCTCCAGGTCGACGACCAGGGCGCCCGGCATCTCGCCCGATTCGCCGCGGGAGGCCTCGATCTCGGCATCGGTCGACGCCCGCAGGTGGCTCCCGGGGACGATGTGGAGGAAGCGGTCGCCGGCCACGAGGGGGGCGTTGAACTGTACGAAGCGGCCCTCGTGCCGGGTCAGGTACGCGGTCTCGTCCGGGTCCCCCGGGCGGCCGAGGTCGCGGTGCCACTTCTGGGTGTACGCCTGCCCGCCGCCGGCGGCGAGCATGCCGAAGAGGCTGTGGCGAACCCCCGGACCGCGGACCAGGGCCTCCAGCTGAGGCGCGAGATCCTCGTCGATCCAGTCGCCGAAGGCGGGGTGGTACTTCTCGGGGTGCAGCATGTGCTCCGTCCGTGACGGCAGCCGGCGTTCGCGGTCGATCCATCCCAGCTCGCACTCTCCCGCCAGCCCCTTGTCGATCATGCGCTCGATCCCTTCGAGAAGGGACTCGATGCGGCTCATCGAGAAGGCCTGCCGCAGGATGAGGAACCCCTCCTCGGCGTAGGTCTCCTTCTCCTGTTGCGAGATCGTCTGGCGAGTCATTGCGGCGTCACTTCCCCCGCAAACGGTCCGTACATGCCCTTCCCCCACTCGATCCGCGCCGATTCCAGGTTGGCCAGCACTTTGGGGTCGCCCGGCGCCGAGGCGATCTCGTCCCCGTCCTGGGCGATGGCGATGCGGTCCCCCTCGGCGATGAACTCCAGTGTGGTCTCCCCCTCCCGCCAAGCCGCGGCACCCGCGGCGCATCCCGGCTTGCGCATGCGGTGCACGGTGCGGTACTCGTCCCAGATCTCGTCGTCGTGGAGGAACTCCATCCTCATGTCCCGCTGCTGACAGCCCTTAGCGCTGGTGGAGATGAACAGGGAGTCCCCCATCGGCGCCAGGCCGGTCGTGCGATTGCCCCAGTCGTTCCAGACGATCCTGTCTCCGTGGATCTCGTTGTAGCCCACGGTCCGGTCCTCCCAGGGGTGGTTCCACTCGTCCGTGACCGGGGGATGGTCGAACATCCTGCGGACGAAGCGCCATGCGCCGCCGTGGTGGTCGTAGCGCCACAGCTCGGCCCACGGCCAGACCCCCACGTGCAGGTCCCCTCCGAAGAAGCAGGTCGTCTGGGCCTCGCGGACCTCTGTCGAGACACCGGGCATCACCGGCGGCCAGTCCCGCAGGTGGCGCAGCTCCGACCCCCGCTCCACGTACTCCAGGAGGTTTCCCGTGGGGTAGTGGCCGATCAGCATGCGGTCGTACCAGTTCAGCATCGAGTAGAGCTGGTGGCTGACGCCCTTCAGCGACTGGCGGATGATCCGCCACCCCGAACCGTCGAAGGCGTAGACTCCGCCGAGGTTGGAGGACTGGATGATCTCGTCCCCCAGCTGCCCGGCGGAGAAGGAGCTCTCGCCCGCATAGCGCAGGTCCAGGGTGACCGCCCTGTCCAGGTCGAGAGGACCGTCGCCCGGCCGCCAGGGCACCGCGTGGAGCTTGCTCCACTCGGGGGTGTTGTTCTGGTAGAAGACGAGATGGCCGTGGGAGTAGTAGAAGTGGTGGTAGCGGCCTTCCCCGGCCCGGTCCAGGATCTTCGCGCCGTCGTACCAGGCCTCGCCGCCCTTGAACTGGAGCAGCTTCCCGGCCACGCGCATCATGCCCTCGCCGCCTGCCGTCTCACCGATGCCGAACCGGTCATCGGTGACCCAGGCCCCGGATTCGTCATCGTACCACCGGGCCGTGCGATCGTGATAGTGGCTGAACTGGTAGACCCGGCCGTCGAGATCGAAGAGGTAGTTGCCGCCGTCCTCGGTCGGGAAGGGCAGCTTCTCCCAGGTCGGCTCGGCGCCGTCGTGGCGGACGAAGAGCTGCAGCGTCCACCGGTCCATGCGGAAGTGGGTGTTGTAGAGCCCCATGAACCCGGCCCCCAAGACCACCCTGCCATCGTCGCCCCGGGCCTGAAAGACGGTCCCCAGGTTCTGCCCGAGGTCTTCCCCGAAGTTCACCTTCGCGGTCAGGTGCATTCCCGTTCCTTTCTCGACCCACCGACCAGACTCTGAACGGCTGTCTCGACTTCAGCGGTCGTATGCTCGACGGTCTCCCTCTTCCGGGCTCGGTACGCGTCGTAGCGCTCCCGGAGATCGATCGGTTCGCCGACACGGACCGATGCCATCCGCGGTCCCCGCGGTTCCGATCTCCCGAAGACCTCCCGCTCGAGGCGGAGAATCACATCCAGGTAGCGCTCGGGCGAGGGCTCCTCGGCGACATATCCGTCCGTGATCGAAATGAAGTTGATCAACCGTTCCAGATCCGGATAGAACTCCTGGATCTTCCGGAGTTGCTCTGCGTGTATCCGACCTTCGTACTCCGTCATCTCCTCGGTATCCTGGTGGACCTGGGTATCCACGAGGTTCTTCAGGGCGCGAGTCCTGGTGAGGATGTCCGTTCCCTTCTGAACCCCCATGATCCCTTCGGCGCGGGCCAGGATCGCATCCTTCAACCGATCGATATGGAGATCGAGGGAGACGGTCTCGTCGATCTGGTACTGGTATTCCGCCGCCAGGGTTCGGAAGACGGCCACACCGATGCGGCGCAACCGATCGTAGCGCTCGGCCGGCGTCCGTTCGGCGGAGGGGAGGATGTGCCGTTCCAGCCTCTTGAGGGCGGCGTCGATGGAACTCCACATGTCGCGCGGGTAGTGATACTTCATGCCCACGGGCACGACATACAGCGGCTTGCCGACGTCCGCCTTCACCATGTCGTCCAGGGCCCAGAAGCACATCTGCACGATGCCCCTCTCGAAGCGCATGACCGTGTCGTTCTGGCGCGAGACCTCTCCTTCTCCGAAGATGACGACCGGCCGCTCCCCCTTGAGCAGCAGCTGCCGCGTCGTCCGGAAGGCATCCCTGTCGACGGTGCCGCGCACCACCGAGTAGACGCCGACCCGCTGCATCAGCCAGCCCCTGACGGCCCCGAACCGGCCCTTGTCGAAGGCTTCCCGCGCCGCCATGTAGTAGAACGGTTGCGACACCCGCTTGGACAACAGGAACATGACCACGGGATCGGCCGAGGCCGGGTGGTTGGGGGCCAGGACCGCGGAGTGCCCCTGTACCGCCTCCAGCCGGGCGATGGACCCGGCATCGACATCCAGCTTCAACCCCTTCAGGAACAGGCGGTTCGCCAGGGGAACGACGGCCCGTACGATGCGGATCACTGCCGTGTTGGGCTCAGGTCGCTTGAAGTCCAGCATCCGGTCCTGTCATCGTCGTGGGAGAACACGCCCGCCCCGCGCCGGGGGGCCCGCGGGGCGTGCGCGACGTGCCGCTGCCAACGGCCGGTCGGTGTCTACGTGATGCGGCTTGATGACGAACCGGGGCGACCGTGCAGACTCACGGGCTCATCCGGAAACGACCAGGGTGTTCCCGCTCGCGTATTTCCCCGTCACGCCGTCGGTGGTGATCTCCACGACCCATCGAAACTCGCCCGGTGTGTCGGGCAGAAGGCTGCCGCAGATGTCGCCGTCGCGCTCCGTGCCGCTCACATCCGTCCACTCGGCATCCTCTCCGAGAATCTGCCACTTGGAGGTGCCGAAAGACGTGACGCTGTCGGATACGACGTTGGAGACCGTGAGGCAGCCTCCTCCGGGAGCGACCGCAATTGTCAGAACGCCCACCTGGGCCTGGATTCCTCCGCCGGCAACTACGTGAATCCAGTCAACCGGTGTGTATTCATCCGCGGCATCGGCGGTGACGGTGACGCTCGCGCTCAGGGGCGTCGACACCCGACCTCCCGGGTCGCTGGCCGTCACCATCACCGTGGTCGTTCCCTCGGCGACTCCCGTGAACGTCACCGTGTGGCCCGCCACCGACACCATGGCAATGCCCTCGTTCGCCGACGACGCCGAGTAGGTCAGCGCCTCCCCGTCAGGGTCGCTGAAGTACGCATCCACGTCCACGTCCACGGACTGGCCTGGCCGCAGGCTCTGCGGCGGCAGCGCGCTCACTGTCGCCACCGGCGCCTGGTTCGCGGCCTCCACGGTGACACGGACTCCCGCGGAGCAGTTGTTGCTGGCGCTCTCGCCGTCGCTTCGGTCCACGCAGGCGCCGTAGTAGTAGGTGCCTTCGGCCGATGGGGCCTCGAGGAGGATCGACTCGGCACTGGCGCCGGAGGCGGCCAGGGCGCTCACCTGATCCGTGCCGACTTGCGTATCCGCCGTGGAGATCGTCCGGTTCGACGAGCGGTAGTAACGCAACACCGTCGCTGCCGACTCACCCGTGCCCTGGTTGCGAATCGTGGCGCTGAGTGTAAAGGTCTGCCCCGGAGTCAGGTTGTTGTCGCTGACCAGGATCGATTGAACGACCAGGTCGGCGGGGCTGCCGGACACCTCGAAGGTGTAGGTCCGCAGGACCGTGCCGTCCGCTTCGCTCCGCAACTCCACCGTGCCCTGACCCTCCCCGCACCCGGCCAGGTAGACCGCCTGTCCGTCCTGGCGCGAGCCGGTGTCCTCGGCCTCGGCCGGACAGTAGTTGCCCCGGCCGCTGCGCGTGGTGATCTCCAGCAGCCGGGGGGTTCCCGCCGGATTGACCACCACCGTGACCGGCTCCTCGGCCTCGACGGTGAACCGGTGCCAGGCCCCGTCGTCGGCAAACGACAGCGTCGGGGAGTCCGGCGACAGCGAGACGGCCGGACCCGCCGCTTCCCCGATGGCGGGCAATGTCGGATCGGATGGATCGTTGAGGTAGGCGGCGATGGTCCAGGCGTCGGACAGATCGATCCGGCCGTCGGCGTTGACATCGCCCAGGGAGATATCGCCGCCGTTCGGCATGACGATGGAAGGATCGAGGCTGTACGCCACCACCAGCAGGGCGTCGAAGAAGTCGACGTGGCCGGTGTTGTCCACGTCGCCCAGAATGCCCCCCGTGGCCACCTTCGCCGAGGGAATGTCGCCCGGCCCTTCGACCATCACATCCAGCGGGGCCATGCCCGCCTCCACCCGGAAAGCCGGATCGACGTAGGGGACCCGTCCCGGCCCCGAGACGATCAGTCCGTAGGCCGGCGCTCCGGCCTCGGCGGCGGGAGCCTCCCCGGCGGAGCCTGCCCCCGACGGAATCCCCGCCTGTCCGTCGATCAGCAGCATCGGCCTGGTGATCTCCGCCCCGCCCCCGCTCAGCCGGCAGATGTAGACACCGGCGCCCACCGCCTGACCCGCCGCATCGGTGGCGTCCCACTCCGCCGTGTGAGCACCGGCCGGCTGCTCCCCGTCCACCAGGGTCGCCACCCGTTGCCCCAGGACATTGAACACTTCCAGGCGCACGGCCATCGGGGCTGGCAACTGATACGGGATGAGTGTGGAGGGGTTGAAGGGATTGGGGTAGTTCGACCCCAGCTGGAAGCGCGCCGGCAGGGTTTCCGCCGGGGCGGCCAACGGCAGGGTGAACCGCCCCGACCGGTCCGTGATGGCAGCCAGCGGGGCCTCGCGCAGATCGGTCAGATCGAGCAACAGCACCTGGGCCCCGGCCACCGGGGCGCCCGAGGGCAAGAGCACCCGCCCCTCGACCCGGGGCTCGGCCCCTGCACTGCTCCATGGCACTGCCAGCCCGATGATGAAGAGGATTGCTGTCTTCATTTCGATGCCCTCTCGAGTTGAGCATTTCCAGGGAGAGTCAGGGGGGGATGGCCAAAGGATGGTCAATCGCGGCCCGATGCGCCAGCGTTACCCCTTGCGCGCAAGCCGCCAGACATCGGGCTCCATGTTGTTGCCCGCCACCATCCACAGCGACCCGTCGTGGACGAAGACGCTCGCCGCATGCCGGGGAGCCCAGGGGGTGTCGGGCAACTCGGCCCAGTCCACGCCGTCCGCCGAATACCACACGTCCCGGCGGTTCCCGCTCTCGGCCGCCCAGCCCTCCATCACCCACATGCGGTCATCGAAGACGGCCACCTCGTGGTACTGCCTGGCCGCCCACGGGGCGTGGGGGACGTGCTGGTCCCAGTTGACTCCGTCTGCCGAGCTCCACACGTCATTGAAGAACTTCCGAACGGGAGTCGCAGGCGTGTCGTACGTGCCCCCGCCCGGAATCCACATCCTGCCGCCGTGGACCGCGGCGCCCCCGATCATCCCCCGGGGCGCCCACGGAGCGCTCTCCACGACGCGGGTCCAACTGACGCCGTCGGCGGTGCACCACACATCGTTGTAGAAGACCTCGTCGCCGCCCGCGAACTCGGGCATCGTCTGTCCCCCCATCACCCAGATCCGGCCATCGAATGCCACCGTGTAGTGGAGCGCCCGCGGCGCCCACGGCACGCGGTCGAGCACCAGATCCCAGTGAACGCCGTCGGCGCTGCTCCAGACATCGCTCTGGTAGTGCCCCTGGTTGCAGTCTCCGCCCACGATCCACATGCGGCCGGCATGCACCACGTATCCGGCGCAGTGCCTCCCCTCCCACGGCGCCTGGAGGCTCTCGAGCCTCCAGGCGGCGCCGTCGGCCGACGACCAGACCTCGCTGTTGCAGATCAGGGGGAAGTGGTCCTTGTCCCCGGGATTCCATCCGCCCAGCAGCCACATCCTGTCCCGGAAGACCAGGGCGCCGGCGCCGTCTCGAGCGGCGAAGGCGGCCTCTCCGGTGACGCGGCGCCACTCGTATCTGCGATCATCGTGAGCCATGCAAGAAACCCGTGTGATGTGAACGTCGCGGGCGTGGGGAGCTACCCGGCGTTACGTGCTCGGAGAGTTGCCAGTTCCAGGTCCGTTGGGGCGCCGAAGGCGAGGGATCGTCGGGGGTTGCGGGCGGAGTGGGGGTGGCCGCCACGGGGTGGGTGGATGCGGCTATGAGGGCTATGGTGGGGGCGGGGAAGCTGGTT
Organism: Gemmatimonadaceae bacterium; assembly: GCA_026706075.1. Taxonomy (GTDB): domain Bacteria; phylum Latescibacterota; class UBA2968; order UBA8231; family UBA8231; genus UBA8231. The sequence goes on from JAPOZM010000108.1 coordinate 49,850, forward strand.
GCGCAGTGTCGCAGCCTGATGCCCCTCACGACTCGATCAACTTCAGCTGGGATCCGTATTTCACACCCGCGATCTCGCAGGCCGTCTTGATTCTACGTCGGATGGTATCGGCGCTGAGATTATGGCCCAGCCACCAACCATTCCCAAGATCCAGCGACATCTTCTCTACCAAGTCAGGTGTGTCTGGGTAGAGGGCCTGTCGGTCACGCGCAACCAGTTGCCGTTTCCGTCCCACCGTTTGAGCCGCGAAGCGCTGCATGAATTGGGAATCACGCCGATGAAACTCCTTCAGCACCTCCGCCAGAGCGCGATACGCAGTCCCGGTCTCCACGCTCCTGTTCTCCAAGATGAACCCGGTGATCTTCGTACCTCGCGGCGTCGCAGGCTGAGGTTTCGGTGGGGTCTTCGTGGGGCGGGATCCGGCGGCCGGCGCGGGGGCATCGGGCACTTCGGGCACTCCACCGGAGAGGCACGCCTTCAGGAAGGACTCCACATCATCCTGTTCAGGCATGGTTCCACATGCACTTGCCACCTGTTCCATAAGCAGATCACGGAGCATGTCGTCCGGTCTCTCCAGCAAGCCTCTCCAGACCCCTGGCATGGCTTCGCGGGCCTTCTCCCGTTCCTGGTTGCTTTCATGCAACTGCTCCGCTGCACGGCGGGCCTCGCCCGAAGCGACGCGTCCCTTCCGAAGGTGTTTTCCCAGGAAACGGGCGTGCTCGGCAACCCTCTCCCCGCGCGTCAGTTTCGCCCGATAGAACCGCCGCTCGGCGGGCACACCTGCCGCCATGCTGAGATAGAAATCCCAGAGGTCGCCGTCCGTCAGGATAAGGAATGGGACGCCCTTGTTGACAGCATAACGGAACAGCTGCTCCTCGCCCGCGAGATCCACGCGGCCAATCCCCTTGGCTTCCACGAATATCAGCGGGGCTCCCTTCTGTCCAAGCAGGGCGTAATCCACCCGGCCACTGTCCACGGAATACTCCGGCACGAATTCCGCCGGATCTGCGTCGTCCCAGTCCAAAGCACGAAGGATTGGCACGATGACCGCCTGCTTCACCTGCGCTTCATTCTCCAAGGAGCCGCTGCGTATGCGCTGGATCACCAACGCCAGTACTTCCTCCAGGTTCATCTCCTCCCCCTTGGTGGAATGACTCTGCCCCCCCGTGTCTTGGCGTATACTGCCCCGTGCGCCATGGCGTCCCACAGAGCCCACGACTACCCCCCCTCCACCTCGAAGGCCACAATGTTCCTGCTCTCGCGGCTGAACTCCACCGCTACCAGGTGAATCGGCTCCCCGCGGCCCCGGTACTTGTCCGCGTAGCCCCGCTCCTTCAACTGCGCCATGGCGGCGCCCGCCGCCGTCAGCTCCACCACCTTGAACTCGAAGAGGTACACGTTGCCATTGAACAGCACCGCCATGTCGAGGCGGCCGTGGCTGGTGCTGTCCTCGACGATGACACGGAGGCCGAGGCCGGCGAAGCAGGAGTAGAAGACGCTGGCGTAGTACCCCTCGTACGAGGCGATGTCGTTCTTCGAGTGCCACTGGTAGGGTATCCCGGACAGGAAGGCACGGAACAGGCTCTCCAGGCCCGCGAAGTCGTTGACCAGCAGCAGGTCGTACAGCCGGGCGCTGTGCTCCTCCCCGCGGGTCGAATCACCGGCGAGGTGGTTGAGCAGGCTTTCGTTGATGCTTTGCCGGACCTCCCGGTTCGGGTAGCCCAGCCGGTAGAACGTCCGCCCGCCGCGAGGCTCGACGGCGTGAATGGTCAGGTACCCGGTCTGAAAGAGCAGCGCTTCGGTCGCCATGTCCTCGACGTCGAACTGGGAGAGCAGCGCGTCGCTGGCGAGCATGCGTTCCAGGGAAACGGAGCTCACCCCGCGCTCCATCAGCGTCTCGACCAGGAAAGCCGGCCTTCCGGTCTCGAACCACCAGGCGCCGAAGCGGCGCTTGTCGAAGAGCAGCAGGATGTCGAAGGGGTTGTAGACCTTGTCGTCGCCGAGCCAGCCGTAACCGTTGTACCACTCCCGGATCTCCTCGCGGTGGAGGCCTGGCAACTCGGGGGCGAAGACCGCGTCCAGGTCCTCCTCGGTGTAGCCGCAGACGGCGGAATAGCGCGGGTCCAGGGTGATGTCGGAGAGGTTGTTGAGGCCGGAGAACAGGCTGACCTTGGAGAATTTGCTCACCCCGGTGATGAAGGTGAAGCGGATGTGGGCGTCGCAGTCCTTGACGACGGCGTAGAGGCCGCGCAGGAAATCGCGGTTGGCGCGGGCCGTCTCCGGTGTGTCCAGCGCATCCAGAATCGGCTTGTCGTACTCGTCGACGAGCACCACGACACGCCGGCCCGTGCGCTGATGCAGCCACTCGATCAGGTGGCGAAGGCGGGCGGGCACGGAGTCGGGGCGAGTGGTGACCGCCGCGTCGTCCTCCATGGCCTTCAACCGGTCCGTCACTTCCGTGCGCAGGTCGCCCGGCCCCTGGAAGTGGCCGCTGCCGAAGCTCAGGCGCACGACCGGATGGCGGATGGACCAGTCCCAGTGGGGGTGTATGTCGAGCCCCTCGAAGAGCGGCTCGTTGCCCTCGAACAGCTCCTTGCAGGTGTCGAGGAACAGGCTCTTGCCGAAGCGCCGGGGCCGCGACAGGAAGTAGTGCTTGCCGCCCTCCGCGAGGCGCCGCAGGTAGTCGGTCTTGTCGACGTAGTAGCAGTTCTCCTCGCGGATCTCGCGGAAGGTCTGAACGCCGATGGGCAGCCTTCGCCTGGCGCCTGTACTGTTACCCGGTCCGGTCATGGCGTTAATCTGCGGGACCTGACTCGCCCCTGACAAGCAGAGCCGCGAGGGCCCCCCATGAACCGCACCATCCCCCCCGACTACCGCGCCACCCTCCAGGAGCGCGACCTCGCCCGCGCCTCCGCTGGCCCGGAGTCCGCCGTCACCCTGCGGGGGATCGCCGTGGGCGCCCTCTTGTGCGTGGTCATCGGCGTCGGCGCCCCGTACACGACCATGCTCCTGCGGGGGACGCCCATGGGGTTCTCCTCGTGCACGCCGGCGGCCTTCTTCCTCCTCGCCCTGCTCCTGCTCGTCCACGTGCTGCTCCGGTGCTGGCGCCGATCCTGGGGGTTCACGCGGGGAGAGCTGATCACGGCCACGGTGATGATGATGGTGGCCGCGGCGATCCCGACGCGCGGGGTGACCGGCATGCTCCTGCCCCTGGTCACGGGGATCTACTACTACGCCTCCCCCGACAACCGGTGGGCGGAGCTGCTCCATCCGCACCTGGCGGAGTGGACGATGGTGGGTGATCCGGAGGCGGTGCGCGGACTCTACGAGGGCGGGATGCCGATTCCCTGGGCCGCCTGGATGCCGGTGCTGCTGGGGTGGCTGGCCTTCTACGCCGCCTTCTACCTGACCCTGCTCTGCGTCATGGCCATCCTGCGGCGCCAATGGGTGGAGCACGAGCGCCTGCCCTTCCCCATGGCCCAGGTGCCCCTGGCCCTGTTCCGGCAGCAGCGGGGGGCCATCCTGCCGGATCTCTTCCGCCGGGCGAGCCTGTGGGTCGGCTTCGCCGTGCCCGCCGTCGTGGGCGGCCTGCAGGGCCTGCAGCACTACTTCCCCGCGGTGCCGGCGCCCTACCTGGTGGTCAGAACGGTGGTGGAGGGCGTGCCGCTGCGGGTCGGCCTGAACTTCCTGATGCTCGGCTTCGCCTGGTTCATCAACACCAGCATCGCCTTCAGTCTCTGGTTCTTCTACCTGCTCATCGCGGTGGAGAAGAGGCTCCTCCACCTCATGGGCATCGACACCACCCACATCGGCCTGGGCTACTGGACGGAGCCGACCATCGGACACCAGTCGATGGGGGCCCTGATCGTGCTCATCGCCGCCGGGCTCTGGTACGCCCGCGGCCATCTGCGGAGGGTGTGGCGCAAGGCCGTCCTGGGGGATGCTTCGATCGACGACGGCGGCGAGATCCTCCCCTTCCGCTGGGCTGTCATCGGCGGCGCCGCCGGCCTGGGGGGAATGACCCTCTGGCTGTGGCAGGCGGGGATGCCGGGATGGGCGGCGCCGGTCATCGTTCTGGGGGCCCTGGTGATCTTCACCGGGCTGACACGGGCCGTGGCGGAGGGGGGGATCCCCACGATCTCGCCGGCCATGGTGCCCGCCGGCTTCGTGGTCACCACCTTGGGCGCGCCGGCCCTCGGTCCCACCGGCCTGCTGGCGGCCGGGCACAGCCTGATATGGAGCGGGGAGCTGCTGGTCTTCATGATGGCGCCCCTGGCCAACGGCCTGCGCCTGGGCAGCGAGACCTCCGGCAACCGGCGCCGGCTGCTGGCCGCCATCGCCCTGGCCATGCTGGTCACCCTGGCCGTCTCCGTCTGGTTCACCCTGCGGCTGGCCTACGACCACGGCGGCGTGAACCTGGACCGCCAGTACTTCGGCTCCTTCGCCCGCTACCCGGCCGAACAGACGGTGTACCAGCTCCAGAACCCCGCGGAGCCGCTCACCGGCTTCCTGTGGATGCTCGGCGGCGGCGTGGTGATGGCCGGGCTCATGGTCGCCCGCCAGCACGTCGCCGGCTGGCCCCTGCATCCCCTCGGGTTCGCCGTGGGTCCGGGCTGGACCATGGAGGTGCTGTGGTCCTCCATCTGCGCCGCCTGGGTGATCAAGCGCGCCGTGCTGCGTTTCGGCGGGGCCGCGACCTACGAACGCACCAAGCCGTTCTTCGTGGGACTGATCCTGGGGCAGTTGGTGATCGCCGGCCTGTGGCTGATCGTGGACAGCTTCACCGGCACGGTGGGCAACGTCATCCCCGTGCTCTACTGATCGGGCGCGGATCACGGCGGCTCTCGCCGCGCTTCTCCCCATGCGCCACGGGGTCGATAGCCCTTCTTTACCCGCCCCATGGACCCCATCCCCCCCGACTACCGCGCCACCCTCCAGGAGCGCGATCTCGCCCGCGCCCCCGCCGGGCCCGACTCCACCGTCTCCCTGCGGGGGATCGCCGTGGGCTGCCTCCTGTGCGCGGTCATCGGCGTCGGGGTCCCGTACACGACCATGCTCCTGCGGGGGACGCCCATGGGGTTCTCCTCGAGCACGCCGGCGGCCTTCTTCCTGCTGTTCCTGGTCATGATCGTCCATGTGCTGCTCCGCTGCTGCCGGCGCACCTGGGGGTTCACGCGGGGGGAGCTGATCACGGCCACGGTGATGATGATGGTGGCCGCGGCGATCCCCACGCGCGGTGTGACCGGCATGATCCTGCCCATGATCACGGGGATCTACTACTACGCCTCCCCCGAGAACCGGTGGGCCGAGCAGCTCCATCCGTACCTGGCGGAATGGATGCTGATGGGCGATCCCGAGGCGGTGCAGGGACTCTACGAGGGCGGCATGCCGGTGCCCTGGGCCAGCTGGCTCCCGCCGCTGCTGGGGTGGCTGGTCTTCTACGCGGCCTTCTACCTGACCCTGGTCTGCGTCATGGCCATCCTGCGGCGCCAGTGGGTGGACCACGAGCGCCTGCCCTTCCCCATGGCCCAGGTGCCCCTGGCCCTGTTCCGGCAGGAGCGGGGCGCCATCCTGCCCGACGTCTTCCGGCGGCTGAGCCTGTGGGTCGGCTTCGCCGTGCCCGCGGTCGTGGGCGGCCTGCAGGGCCTGCAGCACTACCTGCCCGAGGTGCCGGTGCCCAACCTGGCGACCAGCGTCGACCTGCTTCCGGGGATGCCGGTGCGGATCGGGGTGAACTTCCTGATGCTGGGCTTCGCCTGGTTCATCAACACCAGCATCGCCTTCAGCCTCTGGTTCTTCTACCTGCTCACCGCGGTGCAGAGGAAACTGCTGTACATGGCGGGGATCGACACGACCCACCTCGGCCAGGGCTACTGGACGGAGCCCATCCTCGGGCAGCAGGCGATGGGGGCCCTGATCGTGCTCATCGCCGCCGGGCTCTGGTACGCCCGCGGGCACCTGCGGGCCGTGTGGCGCAAGGCGGTCCGGGGGGACGCCTCGATCGACGACGGCGGCGAGATCCTCCCCTTCCGCTGGGCCGTCCTCGGCGGCGGCGGCGGCCTGGGGGGCATGACCGTGTGGCTGTGGCAGGCGGGAATGCCGGGCTGGGCGGCGCTGATCCTGGTGCTGTCGGCCCTCGTGATCTTCACCGGGCTGACGCGGGCCGTGGCCGAAGGGGGCATCCCCACGATCTCACCGGGCATGGTGGCGCCCGGCTTCGTGGTCGCCGCCGTGGGCGGGCCGGCCCTGGGTCCCGCCGGCCTGCTGGCGACCGGTCACAGCCTCGTGTGGTGCGGGGAGCTGCTGGTCTTCATGATGGCGCCCCTGGCCAACGGCCTGCGCCTGGGCAGCGAGACCTCCGGCAACCGGCGCCGGCTGCTGGCCGCCATCGCCCTGGCCATGCTGGTCACCCTCGCCGTGTCGATCTGGTTCACCCTGCGGCTGGCCTACCAACACGGCGGCCTGAACCTGCACGGCCAGTTCTTCGGCTCCTTCCCCCGCTACCCCGGGGAGCAGGCCATGTACCAGCTCGACAACCCCACGGGGCCGAGCGTCACCGGCCTCCTGTGGATGCTCGGCGGCGGGGTGGTGATGACCGGCCTCATGGTGGCCCGCCATCACTTCGCCGCCTGGCCCCTGCACCCCCTCGGGTTCGCCGTCGCCCCGGGCTGGACCATGGGGGTCCTGTGGTCCTCCATCTGCCTCGCCTGGGTGGTCAAGCGCGCCGTGCTCCGGTACTGCGGAGCCCGGACCTACGAACGCACCAAGCCGTTCTTCGTGGGGCTGATCCTGGGGCAGTTGGTGATCGCCGGCCTGTGGTTGATCGTCGACTGCTTCACCGGCACGGTGGGCAACGTCATCCCCGTGTTCTACTGATCAGGCGCGGATCACGGCGAGCACCTCGTCGCGCTTCTCCTCCATGCGCCGCGGGCTCAGGGCCTCGAGGTTGAGGCGCAGCAGGGGCTCGGTGTTGGAGGCGCGCACGTTGAAGTGCCAGTCGTCGAAGCTGACGGAGACGCCGTCGAGGCGCTCGATGCGGCCGTCGGCGTAGCGCCCGGCCAGCTCCTCCAGCTTTGCTGCGGGATCCGTTACCCGGGAGTTGATCTCCCCCGAGAGGAAGTAGCGGGACTCCAGGGGCGAGAGCAGCCGCGACAGGGAACCGCCGCTCTCCGACATCATCTGCATCAGCACCAGGGACGGCACGATGCCGGAGTCGGCGCCGTAGAAGTCGCGGAAGTAGTAGTGGCCGGACAGCTCGCCGGCGAAGACGCCGCCTTCGCGCAGCAGCCGCGGCTTGAGGAAGGAGTGGCCCACCCGTTCCTGGCGGGCCTCGCCCCCGGCGGCACGGATCTCGTCGCGCACGGCCCACGAGCAGCGCACGTCGTGGACGATGGTCCCGCCCCCCTCGCGGCGCAGCAGCCAGGCGCCCATCAGCGCCGTGAGGAAGTCGCCGGGGACGAAGCGGCCCCGGTCGTCGATGGCGAAGAAGCGGTCGCCGTCGCCGTCGAAGGCGAAGCCCGCGTCGGCGCCCTCGGCCGCAACCCGCCGCTGCAGCTCGGCGCGGTTCTCCTCCTGCATGGGGTCGAGGCCGTGGTTGGGCAGGGAGCCGTCGGGGTCGAGGTACATCCCCGTCAGCTCCACCGGCAGGCGTTCGTAGACGCGCTCGAGGATGGGGCCGACCATGCCGTTGCCGGTGTCGGCGACGATCTTCAACGGCCGCAGTCGGTCGACCTCCACCATGGACAGGACCTTGTCGACGAAGCCCTCGCCCAGGTCGAGGCTCTCCACCCGGCCGGAGCCGGGGGCCGGGCGCCACTCCTCGGCCTCGATCAACCGCCGCAGGTCCTGGATGCCCTCGTCCCCGGACAGCAGGAAGGGCATCTCGCGCACCATCTTGAAGCCGCAGTAGTCGGGCGGGTTGTGGGAGGCGGTGACCATGATCCCCGGCCGGCGGCGGGTGGCGCAGGCGTGGTAGTACTGGTCGGTGCTGACCATGCCGAGGTCGAGGATGTCCGCCCCCTGGCGCGTGAGCCCCTCCACGAGGGCGGCGCACACGGCGGGACTCGACAGCCGCATGTCGCGGCCGACGACGACCTGCGGCGGCCGCAGCAGGGAGGCGAAGGCGCGGCCCACGGCGAGAGCGGTGGACTCGTCGAGCTGGGAGGGGTAGAGGCCGCGGATGTCGTAGGCCTTGAAGATGGAGGGATCGACGCGCATGCCGTTAGTTTACCGCCGGGAGGGAATGAGAGTGAAGAGACTGCTCGTCATGCGTCACGCCAAGTCCGACTGGTCGAGCCCCGACCGGGAGGACTTCGACCGCCCCCTGAACAAGCGCGGCCGCAAGGACGTGCCCCGCGTGGCCGGGTTCCTGGAGGCCTGCGCCGGGCCGCCCGACCTGGTGCTGGCCTCGGCGGCGGTGCGCGCCCAGGAGACGGCCGCCCGCCTCGTGGAGGAGCTGGAGGAGGGCCCGCAGCTGGTCCTCGACGGCCGCCTGTACATGTCCGGCCCGGAGACCCTCTCCGAGGTGCTGGCCGCCACGGCGGGAAAGGCCGGCACGGTCCTGGTCATCGCCCACAACCCCGGCATGGAGCAGTGGATCGCCCGGCTCACCGGGGCCCGCGTGCGCCTGCCCACGGCGGCCGTGGCCTGCGTCGACCTGGATACGCCCCGCTGGGAGGGTCCGCTGGAGGGAGAGTTGCAGTGGCTGGTCACGCCCCGGCTGCTGCGGAGCCTCGGCTGGTGAGCCAGGCGCCCGGAGACCCGGACTACCTCTTGAAGTCCTCGATGATCCGGCGCAGCGCCTCGTCGAGATCGACCTTGGGGTCGTAGCCGATCAGGCCGCGGATCTTGCGCAGGTCGGGGGCGCGGTAGTCCAGGTCCTCGTAGAGGCCGCTGCGGCGCGTCTGGTCGTAGGGGATGAAGGCGATCTCGGAGTTGGAGCCGGTGAGCTCCTTGATCTTGTGCGCCAGGTCGCGGATGCTGCTCTCGTAGTTCGACCCGAGATTCAGGACCTCGCCCACCACCCGGTCGCTGGCGGCCATGGCCACGAGGCCGTCGACGGCGTCGTCGATGTAGGTGAAGCAGCGGCGCTGCTCACCGTTGTCGTAGACCGTGATCGGATCCCCCAGCATGGCCTGCTTGATGAAGCGCGGCACCACCATGCCGTAGCGCCCGGTCTGGCGCGGCCCGATGACGTTGAAGGGCCGCACGATCACCGTGGGCAGACGCTTCTCGCGCCAGTAGGCCAGGGCCAGCAGCTCGTCCACCGCCTTGGTGGTGGAGTAGCTCCAGCGCAGCACCGTCGTCGGCCCGAGGATGCGGTCGCTGTCCTCCTTGAAGGGCACGTGGCCGTTCTTCTTGCCGTAGATCTCGGAGGTCGAGGCCAGGACGACGCGCTTCTTGCGCTCGTTGGCCAGCTCCAGGAGGATCTCGGTGCCGCGGATGTTGGTGCTCAGCGTCTGCAGCGGGTTCTCCAGCACGTACTCGACCCCCACCGCCGCCGCCAGGTGGTAGATCAGCTCGCACTCCTCCACGAGGACGCGCATGACCTCGGCGTTGAGGATGTCGCCGATGTGGCAGGTGCAGCTCGGGTGGTCCTGCAGGTGCTGGATGTTCTCGATGAGGCTGGTGGAGAGATTGTCGATGATGGACACCTCGTCCCCCATGGCCAGGTGGCGCTCGGCCAGGTGGGAGCCGATGAAGCCCGCCCCGCCGGTGATCAGGACCTTCATGGCCGCCCTTCCACCAGGTAGTCCCGGCTCAGCGTCGTGACCCGCACGTGGCGCCAGCCCGCCGCCCGCAGGCCGTCCTCGACCTGGCGCCGGTCGTAGAAGAACACGGGGCACCCCCTCGCCTTGAGCCGCAGCCAGCGTGTGGGCGTGCGCAGGCGCCAGCGGATGGGAAAGCTGAAGACGCCGCGGCCCGTGGTCAGCTGGCGCATGCGCGCCAGGACCGGGGCGGGATCGGGCACATAGTCGAAGAACCCGATCCCGAGGCAGATGTCGAAGTCGTGGGGCGCCTGCCACTGCAGGAACTCCCCCGCCTCGAACCGGCAGCGCCCGTCGACGCGGGCCTCGGCCGCCGCGGACCTGGCCATGTCGAGCATGGCCGGCGCCATGTCGAGGCCGGTGACGCGGGCGCCGCGGCGGGCGAACTCCACCGAATAGCGGCCGGAGCCGCAGCCCACGTCGAGGATCCGCTGGCCGGCGACGTCTCCGCAGCGGGCGAAGGTCAGGGCGAAACGCCGGTGAACGACGCCGCGGAACAGGGCGTCGATGCAGCGCCGGGCGAGGCCCTTGTCGGTGTCGTAGATGGCGTCGAAGCGCGCCGCCTCGCCGTCGAAGTGGCGGCGGACGGCCTCGACCGCGGCGGCTGCGCTCACCCCGTCTCCGGTGACCCCGCCAGCGGCCACCCCCGGGCGGCGAGGACCTCGGCCGCCGTGGTGAAGGGGAAGTCGGACAGGAGTCGGCGCAACCGTTTTCCCGTGCGGGCCAGGTTGAGGTAGTGGGTCCAGGCGATGCGGCGCGGCATGGGGATCCGGGGGTGCTCCGGATCGAGTTCCCAGGGGTGCAGGTAGAACACCGCCGGGTGGCCTTCGGCGGCGATCCGCCGGAGGCCGAAGTGGGTCACAATATAGGGGTAGAGCCGGAAGTAGGCACCACCGGCCACGGGCAGGTTGGCCCCGCCCAGACGCCAGGTCGAGGGCGGCAGCTCGACGATGCCGGCCCCGGTCTCGTGGGCCCAGCGCGGGGCCTCCGGGATCCCGTAGCGGTAGTTGCGCACCGGGAAGACGCTGGAGTCGTAGCGGATGCCGCACTCCCGGAGGATCTCGAAGGCCCACCCCGTCCCCCGCCGGATGGAGAAGTAGGGGGCGCGGAACCCCCGGACCGGCGCCGGGACCAGGCCCGCCAGGACCTCCAGCGAGCGCTCCAGGTCGGCGCGGAACGCCTCCGGCCCCATGCGGCTCACGAAGCCGTGGCCGTACCCGTGGGTGGCGATCTCGTGGCCCCGGGCGGCGATCTCGCGCACCAGGCCGGGGGCGGACTCCGCCGCCGCTCCCAGGACGAAGAAGGTGGCCCGCGCTCCGGCGGCGGCCAGCAGGTCGAGGAGCCGGTCCGTGCCCACCGCCACCCGGCTCTCGAAGCCCCCCCAGTCGGCGGCGTCGATCTCGAGGCCGTGGAACCAGTCCTCGAAGTCCACGGTGAAGGCGTGGACAGGGGATTCCGCCGCCCGGGGAGCGGCGGTCACCGGGAGCCTCCGAGCTGACGCAGCATGGCCAGCAGCCGCGGCGCGTGCACGGCCAGGCCGTAGCGATCCTCCACCCGCTGCCGGCCGCGCTCGCCGAAGGCCCTGCGCAGGGCCGGGTCGCGGACCAGGCGCAGGAGGGCCGACTCCCAGGCGGCCTCGTCGGCGGCCAGGAGCCCGGTCTCGCCGTCGGCCACGATCTCGCCGTTGACGCCCACGGGATGGGCCACCACCGGCAGCGCCGCGGCCATGTACTGGAGGAGCTTGTAGCCCCCCTTCCCCCGCGTCCACGGGTCGTCGGGCAGCGGCATGAGGCCGACCTCCCAGCCGCCCAGGTCCTCCGCCTCCCGCTCCAGGCTCCAGGGGCGGCACTCGACCTCCACCCCGTCGAGGCTCCACTCGGCCCCGACGACGCAGACCCGCACCGGCTCCTGCCGCGCCACCCGCCGCAGCGGCTCGGCGATCAGCTCCAGGTAGCCGGCGGTGGAGGCGCTGCCGATCCAGCCCAGCACCACCGGGCCCGTCCCCCCGTCGCGGCGGATCCCGGCGAAGGGCGCCGGGTCGATCGGTCCGGTGATGGTCAGCACCGGACCGTAGCGCCCGGCGAACTCCCCCGTGTAGGGGTTCTCCACCACGGCGAGGCGGGCGAGGCGGAGCATGGCGGGCAGACCGGCGCAGGCGCGCCGCTGCCGCCAGCGGGCCAGGAGGCCGCCGGAGCGCCCCCCGGTCTCGGTGGTGAAGATGGCGTCGTCGAAGTCATAGACCACGGGCACCCCGGTGCGGTGGATCAGCCAGCGCACCGGCGCCGGGAAGATCACCTTCTGCAGGAACAGGGCGTCGGCGCCCCGGGCGCGGCGCCAGGCCCGCAGGCCGCAGGCCGCGTTGCGCCAGGCGGCGCCCAGGTAGTAGAGGGCCTTGGCCAGGGGCCGCCGGGAAGCCGCCAGCTGCGAGCCCCCCAGGGCCTCGTCGGGCAGCACGGTGAGAACCTCGCAGTCGACGCCGTGGGCCCGCAGGTGGGGCAGGTACTGGAAGACGCGGGTGCGGCTGCTGGCCGCGCGCGGGCCGTACTTGGTGACGAACAGGACGCGCACGGCGGCGCCGACCGGGCGCTACGGCCCGCGCGGGGCGGCGCGCCCGGCCTCCATCAGCCCGCCGCCGCCGGTTGCCGGCGCTCGCCCTCGGCGAAAGCCCGCACCGCGGCGATGACGCGGTCCTGATGCTCGTCGGTGAGACCCGGGTAGAGGGGGATGGACAGGATCCGCTCCCACACCCGCTCGGTCACCGGCAGGCGGGTGGTATAGGGGCGGAAGAGCCGGTAGAGGTGGTTGGGGTAGAAGTGGACGTTGGAGTCGATCCCGCAGGCGTCGAGGTGGGCGAAGAGACCGTCGCGGTCGTCGACCTGGATGACGGCGTTGTAGCAGGCGCTGACGGCGTAGTCCCTGGAGGCCAGACAGTCGACGCCGTCGAGGCCGGAGAAGGCCTCGCGGTAGCGGTCCATCAACTCCCGCCGCCGCTGGTTGTTGGCCTCCAGGCTGTCCATCTGCGCCAGGCCCAGGGCGGCGGCGAGGTCGTTCATCTCGTACTTCCAGCCCACCTCCTCGACCTCGTACATCCACGAACGCTTGGGCTGCCCCGGCCGGAAGCGCTCCCACGTGGGCCGGGTGATGCCGCACCAGCGCAGCTTGCGCACCCGTCCGGCCAGTGCCTCGTCTCCGGTGACCAGCATGCCGCCGTCGCCGGTGGTCATGTTCTTGGTCGCCTGGAAGCTGAAGCAGCCCACGTCGCCGAGGGAGCCGAGGCGGCGGCCCCGGTAGATCCCCCCGCAGCCGTGAGCGGCGTCCTCGACCACGGTCAGCCCGTGGGCGGCGGCCAGCTCCAGGACGGGGTCCATGTCGCAGGCCTGGCCGCCGTAGTGGGTGACGACGATGGCCCGGGTGGTGGGGGTGATCTTCCGGGCCACATCGTCGACGCTGAGGTTCAGGGTGTCGGGCTCGATATCGCAGAACACGGGGCGCCCGCCGGCGAGCAGGATCGCCTGGGTCGAGGAGACCCAGGTCAGGGAACTGGTGAGGACCTCCTGGCCCTCGACCTCTGCGCACAACAGGCCCAGGTGAAGGGCCGCCGTTGCCGAGTTGAGGGCCACCGCGTGGTCGACGCCGATGTACTCGGCGAAGCGCTCCTCGAAGCGGATGCTGCGCGGCCCCCGGCCGACCCAGCGGCTGTCGAGGGTCTCGCACAGGGCGGCCTTCTCGGCGGCGCCGATGGTGGGGCGGAAGAGCTGGATGCGCTCGCTCAAGAGGTTTCTCCGGGCCGCGGGTCCCGCGGCGCCCAGAAGCCGCGGTCGGCGAGGGTGCGCCACAGGATGCGGCGGTAGGCGCCGAGGCGATCCCGGGCCTCGCCCCGGGTGCGGGGGCGGACCAGCCAGAGCAGGGACCAGAGGGTGGTGCGCAGGATCATCTCGATGCCGGTGAGCAGACGCAGGAGGTGCAGGCGGCCGCGGCCGAAGTGCTTCTGATGGAGGTAGTACTGGCTCCGCTGGCTCACGACGAGCATCTCCCCCAGGCGCTGGCGGATGCTGCGGCCCTCGTGGTGGACGACCCGGCTCCGCGGGAAGTAGACGACGCGCCAGCCGGCGTCGCCCAGACGCATGCACCACTCCACGTCCTCGTGGCACATGAACATGCCGTCGTCGAGGGGACCGGCGGCCTCGGCGGCTTCCCGACGGACCAGGAGGCAGGCGCCCGTGACCCAGCCCACATCCTCCGCCCGGCTGCGGCGGCGGGCCAATCTACGGTCGGGGAACAGTCTGTGCAACAACAGCTTATGCGCGATCAGGGAGAGTCCTCCCGGGGCCCTCCCCCAGGAGAGTTCCAGGTTGCCGCGGTCGTCCTCCAGGCGCGGGCCGACGGCCCCCACGCGGGCGTTGCGGTCGGCGAAGTCCACCATCCCGCCCAGGGCCCCCGGGTCGACGCGGGTGTCGGGGTTGAGGAGCAGCAGGTGGCGGCCGCGGGCCCGGGCGAGGGCGAGGTTGTGGCCGCCGCTGAACCCGAGGTTCTCGCGGCTGCGGATGACCGCCGCCTCCGGGAAGCACTCCTCCACCATGTCGGCGCTGCCGTCGCTGGAGGCGTTGTCGACGACGAACAGCTCCCACGCGGCGCTGCGCGGGTCCTCGCGGATCGAGGCCAGGCAGTCGCGCAGCAGCTCGCGGGTGTTCCAGCTGACGATGGAGATCGACAGCTCCGGGGCGCTCACCGCAGGCCCCCCGCCTCCAGCACCAGGATCACGGCCGCCCGCGCCGCCTCCGCCTGCCACCACACCAGCCCCTGCAGCGCCGCCCAGGCCGCGCAGGCCCCGGCGAAGAGGCGGCCCCCGCGGCGCCAGCCCTCGTGGGCGGCGGCGGCGCCGAAGACCAGCAGCAACGGCTCCAGGGGCAGGCGGAAGCGCGTCGAGCCGTAGAGCACGAAGCAGAAGACGGCCGCCGAGAGGACGACGACCGCCGCCGGATAGCGGAACCCCGGGCTCCGCCCCCAGCGGACCAGCCCCCAGACCCAGAACGGCGCCGCCAGCACGAAGGCGGCGTTGTACCCGGGCTGGAAGAAGTACCCGAACCGCAGGAAGCGCTCGCCCGCCAGGCGCAGGTATCCCAGGGGATGGGCGGCGATCCAGCCGAGTCCCTGCCGCCACCAGCGCCGATCCCGCTCCACCTCGCGCGGCACGGCCTCGAAGTGTCCGCCGTCGATGCGCCAGCCGTCGGGCCGCCGCCAGTCCGGCCGGTCGGCGTTGCTGCGGGCGACGATGAAGCCGCCGTGGGTGGAGACGGGGACGAAGGCGCCGTGGACCAGGGCGTTGCGGGCGGTCCACGGCGCCAGGGTCACCACGAGACCGGCCCCCAGGGGCAGCGCCCAGCGCCGCAGCCAGCCCCGCAGCGCCGCCCGGTCCTCCCAGGCGGCCACGGCCAGCACCGCCGGCGCCGCGAGCAGGCCCACCGGCCGGGTGAGGCCGGCCAGGGCGATCAGCACGCCGGCGGCGAAGGCCCAGCGGCGGCCGGGACGGTGGCGGCTCTCGACCGCGGCCCAGAGGGCGGCCACCAGCAGGCCGGTGAAGAGGCACTCGCTCATCACCTCGTTGGCGCTGGCCAGCAGCGGCGGGTAGACGGCCGCCGCCACGCCGGCCAGGGGCGCCGCCGAGGGCCTCAGGCGCAGGGCCAGCAGGTAGACCAGCGACACCGTGAGCGCCCCCAGGATCGCCTGCACCAACCTCACCGCCTGGTGATCGAAGCCGGCGGCCCCGTACACGGCGGCCAGCATCAGCGGATAGCCCGGGGCGCGCCACGAGCGCACGGGGTGGCCGAACCAGTTCTCGTGGGAGACGAACCCATCCCCGGCGAGCAGGTTGCGGGCGATCTCGTCGTAGTCGGGGGTGTCCTGGGGCGGCGCTTCGGCGGCGGCGCTCACGTACAGGATGCGCAGGGCCGCGGCCCCGGCGAAGAGCCATCCGGCATGGCCCATCCGGGGACGGCGCATCAGGCGCCGAGGACCTCGTCGAAGCACTCCGCCAGCCGGCGGGTCAGCTCGCGCCGGTGGAAGCGCTCCAGGCCGGTCTCCGCTCGCGGCAGGGACCCCGCCCACAGCCGCCGCAGGGCCGCCTCGATGGCGTCGGTGTCGCCCGGGGCCGCGCACAACCCGGCGTCCAGCTCCTCCACCGTGCGCCGCGTCTCCCCCTCGCCGCAGAGGGCCAGGATCGGCTTGCCGGCGGCGAGGTACTCGAAGAGCTTGCCCGGCGCGTTGGAGGCGGGCCACGGCCGCGGGTGGTCCACGAGGAGCAGCACGTCGGCGCGCCGCTGGAAGGCCAGGGCCGTGGCGCGGTCGACGGCGCCGGTGAGCCGCACCACGCCCAGCTCGGCCAGGGCCGACACCAGCTCCTGCTCCTCCGGCGACAGCTCGCCCACCAGGATCACCTCCAGGCGGTCGCACCACGCCGGCTCGGTGTCGACCAGCCGGCGCAGGACCCGCTCCAGGGGCTCGATGGAGCGGCCGGGGTGGCTGTAGGCGAAACTGCCCGTGTGCACCAGGCTCAGGCGCCCGGAGACCGGCGCCCCCTCCGGATCGGCCCCGGCCTGCGCAGCCTCGCCGTCGGCGGGGTCGAAGCCGTTGGTGATGACGCGCACCTTGGCGGCCTCGGCCGGGTATCGGCGGACGAAGTCGTCGGCGGCCGTCCCCGTCGCCGAGATCACGGCGTCGGCCTCGGCCATCACCCCTTCCTCGAGGCGGCGTTCCAGCTCGCGGCGGAAGGGCATCTCCAGCAGGGCGGGCTCCAGCGGGTCGTAGAGCCAGGCGTCGCGGAAGTCGGCGATCCACGGCAGTCCCGTCTGCGCCTTGAGCAGCCCGCCGAGCAGGTGGGCCGAGGCCGGCGGGCTGGTCGTGTAGATCAGCTCCGCCCCGTGGCGCCGCACCCAGCGCAGGGCCGCGAGCGCGGCCCAGGGAACCCAGGTGATCTGCCCGTCGGGGACCAGCAGCCAGCGCCGCGCCCCCGCGGAGAGGCCGGCCAGGGGGCCCCGCGTGCGCGTGCGGGTGGCGGCGGCGCCCCGGTGCCGGGCGGCGGGGTTGAAGAGGCGCCGGTAGAGTCCCAGCGGCTCCCAGGCGCGGATCACTCCGTCCTTCGGCTTTCCGAAGGCGCCCGTGCCCACCACCCGCGGCTGGTAGCCGAACTCCGGCAGATAGTGGGTGAACCGGGCGGAGCGCTCCACGCCCGGCGAACGCATCGGCGGGTAGTGGTAGGCGACGAAGAGAACGGTCCGGAGGGGCGGAGCCCCGGCGGCCGGGGTGGCCTGCGGCGGTGGCGTCATCAGTCGAGAGAAAGCCGAAACTAAGGCGTCCCCGGGGGCCGGCTCAAACCGTTCGACGGCACTCGCGCCGGTAGCCGTTCAACGGGATAGGGCCTATATTGGAGCCCATGAGCCTGCTCGATATCCTCTCCGTGAAATCGGCCATCGTCGGCCTCGAGGGAGAGACCAAGGACGGCATCATCGAGGAGCTCGTCGACTCGCTCGAGGTCGGCGCCTCCATCACGGACAGGGACAAGGTTCTCCAGGCGGTGCTCGAGCGCGAGAAGATCATGAGCACCGGTATCGGCGACGGCATCGCCATCCCCCACGGCAAGTCCGACGCCGTCCTCGAGCTCGCCGCCGCCCTCGGCATCCACAAGCGCGGCGTCGACTTCGAGGCCCTCGACGGCGAGCCGACCTTCGTCTTCTTCCTCCTCGTCTCCCCCGCCAGCATCTCGGGCCCCCACATCAAGGCCCTGGCCCGCATCTCCCGCATGTTGAAGAACGACGGTTTCAAGAAGAAGCTGATCGAGTCCGGGTCCTCCGAGGAGATCCTCGAGGTCATCGGAGAAGAAGAGAAGAACCACCCGCCCGCCGGGTAGCGGCGGCGCCGCTTGCAGTTTCTCAACCCCCTGGCCCTGGCCGGGCTCGCGGCGGCCCTCGTTCCCCTCGCCGTCCACCTCCTGCACCGCGGGCGCCCCCGGGTCGTCCCCTTCAGCAACGTCGCCTTCCTGCGGCGGGTCCACGTCAGCCACATGCGCAGCCTGCGCCTGCGCCAGTGGCTGGTGCTGCTGCTGCGCATGCTCGCCGTCGCCTGCCTGGCCCTCGCCTGCGCCCGCCCCGCCCTGCAGGAGGGCGCCGGCCTCTTCGGAGGCTCGCGGCCGGCGGCGGCCGTGCTCCTCCTGGACCGCTCCCTCAGCACCCGCCACAGCCCGCCCGGAGGCCGCGCCTTCGACCGCCTCCGCCAGCGCGCCGACGAGGTCCTGTCCCTGTACGAGGACGGCCGCCACCGGGTGAGCGTGATCCCCTTCGCCTCCCGCCCCGACAGTGCCGACGGCTCGGCGGCAGGCCTCCTGCGGGAACGCCTGGCCGAGGTCGCCCCCGGCGAGGCCGGCACCGACGTGTCGCGGGCCCTGCGCGCCGCCGGCCGGCAGCTCGCCCGGACGCCGACGGCGCGGGGGGAGGTCTACCTGTTCACCGACCTGGCGGGCACCGGCTGGGAGGACGTCCGTCCCGGCCTCCTCGGCCCCGACCCGCGGACCCTCTTCCTCGTCTCTCCCGCGGGGGGCCGGCAACGCAACCTCCACGTCTCCGAGGTGGGCGCCGCGGGGTGGCTCGCCGCCCCGGGCTCGCGCCTCGGCATCGGCGCCCGGGTGGGGCAGTCGGGGGGCGGCGAGGCCGATCTCTCCGTCGACCTATTCCTCGACGGCGAGCGGATGCAGCGGCGGCGGGTGCAGGTGCCGGCGTCGGGCGCGGCGGAGGTGGCCTTCACCGTAGCCCCCCGGCGCAGCGGCCGGCTCCCCGGCTTCGTGGAGGTCGAGGCCGACGACCTGCCCGCCGACAACCGCCGCTACTTCATCCTCCAGGTGCCCGACGGCATCGCCGTCCTGCTGGCGGGGCCGGCCCGGAGCGACACCTACTACGCCCGCCGCGCCCTGGCCGCCGCCGCCACCGGAGACGCCGCCCTGAAGGTGGAGTCCACCACCCTCGACGAACTGGACGACGACAGACTGGCCGGCGTCGACGTGCTGGTCCTGTGCCACCTGGAGAGCGCGACAGCCGCCCAGGCGAGGCAGGTGCGGAGCTTCGTCGAGGCCGGCGGCGGGCTGCTGCTGCTGCCCGGCCCGGCGGCCGACCTCTCCCGCCTCAACCGGGACTGGCTGCCGGGGCTGGTGCCGGCCACCCTCGCCGGCGTCGCCGGACGGCCGGGCGAGGAGGCTTACGCCGTTCTCGACTCGAACACCGCCGGGGCCGGGCTCTTCGCCGGCCTCCTGGCCGAGCCCGCCGACCGGCCCCGCTTTCACGCCCGCTTCGACATCGTCACCCGGCGCCAGCTCGCCGTCCTCGCCCGCTTCGACGACGGCAGACCCGCCCTCGTCGAGGGCCGGCCCGGCGAGGGGCGCGCCCTGCTGTGGGCCGTTCCCCTCGACCTGGCCTGGAGCGACTGGCCGCGGCGCGGGTCCTTCGTGCCGCTGCTGCACCGGCTGTGCCGCTACCTCGCGCGGCCGTCGGGGGACGCCGCCTACACCGTGGGGGACCGCGCCTGGCGCCGCCTTCCCGGCTCGCGGGTGGACGACCGCGTGCAGGCCCAGGCGCCCTCCGGCCGGCGGCGCTTCATCCGCGCCGAGACCTCCCTCGGGGACCTGCGCTGGGCCCTGCCGCCGCTGGACGAGGCGGGCATCTGGCGCCTCCTGGGGCCCGACGGCGGCGTCCGCGACGAGTTCGCCGTCAACGTCGACGCCGCCGAGTCCGACCTCACCGCCTTGTCGGAGCAGGAGATCCGCGAGCGGCTCCCGGGGGCGAGCCTCCACTTCCTCGACGCCGGGACGCCCGTGGGGGAGCGGGTCCTGGCCCTGCGCCACGGGCGCGAGTTGTGGCGGGAGTGCCTGGTCCTGGCGCTGGCGCTGCTGCTGCTGGAGTTGTGGATCGCGCGGGCGCCGCTGCCGAAGGGGGCGGCCCAAGAGGCCTGATCAGGCGTCGAGGCCGCGGAGCATCTCGAAGGTGTAGATGCCGTCCTCGTGGCCGTCGGCCCAGTGGATGCGGATGCCGTAACGGCCCACCGGGTCGAAGCCCCGGGCTTCGGAGGTGGGGGTCAGCTCCTCGGTGGTGACGACGGGCAGCTCCGCCGCCACCAGCTGCGGACCGTGGGGCTCGCCGCGCTTCTGGCGGCAGATGGCGCAGGGGCACCGCATCCGCAGGTCCTGCAGGTCGTAGCGGCTCTCGCGGCCGTCCTGCCAGCGGATGCTCAGGGCCTCGTCTCCCAGGTCGATCCGCTCCGGCCGGCGCCTCCTGCGCTCCTCGAGACCTCGCATCACCAGACCTCCCCGGCCAGGCGCGCCTCCAGCTCGTAGGCGTGGGCGCCGGTGATCTCCACCTCGGCGAAGCGGCCCACCAGGTCTGCGTCCGCGGCCTCCGGCGCCGCTCCCTCGATGGGGGTCAGGCCCTCCGGCCCCGGCGTCTCGAGAACCACCTGCCCGTCGATCTCCGGGGCGTCGCGCTCGAGGCGGCCGGTGATCCGCCCCTCGGAGACGGAGTCGATCAGCATCGTGCGCCTCGTGCCGACCATGTCGTGGTTGATGTCGGCGGAGATGCGCTCCTGGAGCTGGGTCAGGCGGCGGTAGCGCTCGGCGGCCACGTGGGCCGGCAGCTTGCCGTCCAGCTCGAAGGCGGGGGTGCCCTCCTCGTCGGAGTAGAGGAAGCAGGTGGCGTTGTCGAAGCGGGTCGTCTCGATGAACTCCAGCAGCTCCTCGAACTGGTCCTCGGTCTCGCCGGGGAAGCCGACGATGAAGGAGGAGCGCAGGCCGACGCCGGGCATGCGCCGGCGCAGGCGGTCCAGCAGGTCGAGGGTCTTGCGGCGCGTGGTGGCCCGCTTCATGCGCTGCAGCACCGGGTCGGCGATGTGCTGCAGGGGCATGTCGACGTAGCGGCACATCTTCGGGTGGCCGGCGTAGAAGTCGAGCATCTCCCCGGTCCAGAAGGCCGGGTAGGTGTACATCAGCCGCAGCCACTCGATCCCGTCCACGTCGGCCAGCTGCTCCAGGAGCGGCACCAGCCGCGGCCGGCCGTAGAGGTCGGCGCCGTAGCGCACCGAGTCCTGGGCCACCAGGACCAGCTCGCGGACCCCCGCTCCCGCCAGCCGCTCCGCCTCGGCCACCAGCTCTTCCACCGGCTCGCTCACATGCCGGCCGCGGATGGAGGGGATGGCGCAGAAGGCGCACTTGTGGTCGCAGCCGTCGGAGATGCGCAGGTAGGCCCAGTGGCGCGGCGTCAGGCTCGTGCGCGGCAGGCGGTCGACGTAGTGGCCGCGGCTCCGGCCCAGGAGGCGGTCCACGTGGCGCACGATGTCCCGCTCCTCGCGCAGGGTGAGGACCACGTCGGCCTCTTGGGCCAGCTCCGCCTTCACCTCCTCCTCGTAGCGCGTCGACAGGCAGCCGGTGACGACGACCCCCTTGCAGCGGCCCGACTCCTTGAGACGGGCCGCGGCCAGGATCGTGTCGATCGACTCCTCCTTGGCCGGCTCGATGAAGCCGCAGGTGTTGACGATGACCACGTCGGCGTCGCCGGGGTCGCCGGTCAGGGTGTAGTCGTTGCCGCGCAGCAGGCCGAGCATGCGCTCGGAGTCGACCGTGTTCTTGGGGCAGCCGAGGCTGATCAGGTGGACGCGGGAGTCGCTCATGGATACCTGCGCTGCAGGAAGGATACGGCCTCGCGGACGACGCCGTCTTCGATGCCGTCCACGACCTCGACGCGGCCGATGCCGCGGGCGAGGATGAAGCGGTTGCGCCCGGAGGCGCGCTTCTTGTCGGCCCGGGTGTGCTCGAAGATACGCCCGGCGTCGATCCCGCTGATGCCGGGGCGCACGCCCAGCCGCTCCACCAAGGCGTCCTGGCGGGCCCTCGCCTCGGGGCTCTCCCACAGGCCGAGGCGGTCCGCGATCTCGGCGGCTGCGGCCATGCCGAGCAGCACCGCCTCGCCGTGGCGGAAGCCGTAGTCGGAGGCCGCCTCGATGGCGTGGCCCAGGGTGTGGCCGTAGTTGAGGATGGCCCGGAGGCCGCCCTCGCGCTCGTCGGCGGCGACCACCTCGGCCTTGATCCGCGCGTTGCGGGCGATCAGATCGTCGAGCTCGGCGGCGCCGATGCCCATCTCCACGACCTCCTCCAGGCGCCGCTCCAGGAAGGCGAAGAGCTCCTCGTCGCGGATGACGCCGTGCTTGAGGACCTCCGCCAGGCCGGCCACGACCTCCTCCCGGGGCAGGGTGCGCAGGCTGTCGGTATCGGCCAGGACCAGCCGCGGCTGGTGGAAGACGCCCACCAGGTTCTTGCCGAGGCGGAGGTTGACAGCCGTCTTGCCGCCGATGCTGGCGTCGACCTGGGAGACGATGGTGGTCGGCACCTGCACCACGTCGACCCCGCGCAGGTAGCTGGCGGCCACGAATCCGGCCAGGTCGCCGACCACGCCCCCGCCGACGGCGGCGACCCAGGCGCCGCGGTCGAGGCCGGCGGCGGACATGCCCGAGGCCAGCTCCTCCACCGAGGCCAGGTTCTTGCCTTCCTCGCCGCCGGCGTAGGGCAGGACGAGGACCTCGAAGCCGGCGTCGCAGAGGCTGCGCCGGACGCTCTCGACGAAGGTATCCGCCAGTGCCGCGTCCCCGACGAGGGCGCAGCTCGTGCCCAGCCCCAGGCCGCGGCAGCGCTCCCCGAGGACGCCGACGGCGCCGTGACCGACGACGATGTCGCAGGATCGCCCGTCGGGCAGGCGGACGGGGACCTCTCTCATCTTCGGCACTCCTCCAGGCGCCGCGCCAGGCCGCCCGCCACCGCCTCGGCCGAGGTCTCCTCCGAGGTGCGCACGGTGATGTCGGCGGCGCCGTAGAAGGGGGCCCGCTCGGCCAGCATCTCCTCGATCTTTTGGCGCCGCTGGTCCGGCGTCAGGCCGGCCAGCAGGGGCCGGTCCTCCTTCCGCGACAGCCGCTTCAGGATCGACTCCACGTCGGCCTCGACGCAGACGAGGACGGCGCCGGCGCCGCGGATCGCCTTCCGGTTCTCGCTCAGGGTGATCGCCCCGCCGCCGAGGGCGACGACGGCCCCGTCGAGGGCCGCCGCCTCCCGCACGCAGGCGGACTCCAGCTCGCGGAAGGCCTCCTCGCCGCGGTCGGCGAAGATCTCGGGGACCGTCTGGCCGGCGCGCTCTTCCACCATCCGGTCGGTGTCGTAGAAGGGTCGGCCGAGACGAGCCGCCAGCAGCCGGCCGAGGCGGCTCTTGCCGGTGGCCATGAAGCCGGTGAGGAAGATCGGCCGGGCGCGGTCCACTACATCTCCTCGGGGGCGCTCATGCCGAGCAGGTCCAGCCCCGTGCGCAGCACCCCGCGGGCCCCGTCGACGAGGCGCACCCGCGCCGCCGTCAGCTCCTCGTCCTCGTCCACCAGCACGGGCACCTCGTTGTAGAGCTTGTTGGCCGCAGTCGCCAGCTCCAGCAGGTAGCCGGCCACGTACGACGGCTCGTTCTCCTCGGCCGCGGACTCGACGACGCCGGGGAACTCCGACAGCTTGCGCGCCAGCCGCATCTCCCCGTCCTCTCCCAGGCGTCCGGTGTCGGCGGCCGGGTCCGCGGGGCGGCCATGGCGCCGCAGGATGCTGCAATAGCGGGCGTGGGTGTACTGCACGTACGGCCCGGTCTCGCCGTCGAAGTTGAGGACCTCCTCCAGGGAGAAGTTGATGTCCCGGGTGCGGCGGTTGTTGACGTCTGCGAAGACGACGGCGCTGATCCCCACCTGGCGCGCCACCTCCGCGGCGCCGGCCAGGTCCGGGTTCTTGTCGGCGATGATGCCTTCGGTGAGGGCGATCGCCTTGTCGAGGACCTCCTCGAGGATGATGACCTCGCCTTTGCGCGTGGCCAGGGCCCGGCCGCGGAAGGACATGAGCCCGAAGGGCGCGTGCTCGCAGCGATCGATCCAGTCGACGCCCGCCCGGCGCAGGGCTCCGAAGAGCTGCTCGAAGTGCAGGCTCTGCCGCTTGTCGGTGACGTAGACCATCTTGTCGAAGCCGTGCCGCCGGTGCCGGTAGAGGAGCGCCGCCAGGTCCCGGCTGTGGTAGGTGCTGGTGCCGTTGGAGGTGCGCAGCATGAGCGGCGCCGGCTGGTCCTCGAGGGGCACGATGAGGGCGCCTTCGCTCTCCTCCGCCAGCCCCCGCTCCTCGAAGAAGGCGATCACGTCGTCGAGCCGGCCGGCGTAGTGGCTCTCCCCGAGGGTCTCGTCGAAGCGCACGCCGAGGATGCCGTAGATGCGCTCCGCCTCCTTGCGGCCCTCCTCGGAGAACCAGCGCCAGAGCCGGATCATCTCGTCGTCGCCGGCGGCCAGGGCCCGCAGGCAGTCCCGGGCCCGGTCCCGCAGCTCCGGGTGTTCCTCGGCCTCGCGGTTGAAGCGCACGTAGAGGCCCACCAGCTCCCGGATCGGGTCGGCGAGGATGCGCTCGTCGTCGCCCCAGGCGGCGTAGGCCGCCAGGAGCTGGCCGAAGTTGGCGCCGTAGTCGCCGAGGTGGTTGATGCCGACGCAGCCCCAGCCGAGGAACTCGTGGATGCGGTAGATGGCGTGGCCGATGGCGGTGGAGCGCAGGTGGGCGATGGAGAAGGGCCGTGCCAGGTTCGGGGACGAGAAGTCGATGGCCACCGTGCGGCCGGCGCCCTGGCCGCGGGTGCCGTACTCCCGGCCGGGGGCGGCGATCTCGTCGAGGGTGTGGCCGATGAAGGCGGGCCGGTGGAGGCTGAAGTTGACGTACGGGCCGGAGGCGGCGACGGCGGCGATGCGGCCCCCGGGGCCGGTCTCCGGCTCGATGCGGGCGGCCACGTCGGCGGCGATCTGCGCGGGGTTGCGGCGCAGCTCCTTGGCCAGGACGAAGCACGGGAGGGCGTAGTCTCCCATGCTCTCCTCCGGAGGCACGGCGAGCAGGCCGCGCACGGTGGACGGGTCCAGGCCGCCGGCGGCAGCCGTCTTCTCGACGATCTCCTCCAGGAAGGGGTTCATCCGGCTTCCCTCACGGCCCGATGGCCCGGCGCATGACGTCGACGGGCGGCCGCACGCCGGTCCAGATCTCGAAGGCCCGGGCGCCCTGGTGAACCAGCATCCCCAGCCCGTCCAGGGCCCGGGCGCCAGCGGCCAGGGCCTGCTCCAGCAGGCGCGTGCGCAGCGGCTTGTAGACGATGTCGAGGACGGCCATGCCGTCGTGGAGGACGCTCCCGTCGCCCAGGGGCGAGATCCCGGCCTCGGGCTCCATGCCGATGGAGGTGGCGTTGATCACCAGCCCCGCCTCGCGCACGGAGCCGCTCTCCGCCAGGGGCGCCACGCGCACCCGGCCGCCGCCGTCCATGGCCTCGGCCAGGCTCTCGGCCCGGGAGGCGGTGCGGTTGAGCAGCAGCACCTCCTCCACCTCCCCGCGGGAGAGCAGGGCGTGGAGGACAGCCTTCGCCGCCCCCCCGGCCCCGAGAAGGGCGACCTTCGGCGGCAGCCGCTCCAGGCCTCCCTCGCGGAGGCTGGCGAGCACCCCGTAGGCGTCGGTGTTGTGCCCCACCAGCCGGCCGTCCCGGTGGTCGATGGTGTTCACCGCGCCGATGGCCCGCGCCTCGGGGGCGACCCCGTCGAGGAAGGAGAGGACCGCCTGCTTGTGGGGCACGGTGACGTTGAGGCCGCGGATCCCCAGGTGGCGCATGGCGGCGCCCACCTGGACGGCACCCTCCGGCGGCACCGGGAAGGCGACGTACACGTAGTCGAGACCGGTGGCGGCCAGGGCCGCGTTGTGCATCGCCGGGGACGCCGAGTGCGTCACCGGATGGCCGATGACGCCGAGGATCCCGGTCCGTCCGGAGATCAACCGAGGAGATCCTCCAGGAACTGGTCGGCGATCTCGAGGGACTCGCTCCAGCTCGCCCCGTAGAGGACCTTGATCATCAGGACGCCGCCGCCGAAGACCACGGCGCCGAGCACCAGCAACCGCAACATCGCTCTCATCACGCATTCTCCCTGGCCCTTGGGGCCTGCAACCCGTCGAGTAGATCGAAGAACCCGGGGAAGGAGGCGTCGACGCACTCGGCGTCGTCGATCTCCATCTCCCCGTGGGCGACGAGACCGGCCACGGCGAAGGCCTGCACCAGTCCGGCGTGGCCCCGGCCATCGATGCGCTCCCCCTTGAGCGGCCGTCCGCCCTCGATGACCACACCCTCGGCATACTCGCCGACCTTGGCCTCGACCCGCCGCAACTGGCCGACGAGGTGGTCGACGAAATCGTACTCGCCCCGGCGCAGCGACTCGATGTCGCGGATGATGAACTCCCCCTCCGTCTGGGTCGCCAGCACCGCCAGCAGGGCCACGTGCTCCAGGAGCTCCCGGGCCCGGCGGTCGGCCACCCGGGTCGCCTTGAGCCGCCCGGAGCCCTTGATCAGCAGATCGACGCTGCCGTCGTCGGCCCCGGCGATCTCCAGCTCGCCGCCGATCTGGCGCACGAGGTCGACGAAGAGGCGGTTGCCGGGGCGCACCATCACCCGGCGTACGGCGACCTCCGCGCGGCGTACGGCCAGGGCCGCCACCACCACGGGCAGGGCGCCGGCCAGGTCCCCGGGGACGTCCACGTCCAGGGCCTCCGGCACCGACCCCGGCGACAAGGTCAGGCTGCGCACCGGGGGATCTCCTGCGCGGCTGCTCTCCACCGGGACGCCGCGTTCCTTCCACGGCGCCTCGACGCGGTCGCGGCAGGAGGCGGGCTCGCGCACCACCGTCGGCCCTTCGGCGAAGAGGCCCGCCGTCAGCAGGCCCAGCTTCACCGACGCCGGCAGATCCGCCGCCTCGTGGCCGCCGCCGCCGGGAGCCGAACCTGCCTCCAGCCGAAGGACGCCGTCCGTCTCCGCGGTGGCCGTGACCCCGGCGGGGGCCAGCAGCCCCAGGAGCTGGTCCGCCCGGTCCCGCACCGCCTCGGGGATTCGCACGCGGCCGGGAAAGGGCTGCCGAGCCAGGATCGCCAGGGCCGGCAGCACCGCCTCCTCCGAACCTTCCAGATCGAGGACATCGTCCGCCGGCTCGAGCCCCGCCAGTCCGCGGCCGTCGACGCGGAAGCCGCGGTCCTCCCCCTCGACGCCGACGCCCAGCCGCCGCAGGACGTCCACCGTCCCGGCCGCACCGGGGGGCACGCCGCCGATGCGGCTGGCGCCCTCGGAGACGGCCGCCATCCACAGGGCCTGTATCGCCCGGTCGCGCTCGCCCGGCACGCGGACCTCGCCCCTCAGGCGCGCCGCCCTGGAAACGGTGCGCACCATCAGGGGCGCCTCGCCCGGTAGCCCACGGCCTCGAGGGTCTCCACCGCGCGGTCGGCGACCCCATCGGCGTCGAACCCCAGCCTCAGGGTCCCTCCCTCTCCCTCGCGCACCTTCATCACCTCGATGTCGTTGATGTTCACGCCCTTCTCCGCCAGCACCGAGGCGATCTCGGCGATCACCCCCGGACGGTCCTCGCAGACGACCAGCACCTCCGCCAGCCGGTGGATGAATCCCTTGGCGTCCCTGGGAATGCCGTCGCGGATCCGGTTGGCGTACTCGAAGTCGGCCTCCAGGGCGGCGGCGCCCACCTTGTCCCGCACCTCGGCCAGGCGCGCCTGGAAGCGGTCGACCATCTCGAGGATGCGGTCCGGGTTGGTGGCGCAGATGTCGTTCCAGACCGGCTCGAAGGGGCTGGAGGCGATCCGCGTCAGGTCGCGGAAGCCGCCGGCCGCCAGGGTCAGCAGCAGGCCCTCCCGCTCCTCGTCGAGGAGGCCCACCATCTCCACGAGGGAGGTGGCCAGCAGCTGCGGCAGGTGGCTGATGGCGGCCACCACCATGTCGTGGTCCTCCGCGGACAGCTCGAGGACGCGGGCGCCGAGGCCGCGGAGCAGGTCGCGCAGGCCCTGGTGCAGATCCTCCGGCACGGCGGCGTCGGGCACGAGGATGTAGATCGCGTTCTGGAAGAGGAAGGGATCGGCGGCCGTCACCCCCGACTTCTCGGAGCCGGCCATGGGATGGCCGCCGAGGAACCAGGCGTCCGACCGGCCGGAGGCGGCCGCGGCGTCGACGATGCGGCGCTTGGTGCTGCCCGCGTCGGTGACCAGCGCCCCGGCCGGCACCGCCGCCATGACCGCGGGCAGGAAGTCGATGATGTGGCGGATCGGCGAGCACAGGAAGACGAGGTCCGCCTCGGCCAGTCCCCGGTCGACCTCGTCGTAGTCCCGGCCCTCGTCGACGGCCCCGAGGGAGACAGCCTTCTCCACCGTCTCGGGACGGCTGATGCCGACGATGGAGCCGGCGTACCCCGTGCGCCGCAGGGCCAGGCCGATGGAGCCGCCGATCAGGCCGACGCCGACGATGCCGATCCGCCGGAACGGCGAGGACCGGTTGGCGGTGCTCACCGCTCCCCGTCCCCCCCGCCTTCGAGGATTCGGGCCTCGGACATGATGCGGTCGAAGAGGTCGGCGATCGCCTCCTGGCTCAGGGGGCCCTGGTTGAGGGCCTGGAGCCGCTCGACCAGGGCCCGCTCCCGGGCCCGGTCGCGCACCTGCCGGCCGCTGGCCCGCTTCAACTCGCCGATCTCGATGGCGTAGCCGAGTCTCTCGTTGATCAGGTCGACGATTCTGACGTCCACCTCGTCGATGCGGGCCCGCCAGTCATCGATCTCCTTGCCGTCGTCCATGGCTTACCGCAGTCCCATGGCCCGGCGCACCGACTCCATGGTGGCCTCGGCCGCCGGCCGCGCCCGCTCCCGCCCCTCCTCGAGGATCCCGTCGATGGTCTCCGGGTCGGCGGTGATCTCGGCGTAGCTCCGCCGCACCGGGGCCAGGGCCTCCACCACCACCTCGGCCACCTCCTTCTTCAGGTCGCCGTAGCCCTTGCCTTCGAAGTGGGCCTCGATGGCGGACCTGTCCTGCCCGGAGAGGGCGTGATGGATGGTGAGCAGGTTGTGGACGCCGGGGCGCTCCTCGTCGAAGCGGATCTCCCGCAGCGAGTCGGTGACGGCGCGGCCGATCCTGCGGCGGATCAGGTCGGGCTCGTCCAGAAGCCCGATGGCGTGATGCTGCCCCTCCACCGACTTGGACATCTTCTTCGTCGGGTCGTCGAGCCCCATGACGCGGGCCCCCACCTCGCGGATGACGGGCTCCGGCACGGTGAAGACCTCGCCGTAGAGGTTGTTGAAGCGGCCGGCGATGTCGCGGGACAGCTCGACGTGCTGCTTCTGGTCGTCGCCCACGGGCACCACCGAGGTCTGGTAGAGGAGGATGTCGGCCGCCATCAGCACGGGATAGGTGAAGAGGCCCGCGCCGACCCGCTCGCGCCGGCTGCCGGCCTTGTCCTTGAACTGGGTCATGCGCTCGAGCCAGCCCATGGGCGTGTTGCAGATCAGCAGCCAGGTCAGCTCCGTGTGCTCGGGCACGTGGGACTGGACGAAGAGGACGCTGCGCTCCGGGTCGATGCCGCAGGCCACGAGCACCGCCGCCAGCTCCCGCACCCTGGACCGCATCTCCGCCGGCTCGTAGGGCACCGTGATGGCGTGCTCGTCGACGATGCAGAAGTAGTTGTCGTAGCGCTCCTGGTCGGCCACCCAGTTGCGGATGGCGCCGATGTAGTTGCCGAGGTGGGGCTCGCCCGACGGCTGGATGCCGGAGAACACGCGCGCCGCCACGTCAGCTCTCCACGCCGCCGCCGAGGAGGTCGCGCACGGCGGCGCCCGGGTCTTCGGCCCGCATGAGGGACTCGCCCACGAGGACGGCGTCGACGCCGGCCTCGCCGAGCTGGCGCAGGTGCCCGTGGTGCTCGATGCCGCTCTCGCTGACCAAGGTCACTGTTTCCGGCACGAAGGGCCGCAGCTCGAAGGTCGTGTCAAGGCTGGTCTCGAAGGTGCGCAGATCGCGGTTATTGATGCCGATCAGGGGGGCCTCGGCCGCCAGGGCCCGCTCCAGCTCCTCCCGGTCGTGGACCTCGACGAGGACCGACAGGCCCAGCTCCCGACCCTGGCCGTGGAAGTCCTCCAGCTGGCCGCCGTCCATGATGGAGACGATGAGCAGGACGGCGTCCGCGCCGATGACGCGGGCCTCGAAGAGCTGGTACGGGTCGATGGTGAAGTCCTTGCGCAACACCGGGATCCCGGCGGCCTGCCGCGCGGACTGGAGGTGGGCGTCGGAGCCTTGAAAATACGCCTCGTCGGTGAGCACCGAAAGCGCGCGGGCGCCGTTGCCGGCGTAGGCGCTGGCGATCGCCGCCGGGTCGAAGTCCTCGCGGATCACACCCTTGGACGGGGAGGCCTTCTTCACCTCGGCGATGAGGGAGACGCCCTCGGCGGCCTGGGCGCCGGCGAAGTCGGCCGGTTCCGGGCAGTCGAGGGCCCGGGCGCGGACCTCGGCCAGGGGCGCGTCGTGGGCGCGGCGGGCGAGGAAGCCGCGCTTGTACTCCACGATCTCTTCGAGGATGCCGGCCATGCCCGCCGCCTCAGGCGTTGCTCACCTCCACGAGCCGGTCGAGGGCTTGCCGTGCCCGCCCCGAGGCGATCGACTCGCGGGCCACCTCGACGCCGCCGGCCAGGTCCGGTGCCACTCCGGCGGCGGCCAGGGCGGCGGCGGCGTTGAGGAGCACCACGTCGGTCCGCGGACCGGCGCCGCCGTCGAGGACCTGCCGCAGGATGGCGGCGTTCTCCGCCGGGTCACCTCCATCCAGGGCCGCGGCCCCGGCGCGGTCGATCCCGAAGTCCCCGGGCTCGATCTGGTATGTGCGCACCTCGCCATCGGCCAGCTCGCTCACCTGGGACGGCCCGGTGAGGGTGATCTCGTCGAGGCCGTCGAGGCCGTGGACGACGAAGGCCCGCTCGGAGCCCAGGGCGGCGAGAACCCGGGCCTGCAGCTCCGTCAGCTCCGGCGCGAAGACGCCCATGAGGTGGCGCGTCGCCCCGGCGGGATTGGTCAGCGGCCCCAGGATGTTGAAGACCGTGCGCGTGCCCAGCTCCCGGCGGGGGCCGATGGCGTGCTTCATGGCGCCGTGCAGGGCCTGGGCGAAGAGGAAGCCGATGCCCGCCTCGTCGAGGCAGACCCCGACCCGGGCGGGATCGGCCTCGATGTTGACGCCGAGCTCGGCCAGGACGTCGGCGGAGCCGCACTTACTGGAGATGGCGCGGTTGCCGTGCTTGGCCACCGTGCACCCGGCGCCGGCGGCGACGAAGGCGGCGGTGGTGGAGATGTTGAAGGTGCCCGAGGCGTCGCCGCCGGTGCCGCAGGTGTCGAGCAGGGGCGGCCGGCCGCCGGAGATGCGCGTCGCCTTGGCCCGCATGACCTCGGTGAACCCGGTCAGCTCGCCCTCTGTCTCGCCCTTGCAGCGCAGGGCCACGAGGAAGCCGCCGATCTGGGCGTCGGTCGCCCCGCCGCTCATGATCTGGTCCATCACGGCGGTGGCGGTCCCGCGGTCGAGGTCCTGCCCGGCGATGAGTTGCTGAATCGCGTCCTGGATCATGGTCTGTCTCCTCCCTCGAAAAGCAAGATCCCGGGTTCAATCCCGCGCAAGGAAGTTGCCCAGCAGGCGCTGGCCCTCGGTGGTGAGGATCGACTCCGGGTGGAACTGAACGCCCTCGACGTCCAGCTCGCGGTGGCGCAACCCCATCACGATCCCGTCCTCTGTCTCGGCGACGACCTCCAGGCAGTCGGGCAGCGACCCGCGGTCGACGATCAGCGAGTGGTAGCGGGTGGCCACGAAGGGGTTGGGCAGGCCGGCGTAGATGCCCCGGCCGTGGTGGTGGATCTCGGAGGTCTTTCCGTGCATGACGTACGGCGCCCGGGTGACAACGCCGCCGAAAGCCTGTCCGATCGACTGGTGGCCGAGGCAGACGCCGAGGATGGGGACGTGGCCGGCGAAACGGTTCACCACCTCGATCGAGATGCCCGCCACGTCGGGGGTGCAGGGGCCCGGCGAGATGACGATGCGCTCCGGCGCCAGGCCGGCGATCTCGTCGGTGGTGACGCGGTCGTTGCGGTACACCGACAACTCGGCGCCGAGCTCGCCCAGGTACTGCACGAGGTTGTAGGTGAAGGAATCGTAGTTGTCGATCACGAGGATCATGGGCCGTCCTCCACGAACTGTACCGGGGCCGCGGCCGGCGGCGGGGCGACGCCCCCGCGGTGGGCCATCTCCACCGCCCGCAGCAAGGCCTGGGCCTTGTTCACCGTCTCCTCGAACTCGGCGTCGGGGACGGAATCGGCAACGATGCCGGCCCCGGCCTGCACGTAGGCGGTACCCTCCTTCACCACCATGGTGCGGATGGCGATGCAGGTGTCGAGGTTGCCGGAGAAGTCGAGATAGCCGATAGCGCCGCCGTAGATCCCGCGCCTCGTCGGCTCGAGCTCGTCGATGATCTCCATGGCCCGCACCTTCGGCGCCCCGGAGAGGGTGCCCGCCGGGTAGCAGGCGAAGAGGGCCTCCAGGGCGTCCATGTCCGGCCGCAGCCGGCCCCGGACGTTGGAGACGATGTGCATCACGTGGGAGTAGCGCTCCACCTCCATCATCTCCGTGACCCGCACCGTGTCGTACGTCGAGACGCGCCCCACGTCGTTGCGCCCCAGATCGACGAGCATGACGTGCTCGGCGCAGTCCTTGGCGTCGGCCAGCAGCTCGTCGGCCAGGGCCGCGTCCTCCTCCTCGGTGGCGCCGCGGCCCCGCGTGCCGGCGAGGGGACGCACCTCGAGGGTGCCGTCCTGCACGCGCACGAGGATCTCCGGCGAGGCCCCCAGGACCTGCAGGTCCTGCAGGGTCATGTGGAACATGTACGGCGACGGGTTCACCGTGCGCAGGACCCGGTAGACGTCGAAGGGGTCCCCCGTCAGGTCCAGCTCGAAGCGCTGGGCGAAGACGATCTGGAAGGCCTCGCCGGCGCGGATGTACTCCAGGCAGCGCTCCACGCCCCCCTTGAACCGCTCCCGGGTCATGTTGGAGCGCACCTCCCCGGGCTCACCGATGCCCTGCAAGGCTCGGTGCGGCACGGGCCGGGACAGGATCTCCTCGACCTCGGCGATGCGCCGGCCCGCCTCGTCGTACGCCTCCTGAGCGGTGGTGCCGCCGGCGGCGCCGACGTTGGTGATGATCATCACCGTGTGCCGCAGGTTGTCGAAGGCGACGACCGTCTCGTAGAGGGCGAAGACCATGTCGTCGAGGCCGAGGTCGTCCTCGCCCGTGTCGGGGATCTCCTCCACCAGGCGGACGCCGTCGTAGGCGAGGTAGCCCACGGCGCCGCCCGTGAACGGAGGCAGCCCCGGCAGGGAGGCGCCCCGCCGCGGCTCCATGACCTGTCGCAGGGCTTCGCGCGGGTCGGCCTCGAAGTCGCGCGTGCTGCCGGTCTCGCGGTCCTCGATGGATACCCGGTGGCCGCGCGACCGGAACAGCAGGCTCGGACGGATCCCGAGGAAGGAGTAGCGCCCCGCGCGTTCCCCTCCTTCGACGCTCTCGAAGAGGAAGGTGAAGTCGCTCTCCTCGCGCAGCTTCAGGTAGGCCGACACGGGCGTCTCCGTGTCGGCGAGGATCTCGCGGTACACGGGCACCGTGAAGCCTTCGGCGGCCAGTTCCGCGAAACGCTCCAGCGTGGGCCCGAGGCCCGCGGCTGTGGCTGTGGTTGTGGTGTCATTCATCTCGACTGCTCCGCTCGTTGCGGACGCGGTTCACCGGCAGCGAAACGGCAAGAACCCGTTGGGCACGGAAAAGGCCGCGAGCGCTGTCGGTGCGCCCGCGGCCTGTGTGGTTTCCGTCTGCCGGTACCCGCCTCTTACGGGTGGACGCCCCTCTGTCCTGTCTCGTAGGACCAGAAGCGCCACCACCATCGGCGCGGGTTGTCGCTGCGATTGTGTGTCATCTGTGCGTGCTCCGAACTCTTCGAATTGAGTCTTCGATACTAAGGACCGCGCCCGCTGGTGTCAACCGGTCCTATCTTGAGGGAGCCAACACCACGGACCAGGGGAGGGAGCCATGTCCCGGATTGCCGTAAGTGTATCCACCGAACTCCTCGAAGCGGTAGACAGAGCCGCCGGCGAGCTCGGTCGAAGCCGCGCCGAAATCGTCCGGCAGGCGCTGGAACGCTATCTGGAGGACTTCGACGACCTCGCTGTTGCCACGGAACGGCTCCGCGATCCGGCCGACCCGGTCTTGGAGTGGGATCGGGTCCGGCAAGGACTGCTCGGATAGGACTTGGGGTGGCGGACCCCTCCGCTGTCCGCCGCGCTGGTTGACAGGGTCATCTCTGCCAATGACCTTGCCAGTGGACAGCTTGACGCTACCATGTTGCCACCAACCTCCCTTGGCCGACAATCGCCCCGGGTGACGGGGTTGAGCAATCGGACATAGGCCGATGTCACCGACCGGAGATCCGTCCTCAGTTTCAAGCACCCCTTTGCTGTTGGCGCGCCAGCGCACCCTCCTGGCACTGCTGCATGCACTCGGCGGCAACGTAGGGAATCTGGACTTTCAGAAGCTCCTGTTCCTCTACTGCAAGCAGCTTTGCACCGACACCGATGGTCCCCGCATCAGTCCTTACGAATTCGTGCCATACAGATTCGGCGCCTTCTCCTTCACCTGCTACGCCGATCGCAGACGCCTCATGGAGCAGGGTCTGCTCATGGATGACAGCCAGAAGTGGGTGCTCTCCGAACACGGCACCGGGATAGCGGAGGCATCGCACGACAGGGGGATGAGCGCATTCGCGCATCGATATCAGGGACTCCGGGGCCATGCCCTCATCGCCGAGACCTACCGGCGGTACCCCTACTATGCAATACGGAGTGAAGTCGCCGGGGATGTGCTCGGCAAAGACAGCATAGCACTCAGCAGGATCCTGGAAGCCCGCCCTGTCGCCAGCTCTTCTCAGCTCTTCACCATCGGGTACCAAGGTCGGACCCTGGAGAGCTATCTGAGTGTGCTGATTCAACAGGGCGTGACCCTACTCTGCGACGTTCGAAAGAACGCCATCAGCCGCAAGTACGGATTTTCCA
Source organism: Gemmatimonadaceae bacterium (assembly GCA_026706075.1). GTDB lineage: Bacteria > Latescibacterota > UBA2968 > UBA8231 > UBA8231 > UBA8231. The sequence goes on from JAPOZM010000108.1 coordinate 84,653, forward strand.
AAAGGACCCTTGCCCGGGCGTGCGAGGGCGTCGGGATTCGCTATGAGCATCTTCCCGAGCTTGGGATCGAATCACGTCAGCGCAAGGGTCTCAAGACGCCCTCGGAGTTCAAGGCTCTCTTCAGCTCCTACGAGCGGTCCATCCTGCCGCAACAGGAGGCCGCCCTTGACAGGATCCGCGCCTGGCTGCGAGCCGGAGATTCCGTAGCCCTCACCTGCTTCGAGCGTGAAGCTGGACAGTGTCATCGGCATTGTGTAGCGGGTACCCTTGCCCAGGTGTCCGAGTCCATAGACCACTCCGATGGCTCGACAGGTGCCGAGCTCGATGATCAGGGATATATCGCACGACATCTATGACAGCCACGGAGAAGCACCGGATCCTCGTCACAGTCAAGACCTACCCGACCCTGTCCACCAAGTACGGCGAGACGGTCTGCACGGCAGGTGTCAGAGAGGACGGGACATGGGTACGCATCTACCCTGTGCCCTTCCGCCGATTGGGGGAGGCCGAGCAGTACCGCAAGTTCGACTGGATCGAGTGCCGGCTCAAGCGCAGGGATCGTGACCCTCGGCCTGAGTCCTTCAGTCCGGTCGGCGAGCTCACTCCCGTCGGACACGTCGGCACTTCCGATAGGTGGAGTGAACGGCGACGCATACTGCTCAAGACCGCCAGAGTCTACGACACGCTCTCAGAGCTCATTGCCGCGGCCAAGGGAAATGTGGCTTCCCTGGCGGTATTCAAACCCACGAGGATAACCGACTTCATCTGGGAAGACGAGGATCGGGAGTGGTCGCAGCATCGACTCGACCAAATGCGGGCCCTGCATAGCCAGCTTCCCCTGTTTGAGGAAGATCCTTGGCGTCAGACCTTCCGACTCCTCCAGAAGCTACCCTACGCCTTCTCCTATCGGTTCGAGGATGCAACCGGACGATCCAGCAAACTCCAGGTTCTGGACTGGGAAGTCGGCGCCCTCTACTGGAAATGCTTGAAGTCGACGAATGGTGACGAGGGCGCAGCTCTCTGCAAGGTTCGTGACAAGTACTACCAGGAGTTCCTCAAGACCGATCTTCACTTTTTCCTTGGCACAACCCAGCAGTTCCACCAAGTCGGGCCGAATCCGTGGGTCATAGTCGGTGTGTTCCCGATTCCCCACGATCCTCAGCAGCGGCTCTTCGACTAGCCGTTCCGCTCGGGGAGTTCGGGGGCAAGGGAGGCTGTGCAGCCCCCCTTCAGCCCACCATCTCCTCCACCGCCGCCGCCAGCCGGTCCACCTCGGCCTCGTCGTTGTAGATGTGGGTGGAAACGCGGAGAGCGTTGTAGCTCTCCCTCTCCACGTCCGGGCCGGGGACGAAGGCGTAGGTCCCCTGGGGGACCTTGACGGCCATGTCGTGCTCCTCCAGGAGCCGGCGCGCCAACAGACTTGCGCTCAGGCCGTCGACCGAGAAAGTGAGGATTCCCCCGGAGAGCTCGGGCTGCGCCGGAGTGAGGATCCTCACCTTCGGGATCCCCTCGAGATGCTGTCGCAGGCGGGCGCTCAGCTCCCGGCAGCGAGCCTCGACGAGATCCCGGCCGAGGAGGTTGTGGAAGTCCATGGCCACCCCGTGGCCCAGGATGCCGGCCACGTCGCGGGTGCCGGACGACGCGGAGTAGCCCCCGTATCCGGAGTGCAGGAAGACGGGGTGGACGCGGTCCTGCACCTCCCGGCGGATGTAGAGCAGGCCGCTGCCCTTCGGAGCCAGCATCCACTTGTGGCTGCTCGAGGCGAAGGTGTCGACGCCGAGAGCCTTCACGTCGACGTCGAGCATCCCCGGGGATTGAGCGCCGTCGCAGACGAGCAGCACGCCCCGGGGCCGGGTGATCCGGGCCACGTCGGCCAGGGGATAGCGCAGGCCCGTGATCGTGTCGACGTCCATGAAGCTGCAGACCCGCGTGCGGGGAGTCAGGTGCTGCTCGACGAGGTCGAGGAAGTCGTCCTTGTGACGCAGGAGAGTGGGCATCTTCAGGTATCTCACGGCGACACCGCGGTGCTTCCTCAGGTGCTGCCAGCAGACCATGCCGCCGCCGTGCTCGTGGTTGGTGGTGAGCACCTCGTCCCCCGGCTCCCAGTCGATGCCGGTGGCGACGCCGTTCATGCCCTCGGTGGTGTTGCGCGTGAGGGCGATCTCCGACACGTCCGCCCCGAGGAAGCCGGCGGCCAGACGGCGGACATCCTCCATCCGGCTCCCCAGTCCGCCGAAGGTGTTCTTCACCGGATCGCCTTCGAGCTCCTGGTCGTACCGGGCCACGGCCTCGGTGACGACCTTCGGCGCGGCGCCGCAGCTCCCGGTGTTGAAGTGCGCGAGGCCCGGCCTCAGCCGGAACTCCCGCCGCAGCCGTCTCCACCGCGAGGCTCCCTCTCCCACGGCCTGGAGATCCTTCCCAAGCTCCTCCAGCCCGTGGGCGCCGGCTGACAGCCCGGGCCAGGGCAGGCTGGCAGCGGCCACGGTCTTGACGAACCCCCGTCGTTCCATCAGGAGGTGACCACCTCGGCGTCGATGAGCCGGCTGCCGGCGCCGGTGGTGACGCAGTAGCTGAAGCCGCCGGAGGTACCCGCGCCGCCAGTGCGGCCCTGCCTGTCGAGGGCGATGAAGAAGCAGGAGAGCTGCTCCGCCGGGCGCGGGTCACGGCGCAGGATGTGGCGCACCGCCTCCTCGCAGGCCGACTGCGGATCGGCGCCGCGCGCCATCAGGTCGACGACGCGGTACGAGCCGCAGTAGCGCATGATGCTCTCGCCGAGGCCGGTAGCCCCGGCGGCCCCGACGTCCCCGTCCACGTAGAGTCCGCCGCCGACGATCGGCGAGTCGCCCACCCGGCCCGGCCGCTTGTACCCCTGGCCGCTGGTGGAGCAGCCGCCGGCCAGACGGCCGTCAGCTCCCCGGCCGAGCAGCGCGATCGTGTCGTGGCTCTCCGAGATCGACGGCGGCTCCCGCCGATCCCGGCGCCAGGCCTCCCAGCGGTGGCGGCGGTCCTCGGTCAGCAGATCCGCGGACTCGAACCCCTCGGAAAGCGCGAAGCGCCGGGCACCGTCGCCGACGAGCATCACGTGGGGCGTGACCTCCATCACCCGGCGGGCCACGGAGATAGGATGGGCGATCCCCTCCAGGGCGGCGACGCTCCCGGCCCTCTGCCCGTCTCCGTCCATGAAACAGGCGTCGAGCTGCACCACCCCGTCGGCGTTGGGCGTGCCTCCGAGGCCGACGGAGTGCTCCTCGGGGTCCGCCTCGACGACGCGGATGCCCTGCTCCACCGCGTCCAGCAGGCCGCCCGTGTCCAGCGTCCTGACGGCGGTCTCGTTGGCGGCCCGGCCGAAGGCCCAGGTGGAGACGAAGACGGCGCCGCTCCGGGGGGATGAAGCCGGCCCGCCGCGATGGGACGCCACTCCGCGCGCCCCCTCCGCCCTCACCCCTCCAGGATCTCCCGCACCCGGCGCGCGATCTCGGCCTCGTCGCCGTCCTGGACCGTGTACATGGAGAACCCCACCGAGGCGCCCGCGCCGTGGGCCCAGATCGAGGGGTTGCCCTGCTCCAGGAGATCCGCCAGGCCGGCGCCGTCGACGGGGGCTTCCGCTCCCAGGATCAGCCCCAGGCTGGTGACGCTGTCGCCGTCGGCCGGCACCAGGCCCACACCCGGCAGTCCGGCGAGCCGGTCGCGCAGAGCCCGGCCCCGGCGGCTGGCCGCCTCGTCCCGCGCCGCCTGGGTCTCCTCCCGCAGCCACTCCCGCAGGGCGGCGACGACCCCCACCACCTCCTGGCGGTCGATCTTCAGGGGCCGGCCGTAGCCGGCGAAGTCCCGCCGCTCGAAGGCGGCGAAGGCGTGGGCCCGGGCGGCCTCGACGAGGTCCCGGCGGCCACACAGCAGGCCGGAGGAGTTCGGCGCGCCGAAGTACTTGGCGCCGAAGCCGACGAGATCGGCGCCGCAGGTGGCGAAGTGGCGGAACACGTCGAGGGGCTGCACGCGCCAGGCGGCGTCGGCGATCACCGGGACGCCGGCCTCCCCGGCGATCTCCAGGACCTCCTCGAGGGACAGGAACCCCTCGGGCTCGGCGACGCAGGGATAAAGGACGGCGGCGGTGCCGCCGCCCAGGGCGGCCTGGAAGTCGTCGCGGGTGCTGGACTCGGGTGTTCCTGACTCGACGAGGCGCGCGCCGGTCATGCGCACGACGCGGTCGTACTTGTAGCGCTGGGGCGCCTGGATGATCACCTCGGCCTTCAGGCCGGAGGTGTCCGGGAGCCGGGACATGAGCTCCGGGTCGTCGCCGGTGATGCAGGCGGCCGTGCCGAGGACCAGGGCCGCGGCGCAGCCGGGGGTCACCAGGGCCGCCTCGCAGCCGAGCAGGCCGGAGACGACGCGGCCGCTGCCGGCCAGCAGCTGGTCCATGTCGACGTAGTAGCGGCTGGACAGCTCCATGGCGGCCGCCACCGTCGGCGAGGGCGCCGAGCCCCCGAGCATGGTGAGGTTGCCCTTGGCGTTGATCACGGGCACGGCGCCCAGGTCGGCATAGAGGTCTCGGGCCTGCGTCGGGTCCACGGGTCTCTCCTTCAGGGGTGCGGCCGGGGCGGGCCCAGCTCGTCGAGAACGGGTTCTGGCGGCATCAGCAGAGGCCGGCCGTTGTGGTCCAGCCGCAGACGCAGCCACTCGATCCAGAAAGGTGTCGCGGCGGGGGCGCGGGCCCCCGAGAGCAGGTCTGCCAGGGCCGGCAGCGAAAGGGGATCCGCCGGCGGCCGCTCCACCACGCGCAGCCGCCCCGCGTCGAGGCCGGCCCGCTCGCCGGCCGCGGCCAGGGCCGTCTCGAGGCCGCCCAGGGTGTCCACCAGGCCGGCCTGCAGGGCGCCGGATCCGGACCACACGCGGCCTCGGGCGACGGCCTCGATCTCTTCCGGCGTGCGCCCGCGGGCCTCGGCGACGCGGTCGACGAAGCCGTCGTAGAGCGTCTCCAGGGCGGCCCCGAAGAGAGCGGCCTCCTCCTCGTCGAAGGGGCGGTCGGGGAGGGTCCCGCCGAGCAGGGGCAGGGGCATCCCCAGGCCGAGGTCGGCGTGCTCGCCGGCCTGCACGTAGTCGACGGACAGCCCCAGCCGCTCCCGGAAGCCCTGGTTGTAGAGCCAGCTCGCCCAGACGCCGATGTTGCCGGTGACGGTCTCGGGGGTGGCGGTGATGGCGTCCGCCTCCATCGACACCCAGTAGCCGCCGGAGGTCGCCCAGCGCCCCTGGGAGACGACGAGGGGCTTCTCGGCGCGGACCTCGCGGATCGCCTCGGCCACCAGGTCCGAGGCCAGCGGGTCCCCCCCCGGGGAGTCGATGCGCAGGACCACGGCGCCGATCCGCCCCTGGCCGGCCAGGTCGCGCAGCTCCCGGGAGAGCTGGCGGGCGCGGATCCCGGTGTCCATGGCGCAGACGCCGAGGGCGTAGACGAGGGCCACCGTGGGCGGCGCCCCCCACGCCTCGTCCACCGGCGGCGGCGGCAGGTCGTCCAGGGACGGTCCCTCCTCGGGGTCCCAGCGTCCCACCGAGTCCACGAGGCCGCGGGCCAGGGCCGTCCCCGGCGTGAACAGGGCGACCTCGTCCACCAGCCCGTCGAAGGCCTCCGGCGTCAGGCCGCGGGCCTCGGTGATGTCGGACCGGGCGCGCTCGTAGGCGCCGTCCACGAGGGCCTGCATCTGCTCGCGCTCCGGCCCGGACATGTCGGTGCGGCTGAAGGCCTCGGGACCGGTCTTGTACTCGTGATAGTGCCAGGCCTGGCTGCCGATGCCGAGCTTGTCGAGAGCGCCGCGCAGGTAGAGCCGGCCGGCGGCGAACCCCTGGAAGGCGATCCCCCCCAGCGGGTCGAGGACGACGTGGTCCGCCGCCGAGGCGAGGTGATAGCCGCGCAGGTCGGCGCGGTCCACGTGTACCACGACGCGCTTGCCCGCCTCCCGGATGCGCTGCAGGCGCCGGCGCAGCTCCCAGGACATGGCCGGGTCCAGCCGTACCTCCGAGAGGTTGACGGCGACGCCGGCCAGGGCGGGATCGCGCTCCACCCGGCGCAGGGAGAGGAGCAGGTCGAGGTGGGAGCGGCCGTCGTCGAAGAAGGGGGCCACACGGTGCTTGACCGGGCCCCGCAGTTCGAGCCGGGCCATGCGCGGCCGGCGCCGGTGCAGGGGCGCCAGCACGGTCCCGCGGTTGGGCCCGAGGCGAACCAGGAAGAGGTTGCGCGAGCGGTCTCCGTCGCGGCGGGACCGCGTCCACAGCCCCAGTCCACCCAGCTCGACGCGCAGGCCGGCGGTGACCGCCCCGTCGTCGTGGTACCTCGCCGACAGGTGCATCCCCTCCCACAGGCGCACCTCGCCCCCGGCGCTCCAGGTGTCATCCCCGGCATCGGCGCGGGCCACCTCGCCGTACACGGTCAGCCTCGGGGAGCCGAGGGGACGCAGGCCCACGTGGCCGGCCCACTCGCCGGTGTCTCCGTCGAGGGAGGCCGTCCAGGTGGCGCCCAGGGAAAACGGGGTCGACGGCTGCCACACGGCGCCGGCGACCCACACGGGCCGGCGGCCGTCCTGGCTCGACCACCCCCAGGCGAGGCCGGCCGAGGCGCCGCGGTCGCCGGCGCCGAAGCCGAGCCGGTAGTCCCGGTATCCCTCGCCGCCCTCGGTGCGGCGCAGGAACCCGAAGCCGAGATGAGGCACGGCGGTGAACATCCCCCACTCGGCGGAGCCGTCCCCGCCGTCGGCGGAGGACCACGCCGCGGTCGACTCCGCCGCTTCGAGGCGGGCCAGGACGGCGGGATTCAGGTAGCCCAGCATCCCCGCCGGAGCGACCCCCGGCGGCGCGGGGGCCAGCTCGCTGCGCGCGGCGTAGGGGGCGAACTGGCCGGCGGCGGGCGCGGCGGCGAGCAGCAGCAGCAGGGACCGGGCCAAGCGGGTGGGGCGCCTCACGCAGACTCCTGGAACTGGGTCAGGTCGCCGGATCCCCGGCGCAGGACCACGGCCTCGTCGCCCACGAGGGAGACGACGCTGGAGGGCAGCACCGGCAGCCGGCCGCACTCGAGAATCAGGTCGACGTCGTGGCCCAGCTCCTGCTCCAGCTGCAGGGGATCGGTGATCGCGTCCTGCTCGGAGCGGTTGGCGCTCGTGCTCAGGATCGGCTGCCCCAGCTCCTTCACCATGGCCGCCGTCACCGGGTGGTCGGGGATGCGGATGCCCACCGTCTTCTGCCGGCTGCGCAGCAGGCGGGGGGTCTCCTTGGTGGCCGGCAGCACGAAGGTGTAGGGCCCGGGCAGCATGCGCCGCAGGATCCGGTAGGCGTAGTTCGAGACCCGGGCGTAGCGGGCGATGTCGTTGAGGTCGGCGCAGACGAAGGACATCGGCTTGCGGGCGTCGCGGCCCTTGATGCGCCGGATGCGCTCCATGGCGCTCTTGTGGGTGATGTCGCAGCCGAGGCCGTAGATCGTGTCGGTGGGGTAGATGATGACGCCGCCGCCGCTCAGGACTTCCACGGCGCGGCGCAGGTGGCGGCCCTTGAGGTGATCGGGATCGATGGACAGCACGTCGGCCACGTCGGACTCCCCGGTTGGGCCCGGCGAGATGGTGCGGGGGCGCCGGGCGGGACCGGGTGAATATAGCAGGTCCTCCGAGAGCGGGTCCTCCGCAGCCGGCCCTGGGCGCGTTCGGACAGAGCGGGCCAGGCCCCCGGGGCGCAGTGCCGGAGGGGCCTGGACACGGCCGCCGCTGAGCGACCCCGGGGAAGGGTCTGCTTCAGCAGCACGGTCCTGCGGCTGAGGATGCCGTTGGGGGCTGACCGGGCGATAGTGGTAGACCCCGCTGGCGAGGCCGTGATCCCCGGCTCAGAAGCGGAGGAAGCAGGTGGCCCGGACCTGCAGGATCGGGTCCGATCCATCGGGGAGCTGGAGGTGCACGTTCGGCTGCAGGTGGACCCCCGCGGCCGCCTCCCAGTCGAACCCGGCGATGACGAGGCGGTCGCTGCGGCCCCCTTCCTCCAACGCGTCGAGGCGGGCGAAGGCCCACCCGGCGGGGTGCACCGCCGCCGACCCGAAGACGGAGAGGCCCGTGAGCCTCTCGTCCTCGGCCAGACGGCGGACGCGGAGAAAGGGCTCGACCCCGATGCGCAGTCGCCCGCGCGAGAGGCCGATGAGAAGCTTGGCCACAAGGTGGTCCCGGCCCCCGGGGCGCATGTCCAGATCCCCGTAGAGCTCGAAGAGGCCTCCCCGGCCGGGCTCGAAGCGGACCGCGGCGTAGAGCTTCTTGCCGTTGTCGTTCTCCGGCCGCTGTCCCGGGCCGTTGGCGACCATCAGGTGGTAGCCGAGCCCGACGGCGCGCCCCCTCAGGCCCAGGCCGATGTCGGAGGAGGAACCGAGGCCGTTCAGGTCGAGGATGGTCTTCTCCACCGACCGGTAGCCCCAGAGCGTCTCGGAGGCCCGCCAGGTCGGCGTGGCCGACTCGCCCACGTAGAGGTCGGCTCCGGCCACGGCGCGGCGCCAGCGCACGTAGGCGTGCTTGACGAAGGGCGTCATCCGGCTCCGCTCGCCGAAGCCGGCGTCCCGGGCCTCCAGGCGGACCCGGGCGGCGAAGCGGTCCGACAGGTCGCGGTCGTAGGTCAGGTAGATGCGCCGGAACTGGAAGGCGTTGCGCCTCTCCAGTCCCGTGCGGTCGTCCGCGGCGACCACGAAGTAGTAATCCGCGAAGACGGTGCCGGTCATGGTGCCCCGGTCCCGGGCCTCTGCGCCCGCGGTCAGGAGGGCGCCGGCGAACAGGACGCAGCCGCAGCGTGACATGTGATCTTCTGATCCTCCGTCGAGTGGCCGTGGAAGGAGCGGGGCGGGGCCCCTGTCCAGGCTACGAAGGGGTGCAAGCGTGCCGGTCTGGCCGCGAATGTGTTACGATGCCGCGCCGGCACGGAATCGTAACACGAAGGTGACTGTCACGTGACGCGGAGCCCTAGCTTTCGTTGCGGCGGAAGCGCAGATCAACGACCACAGGAGGAATCCGATGAGTCCCCCTTCGCCGCAGATCCTGGCCCTGTGCCTGCTCGGCACGGCCGTCACCCTCGAGGCCCAGGCCGTGGAGGTGGACAGCCGGATCCAGCCCTACCAGAGGGCGAGGGGCATCTCGGGAAGCGCCAGCAGCATCGGCTCGGACACGATGAACAACCTGATGGCCCTGTGGCTGGAGGGCTTCCGCAGACACTATCCCAACGTCCGCATCCAGATCGAGGGCAAGGGCTCGAGCACGGCGCCGCCGGCCCTGATCGAGGGCACGGCGCAGTTCGGCCCCATGTCGAGAGCGATGAAGTCCACCGAGAAGGACAAGTTCGAGGAGAGGTTCGGCTATCCCCCGACGCCGCTGCGGACCTCCCTGGACGCGCTGGCGGTCTTCGTCAACAAGGACAACCCCCTCGAGGGCATGACCCTGCCCCAGGTCGATGCGGTGTACTCCAAGACCCGTCGCGGCGGCCACGGCGAGCAGATCGCCCGCTGGGGGCAGCTCGGGCCGGACGGCGAGTGGGCCACGGCCCGGATCAGCCTCTACGGGCGCAACTCGGCCTCCGGCACCTACGGCTTCTTCAAGAGCGTCGCCCTTTTCAAGGGCGACTACCGGGACGAGGTCAAGGAGCAGCCCGGCTCCGCCTCCGTCGTCCAGGGCGTCACCGAGGACCGCTACGGCGTCGGCTACAGCGGCATCGGCTACCGGACCTCCGGCGTGCGCGTCGTGCCCCTGGCCGAGACGGAGGAGATGCCCTTCGTGGGCGCTTCCCTGGCCAACGTCCTCGACGGCTCCTACCCGCTGGGCCGCTTCCTCTATCTCTACGTCAACAAGACCCCCGGCGAGCCCCTGGATCCGCTGGTGCGGGAGTTCGCCCGCTTCGTGTTCTCCAGGGAGGGCCAGGAGATCGTCATCAAGGACGGGTACATGCCCGTGCCCTTCGAGGTCGTCGTCGAAGAGCTGGCGATGCTCGGGGAGTAGCCGCCGGCCGGGATGGCTCGACCGACGAAGCACGAGAGGCTGAACCGGCGGGTCCGGCTCTACGACCGGCTCGGGCGGCTGGTGATCGCGGCGGGCGGCATCGGCATCATCGCCGCCGTCCTCGGCATCTTCGTGTTCATCGGCCGCGAGACGGCGCCGCTCTTCCGGCCGGCCCGGGTGCAGACGGGGGCCGGAGAGCTGGCCCCGCCGGGCGCGGGCGTGCTGCTGGCCGCGGTCGATCCGTACCGCGAGGTCTTGCTCGCGGTGGACGGGAACGGCCTCCGTTTCACCGACATCGCCGCCTCCGCCCCTCTCGCCGTGGAGACGCCGGCCCTCGGCGGCGCCGCGGTCACCGCCGCCGACCGCTCCCCCGACGGCCGCGTCGCCCTCGGCCTGAGCGACGGCCGCGTCCAGGCGGTGCGCGTCGTCTTCGAACCGACCTACCGCGGCGGCCGCCGCATCGTGCGGCCCCGCGTGCACCTGGAGGAGGAGGCCCGGCTGCTCGCCGGGGCCCCCTCCTCGGTGGTCTACCGCCACGACGGCGGGGGGCGCTCGGCGATGGCCGCCGTCGGCGATTCCGGACGGCTGGTCGTCCGTACCGCCCGGCGGCGGACCACCCCGATGGGCGCCGCTCGAGCGCGGGCCTCCACCCACGACCTGGAGCTGACGGAAGCGGTCACCGCGGTCGCCCTCGACGGCGCGGCGCGGGAGCTGGCGGTGGGCACCGCCGGCGGCCGCGTGCAGGTGTGGCGCCTCGCGGAGACAGGCCCCCCCCGGCTCGAGGAGGCTTTCGAGCCCGGCGCGGCGGTCACCGCCCTGGCCTACCTCCTCGGCGACCTCTCCCTCGTGGTGGGCGACGCCGGCGGCGGCGTCCACACCTGGTTCCGGGTCGGCGCCGGGGGGGACCGCCGGTTCCGGCGCATCCACGAGCTGGCCCGCCACGGGGCCGCGGTCCTCGCCGTGGCCCCGTCGCAGCGGGACAAGCAGTTCCTCACCGCCGACGGGTCGGGCGCCGCCGCCCTGCACCACGCCACCACCGAGCAGACCTTCTGGCGGCAGGACCTGGCCCGGGTCCCTGTCCGCCAGCTGACCTTCACGCCCAAGGCGGACGGGTTCCTGGCCGTCCTCGGCGACGGCCGGATCCTCGACTACGACATCGACAATCCCCACCCCGAGGTCACCTGGGGAGCGCTCTTCGGGCGCGTCTGGTACGAGGGCTACGACGCGGCCCGGCACGTCTGGCAGTCGACGGGGGGAACCGACGAGTTCGAGCCGAAGCTGGGCCTGGTGCCCCTGATCTTCGGCACCGCCAAGGGCACCCTCTACGCCATGCTCTTCGCCCTGCCCCTGGCGGTGCTGGCGGCGATCTACACCGCCGAGTTCGCCGCGCCGGCGGTGCGCAACACCGTCAAGCCCACGGTGGAGATCATGGCCTCGCTGCCGAGCGTGATCCTGGGGTTCCTCGCCGGCCTGTGGCTGGCGCCCCGGCTCGAGCACCACGTCGCCGGCACCGCCCTGGCCCTCCTCTGCGTGCCGCTCCTCGTCGTGGCCGGCGCCTGGGGGTGGCGCCGGCTGCCGCGCAGGCTCCGCCTCCACCTGCCTTCCAACGCCGAGCTGATCGCCCTGCTGCTGCTGACCGCCGGCGGCGGCGCCCTGGCCCTGTGGCTCGGCCCCGCCCTCGAGCGAGCCCTCTTCGAGGGCGGCCTGGCGCGCTGGCTGTCGGCCGAAACCGATCTGCGCTACGACCAGCGCAACTGCCTGGTCATCGGCTTCGCCATGGGATTCGCCGTGATCCCCCTGATCTTCAGCATCTGCGAGGACGCCCTGGCGAGCGTGCCGGCGAGCCTCAGGGCCGGTTCCCTGGCCCTCGGCGCCACCCGCTGGCAGACGGCGACCCGGGTTGTCCTGCCCATGGCCCTGCCCGGCGTGTTCTCGGCGGCCATGATCGGTTTCGGCCGCGCCGTGGGCGAGACCATGATCGTGCTCATGGCCACGGGCAACACGCCGATCATGGAGTGGAACATCTTCACCGGCATGCGCACGATCTCGGCGAACATCGCCGTGGAGCTGCCGGAGGCGCCGCACGAGGGCACGCTCTACCGCGTGCTCTTCCTCAGCGGCCTGCTGCTGTTCCTCGTGACCTTCGCGGTCAACACCGCGGCCGAGGAGATCCGCCTGCGGCTGCGCGAGAAGTATCGACGGGTATGAGAGGCTTCCTGCGGTCGGGCGAACCCTTCATCTGGCTGGCGGGCAGCGCCCTGGCCCTGTGCCTGGTGATGATCGGCGGGCTGGTGGCGGTGGTGGTCGTCAACGGGCTGGGGTTCTTCTGGCCGGGCGATCTGGAGCGTCTCGAGCTGGCCGACGGCCAGGTCCTGCTGGCCCGGACCATCGACCGCCAGGAGATCCCCGGCCGGCCCGGGGCCTTCCGGGTGCAGGCCAAGGTCGGCAACCGCGACCTCTACGGCCTCGACTTCCGCTGGATCGACGAGGCGGCCATCGCCCGGCGGGAGCGGCCGGCCGCGGCGGTCGTCTTCGAGCGCCTGGAGTGGGGCGACGCCCACGGCTACCTGCGGCGGGTCGAGAGGGCTGGGGTCACCCTCGGGGAGGAAGGCCGCGCCTGGGAGGCGCTGGACCGGGCGCGGACGGAGACGTCGGCGCTGCGGGAGCGGATCGAGGCGTTGGAGGCCGGCGAGCTCGGGGCGGTCAACGCCGAGATCGAAGCCCTGCGCCTCGAGCGCCGGCGACTGGAGATGTCGGGAGCCCCGGCCGAAACCCTGGTCGAAGTCGACAGGCGCCGCGGCCACCTCTGGGAGCGCTACGAGGAGCTGGCCGCGGAGCTGGCCGGCCTGCGGGACCGGAGCGAGCGCTACGTGGCCTTTCTCCAGATCGACGGCGGTGCCGAGCGCCCCCTCAAGGTGGCCCACGTGGTGCGCGCCTATCGTCCCAACGACATGGGCTTGGCCTCGAAGACCGGTCTCTACGCGGAGAAGGTCTGGGAGTTCCTCGCCGGCGAGCCCCGCGAGTCGAACACCGAAGGGGGGATCTTCCCGGCCCTCTTCGGCACCGTGATGATGGTCCTGCTCATGACCCTGGCGGTGGTGCCCTTCGGCGTGCTGGCGGCCCTCTACCTTCGCGAGTACGCCCGCCAGGGCCTCCTCGTGCGCGCCGTGCGCATCGCCGTGAACAACCTCGCCGGCGTGCCCTCCATCGTCTTCGGCATGTTCGGCCTCGGGTTCTTCGTCTACGGCGTGGGCGGCACCATCGACCTCATCTTCTATCCGGAGTCGCTGCCGACGCCTACCTTCGGCACCGGCGGCATCCTGTGGGCCTCGCTGACCCTCGCCCTGCTGACCCTCCCCGTGGTGATCGTGGCCACGGAGGAAGCCCTGGCCTCGGTGCCCATGGGCCTGCGCGAGGGCTCCCTGGCCCTGGGCTCGACGGAGCTGCAGATGATCTGGCGGGTGGTGCTGCCCAGCGCCCTGCCCGGGATCCTCACGGGGGTGATCCTGGCCACGGCGCGAGGCGCGGGCGAGGTGGCGCCCCTGATGATCACGGGTGTGGTGAAGCTGGCGCCGGACCTGCCCCTGGACGGTATCTTCCCGTACCTGCACTTGGAACGGAAGTTCATGCACCTCGGCTTCCACATCTACGACGTCGGATTCCAGTCGCCCAACGTCGAGGCGGCGCGGCCCATGGTCTACACCACGACCTTCCTCCTCCTCGTGGTCGTCCTCGCCCTCAACCTCACGGCGATCATCGTGCGCAGCAGGCTGCGGAAGCGGTACGCCATGGCCGCGTTCTGAGGGCCGGGATGCCGCGGATTCCCGAGATCCCCGAGACGGCGACGGTGGCGATCGACAGCCCCGTGGTGACGGTGCGCGACCTGAGCCTGCACTACGGTTCGACCCAGGCCCTGTTCGGCGTCGGCCTCGACGTGCCCGAGAGACAGGTGACCGCCCTGATCGGCCCGTCGGGGTGCGGCAAGTCGACCCTCCTGCGCTGTCTCAACCGGCTGAACGACCTGATCGACGGCGTCACCATCTCCGGCCGGGTGACGCTGCAGGGCGCCGACATCTACCACCCCGCCTACGACGTGATCGAGCTGAGGCGGCGGGTGGGGATGGTCTTCCAGAAATCCAACCCCTTCCCCAAGTCGATCTACGAGAACGTCGCCTACGGCCTGCGCATCGCCGGCGAGACCGACCGCCGCGTCCTGGACGAGGCGGTGGAGAGCGGCCTCCGGTCCGCGGCCCTGTGGGACGAGGTGAAGGACCGGCTGCAGGAGAGCGCCATCGACCTCTCCGGCGGCCAGCAGCAGCGCCTGTGCATCGCCCGGGCCCTGGCCGTCTCCCCCTCGGTGGTGCTCATGGACGAGCCCTGCTCGGCCCTGGATCCGACCGCCACCTCGAGGGTGGAGGAGACGATCGCCGAGCTGAAGGAGCGCTACACGATCGTCATCGTCACCCACAACATGCAGCAGGCCTCCCGGGTCTCCGACTACACGGCGTTCTTCTACCTCGGCCGGCTCGTGGAGATGGATCACACCGAGCGCGTCTTCACCAACCCCAGACTGCGCCAGACCGAGGACTACGTCTCCGGGCGCTTCGGCTGATCGAGGTGAACATGGAACGGCAGCTTGACCACCAGCTCGACGAGCTCCGCGGCGAGTTCCTGCGGATGGGCGCCGCCGTGGAGGAGTCGATCGCGCAATCGATACTCGCACTCACGGAGCGCAGCGACGAGGTCGCCCGCGAGGCGATCGCCAGCAACGACCGGATCGACGCCTGGGAGGTGGAGATCGAGGAGAAGCTCCTTGCCCTGCTGGCCACCCACCAGCCGGTGGCCAGCGATCTGAGGCTGGTGGCGACGATGATGAAGATCAACTACGACCTGGAGCGGATGAACGATCAGGCCGTGAACATCGCCCAGCGGGCCCTGGAGCTGAACCAGGTCCCGCTGCTCAAGCCCCTGATCGACATCCCCCGCATGGCCGACATCGCCCAGGGCATGGTCAAGGACGCCCTGGACGCCTTCGTCAACCTCGACGCCGAGCGGGCCAGGGAGATCTGCCGGCGCGACGACGAGCTCGACCTGCTGCGGGACCAGGTCTTCCGCGAGCTGCTGACCTACATGCGCGGAGGCCAGCCGGACACGGTGGACCGGGCCATCCACCTGATCCTCGTGTCGCGGCACCTCGAGCGCATCGGCGACCACAGCTCCAACATCTCCGAGAACACCGTATTCCTGGCGGAGGGCCGGATCATCCGCCACCAGAAGGACACGCTTTGACCACAGGAGGGCAGGGAGAGTGAGCGAACGGATCCTCGTCGTGGAGGACGAGCCCGACATCGTCGAGGTCGTCTCCTACAACCTGCGGCAGGCCGGCATGGCGGTGGAGGCCGCCGAGGACGGCGAATCCGCCCTCGAGATGGCGGAGCAGAGCCAGCCGAACCTGATCATCCTCGACCTGATGCTGCCGGGGATCGACGGCCTCGAGGTCTGCCGGCTGCTGAAGCAGCGGGTCTCACTGCGCGGCATCCCCGTCCTCATGCTCACCGCCAAGGCGGAGGAGGTGGACCGCATCGTCGGCCTCGAGCTGGGGGCCGACGACTACGTGGTGAAGCCCTTCTCGCCTCGTGAGCTGGTCCTCCGGGTGCAGAAGATCCTGAGCCGCACCGCCAAGGCGCCGGCCGAGGCCGAGGCCCCGGAGGACCGCATCACCGCCGGACCGCTGACGATCGATCCCGGGGGGCACCACGCCTTCGTCGACGGCCAGCCCCTGGAGCTGACGGCGACGGAGTTCAAGCTGCTCCTGACCCTCGTGAAGCGGCGGGGCCGGGTGCAGAGCCGCGAGGAACTGCTGAACGTGGTGTGGGGGTACCAGTACCCCGGATACGGCCGCACCGTGGACACCCACATCCGCAGGCTTCGCGAGAAGCTCGGCGAGGCCCATTCCCTGGTGGAGACGGTTCGAGGCGTGGGCTACCGGTTCCGCCGGGACCTGGGCTGACCCCGGCCGCCGGGGGCGCGGAGCGTGGGTGTGCGACTGCACTGGCAGCTGGCCATGGGCGGCGCCGTCCTGGCCGTGGGCGTGCTCCTCCTCTGCCACCTCTACGCCGGGCCGGTCGGCGACGGCGTCCGCAACCGGCTCACCGATCCCCTGTTCATCCTCTGCGCCGCCCTCGCCGGCGGCGGCGGCGGCCTGGCCATGGGCGTCGTCCTGGCGCGCCCCCTGCGCCGCGCGGCGGACACCGTGCGGACCATGGCCGACGGCGGCCCGGGCGCCTGGACGACCCCCCGGCTGCCGCCGACGGAGCTGTTGGAGCTGCAGCGAGCCCTCGGCGAGCTCCACGCCCGGCAGGGACGGGACACCTCGGAGCTGCGCGGCGAGATCGAACGGCTCGAGGTCATCCTCGACAGCATCACCGAGGGCATCCTGGTCACCGACGGCGACGGCCGCGTGCTCATGGCGAACCGCGCCCTGCGCGACCTCTACGGCCTGACCCGGCCTTTCCTGGGCCGCAGGATGGTCGAGGCGGTGCGCAACGCCGACGTCAGCGACGCCGTCGAGGGCGCCCTCGCCGGCCGCGGCCCCACCTCCTGCGAGATCAGCGAGGGCACGGGGCCGCCCCGCTACCTCGACGTCCACACGGCGCCGATCCCCGGACCGGAGGGGGTCTCCGGAACGGTGACCGTGTTCTACGAGGTCACCCATACGCGCCGCCTCGAGCGCATGCGGGAGGACTTCGTGGCCAACGTCTCCCACGAGCTGCGCACGCCGCTGACGGCGATCAAGGGCTGCGCCGAGACCCTGGCCGACGGCGCCCTCGGCGACCCGGCCGCGGCCCGGCGCTTCGTCGATGTCATCGCCAACCACGCCGACCGCCTGACGATCCTGCTGAACGACCTGCTGGATCTGGCCCGGCTGGAGTCGGAGCAGACGACGCTGGAGCCCACCGAGACACGGGTCGCCCGGCTGGTGGAGACCGCCCGGGACGCGGTCTCCAAGGTCGCCGCCGACAAGGGGATCCGCCTCGAGGCGGCCGTGCCCGACGGCCTTGCGGCGCGCTGCGACCGCCGGCTCATCGAGCAGGCCCTCATCAACCTCGTGGACAACGCGGTCAAGTACACGTCCGAGGGTGGCACCGTGCGCATATCCGCCCGCCGGCTCCCCCGGGCGCGGGCGGGGGCCGAGCTCGACGGCCGCGGCTGGAGCAGCCCCTCCGCGAAGCGGACGGACGGCGAGGTGAACCTCGATGCCGTGGTGATCGAGGTGGCGGACACGGGGATCGGCATTCCCTCGGACGAGGTGGAGCGCGTCTTCGAACGGTTCTACCGGGTCGACAAGGGACGCTCCCGCGTCCTCGGCGGCACCGGTCTCGGCCTGGCGATCGTGCGCCACGCCCTCGAGCTCCACGGCGAGCGCGTCTTCGTCGACACCGAGCTGGGCCGCGGATCGACCTTCGGGTTCACCTTGGCGGCCGGCCCGGATCCGCCGCCAGACCGGTAGACGGGTCGTTTCCGCTCTCCTATCTTTTCCATCTTCGTTCCACCGAGCCCTCCCCCGCTCCGAGCCCTGCCTTGTCCTCGACCTTCGCCGTCGTCCTGCCCTACTACAACGAGCAGGATTACCTGTCCCGCACCCTGCGGTCGTGGCTGAGCCAGAGCCGCCGCCCCGATCAGCTGATCCTCGTCGACAACGGATCGACCGACCGGTCGGCCGAGATCTGCCGCCGGGTGGTCGGTCTCCCCGACGGCATGGAGGTCGTCTACGCGAGGGAGGACCGGGCCGGGAAGACAAACGCCCTCGAGACCGGCTGCGCCCGCGTCACCTGCGACTTCGCCGTCCTCTCCGACGCCGACACCTGGTACCCGCCCCACTACATCGAGACTTGCGCCCGCCTGGCCGCCGAAGCCGCGCCCGGCGTGGTCTGCCTCATGGCCCTGCCCGCCAACGGCGACCCCCGCGGCGCCTCGTCGCGGGTCCGGCGCGGCGTCCGCGTGGCCCTGTCCCGGGTCTTCAGCCGCCAGGGCTTCGTCGGCGGCTACGGCCAGGTGATGCGCGCCGAAGCGCTGCGCAAGGCCGGCGGCTTCTCCACCCGCCACTGGAACTACGTCCTCCTCGACCACGAGATCCTGAACCGCATCTTCCGCTACGGCCACAGCCTCTATCACATGGACCTCTGGTGCGTCCCCTCCCTCCGGCGGAGCGATCGCCGCCGCGTGCGCTGGAACCTCTTCGAACGCTGCCTCTACCACCTGACCCCCTACCGCCTGCAGGACTGGTACTTCTACGGCTTCCTCGGCCCCCGGTTCGAACGCCGGAACCTGAGCCAGCTCAACCTCCGCGAGCAGCCCTGGCAGACATCCGGCGCCCCCCTGTAGGCTTGCCGCCCTGACGTGCTCGAACGCCTCTTCGACTCGCTGAGGCCGTTCATCCGGTGGGTCATGCGGCGCCCCGGCCTGGTGCTGACGGCCTGCGGCCTGCTGACGGCGGCTTCCCTGCGCTTCACCCTGCAGCTGGGCATCGACGCCGAGCTGGCGAACCTGATCCCCCGCGACTACCCCAGCGTCATCGCCCTCGAGCGGCTGCGCCAGGTGGTGGGCGGCGAGGACCGCGTCGACATCGCCGTGGAGAGTCCCTCCTTCGAGGCCAACCGGGCCTGGGCCGAGGAGTTCCTGGCGCGGGCCATGGAAATGCGCTGCCGCGGCGGAACGCCCTGCTTCGAGCGCGTCGAGTACCGCCGGGACGCCGACTTCCTGCGCCGCAACGCCCTCTACTTCGCCACCGACGAAGAGCTCGACCGGCTCGAGGAGTACCTGGACGAGCGCATCGAGGAGGCGCGGCTGGCGGCCAATCCCCTCTACTTCGGCCTCGACGAGGAGGAAGAGGGGTCCGGGCGGGAGCAGGAGGAGCGGGAGCTGCGCGCCATCTACGACGGCATCGTCGTCCGCGAGTACCCGGTCTCCCCCGACAGCACCACCCTGGTCCTGCGCTTCCACCCGGCGGGGTCGCAGACCGACCTGGGGATGATCGCCGACCTCTACGGCTCGGTCGATTCCCTGGCCGCCGCGGTGGGGACCACCGCCTGGCACCCGGAGCTGGAGGTGACCTCGGCGGGCCGGCTGCTGCGCCGTCTCACGGAGGTGCGCACGATCACCGGGGACGTGCGGCGCTCCTTCGGCGCCGGGGTGACCGCCGTCCTTCTCGTGGTGGTCGCCTACTTCGCCTGGAAGTCCTACCGCGCCCGCTCGCGGGGCCGGCACAGCCTGCGCCTGGCCCTGGCCACGGCGGCGCGCATGCCGGTCATGGCCGTCCTCATCGGGCTCCCCTTCCTCATGAGCCTCTCCTGGACCTTCGCCCTGGCCCGCCTCGTCCACGGCGACCTGAACCTGATGACGTCGACCCTGGGGCTGGTCCTCTTCGGCCTCGGCATCGACTACGGCATCCACTTCTACGCCCGCTACACCGAGGAGCGGGGCGCGGGACGGGACTCGGTGGCGGCGGCGGAGATCACCTTCACGAGCACCGGCCAGGCGATCGCCGTGAGCGCCCTGACCACCGCGGGGGCCCTGCTCGTGCTGATGGCGTGCAGCTTCAAGGGCTTCAGCCAGTTCGGGTTCATCGCCGGCGCCGGCATCCTCTTCGCGCTGTTCGCCATGATCGTCATCCTGCCGGCCCTGGTCTCGCTCTTCGAGGGCTGGTCGCTGCTGCGCTTCGACGCCGGCGCCGGCGGCGGGCGGCTGGACGCCGGCCGCGGCGGCCGCTTCCCGCTGGCGCGGACGGTGATCGCCGCCGGGCTTCTCGCGGTGGCCGCCGCCGTCGTCCTGGCGCCCGGGAAGGTGCGCTTCGAGTACCGCTTCGGGGAGCTGGAGCCGACCTACTCCGAGTACAACGCCCGGCGCGAGAAGATCCGCGCCGTGTACCCGCCCGACGGCCGGCGCAACGCCGCCTACATCGTCACCGATACCCCCGCCCACGTGCCCGCCGTGGCCGCGGCTCTGCGCCGCCGGGCGGCGGAGGACACCCTGTCGCCGACGATCGCCGAGGTCGTCACCATCCAGGACCGCTTCCCGATGGACGCGGGGGCGCAACGGGCCAGGCTGGCGCGCATCGGCCGGATCCGCGAGCTGCTGGACGATCCCCTGCTGGAGGGCGTGGAGTCGGAGGACCTGCTCCGCCTGCGGCAGGCCTCGCAGACGCGCGCGGCGATCACCCTCGACCGGGTACCGGGATCGCTGCGCGACCCCTTCCTGAGCAAGTCGGGAGAGGCGGGCAACTTCCTGCGCATCTACCCCTCGGTGGGGCTCTCCGACGGCCGCAACTCGATCGCCTTCGCCGAGGACGTGTCACGCATCGAGGTGGAGGGCCGCACCTACCACGCGGCCTCGCCCACCATCGTCGCCGCCGACGTGCTGCGCCTGGTGCAGCGGGAGTCGCCGTGGATGGTGCTGGCCACGGCGGGCCTGGTCTTCCTGCTGATGTGGCTGAACTTCGGGAAGCTGCGCTGGGGCCTGCTGGCCTGCCTGCCCCTGGTGGTGGGCGTGCTGTGGATGCTGCTGCTCATGGAGCTGCTGCAGATCCGTCTCAACTTCTACAACATGATCGTCCTGCCCGCGGTCCTCGGCATCGGCAACGACGCCGGCGCCCATCTCGTGCACCGCTACCGGCAGGAGGGCCGCGGCTCGATCCTGCCGGTGCTGCGCTCCACCGGCGAGCACATCACCGTCGGCTCCCTGACCACGGCGATCGGGTTCTCGGGGCCCCTGTTGAGCTTTCACCCGGGGATCGAGACGATCGGCGTCCTCGCCATCGTCGGCATCGGCTCCACCTGGCTGGCGGCCGTGCTGTTCACGCCGGCGCTGCTGCAGTGGCTGGAGGACCGCGGAAGCGGCTCCTCGGGGTGAGGATCAGCCGGTGGCTCGCGAGCCTCGCGCCAGGGACCGCATGAGCTCCACGTAGCTCTCGGCCACCACCGGCCACCGGAACCGCCGAGTGTGCTCCACGGCGCGGCCCCGTACCGCCTCGAGGATCGACCGGTCCTCCACGTAGCGCATGATGGCCCTGCGGAACCCGTCGGCGCACCCGCTGGTGACGAGATGGCCGTTCTGCGACTCCGAGATCACGTCCTGGATCCCCTCCAGACGCGAGGCGATCGTCGGCAGCCCGCACGAACCCGCTTCCAGCATGACCACGCCGAAGCCCTCCATGGTGCCCGGCACGGCGATGTTGGGCATGATGAACAGGTCGGAGTTGCGGTAGAGGAGGCCCAGGTGCTCCTCCGTGACCGGGCCGAGGAGCCGCAGACGCTCGTCGAGTCCGCGGCGGCTGGCGGCGGCGCGGATCTCCCCGGTCTGAGGGCCGCTGCCGGCCAGCCAGTAGTGGACCTGGTCGGGGAGGGTGGGCATGACCTCGTCGACGAACCAGGCGAAGCCCTTGCGCGGGACCTGGCGTCCGACGCTGCACAACAGGAAGGCGTCGTCCTCCAGGCGCCGGGCCGATGCGTCGAGGGCGGCGAGCCGGTCGCCGCGGGAGGCGCTCTCCGGGTCCGCCTCCGGGAAGCGGTCCTCGCGGATGCCGTTGGGAATCACGTGCAGCCGGGCCGGGTCGAGACCGCGGTCGGTGCAGGCGCGGCCGGTGGCGCGGCTCACGGAGACGACGGCGTCGAGGCCGTCGAAGACGCGGCGCAGGCGGCGCTGGTACGGCCCCAGGGAAAAGGTGACGTCGTCGCCGTGGGCTACGGCGGCGGTGCGCACGCCGCATTCGCGCAGGGTGCGGTGCAGCGGAAAGCTGACGAGGACGGCGGGGATGACCGAGGAGAACAGGACGACGTCGATCTCGCCGCGGCGGGCCAGCCCCTCGATGTGGCGGTAGAGGCGCGCCAGGTACGGCGGCGTGCGCAGGTAGATCCAGCGCCACGAGCTGCGCAGGACCCGGGTGCTCACGGTCACCTCCGGATGCTGCAGCAGGGCCTCGTGCAGGTCGGTGGCCACCCGCTGCATGCCGCCCACGCTCGACAGCGGGCGGCCCTCCGGGGGGAAGGTGTGCGAGACGAAGAGGACCCGCACGGGGGGATGAGTGACGGCGTCGGAGGGGCTCATGGGGAGGGGGCCAAATCTCGCTTCGGCTCCATGGAAGGGCAACGGGGCCCCGGAGCGGTCCCGCCGGCCCGCGGCGCCCTCGGCGCCCGGCGCGGTGACCGCCGCGGCCGGGCCGCGGCGCACAGCGGCCGCCACCACCTGCACAGCAGGTAGAGGACCAGGTTGAGGCCGCGGTCGAGGACCGCCGTGGTGAGCAGGATGCTCGCCACCGTGGCCGACTCGAGGCTGAGGTACCCGGAGAGGCCGAGTCCGGCGCCGACGAAGACGAGATCGCGGCCGGGCAGGAAGGGGATCCGCGTCAGCACGATCTGGGCCGCCAGCAGGGTGAGCCACGAGGTCAGCGGCACCGAGGGCTCGACCACGGCCCAGAGGGCCACCTGCAGCGCGTGCACGGCGGCCTGGCGGAACAGGTGGGCGGCGCCCACGGCGGCCGCCACCGGCGGCGGCGCCGACAGCAGGCGGCGGCGCATGGCCCGGGCCGCGGCGAACAGGGCGCCGAGGACGAGGGGAGCGGCCAGCAGCCACCCCCAGCGCCCGGAGAGGGC
>JAPOZM010000056.1 GCA_026706075.1 Gemmatimonadaceae bacterium
ACTCGCGGCCCACCACCCAGGGGCCCATCACCTCCGAGACGTGGTAGAAGACCGAGCCGGCGCTCTCGTTGAGATAGGTTGGCGCGAAGAAGCAGGTGCTCTCCGACCAGGCCTCGTGCTCGCCGCTGGTGAAGCGGACGAGGACGGAGTGGATGTCGGCGTCCTCGCCGTAGGCCGTGCGCCAGGGATAGATCAGGGGCATGACCACGTAGTGGACGTCGAGTGCGTCGATCCTCATCAGCTCACTCCCGCTCCAGAGCTTTGCCGGCGTACCGCCGGATGTGGTGTCCGGGAGGATGGTAGAAGCGGGCCACCTCCTTCACGATTTCGTCCTTGCGCCGCATGCATTCCCCTTCCGGAAGGGTCACCACGATGTCCTCCACGTCGTGGGGTCCGATGCGCCAGTGGCCGCACACGGCCCCGGTCAACTCTCCGTCGATGAGCAGGTAGGCGAGCACTTCCAGCCCTTCGAAGCGCTCCTTCAGCTCGGCCGTGTGGGGGAGGACCAGGGGATCTGCCCGGTGGAGGAGGAATACGCCCGGGTCTACTGCCGCCGGTTCCAGGTCGCGGTCTTCAACGCAGGTCCATCCCTCTCCCATTCCTTCCACCTGAACGAGTATCACCCCTTCCTCTTCCAGCCGGGCCATCACCGCCGCCAGTCCTCGGGCGGTGAACCCCGACCAGCTCTTCAGCTCCTGGAAGGTGGCGAAGACGTGGCCCTGGAGAAAGCGCCGGATCACCGCCATGGCCGCTTCTTCCCACGACAGCCGATCCAGGTCGACTTCCGGGAGGGCCGAGTCCAGCCTGTACCAGAGCCGGTCCCAACCCCCGTCGCTCTGGTCCTCGAAGACCCGAAACGCCTCCTGCAGCCGATGCAGCACCGGCATCAGCTGCTTGTGCTGGATCCCCATCTCCAGCCGCAGCTGGCGCGGGGACAGCCCGTCGTGGTAGCCCAGGACCTCGAGGACTCGCTGCTGCAAGCTGGTGAGGGCCTTCACCGGCCGGCGGAAAGCCGCGGCGTAGAGCTCGAAGTCCGCGGCCAGCACGTAGGCGATCCGGCCGCCGGAGAACCGGCCCTTCAGCAGCTCCTGCCGGGCCCGCAACCGGTCGGCCAGCTCCCGGTCGTCCCCCCGGCAGCGGTGCATCAGCCGCGGAGGCGCGCCGGGCATGTCCCGGGCCACGGGAGTCACCGGCTGCAGTCTGCGGACCAGCTCGCGGTACTCCCCCTCGCCGCCGGCTGGCGACAGCAGTCCGTGGCGCCGGAGGCGGTGGGCGAGGATGGACTCCTTGCTCATGGCGGGACCGCGTCGGGGGCCACGCTGTCGGGTGGCGCCATGGCCGACGAGTCAGCCAACGAGCGCTGCCTGTAGTACTCCAGCATCTCCGCCAGCCCCGGCACCAGCTCCGCCCCGGCCGGCACTTCGATGCTGGAATTCTCCAAGGCCCAGCCATACGGCTCGGTCCGTCCCCCCAGGTGCTCGGCCAGGAAGGCCTCGGCCACGGCGTGGAAGGCGAGCCGGTTCGCGGCCCGGCCCAGAACGTGGCCCTCATCCGGAAAGACCAGGTAAGTCACCGGGAGGCCGCTGGCCTGCATGGCCTGGACCATCTGATCGGACTCGGCCTGGATCACGCGCGGATCGTTGGAGCCATGGGCGATCAGCAGAGGCCGCACGATGCGGCCGGCGTGGGTCAGGGGCGAACGCTCCTTCAACATGGCCCGCCCCTCTTCCGTGCGCGGATCCCCGATGAGCGAGGCGTCCAGGTCGAACCACGCCTTCCAGTACGGCGGACCCGTCTCCAGCATGGTGACCAGGTTCGACGGCCCTACGATGTCCACGCCGCAGGCGAAGACCTCGGGCGTGAGGGTCAACCCCGCCAGGGTCGCGTAGCCGCCGTACGAGCCGCCCATGATGCCCACCTCGCCGCGCCGGGTGACGCCGGTCTCGACGGCCCATTCCACGCCGTCGAGCAGGTCGCGCTGCATCCGCCGGCCCCACTGCCGGGCGCCGGCGTTGGCGAAGGCCTTCCCGAAGCCCGTCGAGCCACGGAAGTTGACGCTGAGCACCGCGTAGCCGCGGTTCGCAAGCCACTGGTGCCTGCTGCTGTAGCCCCAGACGTCCCGCCACCAGGGTCCGCCATGGACGAGCAGGATCATGGGCAGAGGCTCCCGCGGACGGCCGTCGCCGTCCGGGTCGGACCAGGGCGGCAGGCTCAGGTAGGAGACCATGTCGAGACCGTCCCGTGACTGGATGATCCGCGGGTGCATGCGGGTCAGGGGATGGCCCTCGAGGGCGGGCACCCTGTGGAACAGGAAGGCGGCCTCCCGCGCCTGGCGATCGTAGAGGTAGTAGCGCCCTGGGGAATCGCTCGGCGCGTACTCGACGATCCAGAGGTCGTCCGCCAGTGCGCGGCTGACGACGGAGAGATCGCCGTCGTCGACCTCCGCCAGCCTCTCCAGGTGACCCCGCATCGAATCGTCGAGAGCTTCCCACCGGGGCCGGTCGTAGTTGAAGGAGACGGCCTCCACCGTTCGGCGGGTCGGGTGGAGGAGCAGCTGATCGGCGTCCGCGAGAGGGTCCTCGGCCAGCAGGCGCTTCTCCCCCGTATCGAGGTCGTGCAAGAACAGGGCCGCCGTGTTGCGGCCGCGCGAGTCGATCCACCAGGCCATCCGGCCGGTGGCGTCGAAGGCCTCCACCCAGGTGGTGAGCACGTCCTCCCGGGGGATGGTTTCGAACACCTCCCACGTCGAGTCCGGTCTCCGCTGCATGAGCCGTTCGCTGCCGTCCGGCATCAGGACCCAGGCAAAGCGCACCCGGAAGGAGTCGTCGGTGACGAACCCCGTCACCGAGCCGCCGCCGAGCTTTCCGGGATTCTCCATCACGAGGCGGCGCTCCCCGGTGACCAGGTCGATGCGGTGGATGTCGTGCAGCTCCGGCACGCGGTCGTTGAGCCCTACCAGCACCTGGCCGGGAAACTTCGGGCTCAACTGCTGGATCTCGGCGCGCACCCCTTCCGGGGGAGTCAGGGCACGCTTCTCCAGGCTGTTGATATCGACGCTGTAGAGTCGCCAGTCCTCATCCCCCTCCTGGTCCTGCAGGTAGAGGATGTGGTCGTTGGTGTGGGCCCAGAAGTAGCGAGGCACCCCCTTGGTGGAGTCGCTCGTCACGGCGACGGCGGCCCTCCAGTCGTCGGGCGGGGCCACCCACACGTTCACCTTGAACTTGCGCACCGCCAGGAAGGACAGCTTGGTGCCGTCCGGGCTCAGGAGCGGGCTGGACCGACCGGGGCTGCTGAACAGCAGGCGCCGCGGGATCAGGGGCTCCTCTTCGTCCCGAAGCCAGGGGACCGCCAGCAAGATCAGGAGGATCAGCAGGAGAGCGGCCGCGGTCTTGCGCATGTTCAGCCAGCGTCGGGCGGCCCGGACATCACCTGTCGCGGAAGCCTCTGCCGTCCAGGATCTTCGGGGCGTAGCGCTCGACGCGGGCCTCGCGGGTCTTGGCCTGCCGGGCGCCCGAGAAGTAGAGGTTGTACTCCCGCCGGCGCCCGGGGGTGAGCGCCTCGAAGGCCGCCTTCAGGGACGGGTCCTGGTCGAGGCGGCACTGCAGCTCCGCGGCCAGGATCAGCTCAGGCGCCGGGCCCACCTTCAGGCCCGCCTTCTCGACGGCGATCGCCTCTTCGATGTATGCCTCGACCGTGTCGGCCAGGCGGGCCACGTCCTCGACCGAGGTGAAGCGGATGCGGCGGGCCGAGCGCGAGTTCGGCCCCTGGTCCTGCAGAACGCCTGCAGGGTCCTTCAGCAGGGCGCCCTTGAAGAACATGAGGGCCAGGAACGCCTTCATCTCCTGCAGGAGGACGATGTTCCGGCCCTCGTGGCTGTAGCAGGGCTTGCGCCACTTGATCTCCTCGGTCAAGCCGCGGCCGAGCAGGATCGGCCGCAGGCCGGCGATCTCCTCCGGCCACATCTCGGACCGCCGGATGCAGGCATCGACTTCGGGGTTCATGCCGTCGCCTTGCGCACGATCTCGGCGAGTCGGGCCTCGGTCGCGTCGTCCAGCTCGGTGAAGAACCAGGCGCAGCCCATGAGGCGGTCCGGGGCGCCCTCCTCGACGGTGAGGTTCACCTTCTCGGTGAGGCCGAAGGTCATGTAGTCCTCATCGGCCCGGAAGAAGCAGAGCACGGGTCCGTCGAGGGCGTATCCCGGCATGCCGTACCACACCCGGGGCCCGAGCTCCGGCACGCTCCGCCGAATGAGCGCATGGAGACGTTCACCTATCTCCCGGAAGGGCTGCGGCATGGCGGCGATCTTCTCGAGCACCGCGGCCTCGCCATCAACCTTCTGCTTCGCCTTGCGCGCCATGGTACCTACGGGACGCGGCGGAAGTGCATGGTGTGCGTCTGCGTCTCCTGCCCGGGGCCCGTGAACATCGACCAGGTCTGGGACATCTCGTCCCCCCCGTCGAAGGCGATCGACACGCCGTTCATGTGCGGCATCTCCTCCGATTCGAGGGAGCCCTTCACCAGCTCGAAGGTCAGCACGCCCTCCTCGGACTTGGTCAGGCTCATCTGCGGCTGGTTGGCCAGGGCGCAGTAGTGGGTCATCGACAGCTTGCCGCCGCGGTCGTAGTACACGGAGATCATCTCTTTGGGCGTGTCCGGGAAGTTGCGCTCGACGACGACGCTGCCATTGGCCGCGACACGGTACTCGGCGGCGGTCGGCATCCCCTCCTGGCCCTCGGCTTCCTGGCCCTCCTGGGCGCCGGCCATCACCCAGCTGCCGGCGAGCCCTTTGAGGAGCTCCAGCTCCGGCGAGCCGACGTAGGGGCCACCATGCCCTTCGCCGCCCTCCTCGGCGGACACGGCGGGAAATACGACGGCGAGAGCAACGAGCGCGGCGAGTGCGGTTCTCATCGAATGCGTCCTTTTGTTGGGAGTAGGGTCCTGCGAGGTCCCGAATATACGCCGCCGCGGCCGTAGCGCATCGATCCGGGGCGGACTATGTTCCCGCGCTCACGTCACCCGGAGAAACCAAATGCGCATCGGCATCGCGGGCGTCCACTACGGCCACATCGGCGGCATGATCCAGTCCGCCATGCAGGCATCCAACGGCGAGATCGTCGGCCTGGTCGAAGAGGACGACGCCCTCTGTGAGCGCTACTCATCCATCCCCCGCTTCGCCACCCTGGAGGAGATGATCGATCGGGCCAGGCCCGAGCTGATCCTCGAAGGGCTGATCCACCACGAGAAGACCGCCCTGGTTGAGACCTGCGCCGACGCCGGCATTCACCTGCTCCTCGACAAGCCCCTGTGCCGCACCCTCGACGACTGGGAGCGCATGCGCCGCGCCGTCGCCGCCGGCTCGATCCACGCGACCATGTGGTTCACCTCGCGCAGCTATCCGCCGTTCATCGCCCTGCGCCAGGCCGTTCTCGACGGGGAGCTGGGGACGATCGCCAGCCTCGTCTCCACCCACCCGCACAAGATCACCCGCGCCACGGCCCCCGTCTGGTACTTCGACCCGGAGCGGTACACGGGGGCCTTCCACGACCTCGCCTGCCACGGCGTCGACCAGGTGCGCTGGCTCACGGGGGCCGAGTGCGTCGGCGTCCACGCCCTCGCCACCTGCAGGCGGTTCACGGACGAACCGCGCCTGGAGGACCACGTGCAGGCCTCCTTCGAGCTGTCCGACGGCTCGCTGGCAACCCTCACCGCCGACTGGCTCACGCCCCAGGCCTCGCCCTCCTTCGGCGACACCCGCTGCATCGTCATGGGCACGGCCGGCTCCGCGCACCTGCGCGCCTACGCCGACGACCACCTGCTCATCGCCACCAACGACCGGGACCCGTACACGCCCGACCTGCCCGAGGGCCGCAGCGGTGAGTTCGTCGCCGAGCTGATCGACGCAATCGAAGGCGGCGACGAGCTGTTCATATCCACCCGTTCCGTCTTCGCCACGGCCCAGGCCTGCCTGCTGGCCCAGGAGTCGGCCCGGCAGGGGGGCGCGTTCCTCCCCATTCCGTCGTTCACGCTATAGGGGCACTGGAGTGACCTTTCCCCGCCTGATCTTCAATTCCGACGGCGACTCGACGACCTACATCGCCTTCGAGCCGCCGATCACGCCGGAGCAGGCCTGCCGCGACATCGAGGAGATCGCCGGCACCAGCGTGGAGGTGTTCTGCAACTCCATGGGCCGCGGCGACGAGACCTTCTCGCACCCCACCGAGTTCGGGGACATCTACGGCACCGACGTCACCGAGTGGCCCCAGGCCGAGGGACTGGAGTACGTGCGCTGGATGGCCGACAGCACCCGGGCGCTGCTCGACCAGGGGGTCAACATCATCGAGCTGCTGGCGGCGCGGGCCCACGCGCGGGGGATGCAGTTCTGGCCGGCCCTGCGGATGAACGACATCCACGAGGACGACACCGAGCGCTGGAGCGCCTTGCGGAGCACCTTCAAGAAGGAGCACCCGGAGCTGCTGATC
Organism: Gemmatimonadaceae bacterium; assembly: GCA_026706075.1. Classification (GTDB taxonomy): domain Bacteria; phylum Latescibacterota; class UBA2968; order UBA8231; family UBA8231; genus UBA8231. The sequence goes on from JAPOZM010000056.1 coordinate 6,480, forward strand.
GGGTCGCCCTACCCCAAGGTCTCCGGATACCGCGGCTACCGGCAGGACGACTTCACCTGGGCCTTCGACTTCGCCCGCCAGGAGGTGCGCGACCGCAAGCTCGGCCTGGTCCTGGAGACCTGCGAGCGCTACGACGTCGACGGCTTCGAGATGGACTTCCAGCGCGGGCGCTGGTACTTCAAGCAGGGTGAAGAAGCCGAGGGCCTGCCGCTCATGACCGACTTCATGCGCAAGGTCAGGGCCGGCACCGCGGAGATCGCCAAGAGGAAGGGGCGGCCCTTCACGCTGATGCTGCGGGTGCCGCCGACCCGCGAGCGCTGCCTGGAGACCGGGCTGGACGTTCCCACCTGGATCCGGGAGGAGCTGGCCGACCTGTTCATCCCCATGGACAACGCCTACCTCGACATGGGGGCCGAGATCGCCGCCTTCAAGGGGCTGGCCGAGGGGACCTCCTGCCGGATCGGCGGCGGCCTGGAGCGCTTCTCCAAGCTCTACGGCTACGCCGGCAACGACATGCTCTACGCCGCGGCGTCGAGCTTCTGGCACCAGGGGGCCAGCTGCATCTACCTGTTCAACTACGACTGCCACCGGCTGCCGAGGACCGGCAGCGAGTGCTACACCCCGGACGAGGTCCAGTTGCTCCACGAGATCCACGACCCGCAACGGATCGCCCGCAGGAACAAGCGTTACACCGTGAGCGTGGACATGCAGCTGAACACCCCGGAGCGGGGCGGCGAGATGCCTCTGCCGTATGAGCTGGCGGAGGCCGGACAGAGTCAGGCGTTCTCGATCGTGGTGGGGGACGATGTCGAGTCAGCGCGGCGGGAGCAGGCCGTGGCCGATACCTGGCTGCGGCTCACCTGTCGCGAGTACGACCCCGATCTGGTGGAGGCATCGGTCTCCCTGAACGGCCAGCTCCTGGATGCAGGACACCGGATCGAATTGCCGTCCAGCACGACCGTGACCTTCCGCGAAATCCCGGTCGCACAAGGAACCAACCGCATCGAGGTAGCCGTCGACCGGCTGGACGGTCAGGACCACCTGCGCATCGAAGGAATCGAGCTGATCATCGCCTATTCGTGAAGCTGAAGGGGGCGCCGTTGAAGATCACTGAGGTCAAGACCGCCGAAGTCCGCATGAAGATCGACGGCCAGCCCCGCTACCTCTACCACTACGTCCGCGTCCACACCGACGAGGGCGTCTACGGCACCGGCGAGGCGAGCCACGTCGACGGCGGCTGGCGCGGCTCCACCCGGACCATGGCCACCCGGCTCATCGGCAAGGACCCGCGCGATGTCGATGCCCTCTTCGAGGAGATTCGCCGCGGCTACATCTTCCGAGGCGGCATGGCGGGCCTCGCGATCTCGGCCCTGACCGGCATCGAGATCGCCCTCTGGGATCTGGCCGGGAAAGCCCAGGGCGTGCCCGTCTACCGGCTACTTGGGGGGAAGTTCCGCGACCGGGTGCGCCTCTACGTCGACAGCGCCCATTCGGACTACAAGCAGCGCGCCGAGGAGGTTCGGGCCCGGGGCTTCACCGCGATCAAGTTCGACCTCGACGACGCCGCCCACCCCGAGAAGCTCGATCCCTGGAACTGGTCGGTGGCCCCCGCCGAATTGGAGGACCTGGTCGACCGGGTGCACCGGATCCGCGAGGCCGTCGGCCCCCGCATGGACCTGGCCATCGATCTGCACGGCCGCTACGACGCGACGGCCGGGATGAAGTTCGCCCACGCCCTCGAGGACCTGAACCTGATGTGGCTCGAAGAGCCGGTGCCGCCGGAGAACATCGACGCCCTCAAGCGCATCACCGACTCGACCCGCACCCCGATCTGCGCCGGCGAGAACGCCTACCTGCGCTACGGCTTCCGCGACATGATCGAGCAGCAGGCGGTCGACATCATCATGCCCGACATCTCCAAGTGCGGCGGCCTGTCGGAGTGCCGCAAGATCGCCAACATGGCGGAGAGCTACTACATCCCCTTCGCCCCGCACGACAACTCCAGCGCCCTGAGCACCGTGGCCGACGCCCACGTCTGCGCCAGCGTCCCCAACTTCCTCGCCCTGGAGTTCCACCGCTACGACGACCCGACCTGGAGCGACGTGGTCGTCTCGGACGAGCCGTTGATTCAGCAAGGGCACGTGGTGCTGAGCGAGAAGCCGGGGCTGGGGGTGGAGCTGAACGAGCCGTTCCTGCAGAGCATGCTGGAGGACGGCGAGCCGCTCTGGCAGTAGCGGCCGGCGGTGGGCGGCGACCTACTCCCCGCGAAAGGCCTGTTCCAGGACGGCGACCTCCAGCTTCTTCATCTGCAGAAGAGCCGCCGTGACCCGCTCCACCGCCGCGGCATCGCTGCTGTTCAGCATCTCAACCAGCGCCGTCGGGGTGATCTGCCAGGAGACGCCGAAGCGATCGGTCAGCCAGCCGCACTGACCCTCCTCCCCGCCGTCCGCCGTCAGCCGCTCCCAGAGCCGGTCGACCTCGGCCTGATCGACGCAGTGGACCCGAAGCGACATGGCCGGGCTGTGCTTGAAGTGGGGTCCCCCGTTGATGATGCAGAACTCCTGTCCCGCCAGCTCGAACCCGGCGGTCATGATGTCGCCGGGTTTCCCCATTCCCCCTTCGGTGTAGCGCGAGATCCGGGTGACGCGGGAGTCCGCGAACAGAGAGGTGTACAGCTCGAGCGCCTCCTCGACGCGGCCGTCGAACCACAGGTTGGTGACGATCTTCTGCACGGCATAGCCTCCTGATGCTGGCCGGGCGCTATATGGAGATTCGCTCCTCGGGCGGCAGAGTCTTGTCGCCTTCGACAACACCCTCCCGGGAGTCACCGCGCTCGACCAGGACCTGCCGCGCCGCGATGCGCGTCCGGTCCTCGTGGGAGAGGTACTTCTGCGCCTTCCAGGTGAACTCCGACAGCGTCTCCTCCGGCGAGAGGTCGGAGTTGTCGAGGACGAACTTCCTGCGGATCAGCGACGCGGCGAACTCCTCACGGAATCTCTGAAGGACGTGCTCCACGTCCTTTTCGCGGAGGACTCCCGGCCGCCTTCCCTTCTGGTCCCGCGGCATGGGGTCACGGCGCATCCGCTCCCTGATCACCTCCGGGCGAGCGGTCAGCAAGACCAGGATGGTGTCCGGGGCATCCTTCATGATGCCGTGCTCGATACGCCGGGCATAGACGGAGCGGTCCGCGTACTCGCCGCGCCCGCCGTAGCCGTAGTAGAGCGGCGCGAAGACCGCCTCCTCGATGTGGTATCCGACGAGAAGGTGATCGTCGCCCGACAGGAAGGAGCCCCCGGCATGGTACGCCATCTGGTAGCGCTGGAACCGCTCCTTGAAGGCAGGACTCATGCGCATGAACAGCTCGCGGTCGTCGCCGGCCACCTCCGGGGAGGGGAGAGTGAAGTGATCGTGGAACGACCTGCTGTAGCCCGTGAGGTCCGCGAGCCATCGCGATACGGCAGCGGCGAGCGTCGTCTTTCCCACGTGCTCGCAGCCGGTGATGATCAGTTTCATGGTTGCATTCTCCGTGTCTCCGCGCTACAGGATAGAGGTGCCGCATCGCGCGGACAATCGGCAGAGCTCCGGGCTATCGTGGAGAGCGCCCTGGGCACGGCGCGGCGCACTCTCAGGCGCCGACCGTCGAGGGCTCGCCGGCCAGGCAGGCCCCCGCCAGGCAAGGAGGAGGCGATGCTGACAGACCTTCGGGGCGTGATCCCCCCGGCGACGACACCATTCACCCGGGACGGCGAGGTCGATCTCGATGCCATGAAGGAACAGGTGAACTGGCTGGTCGATCAGGGTGTCCACGGCCTCGCCGTGGGAGGCAGCACGGGTGAGGGCCATACCCTCGACGTCGATGAACTCCGGGCCATCGTCGAGATCGCCCTGGACACGGCGGCCGGCCGTGTGCCGGTGGTCGCCGGCATCATCGTCGACAGCACGCGCGACGCGGTTCGCCGGGGCCGGGCGATTGCGGACCTCGACGTGGCGGCGCTCCAGGTGACCCCCGTCCACTACCTCTTCCGCCCCGATGACGATGCCATGCAGGAGCACTTCCGGGTGATGGGCGAGGAGGTGGGACATCCCATCATCATCTACAATGTCGTGCCGTGGAGCTACCTCTCCCCGGAACTGCTCTGCCGGATCATGGACGAAGTGCCGGCCGTCGTCGGGGTGAAGCAGAGCGCCGGGGATCTCAAGCTGTTCGCCGACCTGATGCTCATGGCCGATCCGGAGCATCTCATCTTCTGCGCCGTGGACGCCCTGATGTACCCGGCCTACACCCTGGGCGCACGCGGATCGATCGCGGCGATCCTCGCGGCGGCGCCTCGGGCCTCGGTGGAAGTGTGGGACGCGGTCCAGTGCGGTGATCACGCCCGCGCCCTGGAGTCCCATGAGAAGCTGCTGAGAGTGTGGAACGCCATCGAGGGGCCGAACCTGCCGGCGTGCGCGAAGTACGCCCAGACCCTGCAGGGCTGCCCGGCGGGGTATCCCCGGGCCCCCATGCCCGAGGCGTCGGAGGAGCAGAGGCAGGCGATCGAGGAGAGCTTGGCCGTGCTTGGCGTGCTGGAGAGATGAGGCATATCCTTGAGAGGTTTCCAGGATCCAGGGCATGCTGGCGCCTGAACCCGACCGGCGATGAGGGCACGTGATGATCCCAGCAGTCGAAGAGCGCGCAGACGAGTTGAGACGTCTCTGTTTTGCCTACGGCGTGCAGCGGCTCGACCTGTTCGGGTCGGCCTCAACGGGTCTGTACGATGGCGACGAGAGTGACCTCGACTTCCTGGTCGAGTTCCAACCTGCCGCCCTGAGTGCCTATGCGGACGCGTACTTCGGGTTCCTGGAGGCTCTCGGCGCGCTCTTCGGTAGGCCCGTGGACCTTGTGGTGGAATCGGCCATCAGGAATCCCTACTTCGTCCGGTCGGTGGAGCAGACGAGGACCCCCATCTTTGTAGCTTGACCATGGGTGACGAAGCGCTGGCATACGCCTCCGCCAGCGACCTGCTGGAGCTGATCGCGGCGAAGCAGGTCTCGCCCGTGGAACTGGCGGAGATGTACTTCCAGCGCATCGACCGCCTCGACCCGCAGCTCAACTCCTTCCTCTTCGTGACGCGGGACCTCGCCTTGGAGCATGCCCGCGCCGCCGAGGACGCCGTCATGCGCGGCGACCAGCTGGGCTCCCTGCACGGGCTCCCCGTGCCGATCAAGGACACCCAGATGACCGCCGGCGTGCCTTCGACCATGGGATCGGTGGTGTTTCAGGATCGCGTGCCGGAGCGGAACGCCGCCGTGGTAGAGCGGGTCCTGCAGGCCGGGGCGGTCATGCTCGGCAAGACCAACGTGCCGGAGTTCGGCATGGTCGGGACCTGCGAGAACTCCCTGGGCGTGCTCGGACGCAACCCGTGGAACACCGACAGGACGCCCGGGGGATCGAGCGGAGGCGCGGCGGCCGCCGTGGCCGCCGGCCTCTGTCCCATGGCGACCGGGAGCGACGGCGGCGGATCGCTGCGCATCCCCGCCAACTTCTGCGGCATCTACACCATCAAGCCGACCCAGGGCCGCGTCTCCGGCTACACGGGCCTCGGCGGGCCTCCTTTGCCGAACATCTTCTCCCAGGCGGGTCCGCTGACCCGGACGGTGCGCGACTCCGCGATCCTGCTGCAGGCCATGGCGGGATTCGACCGGCGGGACCAGGCTTCCATCCGCCGGACCCCGCCCGACTTCGTCGCCGCAACAGGGCGCGCCATCGACGGCCTGCGCATCGGCTGGACCCCCGACTTCGGCTTCGCCCCCGTCTGGCCCGAGGTCGTCGATGCCACCTCCAAAGCCGCCAGGGTCTTCGAGGAGCTGGGATGCTCGGTGGAGGAGGTGAAGATGGTCCTCCCCGAGCCCTACGACTCGTTCGGGCCGATCCAGGCCGCCGGCGCCTACAACAACCTGGGCGGGTACCTCGACCAGTACGGCGACCGCATGACGGAGTTCGCCCGCTTCTTCATCGACATGGGGTCACGGGTGACGACCGAAGACTACATGCGCGCCGAGGGCCGCATCGCCGAGCTCAAGGCCACCTTCGACGACGCCTTCGAGACCTGCGACCTCATCATGTCGCCGGTCTCGTGCTTTCCCGCCTTCCCCAACGAGACCTTCCCCGGCAGCATCACCGGGGACTCGTCCTACCCCGTGCAGTACTGGAACGGGGCCTTCACCATGCACGGCAACGCCATCGGCCACCCCGCCGCATCGGTGCCTGCGGGGTTTTCACCTGACGGCCTGCCCATTGGGTTGCAGATCATCGGCCGGAAGTTCGACGAGGAGACGGTGCTGGCGGCGTCGGCTGCTTTCGAGGAGGCGCGGCCTTGGGTGCAGCACCGGCCGGCGGTGTCGTGAGGGGGAGCGGTTCGAGTCGCCTTCGCTGCAGTTACAGCTTTGTTGGGATGTGCATGGGTAACGGCACCGGTCAGCCGGGAGTCTGCTCGACTTGTGAACCGGATACGGCGAAGCTGAGCATGAGTCCGCCGTGTTTCCGGTGCCCGTCTTCGGGCATGGGCATTCGGGGCACAGTTGCGGAGAGTAAGCGAGAACAGAATGACCCGACCCGACTATCCCCTCTATTGGAGGCGGGATGAAACCCGGTGGCTAACCTTCATTGACGACAGAAATCAGATGCTCCGCAGCATGGTTCCCATTGAGCAACACTTCAAACCGTAGCTCCCCAGTATGCTGCAGCGGTATTCCCCTAACCCAGGTGAATACGCGGTGTCGCACGGAGGTGGCAGTGAAGTTGACCGTGCTGTCGTGGGGTGATGGCTCCCAAGGCAGGTGAATCCTCAACAAGACCTGGAAGTCCTTTCCTTGATCTTCCGGTTCCACTTTCCAAAGGGAAAAAGCAACACAACGTGAGATCTGGTTCGACGCATTCTCTTGGAAAGGAACATGCTCTAGCACCTCTAGAATGCTAACCTTGTTTGTGCTCTGATCGACAACCATCGACTCAGAAACAACGAAGAATTCTAGCTTAGGCATCACGCCGCCCAATTCAGTGAACTTGAAACAGTGTTATCCAACGTCACCCCGTCGGTAGCGCCTTCCGGCTCATACTCGATTGCCCCTTCTGTCGCGATAGGACTGGAGATCTCCCAAGTCCGGGCAAGGGTTTCCGGGTAATAGCGTCTCCGTTCATCAAGCGCTAGTCTTGCAACACGAGTGGAAATCGGCAACTCTCCACACTCCAGTTCCGAAAGCTCACTCAGATAGCGTGCAGCAAATGGTTCGGGACCCCTTTGGACCACGTGGGCTATCAAAGCGAGCACCTTGTCTCCATAGAAGGTCTTCCCCACTTGGAAACCAAGCAGAAGATCCTCAACAAACAAGCGGATATCACTTCCAGTCAAGGTGCCAGACTGGATCTTTCTGCGAAGCGAGCTATAGACGTCCGTTGAACGAACGAAGGCCGTAAACGACTCCGGTGTGTTCAGCATAGCCGTGTCTTCGAGAAACCCAATCTTCTGTGATTCACTAAGCATGTCTGTCAGTCCAGATCTGGAGGTCAAATCCAAAGGGGGCATGGACGTCTTTGAGCGGATGGAAAACCTCCCCCGTATCCGCGTTCAGTTTGCTCAGCACCCACGGTACGGTCCCTATGGAGTCGTTGGCTCCAGCGACTATATCCCTTAGCTCAATCACCCCAGCGTGCCATATATCCGTGCTGTTCTCCATCAAATACAGTGCTACATCACCTCTAGTGACCTTGGCGAGTTCAATTTCCCGGTAGCCGTCTTCCTGAAGGATTTTCCACACTTCGCTGGATTCGAGTATGCAGGTTCTGCGACTAGCCCAGACATGTCCGAAGCAATTGTAGGTGCCGCAACACTCCTTACGTGTGCTCCATTGGGGGTGCTTCTCCACGATTCTCTCGAAAATGGAAACCGTCCTCTGGTCTGGAGGTAGAGACTGCTCATTAGCAATCTCTTTGCCGGTTCGCGTATCCAAGCGGATAGACCTTCGGGGGGATGACGCGAAAGATAGGCTTTCAAACATGGCGCGACCTCATCGGTCTCGATTCGCAGCGTTCGTGGGCTGTCCTTCCACGGGCGATTACCCTCGATGAAGTTAGGAGCATGGTGGCCGGCGCGAGGGATCCAATCCCTGGATTTGCTGCTGTGTTTTGACCAGGAAGCAGGACGGAAGCATGAGGGCAAAGGCGAGAGCACCCGAGATGGGACGGGGTGGGGGGTGGGGCTCGGCGGGGAACGATGCAGGTAAGCCGAGCTTCAAGGTGTGCGTCGCAGTGCCCATCAGTCGAAAGAGTGGCGACTCTTGGGGTTGGTCGTCAAGGGAAGTCCCCGCCCAAGGGGCGGATTATCGCCGTCCCTGATAAATCCCAACCACCCGATCCAGCAGCTCCAGCGCCTCCCCCCTTTCCCGCTGGAAGGCGTTCCGCCCCATTATCGACCCGAATCCCCCCCCGTCGCGGATGCCGCGGATCTCCTCCAGCACCTCGGCGGTGCCCTTGGCGGGGCCACCGGAGAAGATGGTGACCCGGCGGCCGTCGAAGGCGGACTGGACGACGTGGGCGACGCGCTCGGCCAGGGTCGAGGTGGGGGTGCCGGCCTTCTCGTAGGCGGCGCGCGCCTCGTCCTGCTCCACGAAGTCGTCGGGCGGCTTCACCTTGATGATGTGGGCGCCGAGCTGGGCGGCGATCTGGGCGGCGTAGGCGGAGACGTCGAGGGCGGTCTCGCCCTCCTTGCTCAGGTCCGAGCCGCGGGGGTAGGACCAGACGACGACGACCAGGCCGTGGCGTTTGGCCTCCTCGGCGAGGGCCTGGAGCTTCTCGTACATCTGCACGCGCGGGGCCGAGCCGGGGTAGACGGTGTAGCCGATGGCGGCGCACCCTAGGCGCAGGGCGGCCTCCACCGAGCCGGTCACGGCCTGCAGGGGGTCGGCGTCGGAAGCCAGGTTCTCGCGGTTGTTGAGCTTGAGGATCAAGGGCAGGTCGCCGGCGTAGTCGCGGGCCCCGGCCTCGAGAAAGCCGAGGGGGGCGGCGTAGGCGTTGAGGCCGGCCTCCAGGGCCAGCTCGAAGTGGTAGCGGGGGTCGAAGGCGGGGGGGTTGGGCACGAAGGAGCGGGCGGGACCGTGCTCCACGCCCTGGTCGACGGGCAGGATGACGAGCCGGCCGCTGCCGCCGAGCCTCCCCTGGTTGAGGAGGCGGGCGAGGTTGGTCAGGGTGCCGGGGTTGTCGCTTCCGTACCAGCTCAGGATCTCGCGGACTCGAGGCTCCATGGTGGTGTCCCTCTCAGGTTGATGGTGGCCGGTTCAAGTAAACTGCGAGCCGGCGGCGCCATACGCCACCCGGCCGCGAGCCTGCCGGCTCACAGCTCGTACGACAGGGAGAGGTTCCAGCGCCGTGGCAGGCCGAGGAAGACGCGGGCGCTGGCCGCGTCGTGGTCCTCCCCGTCGTCGGCGTCGGAGACGTAGAGCTCGTCGAGCAGGTTGAAGACGTGGAGCCGCAGCCTGGTCCTGCCGTCGCCGACGAGGTCGCCGGGAAGGCGGTAGCTCGCGTGCAGGTCGACGAGGTTGTAGTCCGGGAGCTTCCAGGACTGCGTGCGGTCGGAGGGGTCGGTGCGGTTGGCCGGGTCGAACTTCGCGTAGTGGTCCATGAACCGCCGCAGGCCCAGCGAGGCGTAGAGGCCGGGCGCGGGGAACAGGTTGGCGCTCAGGGCGAGGGTCTTCTGCGCCGAGTCGCCGACCTTCAGCCCCCCGGCGTAGACCTGGAAGTTGCCGACGGCTTCGGGGTCCTCCTCCGGGGAGAAGGTGACGTCCACGTCGTTGAGCCACTCCCAGTCTCCCAGCGACACCATGCCGCGCAGCTCCAGCATGGGGTGGAGGCGCGCCTTGAGGTCCAGCTCGACCCCCTTGTGCAGGGCGTCGATGCCGTTGAGGAGAAAGCGGAAGCTCTGGTCGAGCTTGTCGCTGTAGATGCTCTTGGGCCAGGAGCGGTCCATCCAGCGGGTGTAGTAGAGGTTCGCGTTCCCGGTGAAGCGGCCGCGCTCGAGGTAGCCGGCCCCCAGCTCGAAGGAGGCGACCTTCTCGTTGAAGGTGGGGTCGTAGCGGCTGTTGTCGTAGTGGTAGACGGAGTCGAACTTCGGCGCCGTCGACAGCCAGCCGGCGTTGGCGTAGAGGTTGACCGTGGAGGTCAGGTTGTAATTGCCCCCCAGCTTCGCGGTGTAGCCGTTGAAGTTGGCCCAGCCTGTCTCGTCCCAGTCGCCGTCGACCTTGGGCCGGAAGTAGTCGATCCGCTTGTACCCGGTGACCGACCCTGAGGCGCTGGTGAAGGCGGTCAGCTCCCCGAACCGCCCCTCGACCTGGGCGAAACCGCCGCCCCAGCGTGTGAGGCCGTCGTTGTGGTAGGAGACCTTGTCTCCGAGCCGCTTGACCGGGGTCGCGGCGTTGGCGTCCCACTCGTAGACGAAGTAGTCGGCGCCGAGCAGGTTGCGCACCTCTCGCCAGTGCTGGCCCTCGTAGTAGCGCAGGTCGGCGCCCAGGGCGAGCTTGAAGGCGTCGTTCAGGCGGTACTCGGCCGTCCCCAGGTATCCGTACCAGAAGTGGTGGTTCACCGAGTTGCGGATGATCGTCTGCGCGGCGATCTCGTCGGGATCCGCTTCGGCCGTGGTTCCGGTGTTGAGCTCGTCCACGGCCCGCTGCCAGTCGATGGTGCCGTCGGCCCGCGGACCGGGGTTGGCTCCCAGGCGCCCGGAGCCGCCCCCCTTGCCTCGGGAGAAGTAGAAGACGTTGGACAGGACCATCCGTTCAGAGGGCGTCCAGTACCAGTTGAGGTTGACCTGCGGCTTGTGGTAGTAGTTCTCGCGCTCCATCAGGACCGCGCTGTCGCGGGCGTCGTGGACCTCGCCGTTGTAGTACTCCCGGTAGGACGGGAACGGCGACGGCCCCCAGTTGGGGTTGAAGCTGGCGCCGCGGCTCTCGGAGTCCGTCACGTCGATCCCGAGGGAGCGCGCGTAGTCGGCGTCGAAGGTGGCGATGGACTGCTTGTAGAGCCGCTGCCCGTGGCGCTGCGGGGCGCCGGCGACGAAGAGGTCGACCTTGTGCTGGTCTGATGCCAGGAAGCTCAGGGCCGCGAAGTAGGACCAGGCCGACGTCCACGTCTGGTCGGCCAGGCCGTGGCCGGTCTTGCGGGTGACGCCGAGGGAGAGAGCGGACCGGCCGTTGATCAAGCCGGAGGAGAAGCCGACCCGGGTCTTGTAGAAGGCGCCGCTCCCGGCTTCCTGCTTGATCCGGAATCCGCGCTGCGCGCCGGCGATGTCCGTGATGATGTTCAGGGTGCCGCCGACCGAGGCGATGGCGAGGTTCGAGGCCCCCAGGCCGCGCTGCACCTGGATCGACGAGGTCGCGTCCCCGAGGCCGTCGAAGTTGGACCAGTAGACCCAGCCGTTCTCCATGTCGTTGACGGGCACGCCGTTGATCATGACGGCGACGTTGCGCTGGTCGAACCCCCGGAGGTTGATGCGGGCATCGCCGGCGCCGCCGCCCTGACCGGTGGCGTACACGCCGGGCGTGTCATCGAGGATCAGGGGCAGGTCGCGGGAGCCGAGCTTGCGGTCCACCTCCTCCCTGGGAACGTCCGAGAAGGCGACCGGCGTCTCCCGCAGTCTGGCCCGGTCCGCCACGACGACGATCTCCTGGCCCAGAAAGACCTCGGCCACCAGCTCGACGAGCAGATCGATGTCGCCGGCCCCGACGAGGACCGCGCGGCGGAACTGCTCGTACCCGATGAAGCTTGCCACCAGGGTGTCGCTGCCGGCGGGGACGCCGCCGATCTCGAACTTCCCGTCGGCACCGGTGGTGGTGCCCCGGTCCGCGTTCTCCAGGTACACGTTCGCGCTTGGCAGGGGGTCGCCGGTCTCCGCGTCGAGCACGTGGCCCTTCAACACGGCCGCGGACAGGGTGGAGTGGGGGAGGAGCAGCAGGGCGAGAGCGAGGAAGATCCGTTTCATCAAGGCCTCGGCGGCGAGGGACGGGTGCGCACCAGCGCGGCGCGCACGGGAGACGGCGTAAGGTAGTATTCTCGGCGATCTCGAAGTCGGTCGGCTACTCTGCCTCGGCGCCCCGGGAGCCCGAAATCCCGACGCCGAACCGCTCTTCGAAGGCGGCCCAGATCTCGGCCGGCACCTCCCGGGTCGCGGCGTCGTACGCGTCCTGGAGTTGATGGCGGTCGGCGGGGCCGCTCATGACGATGCCGTCGACCGGCGCATCGAGACAGAACTGCATGGCCAGGTGCTTGATGTCCACGTCGCGCTCGCGGCACCACTCCCACATGGCGTGGGCCCGAGGCTCGGCGGCCCGGTCGGGCTCGACGCCGGTGAGGCGGCCCATGCCGAAGACGCTGGCCAGGATCAGCCCGGTGCCCTGTTCCCTGGCCAGGGCCATGGTGGTGCCGGCAACGGACTGGTCCAGCAATGTGTAGTCGAGGAAGGTGAGGACGATCTCGGCGTGTCCCGCCTCGATGGCGGCTCGGTGGAAGTCGTGCTGCCGGACCCCCAGGCCGAGGTGGCGCACGAGGCCCTCACCCTTCATCCGCTGCAGCTCGTCGAAGGCGCGGCCGGGGCCCAGAGGGTCGGCGATGTCGGCCGGATCGTGGACGAGGACGGCATCGAGATAGTCGACGCGCAGCGCCCGCAGGCTCTGCTCGACGCTCCAGCGCGTCGCCTCGGCCGAGAAGTCCTTGGGGCGCTCGTGATGGGGGCCGACCTTGGCCTGCATGTAGTAGCTCGACCGCTCGACGCCGATCAGGGCCCGGCCCCAGCGCTCCTCGTTGCGGCCGGCGTAGCTGTCGAAGTAGTCTATCCCCAGATCGAGGGCGCGCTCGATGGTGGCGATCGTTTCGGCCTCCTCGACGTGGCTGACGAAGGCCGCGCCCATCCCGAGGGCCCGGGGCCGCATGCCGGTGTGGCCCATCCTGCGGCGCGGAAGCTCGCTCATGCTCTTGCTACCCTCCAGGTGGAATGTGTGATGAACCACGTCATGCTGAACGCTTCCGACACCGCCCTGGCCGTCATCGACGTGCAGGGCAAGCTGGCGACCCTGATGCACGACCGGGAGAGCCTCTACCGGAACCTGCAGATCCTGGTGCGCGGGGCCCGCGTTCTGGAGCTGCCGGTGCTGTGGCTGGAGCAGTATCCCGAGGGCCTGGGGCCGACGATCCCCGAGGTCTCCGAGCTGCTGAGCGGCCAGGAGCCGCTGGCCAAGACCTGCTTCAGCGCCTGGGGCCAGCCGGACTTCGTGCGTCTCCTCGAGGAGAGCGGACGGCGGCAGGTCCTGGTGGCCGGCATCGAGACCCACATCTGTGTCTACCAGACGGTCCGCGATCTGCGCGACCGCGGCTACGTGGTGGAGGTGGTGGAGGACGCCGTCTCCTCGCGCACGGCGGAGAACAAGCGCGTCGGCCTCGACAAGGCCCGGGCCGCCGGCGCCGGGATCACCTCGGTGGAGACGGCCCTCTTCGAGCTGCTGCGCGAGGCCGGGAACCCCGGGTTCCGGGAGATCGCCCGCCTGGTGAAGTGAGCCGCCCGGCTCACCCGAAGAGATCGCGGTACTCCCTGTTGAACTCCTCGGAGCCGTCGTCGAGGCGGTAGTCGAGCGAGATCCCGGGCAGGAACGGGGGCAGCCGGCCGGCGGTGAAGTCGCCGCGGTAGCCGCCGCCCGGGTAGCGGGTGCGGCGCCCGTCCGGCCAGTGGATGGTGTGGATCTGCCGCGGGTCGGGCTTGCGGTAGTCCGGATCGACGCGGAACCCCTCGACAACGTCCCAGTCCACCTCGACCCCCAGGCCGGGGCCGTCGGGCACGGCCACGTGGCCGCCCTCGACGGCGAACTCCTTCAGCAGGGTGTGGGAGTAGATGTTGATGCAGGGGATCGCCGGCCAGCGGGCCTGGGCGAGCACCGCCCCCAGGTGGACGGAGAACATCGTCGTCAGCCCGGTGCCGACCATCTGCAGCCAGAAGGGCATGCCGGCGTGGGCGGCCAGGGTGCCATGGCTCATCACCTGGCTCGCCCCGCCGCCGATGACGAAGCCGTCGCACACCCCTTCGCGGATCGCCGTCATGGGCGGGGGATTGCCGAAGTGCATGGCGATGGGGCTGCGGATCTGCCGGCGCAGGGCGGCGTTGCCGGCCACGTCCCCCTGGGGGATGGGGCTCTCCACCATGGCCAGCATGGGGTACTTCGCCTCGAGGCGGGCGATGAAGGGCGCTGCCACGTCCACCCCGAGGAGCATCTCGTTGAAGTCGGCGTCGAGCTTGAAGTGGGGGGAGACGGCCGCCGCCACCGCGGCCAGCTGCGCGTCGAGGTCGTGCCACGGGCGGGCCTTCACCTTCATGGTGGTGAAGCCGCCGGCCTCCGCCGCCCGAGCCTCGGCGACCCACTCCTCCGGCTTCGCGTCCTGGGACCACCAGGAGACGGGGCAGGCGTCGCGGTATTGCGGTCCCATCAGGCGGTGGCAGGGCACGCCCGCGGCCTTTCCGGCGGCGTCGAAGCAGGCCATCTGCAGGCCGGCGCCGAGGCCGTCGTCCCAGAGCAGGTCGAAGACGCTGCGGCCCCGGCTCGCCTCGACCCGCGCTTCGGCCGAGGCGCCCCAAGTGTAGCCGACGATCGTCTCGCCCACGCCGACGGCGCCGCAGGCCAACTCGACCCGGTAGATGTCGGTGACGGACCAGCCGTTGCCGCGCACCGTCATGCGGTCGGCGCAGCGCTCGTGGAAGGGGACGTCGACGCGGATGCGCTCGACGGCGGCGATGGTGAAGTCGGTGGGTGCGGTCACGTGGAGAGCTCCTCTTCCTTCTTCAGGATGTCGACCAGTTGCCGGCAGGTGCCGTAGCGGCCTGCGAGGGCCAGGGACGCACCCAGCCAGAAGCCGCCGAAGAGCAGGTGCCAATTGCCGTCCTCGTACCCCAGCGCCAGGTAGACCAGCGCCGAGATGAGCATGACGGGGACCATGATCCGGGTGTCCACCATGATGTTGTGGAGCCGCATCTTCACCAGGAAGTTGGCATCCGTCATCCGGGGCTCGGGCCGGGGCCCGCGCACCCTGCGCACTACCCAAGGGAGGAGCAGTACGATCAGGGCGGGCAGGAGCCACATAAGGGCATAGGCGGCAAGCATCTTCATGGTGGTGTTTCCTCGGTTGGTGGTCTCCCGGCTAGGCTATGCGGGCTTGGAGCATGGGGCAACCACGTGCCGGAGGGGACCACGGGGCAAGGGGGTCTATCCGTTCCCTGGGCTCTCTTACCGAATCAGGGCGAGCTTGCCGAGGCGGACCTGGCCGCCGGCGTTCAGCCGGTAGAGATAGAGCCCGGAGCCCAGCAGACGGCCGCTGTCGTCGGTGCCGTGCCATTCCCGGGCGTGCAGCCCGGCGTCCAGGATCTCGCCGCGGACCAGCTCGGCCACGACCTGGCCGGCCACGTTGTAGACGGTCAGGGTCACCGGGCCCGTCTCCGGCAACTGGAAGTGGAGGGTGGTGCTCGGGTTGAAGGGGTTGGGCGCCGAGCGCACGGCCAGCGAGTCGGCCGCCGCCAGCCAGCCGGCCGGCCCCTCGGCCACCGGCTTGGCGACGACCACCACCTCGTCTTCGCCGGGTTCGGGGACCTCGCCCTCGGGCATCAGCTCGTCCTCGGTCTCTTCGTGCCCGCCGGCCCCCTCGTCGTCGGTCGAGCCGCCGGGCCCCAGGGCCGACGCCGAGATCTGGGCGGTGGTGCCGTAGCCGACAGCGTTGCGGGCCCTCACTTGGAAAACGTACGCGGAGCCGTCGTCGAAGTTGCTCCACGACTTGCTGCGGGCGTTGGCGCCGCCGGCGCGGCGATACCAGCCGCGCCAGTCGTCGTCCCCGGTCTTCTTGTAGCGGTAGTAGTAGTGCAACACGGGCGAGCCATTGGCCGGCGCCGCGCCCCAGGTCAGCTCCATGAATCCGTTTCCGCCCTGCCGGTCGGTGGCCAGGTTCGGCGGCGCCCCGGGCAGGGTGGCCGGGGTCGCGGCGTCCGAGGCGGCCGGACCTTCGCCCTGGTCGTTCTCGGCCCGGACCTCGAAGGAATAGGCCGTGCCATTGGTGAGGGAGGAGAAGGTGTCGGCGCGGGCGTCGGCCCCCTTGGTGGCCTCGGACCAGCCCGACCAGGAAGAGGCGGTCTGCGCTTTGGAGCGAGTCTCGTAGTGGATGATGTCGGAGCCGTTGTCTTCCGCCTC
>JAPOZM010000013.1 GCA_026706075.1 Gemmatimonadaceae bacterium
CGATCGCCACGCCGGCGATGTTGCCGAGACCTATCGTCGCCGACAGGGCGCTGGTGAGGGCCTGGAAGTGGGAGATCTCGCCCGGGTCGTCGGGGTTGTCGTAGCGGCCGCGGATGATGTCGATGGAGTGCTTGAACCCGCGGATCGACAGCCAGCCGAAGTAGAAGCTGAAGTAGACGCCGCCGGCGACGAGGACGGCGACGATGAGGGGGACGCCGGTGCCGAAGTCGACGAAGAGGAAGGTCTCCAGCAGCTTGACGGTGTCGGCGAAGAGCGCGTCCAGGCGGTCCATCTGGCCCTGGATCGCGCTCTCCCAGGTGTCGTCCTCTGCCCGGACCCCGGAGGCCATCGCGCCTACCAGGAACAAGGCTCCCATGGCTCTGCCCATGGATTCCTCCTCTTGATCGGTTGGTTCGGGTCAGTATAGGCGGCGGGGCGGCGGGCCATCAAGGGAATCAGGCCGGGTCAACCGGGCAGCCACTCCGGCGACGGTCCCTCGATCCTGACGGTGAGCCGCTGCGGCCTGGAGGCGCCGCCTTCGAGGGCGCGCTCGATCACCAGCAGGGCCACGGGCGAGCGCGCCTGGCGCGCCTCCCGCAAGGCCGCGAAGAAACGCAGGTTCTCGGCCTCGACCACGTCCGGCTCCGGCGAGGCTCCGCTGCAGATCAGCAGGGGGACCTCCAGGCCGCGGCGCCCGGCCGCCTCGAGGGTGAGGGCGGTGTGGTTCAGCGTCCCCAGGCCGGGACGGACGACGACGGCCAGTGGGGCGTCCAGGCGCCGGGCGAGGTCGGCGAAGTCCCGCTCCTCGTCGAGCGGCACCAGCAGGCCTCCCGAGCCCTCCACCAGGGTGAGGTCGTGGGCCGCGGCCACGGACTCGCACTGCCGCGACAGGGCCTCGAAGTCGAGGGGCCGCCCGGCGCGGCGCGCCGCGATCAGGGGAGCCAGCGACTCGGGGAAGGAGGCCAGCGTCCCCAGGGTCACGTCCGTTCCGCGGAGGGCGGTTCGGTAGAACGCCTCGTCGCCGTCGACCCCGGGATCGGCGCCGGTCTGGACCGCCTTGAGCAGGGCCACCCTTCCCGCCCTCGACGCCTTCCACGCGAGCCAGGCGCAGGCGACCGTCTTGCCGACGCCGGTGTCGGTCCCGGTGACGAGGACGATCCTACCCACGAAGGGACTCCATCGCCGCGGCAACCCTCTCCAGGTGCTCCTCCTCGTGAGCGGCGGTCAACCCGAAGCGGATCCGCGACGTCCCGCGGGGCACCGCCGGGGGCCGCACCGCCCGCGCCAGGATGCCGTGCGCCTGCAGGTGCTCCTCCGCGGCGACTGCGGCGGCCGGCCTGCCGAGGAGGACGGGGACGATCTGCGAGGCGGAGCAGGGAGCAGGGTAGCCGATGCGTTCCAGCTTGGCGCGCAAGGATCCGCCGAGGTCCAGGGCCCGCTGCCGGCGCCACGGCTCCTTCCGCGCCACGTCGAGGGCGGCGGCGGCGGCGGCGACCGCCGACGGTGGCAGGGCGGTATCGAAGATGAAGGGGCGCGCCCGGTCGACGAGGAAGTCGGTGAGAGCCCGGTCGCCGGCGACGAAACCGCCGATCGATCCCAGGGCCTTGGAGAGGGTCCCGGTGACGACGGCCGGGACGTCGAGCTCCAGGTCCACCAGGAGGCCGGAGCCCTCTCCGAAGACCCCGATGGCGTGCGCCTCGTCGACGACCAGCAGGGCCTCGTGGCGCGCGGCCGTCTCCCCCAGGGCCTCGAGGGGCGCCAGGTCGCCGTCCATGCTGAAGACGCTCTCGGTGACGACCAGCCGTCGCCGGGCGGGGGTCTGGCGCAGCAGCTCGTCGAGGCGGCCGGCGTCGTTGTGCGGGTAGGGGAGAGCGGAGGCGCGCGACAGCTTGGCCCCGTCGATGATCGAGGCGTGGGCGCGCTCGTCGTAGAAGATGGCGTCCCCGTTGCCGCCCAGGGAGGCGAGGAGCCCGAGGTTGGCCATGTACCCCGAGCTGAACAGCAGGGAGGAGGGCTTCCCGGTGAGTCGCGCCAGGCGCTCCTGAAGCTCATCGTGGAGGGGGGTGGAGCCGTGCAGCAGCCGCGCCGACCCCGCCCCCGCGCCGAACCGGCCGGCTCCTTCCCCGGCGGCTTCGATCACCTCGGGATGGGCCGCGAGCCCGAGGTAGTCGTTCGAGGTGAAGAGGACGTATTCCCGGCCGCCGAGGGAGGCCCGGACCCCGGCGCGGCTCACCGGGGTCACCACCGATCGGCGCAGGCCGAGCCGCTCGAGACGGCCGCGCTCCGAGCGCAGGAA
>JAPOZM010000090.1 GCA_026706075.1 Gemmatimonadaceae bacterium
TGAGTTCTACGCGGCCATCCGGGCCGAGCGGCCGACGGAACGGCAGCGGCACATCCTGGACACGTGGATCCGGGAGGCGTCCTGGGAGGAGATCGTCGGCGGGTGGGCGGACGAGGTGTACACCTTCCGGGAGCTGGCGGGAGCGCTGCATCGCGCAGGCCTCGGGCGCTGCCGCTGGGCACGGGGACTGAACCGCCTGGCGAAGATCCCGACAACGGAATCCGGATGAGTGCCACGACGAGGCTGGCCCTGCCCGAGCCGGCACGCACATTGTGGCTGCGGACGAGGGACGCCGTACGGACGAGTCTGGAGGAGCTCGGAGGCGCGGAGTACGAGATCGGCGGCGGGACCGTCCTGGCTGCTCGTTGGGGGCATCGCATCAGCCATGACATCGACCTGACGCTCCCGGACACGTTGCAGCTCCACCGGCTCGAGAACCCGGTGGAGAGCCGCTTCGAGCACCGCATGCGGGAGCTCGGTGGGCGACCGGAGTACTATCGGAGCCTGCGGATGTACCAGGTGCGGTTCGGAGACCAGGGCTTGGACCTCTGGGCGCACGCGATCCAGCCTCCCGGCAGCCAGGAGCGCATCAACATCGAGGGCCGGGAGGAGAGCGTGCTCTCGAACGTGCAGATTCTCTGGGGCAAGCTGGCCCGCGCCGAGCGGAATCTCAGTCGCGACGTCTACGACCTCGTGCATGCCGCGGAGCACGACCCCGCGAGCCTGGAAATCGCGGTGAACGCACACCCGCGAGGGGTGGCCGAGTGGGCGGCGCGCAGTTGGGAGGAGGGCGGCGCAGCGATCGCCTTCGACGCCGGCGCGCGACTGCAAGCGACCCCGGCTGCGGAACGGACGCAACTCGACACACTCGGCGAGCGGGGGGCGAGGACGATCAACGCGGTGCTCTACGAAGAGCTGACTCTACGGACGAGCGGCCACCGCCTGCAGATCGAGACCGCAACGGCGGGCGGAGTCCATCGACGAGCAGAGATCGAGGCGGGCCGCATCCGCGAGGAGTTGATCGCACGCGGCCTGACGGGGGACCGAAGAAGACACGGGCCGAAAATGGAGGCGCTGATCTCCTACGCCGAGGCCCTGTGCCGAGACGGTGCGGCCGCGACCCTGATCTATCGCGAGGATGCCCGGCGGGCCACCCACTGGCAGACGGCGAGCACCGCCCACAACCTGCCTGCCGGACCGCCGACCTGAAGGAACTCCGTCCGCCGTGAGGACCCGGCGTCCCTCCTACCGAAGGCCGTCGAGCCGCTCCCGTGCGTCGGTGTCACCCTGGTCGGCCGCCCAGCGGTGCCACTGAGCCGCCTCCAACGGACGGCCTCCTCGTCCTCCTGCAACCCTCGACCGGCGTCGTCCGCGGCGCCGAGGTCGGTCTGCGCATGGGCGTTGCCCTGCTCCGTCGAGCGGCGGAACCACCGGACGGATTCCTCGGCGTGGCCCCCTGCCGTTCGGATGCTATTGCCCATCAGTGCTGCTGGCGGCGCAGTCGGCCGGCTGCAACGGCGGCGGTGACGATCGGGATGCCGTCGATGTCTCCGAGCGCCAGCATGTGCTTCTTGTCGCCGGAGACGATCAGGTCGGCTCGTCCTGCGATGGCTGTGGCCAGGATCGGATTGTCGTCGGGGTCGGGCGCGGCGTTCAGGTCGGGGAGGTTCCTGGTGACCTCACCGACCGCCTCGAGGTTGCTGATCAGATCTTCCGCTTCCTCGGGACGGAAGCAGGAGCGGAGGCGGTCGCGACGTACGACGCTCCGCAGCTCGTCGAGCTGCGCCTCGGAGGTGACGAGAGTCAGGCCGGCCCGTTTGATCGAAGCCAGGACACGGCCGGGCGCACCGTCTCGCGAGATCAGGGCACTGACGAGAATGTTCGTGTCAAGCACGATCCGCGCGAGCTTGGGCGACGGCGTCGTCGGCGAGGGCCTGCGCTTCCGCGGCCGAGAGGTGGCTGTTGCGTTCCCAGACCGATTCGAGGGTCTCCCAGAAGATTGCCTGCCGGACGGCACGGTCGACGAAACGGGAGAGGTCGCCCTTCCGGCCGCCCGTCCGGGCGAGGTAGCTGCGAAGGCTGCGGTCGGTTGCATCGGAGACGACGAGGCTCCAGCGAGTGCTCATGGTTTGTATCAAATGGGGATCTTGTGAATCGTCAGTAAACAGATATGTGTTTATACGCCAACCCTAACGCATCGCCTTCGAGAAGGCAAGAGGAAGCCCCGCCCTACCGCCCCCCCTTGCGCGGCAGCCGCTCGTCGAGCATGGCGGTGTTGTAGGCGAACACGGCCGC
>JAPOZM010000035.1 GCA_026706075.1 Gemmatimonadaceae bacterium
GCGCCTCCTACTACCAGGAGACCGAGGAGATGGTGGAGCGGCTGACCGCGGACCTCGGGTGCCGCCGCATCGCGATCCTCTACCAGGACGACAGCTACGGCAAGGCCGGCCTCACGGGGGTGCGCCGGGCCCTCGCCCAGCGCGGCATGGAGCTGGTGGGGGAGGGCACCTACATGCGCAACACCATCGCCGTCAAGCGGGCCCTCCTCGGCCTACAGGACAGCGATCCGGAGGCGGTCATCATCATCGGCGCCTACCGGCCGGCGGCCCACTTCATCAAGTGGGCCCGCAAGATCGGCATGGGCGCCGTTTTCGTGAACATCTCCTTCGTCGGAAGCAACGCCCTCCTGAAGGAGCTGGGCGGGCGCGGCGACGGAGTGGTGGTGACCCAGGTGGTGCCTTTTCCCAGCGACACCCGGATCCCGGTGGTGGTCCGGTATCACGGCGCCCTGAAGGCGGTCGATGGGGCGGCCCAGCCGGGGTTCGTCTCTCTCGAGGGCTACCTGGCCGGCCGGCTGGTGGTCGACGCCTTGCGCGCGGCCACCGCCCCAAGGGACGGCGGCGAAGCCGGCCCGCCCTCCCGCGAGGCCTTCCTCCGGATCCTGCAGGAGTCCGGTTCGATCGACCTGGGAGGCTTCGAGGTCGAGTACGGCCCGGGGGACAACCAGGGGTCCGACCGGGTCTTCCTGACCATGATCCGCAAGGGCCGGTTCGCCCCGGTGATGCGGCTCACGCGATGAGATCGCCGGACCAGCGCATCCACACGGCCTTCGAGCGTTTCCTCGGATGGCTGCCCAGCCGGCTGGGCGACCGCGTCCGGAGAGCCACGGGCGGGCGCTTCGGCATCGGCACCCAGATCGTGGCGTGGCTCGGCACGGGCGTGATCTTCACCATCGGCGCCGTCGTTCTGGCCCTGGTGCTGATGAGCATCGTGAGCTCCCAGCAGAGCGAGGTCACCGAGGGCCAGATGCCGGCCCTGGTGGCCGCCTTCAAGGTAGCCCGGAGCAGCTCCGAGCTGGTGCGGGCTTCCCCGCGCCTCCTCGCCGCCGACGATCCCGAGGACCTCGGGCTGGTGATGTGGGACGTGGTGCGGGAAGAGGAGACCTTGCGGACATGGCTCTCCGAAGTGCGCCGCGCCGAATCGAAGGGGGGCGTCGACGGGGACATCGGAAGCGCGGTCGTGCCCCTGGCCGACAGCCTGGTGGAGAGCATCAACCAGATCCAGGAGTCGGTGGGCCGCAGGATGGAGTACCGGGCCCGGCTGAGGGAGCTCGAAGCCCAGGTGGAGAGTCTCGGCCTCGAGCTTCAGCTGCTGCTGGAGGAGCTGGTGGACGACCAGCACTTCTTCATGCACACCGGGCTCCGGGAGCTCGACGATGATGAGCCCGTCTCCCCGTCGCGGCGCACGTCGAGAGCCGAGCTCGCTCACTATGCCGGCCTGCTCGACTTCCAGGCCTCGCAGAACCTCACCACCACCTTCATCCAGCAGGCGATCACGGAGAACGACCCGGAGCTGTTGCGGGCGAACCGGGAACGGGTGGAGACGGCCATGAGCGACCTCCGTCGGGCCCTCGCCGGGATCAGGCCGGAGACCAGGGACCGGCTCCAGCCGCGGGTGGAGGTTCTCAACGACCTCTATGCCGCACAGGACGGCGCCTTCGAGACCCGCACCCGCGAGTTGGGGGAAGTCAGCCGCTCGGAGGATCTCCTCACCCGCAACCAGCAGACGACGGCCGACCTGGTGGCCATGGTGGAAGGCCTGGTGAAGGACGCCGAGGTCTCCGCCCGGGACGCGGCCAATCGCTCCCGCAACCTGGTGCGCATCGGCTTCTGGTTCCTGCTGGGGGTCACCCTCCTCACCCTGGTGGCCGCCTACTTCGCCTGGAGGCTCTTCGGAGAGCGCCTGCTGGCGCGGATGGACCGGCTCTTCGACACGACGCGGAAAATGTCGAAGGGAGACCTCGAGGTGGAGGTGCAGATCGAGGGCAACGACGAGCTGACCGACATGGCCGAGGCCCTGGAGGTCTTCCGGCAGCACGCCGTCGAGGTGCAGCGCCTCAACCTCGTGGAGAAGCTGGCGGCGGAGGTGCAGGCCAAGAACGCCGAGCTGGAGACCACCCTCGAAGACCTCAAGCGCACCCAGCAGCAGGTCATCAG
>JAPOZM010000066.1 GCA_026706075.1 Gemmatimonadaceae bacterium
GCACGTCCTTGATGGCGTCGGGGTTGAAGGTGGAGAAGAACCCGAAGAGGTGGGAAGGGTTGTAGAGGGGGATGTGGTCGAGGAGGATGGCCGTCTGGTCGGGCCCGCCGCCCCTGATGTAGAGGCCGCTGGTGAGGTCGGAGGCGGACTGGATGCCGGGCAGGAGCTGCAGGCTGCGCAGCAGGTCGGCCTCGCCCATGGCCGGCATCTGCTGAAGGGGCTCCACCTGGAGGGCGATGAAGCTGCTCTGGGTGGCCTGCTCCTGCTCCTCCTCGCTCTCGGCCTCGACGACGACCGCCTCTTCGAGGATAGGCTGCCAAGTCAGGGACCAGTCCCGCCGGATGTCGACCCCGGCCTCGAAGCGCAGCGTGTCCCGCAGGGTCTCGTATCCGATGTAGGAGGCGGTGACCACGTACTCACCGTCCGGCACCTGCTTGACGGCATAGTAGCCGCTGCTGTTGCTGGTCGCCCCCATTCGGATCCCCTCCAGGACCACCGCCGCCAGGGGCAGGGCCTCGCCGTTGTCGGCGTCGGTCACGAATCCGCTCAGGGTGCCCGCCCGGGCGGCGCCGGCGGCCACCAGCCAGAGCGCGGATATGCTTGCGATCGCTCTCAATTCATCTCCGGAAGCAGGGGCCCGGACAGGGCCGGGGCGTTTTTCAGGACGACGGCCGGCGGCGGTGGGTTCCTCCGCCTGGACCTACTCGGAAGGAAGGGACTCCTCGATCCAGGTGAAGCAGGCCACGGCCGAGGGCATGCCGATGGTGCCCGCCGCCAGGGCCACCACCTGCTCCACCTCCTCCCTGGAGATGCCCATGTCCACGGCCTTGCGGACCCCCGAACGCACGGCGCCGGTGCGCATGGCGCCCATGGCGACGCCGAGCTTGACCAGGCGGCGGGTGCGCGCGTCCAGGGGGCCCTCCTGGCCGGCCTCGCCGATCAGGTCCCAGGCCTTGCCCAGCTTGGGGTAGCGGCCGATGAACTCGCGGTAGGTCTTGGGGGGCTTGCTGGGGTTCGACACGGCAATCATCCTCGTTCCGGGGGAACCCGGTAAGCACGGCCGCGGCGTCACTCCGGTCCAGACCGGAGCCTCCCGGCGGGGGACCTACCGGGCGCCGATCTTCTCCAGGTACTCCACCTGCTTCTTCCGCTTCTGCTCTCGGCCCACGGCCAGCGCCGTGCGGCCGGCGCGGTCCCGGGCGTTCACCTTCACGCCGAAGTCGACGAGCATCTTCAGCATCTCCACGCGGCACCCGTAGCGCACGGCCGCGTGCAGGGCCGTCTCGCCCTCGGCGCTGCCGATGTCGTTGGGGTCGACCCCCTGCTCCAGGAACCAGCGGGCGCCGTGGAGGCTGCGGCCGTGCATGCAGCAGCCCAGGGGCGTGTAGCCGCCGTGATGCTCGGTTCCGCGCTGATCGTTGAGGTCGACGCCGTGCTCGACGAGCAGGTCGAGGACCTCGTAGGCCCGGTCCTGGGCGGCGTGGTTCAGGGTGTCGCCGTCGCGGATCCCGGCGCCGGCGTCGAGCAGGTAGCGGACCAGCTCCAGGTTCTTCGAATGGATCGCCGGATCGAGCGCCTCGCCGGGCGGGGCCCCGGCCTCGACCAGGGCCCGCGCCACGGCCACGTAGCTCTCCGGCTTCGCGCCGGAGCCGGCGGGGCGGGACTCGGCGCAGTAGCGCAGGGGCGTCCAGCCGTTGGCCTCGTCGGCGGCCTTGGCCAGGACGGGGTCCTTCTTCAGCAGCGATCGGACCCGCCGCGTGTCGGCCATGACGCAGGCGTTGTGGATGTCGTTGGTGGTGCGCCCCTGCAGCAGCGGCACGAACTGCGCCTCGCCGCCGCGGACGGCCAGCGCCAGGGGCGTCAGCTGCCAGTGGGAGCCGCGCCCGTCGGGGTCGGCGCCGTTCTCCAGCAGCAGCTCCACCAGCTCCACGTGCCGGGGACCTCGGGGCGCCGACTGCTTGTGCTCCACCGTGCGGTGCAGGGGCCGGTAGTGGTGGGCCGACTTCGACTTGATGTTCGGGTCGGCGCCGTGCTCCAACAGGTACTCCACGGCCTCCACCTGCCCCTCGTAGCAGGCGTCCATGATCGGCTGCCAGTCCCGCGCCAGGGGCGGGTCGGCCTCGACCATGGCCTTCACCTTCTTCAGGTCGCCGGCGCCGGCGGCCAGGGCCAGCCTCTTGGCGGGTCTCATCTATCCGGATCCTTCGCTCTTCCGCCCGGTCCAGGCTTCGCGGGCCCAACGGCCCGGGTCCCTCCGGGGCGGACAGACAAAGGTTGCCCGAGACCGGCATGGGTGCAACATTCACCGCCCTCGGCACCCCACTCCACCTCCGTGAGCGACAGACTGTGAGCACATTATGACCGGCCCCTGGCGACCCGTCGAGGCGGACGATGTCGAGGTGGCCCTGATCACCGGACGGGACCCCCTGCGCCGTCTCGTGGAGGCCGACATCCCCGCCATCATCCTGCGGGGCGCCTGTCCGGCAGCGGACTGCGCCGGCCTCGTGAGCCGCTTCATCGAGCGCGGCCTCATGCGGGACCCGCGGCAGCCGGCGCCGCCCGACGCCCCGCTGCGCATCGACATCGGTACCAGCCTCGGCAACCTCGGCCACGATCAGCCGGCCTTCTTCGCCCACGCCCGCGAGAGCCGCGAGCTGTTCACCACCCTCTTCGACGGCTTCCCCGATCCGGTGGACCTGCTGTACGGCGTCCTGCGGCGGCTGGCCGGCGACAAGCAGGTGGTCACCGCCCGCGAGCCGGACGGCCGCCTCTACGGTCCCGCCATATTCCGCATCCACTACGACAGCCAGTTCTACGCCCCCCACATCGATCACGTGGTGCTGCGGGAGAAGCGCTTCAACTACGCCGTGAGCCGCTATCCGGTGCAGCTCGCCGGCGTCCTCTGCCTGCAGAACGCGGCCAGCTCCGCCACCACCCAGGCGATCCTGCACCACTGCCCCTGGTCGGAGGAGGTGCAGCCCCACCTGGCGGCGAACACCTATCACGAGTACGCGCGGGGCCTAGGCCTGGGGCACTGCCAGGTGGACCTTGAGCCGGGGGACCTCTACTTCTTCAACACCGGCCTCGTCCACGAGGTGCCGCCCGTGGTCGGGGACTCGCCCAGGATCGTGCTCGCCGTCTTCATCGGCTACGACCCCGGCCACCCGGAGGTCTTCGTCTGGTCCTGAGCGCTCTTGTCGCTCTCGCGGCCTCCCCCTATCTTCTTCCAACTCAACGAGTTTTCGAACCCTTCGAGGAGCCTCCCCCGTCATGGTGAACTTCAGCGTCGAGCTCTCCGACGACGAGCCTTTCGAGCGCGCCCTGCGCCGCTTCACCTCCAAGACCAAGCGCACGGGCCTGATGCGCGACCTCAAGCGCAAGCGCTTCTACACGAAGCCGTCGGTGCAGAAGAAGCTCGACCTGCAGAAGAGCATCCGCCGCCGCAAGAAGGCGGAGCGCATCGCCCGGCTGGCCGAGATGGGTCTCGACCGCCGGGGCCGCAAGCGCCGCTAAGCTCACAAGCTCCGAAGGACCTCGGATCGCGGTGCCGGATTCTATCCCGGCGCCGCGATTCGGCGTTCTACGGCCGGGTGCCGCCTCAGGGCCGGTGGAACTCGGCGGCCACCTCCTCCCCCACCAGCGTCCAGCGCCAGCCGCCGGCCAGGCGGTTGCACCCCGCCTCCTTCTCCGGGCCCTCCCGCACCAAGGAGCGGACCTCGCCACGTGTCGCCACCAGCCCCTCGTCGATGCCCCGCGCCGAGGCGCGTTCCCTGACGCGCTCCGATGCCGCCCGGGAGCGCATCTCCACCTCGCGGCCGTGGCGGATCCGGGGAGGCCCTGAAGGCCAGTCCCCGGGCTCCAGGTCGAGCCCGGCCCGCACGGCCCGCAGGAGGGCCTCGCCGCGGGTCCGGAGATGCCGCCGCAGGCTCCGGATCTCGCGCAGGTCCTCCATCTCCACCGGCTGACGCTGAGCCAGCAGCAGCAGCAGCTTGTCCGACGCCACCTGGCCCCGAGGCCGGTCCAGCTCCCGCGCCGCCGTCTCCCGCCAGACCGCCAGCTCGCGCAGGACCGCCAGTTGCCGGCGGTCGAGCTTGCCGTAGCCCTTGACCCGCCGGAAGGCCTCCCGCGGGTCCCGCTCCTCGTAGAGGGCGGGATCATCGAGACCGGCCATCTCCTCCTGCAGCCAGTCCTCGACGCCGGCGGCGCGAGCCCGGCGCAGAAGCTCCTCGCGGGCCTCCACCAGGTAGCGCACGTCGTCCTCGGCATAGCCGATCTGCGTGGGGCTGAGGGGCCGCCGCAGCCAATCCGTGCGGGTCTCCGTCTTCTCCAGCTCCACCCCGAAGAGCTCCTGGAGCAGGTCGCGCAGGGAGATGGTGTGCGCCAGCCCCGCGAAACCGGCGGCGATGCGGGTGTCGAAGATGCTCCGCGGTGACGCCCCGGTGGCCATCCGCAGGACGGTCAGATCCTGCAGCGCGTCGTGGAGGACCTTCACCGTGGGGCCGGAGAGCAGCTCGGCAAGAGGCGCCAGCCGGCCCTCGAGGGCGACGGCGTCCACCAGGTGGCACTGCTGGCGGGAGAATCCCAGCTGGATGACGCCGAGGGCCGGGTAGAAGGTGCGCTCCCAGACCATCTCCACGTCGATGGCCGTGCACCCCAGACGGCGCGCCTCCTCGAGGCGCTCGGCCAGCTCCTGCTCGCTGTCGATCAAAGTGGCGTCTCCCCTGCCGCGGGTCTCGCCGGGGTCCGCTCCGGGTCTCCCGGCCGGACAAGAATAGTACCGGCGGCCATCCGCCGCCCGGCATGAAACTGCGAGTGAAAACTTGTCTAGACAAGACTCGTCAAGTCCATCCTTGACAAGATCCCCGCGGGCGATACCTTCCGCCACATGTTCATCGGCCGCCAGGCGGAGCTGCGGGTGCTGGAGAGGGCCTACCGGTCCAGCCGCACCGAGTTCATCCCCGTCTACGGGCGCCGTCGGGTGGGCAAGAGCGAGCTCATCCTTCACTTCATCCGCGACAAGCCGGCTCTCTACTTCCTCGGCAAGAAGGCGCCCCCCCAGCTCCAGATACGCGCCTTCATGGAGACGGCCGCCCGGGCCCTGGGGCAGCCACTGCTCGCCTCCGTGTCGGCCGCGGACTGGGGGACGGCCCTCGGCACCGTCCTCAGCCAGAAGAGCGGCACGGCCCGCCTCGTCCTGGCCTTTGACGAGTTTCAGTGGACGGCCCAGGCGAGCCCCGAGCTTCCGTCGATCCTGCAGGAGCAGCTGGACAGGTCGTGGAAGCAACGGGGCGACGTGCTGCTGATCCTCTGCGGCTCCTTCATCGGCTTCATGGAGAGGGAGGTCCTCGGCGAGGGGAGTCCCCTCTTCGGGCGGCGCACGGCGCAGATCCTGCTGAAGCCCTTCTCATTCCGCGAGGCGGCCCTGTTCCATCCCGGCTGGTCGGCGGCCGACCGGGCGCAGGCGTATTTCGTCTGCGGCGGCGTTCCCCTCTACCTGCGCTTCTTCTCGCCGGCCGACTCCATCCGCGCCAACATCGAGAGCAATCTCCTGAGCGAGTTCGCTCCCCTGTACCGCGAGCCCGACTTCCTCCTGCGCGAGGAGCTCCGGGAAGTCGCCAACTACCACGCCATCCTCGTCGCCCTCTCCTCCGGGTCACGCGCCTCCGCCGCCATCGCCCGGCAGACCGGCCTCCCGGAGAGGAACCTGCACTACTATCTGCAGCAGTTGACCGAGCTCGGGTACGTCTCCCGCCGCTATCCGGTGACCGGCCGCCGGCCCGTGGCCAGGAACGTGCGCTTCGCCCTCGACGATCCGCTGCTGCGGTTCTGGTTCCGCTTCGTCTACCCACACCTCGGATTCATCGCGCAGATGGGCCCCCGGCGTTCGTTTCAGGAGTTGATCAGGCCCGATCTCGACAGCTACTTCGGCGCCTGCTTCGAGCGCCTCTGCCGCGAGGCTCTCCCTCTCCTCTACGAGCGGGAGGGCGTGGGCGCCGCCTGGGAGATCGGGGAATACTGGGACAAGCAGACACAGATCGACGTCGTGGGCCTGCGGCAGGACAACCGCACCGACATCGGAGAGTGCAAGTGGGGGGCCGTGCGCTCACCGCGAGCCCTGGCCGCCGAGCTGCAGAAGAAGATCGACTCGTACCCCAACCAGCGCGGAGCGACGATCCAGGGCCGGCTGTTCACGCGCGGCAAGCTGAAGAGGCGCACCGCGCCCACGCCGGTGAGTTTCCACTCCCTGGAAGAGCTCTATGCATGACGGCGCCAGCGGCGCCGCCTCAGGCCGCGTCTCCCGCCGGATGCGGGACCGCGGATCAAACCCTTGAACCTCCGGAGGACTCAGCCATGGAACCCAGACCCGACTGGCTCGCCCAGGTGCAGGAAGAGATTCTCGAGCCCGATCTGCCGATCGTCGACCCCCACCACCACTTCTGGGTGGAGAGCGGCTTCGGCCGCTACCTGCTCGACGACCTGTGGGCCGACACCGGCGCCGGGCACCGGGTGGAGCGGACGGTCTTCCTGGAGTGCCGCGCCGAGTACCTGCGGGAGGGGCCGGAGGCGCTGCGGCCCGTGGGCGAGACCCGCTTCGTCGCCGGCCTGGCCGCGCAGACCGCCGCCGGCCCCGAGGGCGCGGCCCGGGTGGGGGCGATCGTCGGCCACGCCGACCTGCTGCGGGGCACCGCCGTGGAGGAGGTCCTCCACGCCCACCTGGAGGCCAGCCCCCTCTTCCGCGGCATCCGCCACTCGGCGAGCTGGGACCGGGGGCTGAGCCGCTCGGCCCAGGGCGGCGGCCGCTACCTGGACCCCGCCTTCCGCGAGGGCTTCGCCAGACTCGGCCCGCTGGGTCTGAGCTTCGACGCCTGGATCTACCACTCGCAGATCCCCGACCTGGAGGATCTGGCCCGGGCCTTCCCCGGCACCACCATCGTCCTCGACCACCTCGGCGGCCCCCTGGGGACCGGCCCCTACGAGGGCCGCCGCGAGGAGGTCTTCGAGGTCTGGCGCGGGCACATGGAGAGCCTGAGCCGCTGCCCCAACGTGAACGTCAAGGTCGGCGGCATCGCCATGCCGCTGAACGGCTTCGGCTGGCACGAACGCGACCGGCCCCCCGGCTCGGAGGAGCTGGCCGAGGCCGACCGGCCCTGGTGCGTGCACGCCATCGAGACCTTCGGCCCGGAGCGCTGCATGTTCGAGAGCAACTTCCCGGTGGACAAGGTCTCGGTCTCCTACCCGGTGCTCTGGAACGCCTTCAAGCGCATCGCCGCCGGATTCTCCGCCGCCGACAAGGAGGCCCTCTTCCGCGGCACCGCCACGAGGGTCTACCGACTGGACCAGTAGCCCGCGCGCGGGCGCTCAGAACCGGTCGGGCCACCACATGTGGGCCACCCGCAGCGGGAAGAGTCCGCGGGCCACCGCCAGCGCCGCCCGGGAGCCGCGCAGCAGACCCGCCGCCGCGGCGTCGTCGGCGCCGCGGTATCCCATGGCCAGCTGGAAGAGCGCCATCTGATCGGAGACCCGCAGGCGAGACCCGCCCCCCGGGAGCCGGCCCGTCACCTGCAGCCGCCCATCGCGGCGGCGGCGCAGGGCCACCGCCCCCAGATCCGTCTGCAGCTCGATCCCCCCCGGGCCGTCCGCCGGCCACCTCCGCTCCCACTCCGGGACCATGGCCGCGGCGAACCGCTGCAGATCGATGATGCGGCCCATGGGGCCGGCGTTGCGGGGATAGACGGTCTCGTCGCGGGCGCCGAACCCGCGGCAGTAGAGGGCGAAGGGGTGGTCCACCGGCACGCTGGCCGTGATCCTCTCGAGCCGCAGGGCCCTGGCCCGGCGCGCCAGGAACCTCAGGACCGCGGCGTGCGCCTCGGCGCCCCGGCCGGCGACCTCGGCGAGACGGCTGCGGTCGGGTCTGTCGTCGTAGAGGAAGTAGCCGAGAAGGCGCCGGGGCGACCCGGCGGGATGCACGACGCGCGCCAGCCCCCTCACGCCGAACCCCGAGCCCATGGGGAACTCCCGCCACCTCCGGCCGCGCACCACCGAGGCGGTGCGCGCGGCGTTGGCGGTTGCGTAGAGCCGGCGCACCGCCGGAAGGTCCTCCGGGCCCATGGGCCGCGTCTTCAGCGGCGAGACGGCGCGCCGGGCGTCGGCCGCCGCCAGGGACAGGCCGTGCTCCGCCATGCAGGTGGCGAAGCCGGCGCGGTGGTAGAAGTCCTCGATGCCGAAGAGGAGGGAGCTCTCGTAGCCTTCGTCCGCCATCATCTGCAGCGACCGCTGCAGCACGCGCAGCGCCAGGCCGCGCCGGCGGTGGGCGGGGTCGGTGCCCACGCCGGCGATCCCCCCGGCGCGGACCACGGCGGCGCCGATGCGCATGCGGCGGGCCGTGATCCACAGCCGCGAGATCGACTTGCCGCGGTGGAGGATCTCCACCTTCCAGCCGGTCCCGCCGTCCCGCTCCACCCGGGGAGCGGCGTAGCTCACCGCCCGGGTCAAGGGGCGTAGAAGCTGCGCGAGCGGTACTGGAAGAAGATGGCGCGGCGGTCCTGCTCTCCCGTCCACGGGTAGGCGCCGTGGGTCTGGGCCGAGGCCAGGAAGAGCACCACGTCTCCCGCCTTGGCCTCCACGTGGCGCACCAGCCCCAGCTCGTCGTCGCAGGTGAGCACGCAGTCCGGCGCCCGGTAGCGCGTCTTGTGGCTGCCGGGGATGCAGACGAAGCCGCCGTCGGCGGCGGTCACGTCGCGCAGCTGCCAGGCGACGTTGAGGAACTCGGCGTAGACGCGGCCGTTCTGCTGCCGGTAGTGGGCGCTGACCCTCGGCGGCCCCCCGCCGGCGTGCAGCAGGTGCCCGGAGGACCCCTTGCCGAAGAGGAAGCTGGTACACAGCATGGCCTCGTAGCCGCTGCCCATGATCCAGTTGAGCCGCTGCACCAGGGCGGGGTCGGCGATCATGCGCTGGAAGGGCTCTCCGTGGGGGGCCGGCAGCTTCCAGGGATTGCCCAGGGACGACCGGTGGCCCCCGGTCCCGGCCAGCCGCTTCGAGTGCCCGGCCGCCGATCCGCCCTTCCCCGGGTTGGGGTTGGCATGGGCGTCGACCGCCTCGTTGGCCGCGGCCAGCCACTCGGCGTCCATCACGCCCTTCAGCACGAGGTGGCCGCACAGGTCCCAGTGGTAGAACTCCTTCTCGTCGATGCCGCTGGATTCGTCGCGGGTGTAGATCGAGGGGTGGTGGACGCCCCCCTCCTCCTCGAGCCAGGCGCGCTCGCCGTCGGACATCACCACCGGCGGCGGGTAGGGCCGGTTCGGGTTGTGGACCAGGGCCCGCTGCTCGGGCGTGAGGCTGGCCCTCCACTCCTCGTCGCCGTCCTCCTCGCCGCGGATCTCGGACTCGGCGGAAGGGCGCATGCTGGTGCTCACGTAGCCGCAGGAGAGCAGCCGCTGCGGTCCCTGCCCCCGCCAGGGGCGCAGGCCGGTCAGCAGCGACGCGGCGTGGATCATCAGGTCGCCGGCCCTCAGCGCCGGCTGGCGCACGAGGCCCATGTCGTCGGCCCCGCTCACCAGGTCCCGCGGCGGCTCGACGGTGCTGGTGTGGCTGGCGGGCACGACCACCAGGCCGCCGTCTCCCTCGGCGGCGTCGGCCAGGGCCCAGACGACGCGCACGGCCCTGGTGAGGGATTCCTGCCGCTCGCCGTAGGCCCGCGACCAGTCGAGGGGCTCGCCGCCGCCGGACAGGGCGGTGCCGTTGGCCTCGGCGCCGACCCCCAGCAGACGCGGGGACTCGTCGATGTGGAACTTGCCGCAGATCTGCTCCAGGTAGCCGGTCAGCACCGGGTGGTGGCGCAGGGCCAGCAGGGGCGCCCCGGCAGGCGCCGACCAGCGCATCGGGCCCTCCAGCGGCCCGAGGCGTTCCAGGGCCTGGTTGCAGGCGGTCAGCTCCGCCGAGGTCAGAACACCGGGCAGGATCAGGTATCCGCCCACCTCGAGCTGGTAGCGCTCCTCCTCCGTCAGCTTCCGTTCCTCCATCGGTCTCTCCTCTCCTCAAGGGCGCCCTCCGCCTACCTCTGGCGGAGCCGCTTCCTGTACGCGAGACTTGGTAATCTATGTCTGATTTCGACCTCGGACTCCAGCGCATCGTCGAGGGACAGGGCCTGCCGATCGCCTTGGCCGGCCTGACCATCGTCTTCACGGCCCTGCTCCTCATCACCCTCTTCATCACCCTGCTGCCCCGCATCCTGGCGATGGTGGCCAGGCGGTTCCCGGAAACGGTGCACCACGCGCCCCGCCGGGTCGAGACGCCGCGCGAGGATCCGGCCGCCGTCGCCGCCGCCGTCTGGGCCTACACCCGGACCCGGGCCTGACGCCGGCGCCATGAGCGTCCTCTTCGAGTTCCTCGGCACCACGGGGTTCGCCACCATGACCTGGGGCAACGTCCTCATGGTCGTGATCGGCCTGATCTTCATCACCCTGGCCATCACCAAGGACTACGAGCCCCTGCTGCTGCTGCCGATCGGCTTCGGCGCCATCGTCGGCAACATCGCCGCGATCCCGAGCATGGCCGTCGGTGTCTACGACGAGGGCAGCGTTCTCTACTACCTCTACTTCGGCGTCAGCCATGGCGTCTACCCGCCGCTGATCTTCCTCGGCATCGGCGCCATGACCGACTTCTCCACCATGCTCTCCAACCCGCGGCTGGTCATGCTCGGGGCCGCCGCCCAGGTGGGCATCTTCCTCACCCTCATCGGCGCCCTCTACCTCGGCTTCACCCCCGAGGAGTCCGGCGCCATCGGCATCATCGGCGGCGCCGACGGCCCCACGGCGATCTTCCTCTCCGCCAAGCTCGCCCCGCACCTGATCAGCGCCATCGCCATCGCCGCCTACTCCTACATGGCCCTGGTGCCGGTCATCCAACCGCCGGTCATGCGCCTGCTGACGACGCGCAAGGAGCGCCTCATCCGCATGGCGCCGCCGCGCCAGGTGTCCCGCCGGGAGCGCATCGTCTTCCCCATCGCCGCCTTCCTCATCGCCGCCGTCATCGCCCCCGGCTCCCTGGCCCTGGTGGGCATGCTCATGTTCGGCAACCTGCTGAAGGAGAGCGGCGTCACCGAGCGCCTGGCGGAGACGGCGCGCCACGCCTTCGTGGACACCGTCACCATCCTCCTGGGGTTCTCGGTGGGGGCCAGCACCCAGGCCCAGGTCTTCCTCACGCCCCAGTCGGTGCTGATCTTCGGCCTCGGCGCCCTCTCCTTCGCCATGGCCACCGCCGGCGGCGTGCTCTTCGCCAAGTTCCTCAACCTCTTCACCGAGAACAAGATCAACCCCCTCGTCGGCGCCGCGGGCGTGTCGGCCGTCCCCGACTCGGCGCGCGTGGTGCAGATGCTGGGCCACCAGGAGGATCCTCACAACCACCTGCTGATGCACGCCATGGCCCCGAACGTGGCCGGCGTCATCGGCTCTGCCATCTGCGCCGGCATCCTGTGGTCGGTCATGGTGAAGTGATATGACGAAGAAGGTCACCTTCATGTGCACCGCCTTCCGCGACGGCTTCCAGTCCGTGTACGGAGCGCGGGTGCTCACGCCCGATTTCCTTCCCGCCCTGGAGGCCGCCCGCGAGGCCGGCATCGACTACTTCGAGGCCGGCGGCGGGGCCCGCTTCCAGTCCCTCTACTTCTACTGCAACGAGGACGCCTTCGACATGATGGACGCCTTCCGGGAGACCGCCGGCCCGGAGGCGAACCTGCAGACCTTGTCGCGGGGCGTGAACGTCGTCGGCCTCGACTCGCAGCCGAGCGACATCATCAAGCTCCACGCCGACCTCTTCGCGCGCCACGGCATGACGACGATCCGCAACTTCGACGCCCTCAACGACGTGGACAACCTCGTCCACTCGGGCCGCTGCATCGTCGAGGCGGGTCTCAAGCACCAGGTCTGCGTCACCATGATGGCCCTGCCGCCAGGGTGCCGCGGCGCCCACGACCCGGCCTTCTACACCGAGACCCTGCGCAGGATCCTCGACGCCGACATCCCCTTCGACTCGGTCTGCTTCAAGGACGCCTCCGGCACGACGGTGCCGGCCACCGTCTTCGAGACCATCGTGCAGGCCCGGAGGCTGCTGCCCGAGGGCACCTTCATCCACTTCCACACCCACGAGACCGCCGGCATCTCGGTGCAGGCCTACAACGCTGCCCTCGACGCCGGCGCCGACGCCATCGACCTGTCGCTGGCGCCGGTCTCGGGAGGCACCTGCCAGCCCGACGTGCTGGTCATGTGGCACGGCCTGCGCGACACCGAGTACGACCTGGACATCGACGTCGACAAGGTCCGGGAGGCGGAAGAGGTCTTCAAGGAGTGCATGCGCGACTACTACCTGCCGCCCGAGGCGGTGGCCGTGGAGCCCATGATCCCCTGGAGCCCGATGCCCGGAGGAGCGCTCACCGCCAACACCCAGATGCTGCGCGACAACGGCATCATGGACCGCTACCCGGAGATGATCCGCGCCATGGGTGACGTCGTCGAGCGCGGCGGCTTCGGCACCTCGGTGACGCCCGTCTCCCAGTTCTACTTCCAGCAGGCCTTCAACAACGTCATGCTCGGCCCCTGGGAGCGCATCGCCGACGACTACGGCCGCATGGTCCTCGGGTATTTCGGCAAGACACCGGTGCCGCCCGATCCCGAGGTCGTGGCCCGGGCCAGCGAGCAGCTCGGTCTGAAGCCGACCGACCGGCCGCCCCTGGAGCTGGACGACGCCGACCCCGAGAAGGGTGTCGGACCGGCGCGCAAGCGTCTGGTAGCAGAGGGGCTGGAAGCGACGGACGAGAGCATCTTCATCGCCGCCGCCTGCGGTGAGAAGGGGATCGCCTTCCTCAAAGGCGAGGCCGAACTGGGGGTCCGCAAGATCGACGACGCGGCACCCGAGCCGGCCAGGGCGGCACCCGCGCCCGCGGCGCCTGCGCCCCCGGCGCGCGCAGCCGAACCCCCACCATCAGCACCCCCACCCGCACCCGTCCCCGAAGGTCCGGCCTCCTACTCGGTCAGGGTGGAGGGCCGCTCCTACACCGTCGTCGTCGAAGGCGACAAGGTGAGGGTTGGCGACAAGACCTACGACGTGAGCGCGGACGAAGGCGGCCAGCCCGCTGCCGCCGAGAGCGCCCCCGCGGCGCCGGCTGCCGCCCCTGCGGAGAGCACTGCCAGTCCTGCCGAGCCCGCCGCACCCACGGCCCCCGGCGGCGCGGCCGAGACCGCGGGCGGTACGGTGCCCGTGGAATCGCACATGCCCGGCAAGGTGGTGCGCATCGTTGCCGAGCCGGGAACCGCGGTCAGCGACGGCGACACCGTGGTCATGATCGAGGCGATGAAGATGGAGGTGCCCGTGCCATCCCCCGTGAGCGGCACCGTCGTCTCGGTGGCGGTCTCGGCGGGGGATCAGGTCGGCGAGTCGCAGGTCCTGGCGGCGGTGCAGCCGGACTGAGGGCGGCTGTGAGGTTGGCGACCTGGAACGCGCGGCTCTGATCGAGGCGTAGCACGAGGTCACACGCAGTTCGGGGCGCGCAAGCGGTGCTGCCAGTTCCCAGGCAGCTCAGGTCCGGCGAACTCGGGTCCCGAGGTGCTTCAGCAAATCTCCATAAAGCCCTTCGAGAGCAAAGACCAGGAGGCTGTCCGGAGCCTGATCCTTGCCGGACTCGCCGAGCACTGGGGCCAAGTGGACCCGGCGCTCAATCCGGATCTGAACGACATGGCTGCCAGCTACAGGAATGCGACCTTCCTGGTAGCCTGGCTCGACGGCAGGATCATCGGCTGCGGTGCCCTGGTTCCCAGGTCGGATCAGACGGCGGAGATCGTCAGGATGTCGGTGGCCTCGGAGTGTCGCCGGCAGGGAATCGGCAGGGCGATCCTCGCACGGCTCTGCCAGGAGGCCAGGCAGTCAGGACACCGGCGCATCGTCCTGGAAACGACTGCTACCTGGGATGGCGTCATCAGGTTCTACGAACGGTTCGGCTTTCGAGTCACGCACCGCCGGGACGGCCGATCCGGCGGCGAGGTCCACTTCGCTCTCGAGGAGCCGTGACCGCTCAGGCCTGACGGTCAGATGACCCCGAAGAGATAGGCGATCTTGCTGAACGCCGCCCTTGTGCGATCGTCATCGCGAACGAGGACCAGGTAGAAGTGGCTCTCCGGCGTGAACTCGTAGTCGAAGACGGTGTTGAAGTTGTCCTTCGTCGTGGCTTCGGTCTGCTCCATGACCCGCTCGTGGAACAGCCGGAGACCGACGCGGCGGGTGAACTGGTAGTTCGTCGTCGTGCGCAGGACGAGGGTTTCACGCCGGCCGCGCCAGTCGAAACGGTCGGCGGCCAGGCTGATCGTCAGCCGCTCGAACAGGTTGGCCCTGGCGTCCAGGCTGCCGAACCAGGTGAAGGCGCCCTGACGAGTACCGATCTGGTTGTGGACACGGACGAAGCCCCACGTCGAGGTGTAGTCGACGACGAGCCCGGCGAATCGCGTGCTCCAGAGGCTTCCCGCTTCTCGCAGTTGTCCGACGCGGGCCCGGGAGAAGAAGTCGAAGCGGCCTGCATGGAGCGATCCCTCGGCCTGGGCATACTGCTGCCGAAGACGGCCCGTCTCGTCCGTCTGCCGAAACACCCGGCCGCGAAGCAGGAGGGCATTCAGTGTGCTGCCCTCGGAGTAGTTGTCGACGAAGGTCAGGTTGCCCCGGGCGCGGCGGTACGCCTCGTCTTCCAGACCGGTCTCGTTGGGCCGGAACCCCGCGCGGATCTCTTCCAGCTCCAGGAAGCCGTTGAGGCCCGACTGGTTGCGCCAGTTGGTCGAGGCGTGATAGGCATAGTGGGGGCTGCCGCCGCTGGAGTTGCCCACGAGCTGGCCCGTGGCCGTCCAGTCACGCCCGAGACCGAGGCGGCCGTTGACGGACAGCAGGCCCACGTCGCGGTCGTCCTGGTGCTTGTGGACTGCCATGGCGCCGATGACGGTCCGCTCGCCGATGTCACGGTTGAGGCGGAGGTTGACGAGGTTTGCGCGCCTCTTGGCATCGCCGTCGTAGCGGTCGATGACCTTGCCGTAGGTGTTCAGGGCGGCCCACGTGTAGCCGCCCGCTTTCCCCGTGGCCTTGACGCCCAGGTCGATCTCCTGCACCCGGCGCGTGTAGAACAGGCGCAGGGGCAGATCGAAGAGCTCCGCTCCGTCGCGAAAGAACGGCCGGCGTTCGGGCAGGGACACCTCACGGTCGTCGTTGACGTTTATCACCGTCGGATCGCTCTCCAGCTGCGAGAAGTCCGGGAAGACCGTCAGGTTGCCGATCAGGCTGCGCGAGGGCTGGTAGATCAGGTCGACGCCGGCGTCTCCATCGTCCGGGCGGTCCTGGAGAAGGCGGTAGCTGGCGTACGGCAGGAGATCCAGGCTGGCCGTCCCCGCCGCGGCCTCCATCAGATCGAGCCCCCGAAGCTCTCCGAACTCGGATACGCGGCCGAAGGCGCCGCCCGTGTCGGACCAGGAATAGGACTCCTGGTCGATGGGGTGGGCCCGCCAGAAGTTGATGCCCCAGGTGGTGCCCTCCTCATCGTACTGCAGTTCCGCCAATGGTATGGCGAACTCGGCGGTCCAGTAGTCCGGGTGTTTCCGGACCTCCGCTTCCCAGGAGGCGTCCCAGGAAAAGTTGAAGGAGCTCTCGTTGCTGAGACGCTGGTCCATCTGGGTGGCGAGGGTGTTGATGCCGAAGATGTAGGCATTGCGGCGGTCGTGGTAGGTGTCGAGGACGACCTCGACGGCGTCGTCGTTCCAGATCCGGGTGTCGCGGCGGGTCAGGGTCTCCCGGAGCCGGGTCATCTCCGGTTCCCAGCAGCGAAAGCCGACATAGATCGCCACCGCATCATAGAGAACGAATGCCTCCGTGCGGAGCCGCGCGGGCATGCCGCGGGTCTGCTGTGCGCGGTAGAAGTCGCCGGCCACCTCGGCTTCCTGCCAGGCCGGCTCGGAGAGATGGCCGTCGATGCGGATGGGCTGATCGACGCGCAGGGCCCTTACCACGCGAGGGGAGTCGTCCGCCGAATCGGCGGGAACCGGGTCGGCTGCAACGAGAGCGGCCCAGCAGGCGGCCCATCGGAGGGATCGCCGAGCGGTGCCCCATGCGCCTCGCGAAGACTCTGAAGAGGACGTGACCATGTCCTCCAATGGCTATGCGGGGACCCGCTACAATGGCAACAGGTATTCGGCTCCCGCCCCACTTGACATCCCTTCCACGGAACCTAGTCTCGGTTCCATGGATACGCAGACCCTTCCGGGGCATGCGGACCGGCGCGATGGCTGGCGAGCCCGGTACCTGTGGGACCGGCTGTATCCCGATATCAACGACTTTGCCATCGCGGTGAGGAACAGGTGATCGTTCGAGTATCAGCCAAGCTCGGCAGGAAAATCCACCAGAGCCCGGACAGGGTTCTTCCTGCCGATCCCAATCCCTTCGCCGACTGGTCGACCCACTTGTTCAGGGCCGACCGAACTCAATACATCCTGGTCACCAACACGGCATCCCTCTACTCCATGGTGATGTATGGCAGAAGCATTACCGATGACTGTCGCTTCCTGGATCGGATCACGAGCTACATTGGTGAGTTCCTTCGGGCAGACGACCACGGATTCATCTTCGAGCGGTTGATCGTACCCCACCTCGAACGAGTGAGCTTTTCCAAGGCACTCAACCGATCCGTAATCGGTTCCATGAACGATCTCGTCTTCCAGGCTCAGTTTCACTTGATCGAAGGTCTCATGTCGCCGTTCGATGTGTCGTTCCGCTTGAACGAAACACCCTTCTCGTGTCTGGAGCATGTCGACCCACGAGCGTCCTTCCAGCACCTTGCTGTCCAAGGTGCGGGGAAGGCCGGGCCCCCGTAGCCAGGTGGGTCACTCCCGCCTTTCCCCTTGACATTGTGTAGAGCGAACAGTCCTGTACTGAGCAAGCCTCGATCCCAATCCCCCGGGAGGGCCACCATTCACAGACCTGCCGCAGCCCTGACCTTCGGTCTCCTCCTCCTCGAGGCGGGGGCCGATGAGGCCGGTGATGCCCGCATGCAGCAGTGGATGGCGCACCCGCAGCGGACCGCGGTCGCGGTGCGCACGGAAACACCGCCCCGCCTGGACGGCGTCGTCGACGACGCGATCTGGACTCGCGCCCCCCTGAACGAGGGCTTCACCCAGCGCGAGCCGAACGACGGCGAGCCGGCGACGCTGCGCACCACCTTCCAGGTGGCCTACGACGACGACGCTCTCTACGTCGCCGCCGTCTGCTACGACGATCCCGACAGCGTCACCGCGGCCCTGGCGAGACGCGACGAACGGCGCGAGCGCGACTTCCTCGAGATCGATCTCGATCCCCACCACGACCATCAGACGGGCGCCTTCTTCACCGTCGGCCCCTCGGGCTGGGTCGGGGACGGGATCATCTACAACGACGACGACTACGACAACGGCTGGGACAGCGTGGCCGAGGCGGCCACGGCGATGCGCCCGGACGGCTGGAGCGTGGAGCTGAAGATCCCCTATCACGCCCTGCGCTTCGGCGAGAGCACGACCTGGGGGATCAACGTCTTTCGAAGGATCAGCCGCCGGGCCGAAAAGGTGGCATGGAGCTTCGTGCCCCAGGGCGTCACCGGCTACGCCTCGCGCTTCGGTCACCTCGAGGGGATCGAGGGGATCAAGCCGCGGCGCAGTCTCGAGATCCTGCCCTTCACCGTGGGCCGCAGCATCCGGCCCGTGGGAGACGGCGGCGGCGAGCACGATCTCTCCTCCTCGGCCGGCGTCGACCTGCGCTACGGCCTGTCCTCCAACATCTCCCTCAACGCCACCGTCAACCCGGACTTCGGCCAGGTCGAGGGCGATCCCGCGGTGCTCAACCTGA
This sequence comes from Gemmatimonadaceae bacterium, assembly GCA_026706075.1. GTDB lineage: Bacteria > Latescibacterota > UBA2968 > UBA8231 > UBA8231 > UBA8231. The sequence continues at coordinate 17,893 of JAPOZM010000066.1, forward strand.
CCGTCTTCGAGACCCGCCACCGCGAGCGCCGGCCCTTCTTCCTGGAGGGCATCCAGATCTTCCAATCCCCCCGTCCGAGCATCACGGGCGTCACCGGTCAGGCGCGCCTGTTCCACTCGCGGCGCATCGGCCGGCCCCCCTCGCGGTTCCCCCTTCCCGCCGGCAGCAGGGAGCTGGAGCGGCCCGACCACACCACGATCCTCGGCGCCCTCAAGCTCTCGGGAAAGACCGGGGGACGCACGGCCTTCGGCCTGCTCAACGCCGTCACCGGCCGCGAGGAGGTGCTCGTCGAGCAGGCCGACTCAGTGCGGCGCCACGTCGAGGTCGAACCGGTCACCAACTACCTGGTCGGCCGGGTGCAGCAGGACCTCCTGACCAACTCCACCGCCGGCGCCGAGGTCACGGCGGTCAACGGCCGAGGCTTCGACCCGGCCTACGTCGGGGCCGGCGACCTGCACCTCAAGTGGCGGCAAAACGCCTACCGGATCTACACCCGCCTCGCCGTGAGCCGCACCGGACAGGAGGAGGAGCGCGGCACCGGCTGGGAGGGTCTGATGAACTTCAAGAAGTCGGGAGGCGCCTTCGGCGGCGAGGCCCACGTGGACGCGCGGTCCCCCGACTTCCAGGTCAACGACCTGGGCTGGATGAAGCCCCGCAACCGCATCCAGGCGGGCCTGGGCCTCTATCACCAGAAGCTTCACCCGTACTGGTTCGCCCGCCGTTCCTGGTTTGACCTCGACTTCTGGGTCCGCTGGAACTACGCGCGCGTGCGGCTGTTCCGGGGGATCGCCTCCAGCACCTCGCACCAGCTGCACAACTACTGGGGTTTCTGGGCCCGGGTGATCCGCAACTTCGAGGGCTTCGACGAGGTGGTCACCCGCGGCGGACCGATCATGGTCGCCCCGTCCGACACCCGGATCAACCTGAGTGTGTGGAGCGATGACCGAAAGCCCGTCACCGCCCGGTTCGGCTGGAGCCTCTTCGAGAGCCGGTCCGGCGACAACCTGCAATCGGGGGTCTGGGTGCGTCTCGAGTTCAGGCCCATGTCCCAGCTCAGGGTGACGATCGGGCCGAGCTACAACTACCAGCGCAACTTCGCCCAGTGGCTGCGGAACAAGGACGACGACGGCGACGGCGAGGCCGACCGCTTCATCTTCGGAGAGCTCGACAGCCGCGTCCTGGACATCAGCGTGCGCGGCGACTGGACCTTCACGCCCACCCTGAGCCTGCAGCTCTACGCCCAGCCCTTCGTGACCACCGGCGACTACGGGGCCATCAAGGAGCTGGCCCGCCCACGGTCCTACGAGTTCCTCCCCTACGCGGGCTTCGACGGGAATCCCGACTTCCACTTCCGCTCCCTGCATTCCAACCTGGTGCTGCGCTGGGAGTTCCGGCCCGGCAGCACCCTCTACCTCGTCTGGCAGCAGAACCGGGGCCGCGGCCTGGATGCCCTCGACCCCCGGTTCCGGCCCGGGGACGACCTGGGAAGCACCTTCCTCGACCCGGGGCAGAGCATCCTGCTGGTCAAGGGCAACTGGTGGTTGGGGCTGTAGAGGTCCAGGTACCCCCTGCCTACTCGTCCCGCATGAATCTGTGCATGTGCTCTAGGGCCTGGCAAAGTGCAGTTCGTTAAGGGAGGACCAGACATTCCCGAGCGTCTGTTGCAGGCTCATGAGGATGGGAACGTCGTCTTCTTCTGCGGTGCAGGCATCTCCTATCCTGCATGCTTGCCAGGATTCGCGGACCTCGTCAAACGGCTCCACTACACCTTCATCGTACACACGCTGCTCCTCAGCCTTTTTCTTCTCCCAGGATTCCCGCTGCCGTTGCCATGCAAGATGGTCTTCGGTATACCGCTGTCGCGCCTCCTCAATGCGCTTCTTGCGCCGCGAACCAACGATCCGATCAAGTGCGCCCAATCTGGGTTCGTACTTGCGAGCACGAGAAGACGGTTCGATTGGAGGCTCCCCTATCTTTGGTCTTTCCGGAAGCGTTTCTTTCTGGGGCTTCGGATGGGGGTAAGGGTCCGTATCCTTGAGGAGCTCCCAGTCGATCGTGTCGTTGCGATCGAGTGTGTGTCGTAGTGTGTTCTGCAAGTCTTCGATAATGGCTTGCGCCTCTCTCGTTCTGCTCGCGGCAAGCTCTCTCCCATCCCTCTTGGCCTGGGCAACCCTCGACCTTTCGCGCTTTCTTTCCCATTGCTCCTCCCATTGGGCTGCCTGCTGTCTAGCCTTGAGGAGTACGACATTCTCATCATGGTCCTTGATCCTCCGGTGCCTCTGCAGCCCCGTATGGGTCAGCTCCCCTACATAGCGCAGTTGGCCATTGGAGGACTCCTCAGTCTCGAGCTTGAATTGGATATCCTCTGCGGCTTCTTCCTTCTCCTCTGCATCGTCTTGCTCTCCGGCGCTACTGGTTGAGGGATCCAGGGATTGTCCTTCGAGATGTTCCTTGAGAGACTCGTTTAGTTGTTCGGGAGCTATCATGTCCAACCATACCCCTATGTTAGGTCTATCTTCGTCTCCACCGATCAACAATGCTCTACAGCCTATCAGGAGCCCAGCCTGATTCCACCAATCGAGTGTGGGCTCAGAGTAACGCGCAGCGTCCTCACGTGACAGATAGCCGAGAGTCCTGTCCCCATCAGCTACAACCCTGATGGCTCTTGGATCATGGGGATTGTCAGGCTCGGGCCGGAGAGTGACGAAAACGCAAGCAGACTGAGCCTTGATTCCCTTCAAGGTGCGTAGGTAATGGGACTCCCCCCGAATCGGGAGGGTGAAGAGCTCCTCTGCATACTCCTGTAGAGCATCCTCTGGATCTACTATGTCTTTGAAGGCATCGGGGTCTTGCGAGACAAGAACTCTGAGAGGCATGGTGTCCATTCGGGTCTTCCTTGTATAGTGTGACTCATCATCTATCTGCCCTGTGCCCGGCGGTGCCGCGCCTCCGCCGGCACTCTCCTATTCTATGAGATTCGGCCGGACGCCCGCCAGATCCGTCCCATGCCCCCTCTGGCTCCCTCAGCAACTGCGCCCCGTCCGCGACATCCAGGAGATTTGCGTGGGAGGCGCTCGGGCCTGTTGCTTCCCCAGTTCCGTGCCCGCCCGAACAGGCGCCGAACCTGCGGCGCCCCAATTCCGCCCAAGCACCAGGGAGGAGTCCCGTGCAGACCCCATACACCCCCATGCAGCCCCCCGCCCCGGGAGCGAGGGTGATTCGCTTCCCGGAGGACCGCTCCTACGGCGAGATCGTCGTGCGCGACTGGGGCACCCCCGTGACCGGCGGCTTCTACGGCCGCTGGTCCGACCTCGGCTTCGAGCGTCTGGCCGAGGCCCGGGGGCCGGTCGCCATTCCCGCTGGCAAGGAGGTGCGCCTCGCCCTCGCCGAGGGTGTCGAGGGGCTCGGCGAGGGACTCGGCCTCCTGGAGCCCGACGACCTCCAGCAGGTCGCCACCGACCGCTACCGCAACTCCGTCGTCTGGACCGACGAGGACTGCCGCCGCCTGTCGCGATTGCAGGGCCTTGGCTGGGTCAGCCTCATCGGCACTGCCCTCAGCGACGAGGGCCTGCGGTGGCTCGCGCAGATGCCGGAGCTGCGCCATCTCGACCTGCACCGCATCGACGGGATCACCGACGAGGGCATCTCGCACCTGGAGAGCCTGAAGAAGCTCGAGACCTTCTTCTGCCCCTCGCCGCTCCTGACCGACGCCAGCATGGAGGTCTTCGGGGGTTGGGAGTCGCTGTTGCAGATCCGCCTCCAGGGCGATCGCATCACCGACGACGGCATGGCCCACATGGCCGGATGCGCCCGCCTGACGAACATGTTCATCCCGCCGGGCGTGACCTGGCGGGGCGCGGCCCACCTGCAGGGCCTGCCGCTGGTGACGCTCGTCATCTGGGGGAACCGCAACATCGACGACCAGGCCCTCGAGAGCCTGGTCCCCCTGTGGGAGCAGACGCCGACGCTCACCGGCCTCGACCTGGGGCACACGTCGATCACCGACGCGGGGCTTCCCCTGCTGCGGCGGTTGGAGCAGCTCACGTGGATCGACGTGACGGCCGACGGCACCTCCGAGGAAGGCATCAGGGCCCTGAAGGAAGCTCTGCCCAAGGTGGGATGAGGCCATGGCCGACCATCTCATCGATCTGAGCGATCCCACCCTCGTCGTCGTGCCCGAGGGCCTGCAGGAGATACCCGGAGCGCAACGGCTGGCCGACGCCTGCGGAGCCCCGCTCCTCCCCCACGGCGGGTTCGACGAGTCTCTCTTCCGGGACCACCACGTCATCGCCTGCGGGAACATGGCGGACAACGCCGCCGTGACCCGGCTCTACAACGCCCGCCGCTGCTTCGCCGACACCCTCTTCCCCGGCGGCGACCACTATCTCCTGACGTCGGTCCGCGATCCCCTCGGCCACGGCCGCAACGCCGTCGTGGCCGGGGCCAGCGGCAGGGCCGGGCTGGAGGCCGCCGCGGCCGAGCTGACCCGCATCGTCGAGGCCGGCGCCGGCCGCCTGGGCCGCGTCTCCGAGCGCCGCCTGACGGGCCTCCCCGAGCCGCCCGCCGAATCGGAGATCGAGGAGCTGGTGCGCCGCGACCTGGCCCTCTGGGACGCCGGCTGGGTGGCCTCCCCCTTCCGCGGCGGCCGGCTGCAGTCCTGGCTCTGGAACCACTACCTCAGCGGCCTCGAGACCTGGGGCCGCCTGGCGGCGCCGGTCTTCGCCGGCTCCCTGGAGCCCTGGCGCGAGCAGCGCCGCCGACTCCCGGAGGAGTATCACGACTTCTTCCACCTCGACCAGCTCATCCACCTCTGGGAGCTGGTGGAGGACGACCCCGTCTACCGGCCGGCCCAGCGGGAGGCGGTGGTGGAGATGTTCGTCGAGCTGCTGCGGCACCTGGCCGGCCTGTTCTATCTGGGGGAGGAGGTCAATCCCGACGGCCTGCCGCGGCAGAACCACGTGACCTTCATCGGCCTCAATCTGGCGGCCGGCCACGACTACCTCTCCCGCCGCCACGGCATCACCGAGTTCGCCGCCGCGGCCCGGCGGGTGGAGCGCATCTTCGAGGGCCAGGCCTCCGGGTACAAGGCGAACGACGACGCCGGTGTCGGCTACGTCTGGCTGACGCCGCGCCACACCAACGACTACCTGCTGGCCCGCGGCGACTACCGGTTCGTCGACGGGGGTCCCGTGGCCGACCTCTGCCGGCTCGCGGCGGTCACCGCCGACAACCTGCGCAGCGAGGTCGGATACGGCGACAGCAGCGGCTTCTCCGCCTTCGACCGCGGCGGCTGGCGCGACCACCTGTGGCCGCTGCTGGCTTCCCTCTGGCGCACCCGGGACCCCGGCCACCTGTGGCTGCTCAACTGGCTCGGGGAGGGCAGGCGCCCCGGCCTCGGCCACGGGCTGGAGAGCTGGCGCGCCAGCGTCGAGGCCACGGAGGAGGGCTTCACCCTCGAAGGCGTGGAGCCCCGGCTGCCGGAGGAGCTGCTCGGCGTCACGTCGCTGCGCCTGCCCGAATCCGCCCTGCGCTGGGTGGAGGCCTCGGTCCCCGCCGGTTACGCTCCGGCGCCAGGGGGACGCTACTTCGACAAGCTCTGCCTCCGTCCCGGCTTCGCGCCCGGCGATGAGTACGCGCTGCTGGAGGGGGTGGGCACCTTCTGCCACGGCCACGAGGACACGAACGCCCTCCTGAGGCTGACTTGGCGCAACCGGGCCTGGCTCGCCGACGGCGACTACATCCGCGCGGCGCCGCGGTTCCACAACAGCGTCACCGTCCTGCGGGACGGCTCCGGCGTGCTGGACCCGCCCGGCGACGGCGTGGTGATCCCGCCCCTGGCGCGCCTCACCGTGGAGCGCGACGAGGAGGACCTGGGGATCGTGCAGAGCGAGGCCGCCGGGTACGACGGCCTCGACTGGCGGCGGACCCTGGTCTGGCGCAAGGGGCGCTGCCTCGCCGTGGTTGACGAGCTGCTCTGCCGGGAGCCGGGCGACTACCGCTGCCGCTGCCTGTGGCGGGTCGTGGGCGACGTGGACGGCGGCCCGGAGCGCCTGCGCCTCCGCCAGGGGGACGAGGAGCTGTTCCTCCTCTGCGCCGACGACTCCAACGCCGAGATCGTGGAGGATCCCGGCGGCCCCTGGGGCGGCTATCCCCATCACCGAGGGCCCCTCCACGTGGTGCACCGGAAGATCCACCGCCGCCTGCGGGCCGGAGATTCGATCCTCTTCCTTCACGTGTTCACCCCGTACGACGGGATCGAGGCCGAGTCCCCGGGCTCCGGCGGGCTGCGCATCCGGGACGGTGCCGGGCAGATCACGGTGACTCTCGAGGACGGCCGTCCCGTGGTGGAGACGGAGACGACTCACACGGCCGCGGCCTCGACCCGCCCGGCTGTCCCGCGGGAAGCGCCGGCGCCCGTCCGGGGGTTCCGCGCCGCTCCGCCCCTCTGGGAGCGCCGCCTCGAGGGCGGCATCGGCCCCGTGGCGGCGGCCGGCTCCGAGAGGGAGGCGCCTCATCTGCTCGCCGGCGGCGAGAGCGGCGACCTTGTGAAGCTGGATGCCGGCACCGGCGCCGAGGTCTGGCGGGTGCGCCTGGACTCCCCCTCCTCCTCCCTGCTGTGGGCGGACATCGACGCCGACGGGGCTCCCGAGGTCCTGGTCGGCTCGGCCGCGTCGGAGCTGATCGTCCTCGACGGCGGCAGCGGCGAGGAGCGCTGGCGGCGGCCGATGAAGAACCTCTACGGCTCTGTCTCGCCGGTCACCGCCCTGGCCGTGGCGGACCTCGAGGGCGGGGGCGAGGCGAGCCTCCTCGCCGGCACGGCGGGCTGGTTCGTCAACGTCTTCACCCCCGGGGGCTCGCCGAAGTGGGCCCGCTGGGTCCGCTACCACGTCATCACCGCCCTCGAGGCGGACGACGTCGACGGCGATGGCCGCGCCGAGGTGATCGTGGGCACCACCTACTCGACGCCGCTCACCGTGCACGACTACGACGGCGCCTTCCGCTGGTCCACCCTCGAGCAGGTCGGCTCCGAGGGCAACGCCACCACGCCGCGGCGGGGCATCCACCTGACGCGGATGCGCCTCGCCGACCTGAACGGCGACGGGATCCGCGAGATCGTCTACGGCACCGAGGACGGCTGGCTCTTCGCCGTCGAGCCGCGGGCCGGAGCGGAGCTCTGGCAGGTCAACATCGTGGGAGAGGTGATGGCCCTCGAGGTCCTGCCCGGCGCCGTGGTGGCGGCCAGCGGCTTCGGCGATCTCTACAGCCTGGACCCCGGCGGGACCGTGCGCCGCCACGCGCATCCCTGCGAGTGGGTCCGCGCGTCGACGAGGCTCGGGGACGACCTCGTCCTGGCCGCCGAGGGGGGCCGCCTGCTGAGGGTGAACGCCGACGCCGAGGTGATGGGCGAGCTTTGGACGGGCGGCGAGGTCCGGGGGCTGACAGCCGCCGGCCCGCACCTGGTCTGCGTCCTCGACGACGGCCGCATGGCCGCCCACTCCTTCGGGTGAGGAAGCTTCGGGGCCCTGCGGCCCTCTACCAGAGGACGACGAAGAGCAGCCAGGCGGCGACGGCGAGATAGGCGCCCGCCCACAGGCCCGGCCGGCGGTACCACACCGGTCCCCCGGGACCCGCGGGGAAGGGGTAGCGGGGCCGCACCGGGGCCCGGGCGAGGGTCCGGTGCAGCCAGGTGCCCTCGAGCCGGGAGAGGCGCCCGGCCATCGACCTCCTCAACTCCGACGGATCGTCGTCCCTCGACCAGACGAGCCCCCGCAGTTCCTCCCTCGGCAGCCGGCCCCGGCGGGCGTCGATCGCCTTCGACACGATCCACATGCTGGCCGCGGGCAGGACCAGGTTCCACAGGTAGGCCCACCACAGGTCGGTGTACCAGACCGGCAGCGGCCAGCCGCGGGCCTCGCCGAGGATCGCCGAGGCGCCGTAGAGCAGACCGACGCACAGGCCGACGATCCCCGTCTCCCGGTGGACCCTGGTGAAGACGCCCATGAGGATCACCGTCATCAGCGGCACGGCGATGGCGCCGGCGAGGCGCAGATAGAACAGGAGCATGCCCCCTTCCAGGAAGGGGACGTAGGCGAACCCCAGGGCGAGGATGAAGGGGACCGAGATCCGCCCCACCTTCGTGTAGTGGGCGTCGCTGCCCCGGCGCACCAGGAAGCGGGCGTAGATGTCGCGCACGAAGAGGGAGGAGATGCCGATGCCGATGGAGTCGAAGGTCGAGTAGGCCGCGGCCACGAGCCCCGCCACCACCAGGCCCACGAGACCGGCGGGGAGGTACTCGACGATCATGCGCGGATAGGCCTCGTCGACGATCTCCAGGCCCGGGAACTCGGCCCGGGCCATCGGCCCGAGGGTGACGTTGAAGAACAGGCAGACGGCGGTGGCCAGGCTGGCGACGACGACGGCCATCTTGAAGTCCCACTCCGAGCGGGCCCCGAGGAAGCGGATCGCCTCGTACTGGTTGATGAGGACGTAGGTGGTGAGCACGACCAGGAAACCGAAGACGACGAGAATGGGCGGCACCCCCTCGGGACCGTAGCCGCCGACGTGGAGCAGGCGGTCCGAGAGCCCGCTCTCCACCGTCTCAAGCCGCATGGCGACGCCGTCCCAGCCGCCCATGGCGGAGTAGACGAAGCCCCACAGGACGAAGGAGGCGACGATCATGGTCAGGCTCTGCAGGGCGTCGGTGAGGACGCCGGCGCGCAGGCCGCCGCGGACCAGGTAGAGGGCCGAGGTGGACGCCACCGCGCCGACGACGATCCAGCAGGTCCCCGGGGCCAGGCCGGCGACGACGTTGAGGACCAGGAACATGGAGTAGTAGATGTTCCCGAGGACGTTGGTCCGCGACTGCACGTTGATCAGCACCGCCATGACCCGCGCCGCCGGACCGAAGCGGAACTCCAGCCACTCGGCGTTGGTGAAGACGCCCGAGCGGTACATGGGCACGATGACGAAGAAGCCCAGGACCATCCATCCCACGGCGATCCCCAGCCACCACTGGGACAGCTGCGACAGCCCCAGGGTGTAGGAGCCGCCCACGATGCCCACGTAGTCGCCGCTGTCGACGGCGGTACCGAAGGCGGAGAGGCCGATCACCCACCAGGGCATCGACTTGGCCGCCAGGTACCAGTCGAAGCTCTCGCCCTTGTGGCGGAAGGAGACCAGGCTGTAGAGGACGATGCCGCCGTTGAGGACGGCGACGACGGCCCAGTCGAGAGTGGTCATGCGGATGCCTTCACGGGGGCGAACGTCTTCGGCGCCTGGACGGATCGAGCGGTTGGCGCCCCTCCCTGGGGCGGGTATCCTTAGCCGCCATGAGAGCCGCCGTGCTGACCGAGTTCGGGTCGCCCCTCCAGGTGCGCGACCTGCCCCGGCCCGAGGCGACGCCCGAATCCGCCGTGGTCCGCGTCGAGGCCTGCGGGATCTGCCGCAGCGACTGGCACGCCTGGCGCGGCGACTGGCCCTCGGTGGAACCGCCCCGGGTGCTGGGCCACGAGCTCGGCGGGGTCGTGGAGGAGGTAGGCGCCGGGGTCCGCTCCTTCCAGGCCGGCGACCGCGTCACCTCGCCCTTCCACCAGGCCTGCGGCCGCTGCGGGCACTGCTACGGCGGCCGCTCCAACATCTGCAAGGCCAACGGCGTCATCGGCATCACCTTCGACGGCGGCTACGGACGCTACGTGCGCGTGCCGGAGGCCGACGTCAACCTCGTGCGACTGCCCGAGGAGGTGGACTTCCTCGGCGCCGCGGCCCTCGGGTGCCGCTTCATGACGGCCTGGCACGGCCTGGTCGACCGCGCCCGGGTGGTGCCCGGCGAGTGGGTGGCCGTCTTCGGAGCCGGCGGCATCGGGCTCTCGGCGGTGCAGATCGCCTCCGCTCTCGGGGCCCGCGTCATCGCCGTGGACATCGATGAGGGCAAGCTGGTCCGGGCCCGCGAGGAAGGAGCCGTCGCCGGTGTCGACGCCGGCAGCTGCGACGCCGCCGAGGCGGTGCGCGATCTCAGCGGCGGCGGCGCCGATCTCAGCCTCGACGCCCTGGGCTCGTCGAAGACCGCCCGGCCGGCCCTGGCCAGCCTGCGCAAGGGCGCCCGCCACCTGCAGATCGGCATGTCGACGCCGGAGGAGGAGGCCGAGGAGGGTCACCTGGCCCTGCCCGTGGACGACATGATCCGCGACGAGATCAGCTTCGTCACCAGCCTCGGGTGTCCCACCACCAGCTACCCCGGCCTGCTGGCCCTGGTCGCCGAGGGCCGCCTCGATCCCGCGCGCCTGGTGAGCGCCACGGTGAGCGTCGACGCGGCCGGCGGGGTGCTGGCGGAGATGACCGGCTTCGGCACGCTGGGCTTCACCGTCATCGACACCTGGTGATCCCGCGCGCGGCACCATTGCCGACTGGATTCCTCCCACCGCCACCGTCGCCCTGATCCTGGTCCTCCGGCTAGATCTGTCCGCCCGCATCGACCGCATCAACGACCGCTTCGACCGACACCTGGAGAACAACCCCGCGTGTTCCGACTGATCAGGGGAGTGGTACAGTGCTCCCTGGTCTGGTTGGCGATCATCTTCCTGATCGGGCTCGCGTGTGGGCGTGCCGGCACGCGGCTGGCCCCCGAGGGGCCGCAACCCCACACCCTGGTGATCCCGGGCCCCGGCTGATACCTGCGCGGCCCTATGGGATCGGCCTCACATCCGAGGCCGCTCAACTCCGGACGAACTCCAGCAGGCGCCGCACGTAGGCGTCGTTGCCGTAGCGGCCGAGGACCCGTCGCTGGGCGGCCCTCCCCGCCGCCTCGCGCTGGTCGTCGTGGCGCAGCCACCAGGCGGCCTTGTCGCGCAGCTCCTCCACCGTCTCCCAGGTGTCGATCTGGCGGCCGATGTCGAACTCCTCCTCCATCCCCTCCACGTAGTCGGTCAGCATGAAGCCGCCGGAGCCGGTGATCGCCGTGTCGCGCTGGTTCAGGTAGCCGCGGGAGCGGGGCGAGTTGTGCTGGTTGACGTTGATCTTCGCCGCCCGGTAGACCCCGGGCAGCTCGCGGTAGGTGCGGAAGCCGCGGTAGCAGGAACGGGGGATGCCGGCGAAGGTGCCGAAGCCGAGGCCGCCGTAGACGTGGGTGCGGCCCAGGGCGGCCACGGTGTCGACGACCTGCTGGCGCAGCACCCGCTGGTCGGGAAAGCCGATGGGATGGGTGATCCGCTCGACCGGATCGGGCGAGGTCAGGTAGGCCTGCCCGTCGCTGTCGCCGCGGGCGTAGATGGAGAGGATGGTGACCGAGAAGTCGCACTCCTCGTGGGGGGCGGGCTCGGCCACGCCGTGGAGCTGGCGGGCCGGCGGCGGGTAGAGGACGATCGCCCGGATCCCCCTCTCGCGGTAGACCTCGACGCTCTCCTTGCAGCAGGTGACGACGAACTCGAACTCGCGGGAGAATTCGGGATGGCGGAGCGCGTCCCAGGGGTCGTCCTGGGTGTGGGTCACCGTCTTCAGCCACGGGAACCGCCGCCGCAGGGAGGCGATCAGCCCCGGCGGGCAGTCGTCCTTGCTGAACCACCACAGCAGCAGCTCCGGCCGGTGCTCCTGCACGAGTCCGGCCAGGCCCTCCTCGAAGGCGCCGGCATCGGCGTAGCGCAGGTCCCAGCGCTCCGGCGCCGGGATGCGGTCCGCCTCCTCCGCCGCCAGCAGGGCGTCCGCCTCCCGGTGGGCCTCGATGCATCCCCGGCTGGGGGCGTGGACCACCCGCAGGCCGGCGGCCTCGAATCCCTGCTGGATGCTCCACAGGGACTGCCCGGGGGCGAAGCCCCCCACGAGCAGCACGCTCTCCGGTCCGCTCATCCCGTTACCGGCGCGCCCAGCCTGGCCACGTCGGCGGCTCTCTCCACGGCCAGACGCGACTGCCGGCAGTACTCGGGATCGGTCTCGAAGCCGGCGAAGTCGACGCCCAGCTCGACGCAGGCCAACGCCGAGGCGCCGATGCCGAGGAAGGGGTCCATGACCCGCCGCGCCCGCTCCACCCCGTGGAGGCGCACGCACATGCGCGGGATCTTCACCGGGAAGGTGGCCGGGTGGGGCCGCTGATCGCGGCGGCTGCGGATCGTGCGGTAGGGGACGAACCAGGTGTTGCCGCGGCAGCGCCTGTCCCCGTGGACGCTGTTCCAGCGCGCCACGTTCGACTTGTCCTGGTACTCGACGCCGACGGCCAGCCGGTCGAGGGGGACATCCCCTCCCTTGGTGAGGTGGAAGATGTACTCGTGGCAGTCGTTCACGTAGCGCTGGCTCTGGATCGGCTTGTAGTGGCCCACCGACACGTTGCCCGCGATCCCGGGGTAGCGGCCCACGTCCCCCTTCTCGATGGCGATCGACTTGACCCAGTGGAAGACGTTCTGCAGCTCGAAGTGCCGCCGCAGCTCGAGGAGGACCTCGAAGGGGCCCCAGGGGTCGGACGGCTTGCCGCCGATGTTGAGGAAGAGGGAGCCCGAGTCGTTCAGGACCTCGCGAACGGCGGCGCCCCACTCTCCCATCCAGCGCAGGTACTCCCGGCGCGAACCGGAGTCGTCGTAGCCGCTGTAGCGGATGCCCAGGTTGTACGGCGGGGAGGTGACCACCACGTCGACGCCGCCGGCGCCGAGGCGCCGGCCCATGTTGGCGACACAGTCCTCACACCAGACGTCGACGGAGCGGCCTCCGGCCTCGACGTGGAAGCCCGCCATCAGCAGCCGAGGGCGTAGCCGTCCCGGCGGGGGTCGGCGCCGCCCATGAAGGCGCCGGAGTCGGGGTCGACGTGGATGCCCTGGCCGCCGCCGACGCCGGGCGACCAGTCCCCGAGGTGGTGGATCTCGTGGCCCCGGCGCTCCAGGTCGGCGAGCACCTCCGACGGCACCCGCGACTCGACCTCGACGCGCCGCGTCCGTCCCGCCTTGATGCGCGGCGCCTCGATGGCGGCCTGCACGTTCATGCCGTGGTCGAGGACGTTCATGATCATCTGCGGCGTCGTCTGCAGGATGCCGTACGATCCCGGCGTGCCGATGAGCAGGCGCAGTCCGTCCGCGTCCCACACCTGCGCCGGGGAGACGCACATCTCGTTCTTCTTTGACGGCCCGATGGCGTTGGGGCTGCCTTCAACGGCATCGAACCAGTTCATGAAGTTGTTCAACGTCACCCCCGTGCCCGGCACCACCATGGCCGATCCGAAGCCCGAGCCCAGGCTCTGGGTGCAGGCCACGGCGTTGCCGTCGGCGTCGATCGTGTCGAAGTGGGTGGTGCACTCCGTCTTCGTCCAGGCTCTCGGATCGCCGGCGCCGGCCTCGCCCTCCTGCGGGTCGGGCCGGAAGGTGTCGCCCACGTGGACGGCGGCTTCCGCGCCGATCAGGCGCCGGCGCTCGGCGGCGTAGCCCTCCGACAGCAGTCCGGCCGTGGGCGGATCGTCGATGGCGGTGTAGTGGATGCGGTCGACGCAGGCCAGCTTCACCGCCTCGATGAAGGTGTGCAGCGTCTCCGCCGTGTTGTGGCCCATGGCGCCGATGTCGAAGCCCTCGAGGATCTTCAGGGTCTGGAGGTACTGCACGGCCTGGCAGGGCGGCGGCGGCGCGAAGATCGTCCAGTCGCGGTAGCCGACCCCGACGGGATCCAGCCAGGCAGGCTCGTTGGCGACCAGGTCCTCTTTGGTGAGCAGGCCTCCGCTCTCGGCCATGTGGGCGGCGATGGCGTCGCCGATGGCGCCGCCGTAGAAGACGTCGGGGCCCTCCGCCGCGACGGTGCGGAAGGTCTGCGCCAGATCCTGCTGCACGAGGACGCCCCCCGGACCGGGGCTGCTTCCGTCCACGAGGTAGGTCCTCGCCGACTCCGGGAACCGCCGCAGCCCCGCGGCGCACGATTCGAAGAACCAGTCGTTCTTGACGGTGAGGGGGAAGCCGCCCTCGGCCAGCTCGATGGCGGGGGCGAAGACGGCGGCGGCGTCCATGGAGCCGTAGCGCCGCAGGGCCTCCATCCAGCCGGCGCAGGCGCCGGGGACGAGGGGGGAGAGGGGCCCGAGCGACTGCTGCTCGCGGTCGGTGTACAGGGAGAGGTCGGCGGCGGCCGGGGTCAGGCCCACGTAGTCGCAGACCTTGTGCTCGCCGTCGCGGGCCGAGTAGATGTGCATGTAGCCGACGCCGCCGATGCCCGACATGTACGGCTCGGCCACGTTGAGGGCCGCGGCGGTGGCCACGGCGGCGTCGATGGCGTTGCCCCCCTCCAGCAGGATGCGGACCCCCGCTAGGGAGGCCAGTGGATGGGCGGCGGCCACGAGTCCGCGGCGCCCGGTTACGGTGGAACGGTGGCTGAGTCCTCGGGAGGGAAAGGCCATTCGACAGTTTTCTCCGGCTCGGTTAGGTTTGGCGGCGTGAGAGGATAAGAAAGGACCGCCCGAAGGAGCCAGCATCGGACATGGACCGCACAGTCGACCTGCGCAGCGACACGATCACCCGTCCCACCGAGGCGATGTGGGAGGCGATGCACCACGCCGACGTCGGCGACGACGTCTACGGCGAGGACCCCACCGTGCAGCGCCTCCAGGAGATGGCCGCCGAGCGCATGGGGAAGGAGGCGGGGCTGTTCCTGCCCTCGGGGACCATGGCCAACACCGCCGCCCTGCTGGCCCACACCCGGTACGGCGACGAGATGGTGGTCGAGGAGCTGGCCCACCTCTACTGCTGGGAGGCGGGGGCCTACTCCAACATCGCGGGCCTGGCGACCCGCCCGGTGAGCGGCGACCAGGGCATCTTCACGGCGGAGCAGTTCGAGGCCGTCCTGCGGCCCCCGAACCCCCACTTCCCCAAGACCAGCCTCCTGTGCCTGGAGAACACGCACAACAACGCCGCCGGCGCCGTCTGGACCGCGGAGGAGACCGCCGAGGTGGCCCTCGCCGCCCGCGACCGGGGCCTGCGGATCCATCTCGACGGGGCCCGCCTGTTCAACGCCGCCGTCGCCCTCGGCGTCGAGGCGAAGGAGCTCACCGCCCACGTCGACTCGGTGACGTTCTGCGTCTCCAAGGGCCTGAGCGCGCCCGTCGGCTCGGTCCTGTGCGGCTCCCGCGCCTTCATCGAGGACGCCTACCGGGCCCGCAAGCGCCTCGGGGGCGCCATGCGGCAGGCCGGCATCATGGCCGCCGCCGGCATCGTCGCCCTCGAGACGATGGTCGACCGCCTCGCCGAGGACCACGAGACGGCGCGGTCCCTGGCCGAGGGCCTCGACGCCATCGAAGGGGTTTCCGCGGTGCGGGCCCCGCGGCCGACGAACATCCTCATGGTCGACGTGGGCGGGCTGGGCTGGTCGACGGCCGACCTCATCGACCGGTGGCTGGCGCGCGGCATCAAGTGCAATCCGCGCCCCCCCACCCGGGTGCGGCTGGTGACCAACCGCCACGTCACCCTCGACGACGTGGACTACGTCCTCGACACGACCCGCCAGATGCTGCGCAGCGAGGCCGTCGCCGTCCGGTGACCGCCCGGGCGGCGCTGCTCGCGGCCGCTTTCGCCACCGCCTGCGACGGCTCTTCCGGGCCCTCGACCGCCCCCTCCAACCGGCTGGCCGCCGAGACCAGCCCCTACCTGCTTCTCCACGCCGGCAACCCCGTCGACTGGTACCCCTGGGGTCCGGAGGCGCTGGCCCTCGCCCGCCGCGAGGACCGGCCGATCTTCCTCTCCGTGGGCTACTCCACTTGCTACTGGTGCCACGTCATGGAGCGCGAGGTGTTCTCCGACCCGGAGATTGCGGCGCAGATGAACGAGGGGTTCGTCAACATCAAGGTCGACCGCGAGGAGCGCCCCGACCTGGACGCGATCTACATGACGGCGACGCAGATCCTGGCCGGGCGCGGGGGCTGGCCCAACTCGGTCTTTCTCACCCCCGCGCTGGAGCCGTTCTTCGCCGGCACCTACTTCCCGCCGCGGGACCTCCCGGGGCGGCCCGGCTTCCCGCGGGTGCTGGAGGAAGTGCGCACCGCCTGGGTCGAACGCCGGCCGGAGGTGGAGCGGATGGCCTCGGGGATGGCCGAGCGCATCCGCCGCGCCCAGTCGCAGACCGAGGAGCCGCGCGATCCCTCGGCCGAGGTGGTCGCCGAAGCCGTGGAACGGATCAAGGCCCTCTACGACAGCGAGAACGGGGGGTTCGGCGGGGCCCCCAAGTTTCCGCCCACCATGCGCCTGGAGCTGCTGCGGCAGGTCCACGCCGAGGAGGGGGACGAGGAGGCGGGGCGCATCCTCGGCCACTCCCTGGAGGCGATGGCCCGGGGCGGGATCCACGACCACGCGGGAGGCGGGTTCCACCGCTACGCCACCGACGCCGGCTGGCGGGTGCCCCACTTCGAGAAGATGCTCTACAACCAGGCCCAGATGCTGCGTCTCTACGCCCGCGCCTACCTGTCCACGGGGGACGACCGCTGGCGCCGGGTGGCCGAGGGGATCCTGCGCTACGTCCGCCGGGAGATGACCTCCGACGAGGGGGCGTACTTCTCGGCCCTGGACGCCGAGTCGGAGCACGTGGAGGGCAAGTACTACACGTGGACGGAGGAGGGGGTCCGCGAGGCCCTGGGGTCCGCGGCGGCCGATACCCTGCTGGCCGCGTACGGCCTGGCCCCCGTTCCGGAGGGTGAAGGCGCCGCCCTCTACCAGCGGACCGGCATCGGTTCGGCGGCGGACGCCCTGGGCGTCGGGGAGGCGGCTTTGCGCGCCTCTCTGGAGGCCTCCCTGGAACGCCTGCGCCAGGCCCGGCAGTCGCGCGCCTATCCGCTGCTGGACGACAAGGTGATCACCGCCTGGAACGGCATGATGATCGCCGCCGCCGCCGAGGCGGGAGCCGTCCTCGGCGACGAGGGCGCCATCGCCGAGGCCGAAGCGGCGGCTCGGTTCGTGCTGGAGCGCCTGCGCGAGGACGGCGGGTTGTACCGCGTGCACCGCGCCGGCGCTTCCCGCTACGACGGTTACCTGGAGGACCATGCCCATCTCGCCGACGGCCTGCTGGCCCTGCACCGGGCCGGCGGAGAGCCGCGGTGGCTCGACGAGGCGCGGTCGGTGGCCGACGCCATGGTCGATCGCTTCCGCGACGCCGACGGCGGCGGCGGGTTCTTCTTCACCACCGGGGGGCGGGACCTGATCGCCCGCAGCAAGGTTGCCTGGGACGGCGCCCTGCCGGCGGCCAATGCGGTGGCCGCGCGGGTGCTTCTGGAGCTGGGGGAGGCGGCCCTGGAGGAGCGCTACACGGAGGCGGCCGTGGAGTGCATGCGGGCCTTCGGCGGCAGCGTCGCCTCGGCGCCGGGGGGACATGCGCACATGATCACGGCCATGCGAGCCTGGCTGCGATTCGGGAAGGCGGGCCCCTCGCTGGCGGAGGGATCCACCGTCCCGCTCCCGGACTCCCCACAGATGCCGGCGTCGGCGGACTCCATCGTCAAGGTGGCTTTCGCACTCGATTCGCCGCGGCTGGCCCCCGGGGAACCGGCCCGTCTCACCGTACGTCTCGAAATCGCCGAGGGCTGGCACGTCAACGCCAACCCGGCCTCGGCCGGTCTCGTGCCGACCACGGTCACGGTGAACCCGGGCCGCCTGCCCCTGCGCCAGATCGACGTCGAGTACCCGCCCTCCCGGGCGCTGCCCTTCCCCTCCCTGGCCGACACCCTGGAGGTCTGGGAAGGCCGGGTGGAGGTGGTGTCGAGGCTTGCGGCCGAAGAGGACGCACCGGCGGCCAACGGCGCCCTGCGGGCCTCCGTCCGCTACCAGGCCTGCGACGACGAGGTCTGCCTGCTTCCGGTGGAAGTGGTCGGCTGGATCGCGGTGGCCGTAGGCGACTGAGCCCGGCTGCGGCCCCCCCGGGTTCTGCCTACCTTTCCGACCTTGAACGGAGCGGATGCCCCATGAAGACCCTGACGCGCTGCGCCATCCTCTGCTGGCTCGCCGCCGCGCCCGCCTGGGCCGGCTCCCCCTTCCCCTTCGAGCACCTGGACGCCCTCACCGGGCACCTGCGCTCCGGCGGCCCTCCCATCGACGGTATCCCGGCGGTCACCAACCCGGACTTCGCGCCGGCGTCCCGGATCGAGTATGTCCGCGACACGGATCTGGTCATCGGCGTCGTCCGCGGCGGCGAGGTGAAAGCCTATCCCGAGAACCTGGGCTGGTGGCACGAGATCATCAACGACCGCATCGGCGACGGCTACATCTCCGTTACCCTGTGCCCGCTCACCGGGACGCCCCAGGTCTTCGAGGCCACCGCCGGCGACGGCAGCCAGATCGAGTTCGGCGTCTCGGGGCTGCTGATCAACTCGAACCTCGTGATGTACGACCGCCGGGACGACACGACGCTCTACCCGCAGATGATCTACACCGGCATCAACGGCGAGTACAAGGGCGAGCAACTGGAGCTGCTGCCCGCCATCGTGACGACCTTCGAGATGTGGAAACGGATGTACCCCGACAGCGAGGTGGCCCTCTTCGGCACCGGCCTCGACCGCTATTCCGCGGGCACGCAGAGCTACTACTCCAAGGCCGACCTCTTCCACAGCTATCCGTACGGCGACTACCGCACCAACCACAACCGCATCTTCTTCTACTGGACCACCAACGAGCCCGACCTCTCCGTGTACCAGCCAAAGGAGATGTTCCTGGGGATCTGCCTGGGCGACGAGCTGCGGGCCTACGGCTTCGGGGACATGGGGCCCGAGGCGGTGGTCAACGACGAGCTCGGCGGCGAGCCCCTGTTGGTGGTCTTCCACGAGGACTCCCAGACCGCTCTGCCCTACAGCCGCCAGGTCGACGGACGGACCCTCACCTTCTACCAGGCCGAGCCTTCCGGCTCGCTGCCCGAGTTCCGCGACGTGGAGACGGGCACCACCTGGGACCTGCTCGGACGCGCCGTCGCGGGGCCCCTCGAGGGCGAGCAGCTCACCCAGCTGCCGGCCTACTACTCCATGTGGTTCGCCTGGAGCACCTACTGGCCGGAGAGCACGGTCTGGCAGTACGGGGACGGGATCATCGACGAGCCGGAAGACACGGCCGTGCTCATGCCCGAGGGCGATTCCGTGCCCCGGAGCTTCGAGCTCGGCCAGAACTACCCGAACCCCTTCAACCCGGTGACGCGCATCCGCTTCTCCCTGCCCGCCGACGGCGACGCCTCCCTCGCGGTCCACAACGTCTTCGGGCAGAAGGTGCGCACCCTGGCCGACGGCCGTCACCGCGCCGGCCGCTACGTGGTCGACTGGGACGGCACCGACGAGTCCGGCCGCGCCGTGGCCAGCGGCGTCTACCACTACCGCCTGGAGGTGCCGCAGCGCGGCCTGTCCGAGCAGCGGACGATGACCCTCGCCCGCTGAGGAGGGGCCCGCCATGGCATCGCTGATCCACCGGTACGCCCGCTGGCTCCACGAGCGCTGGCCCGCCGGCACGGTGGAGAAGCTGCCGGAGGTCGACGCCCGCTACCGCAGCAACGTCCCCGGTCTCTACATCGTCGGGGACCTGACCGGCATCCCGCTGCTGAAGTTCTCCTCCCATAGCGGCGCCCTGGCCGTCGCCGACATCGTCGACGACGAGGAGTTCCAGCGGGAGCGTGGGGCCTCCGGCGGCAATGAGGTGCTGGACGTGGTCATCGTCGGCGCCGGCGTTTCCGGCATGGCGGCGGCCCTGGCGGCGCGCGACGCCGGCCTGCGGTACCGGATCCTCGAGGCTACGGAGCCCTTCTCGACGGTCGTCAACTTCCCCAAGGCCAAGCCGATCTACACCTATCCCCGGGAGATGACCCCGGCGGGGGACCTGCAGTTGGCGGCCGAGGTCAAGGAGCCGCTGGTGGCCGAGCTGCGGGAGCAGACCCTCGATCGCGGCATCGAGCCCCGCATCGCCCGGGTCGAGCGGGTCGAGCGCTCGGATGGCCGCTTCACCGTGGTCCTCCCCGACGACGAGGACCTGCGGGCCCTCCGGGTCGTGGTCGCCATCGGGCGGTCCGGGAACTTCCGCCAGCTCGGCGTGCCCGGCGAGGACTTGGACAAGGTCTCCAACCGCCTCCACGATCCCAAGGACTACGCCGACCAGGACGTGCTCGTCGTCGGCGGCGGCGACAGCGCCATGGAGACGGCCATCGCCGTGGCCACCGCCGGCGGCCGGGTGACCCTCTCCTACCGCCGGCCCGAGTTCTCGCGGCCGAAGCCGGAGAACCTGGAGCGCCTGGAGGCGCTGGCCGCCAACCCGATGGCGGACGTCTCGGTGGACACGCCCACGTCCGAACGGGTGACCACCTCGAGCGGCCCCTTCCTCGAGGAGGAGCGCCGACCCGGATCGATCGATCTCATGATGTCCTCCAGGGTCCTCGCCATCGAGGAGGGCGAGGTGGTGCTCTCCGATGCCGGCGGGGAAGAGGTGAAGCGGCCCAACGACGCGGTCTTCACCATGATCGGCCGGGAGGCGCCGCTGGAGTTCTTCCGGCGCTCGGGGGTACGCATCCGCGGCGAGATGGGGCCGCGCGAGTGGACCGGCTTCGGCCTGTTCATGGCCTTCTGCATGTTCCTCTACAACTGGAAGGCCGGCGGCCCCCTGACCAACTGGTTCAAGGAGGCCGGCTGGTTCCCCTTCAACGTGCCGGCCCTGCTGGCCTCGGCCGACGCCCACGCCGCGAACCTCTGGGGGCTGATGGCCTTCAACCTGGGCAAGCCCGGGTTCTACTACAGTCTCGCCTACTGCGCCCTCGTGGTGATCTTCGGGTACCGGAGGGTGCGGCGGCGGCCGACGCCGTACGTGAAGTGGCAGACGGCGAGCCTGGCCCTCTTCCAGGTCCTGCCCCTGTTCCTGCTGCCCTACTTCCTGCTGCCCTGGATGGGCAACGCCGGCTGGTTCGACGCCGGCTTCGGCAGGAGCTTCGCCGACGCCTTCTTCCCCGAGGTCTCGTACGACCACGGCCGCGAGTACTGGCGCGCCTTCGGCTTCGTCCTCGCCTGGCCCCTCTTCGTGTGGAACGTCTTCACCCACCAGCCCCTGGCGGCGTGGCTCGCGGTCAGCCTCGTGCAGACCTTCGTCATCATCCCGGTGATCATCTACTTCTGGGGCAAGGGCGCCTACTGCGGCTGGATCTGCTCCTGCGGCGCGCTGGCCGAGACCCTCGGCGACGGCCACCGGCACAAGATGATGCACGGCGCCCGCTGGAACCGCTGGAACATGCTCGGCCAGGCGATCCTGGCGATCTGCCTGCTGCTGCTGGCGACCCGCGTCGTCGCCTGGGTCTGGCCCGAGAGCGGCATGGGCTCAGCCCTGCGGCAGGTGCACGAGGGCCTGCTCTACGGCTGGAGCCTCGGCGGCGTCCCCCTCAACTACAGCTACCTCGTCGACCTCATGCTCGCCGGCGTCGTCGGCTACGGCGCCTACTTCTGGTACAGCGGCCGCGTCTGGTGCCGCTTCGCCTGTCCCCTGGCGGCGCTGATGCACGTGTACGCCCGCTTCAGCCGCTTCCGGATCCTGGCCGACAAGAAGAAGTGCATCTCCTGCAACGTCTGCACCTCCGTCTGCCACCAGGGCATCGACATCATGAACTTCGCCAACAAGGGCCTGCCCATGGCGGACCCCGAGTGCGTCCGCTGCTCGGCCTGCGTCGAGTCCTGCCCCACCGGCGTGCTGGAGTTCGGCCAGGTCGACCGCGAGACCGGCGAGGTGCTCAAGGTCGACAGGCTGGTCGCCTCGACGACCCGGCAGCGGGAGTCGACGTGATTCCGTAGTTTGCGCTCGTGGGGCCGGGTCATCAGGCCGGTCCGGGCTGCGACGAAACGTCAACCTTCCCCAATCCCCGGAGGACACATGGCATCCGCGAAGATCACCTTCCTCGGTCACGCCTCTTTCCGCTTCGAGTCGGGCGAGGGGACCGTGATCTACTTCGACGCCTGGCTCGACGACAACCCCACGGCCCGGCTGCGTCTCTCCCAGGTGCGCAAGGCGGACATCGTCATCGCCTCCCACGGACACAACGACCACGTGGGCGACTCCTTCGAGATCTGCAGGCGCACGCAGGCGAAGTTCGTCGGCTGCTACGAGATGTGCCTGGTGGCCGAGGCCCACGGCCTCGAGCTCGGCGGCGACGCCGTGCCCCTGAACCCGGGGGGCTCGACGAAGATCAAGGACGTGACCCTCACCATGACCCAGGCCCACCACTCCCTGTCCATGTCCCCCGAGCTGGCCAAGGGAGCCCCCTCCGGCGACGAGTACTTCCGCCCCGACGGCGCCGTGGCCGGCTTCGTCCTCTCCTTCGACGACGGGGTCACGATCTACGACTCGGCCGACACCTGCCTGTTCTCCGACATGCAGCTCATCGGGCAGATGCACGGCCCCCAGGTGGCGATCCTGCCCGTGGGCGGCATGTTCACCATGGGGGTCCGCGAGGCCGCCCGCGCCGCCAGCCTGATCCGTCCCGACGTGGTGATCCCCTGCCACTACGGCGAGACCATGGGGCAGCCCGCCGACATCGATGAGCTGCGCCGGGGCGTCGAGTTCCTCTCCGCCGGTACCAAGGTGGCCGCCCTCGAGGTGGGCCAGACCCTGCACTACACGGCCTCCAGCTTCCGCGTCGCCTGAGAGCGAAGCCGCGGTTCCCCCTTCCGCCGTTGACAGAACAGGGCCGCCCCCGCACATTCCCGGGAACTGAACTGACCGGTCAGTCATCCTTCCTGGCCGGTGCATGACGCTGAATGGAGACTCCCTTGCCGGGCTCGGAATCGCCGTCCGATCTGACCCCCGCCCAGGAGGAACGGCGCCGGGCGATCCTCGAGGCCGCCGAGCGGCTCTTCGCCGATGGCCGGTTCGACGAGGTCCTGATGGAGGACGTGGCCGAGGAGGCCGGGGTCGCCAAGGGGACGATCTACCGCTACTTCGAGGACAAGGAATCCCTCTATCTCACCGTCCTCACCGAGGGCTTCGAGGAGCTGCAGCGGCAGATCCGCGAGGTGGCCAGCCCCGACCCGGTGGACCGCCTGGAGCACACGGTGCGCGCCGTGGTGCGCTACATGAGCCGGAACCGGTTCCTCTTCCGGCTCATGTGGCGGGACGAGAGCGAGGCCGCCCGACGGCGGGAACACCGCCGGCGCTGGAAGGTGCAGCGGGCGCAACTGGTCGACGCCGTCGCCCAGGTCCTGCGCTACGGGGAAGAACGGGGCGCCTTCGCCGTGCCCCACCTGCATACGGACGCCCAGATCCTGCTTGGAATGATCCGGTCGTGCATCCGGTCCAACGAGCAGGGCCTGGGGCCCGGCCAGATCGTGTCCGAGGTCGTGCGCGTGTTCCTGCACGGCGTGCGCAAGGAACCGAGTCGAGGAGATGAGTCGTGAGAGGATGGATCACCGGAATCGCGGCGGCGGTGCTCGCCGGCTGCGGCGGCGGCGAGGAAGGACAGGGAGGATGGGCGGGCCGGGGAGGCGGCCGGCCGGCCGGAGAGGCGGCCCTGCCGGTGCGCACCCAGGCGGTCGAGCGCGGCGAGATCACCAGCTACGTGGAGACCCACGCCCGCCTCGAGGCCGAGCGCTGGGTGGAGGTCGTGTCGCGGGCCCAGGGGCTGGCCGAGCGTCTGCGGGCCGAGGAGGGCGATCTCGTCGAGGAGGGGCAGATCCTCCTGCACCTGGAGAAGGAGGAGGCCAGCCTCCGGGTGAGGCAGGCGGAGGTGGCCCTGGACCAGGCCCGGGCGGCCAAGGAGCGCGTCGAGGCCCTGCACGGGCAGCAGCTGGTGAGCCAGGAGGAGTTCGAGAGCGCCGGCAACCAGCTCGAGAACGCGGAGGTGGCCCTGCGCGAGGCCCAGTTGAGCCTGGAGTACACCGACATCCGGGCCCCCATCGACGGTATCGTCATGCTGCGGCAGGTGGAGCAGGGCGACCTGGTGCGGGCCAACGAGGTCCTGTTCTCGGTGGCCGACCTCGACCCCCTGCAGGCCCGCATCCAGGTGCCCGAGAAGCGCATGAGCCAGATCCACGCGGGCCAGCCGGCGCGGGTGATGATCGACGCCCTGCCGGGGCAGGTCTTTCCCGCCACCGTGCGCCGCATCAATCCCGGCGTCGACCCGGCGAGCGGCACCGTCAAGGTGACCCTGGACATACCCCCTGCCGAGGCCCTGCGCCCCGGGATGTTCGCCACCGTGCGCATCATCACCGAGGTCCACGACCAGGCCCTGATCATCCCCAAGAAGGCCCTGGTCCTGGAGACCGACCAGGACGACGTCTTCGCCGTGCGCGACGGCCAGGCGAAGCGGCTGCGGGTGGAGCTGGGATACGCCGACGGAGACCGGATCGAGGTGCTCTCGGGCCTGACCGACGGCGACCGGGTGATCACCGTCGGCCACGAGGGGCTCAAGGACGGCGCCGTGGTGCGGGTCGTGGGCGAGGCCGGTGAGGCGAGCGAGGCGGGAGAGGCGGGAGAGACCGCCGAGACGGGCGGTCCGCCGGTCTCCGAGGCGGCGGCAGGGCCCGGGGATCGCAGGGCGCCGCCCGACTCGGCCGCCTTCGTCGCCCGCGCCATGGGCCGGGGACTGACCGAGGAGCAGGCGGTGCAGCGGTACGGGCAGATGAAGTCGCGTCTCGCCGAGGGCCGCGGCGACTGGCGCCGCCGCGGCGAAGGCCGGGGCTCCGGGGGCGGCGACTCCCGCGGGGGCGGCCGGTGAAGCTCGTCGACTTCTCTACCACCCGGCGCGTGACGGTGGCCATGATCATGGTCGCCGTGGCCGCCTTCGGCATGGTGGGGTTCTCGCGGCTGTCGGTGAACCTCCTGCCCGACATCACCTATCCCACGATCACCATCCGGACCGAGTACCCGGGCACGGCCCCGGCCGAGATCGAGCGGCTGATCTCGGAGCCGGTCGAAGGGCTGGTGGGCGTGGTCAGCCGCGTCGTGCGCGTCAGCTCCGTCTCGCGGCCGGGGCTGTCCGACGTGATCGTCGAGTTCGAGTGGGGCACCGACATGGACTTCGCCTCCCTCGACCTGCGGGAGAAGCTCGACCTCGTCAACCTCCCCCAGGAGGCGGGCAGCCCGATCCTGCTGCGCTTCGACCCCTCCCTCGACCCGATCATGCGCATCGCCCTCTACGGCGGCAGCAGCCTCATGGAGCTGCGCCGGGTCGCCGAGGACCGGGTGCGGCTGGACCTGGAGAGCCTCGAGGGCGTGGCCGCGGTGCGCGTCGAGGGCGGCCTGGAGGAGGAGATCCAGGTCGAGCTCGAGACCCGCCGCCTGGCGAGCCTCGGCATCCCCATCAGCCAGGTGACCCAGCGCCTGGCCGCGGAGAACGTGAACCTCACGGGGGGCCTGCTGAAGGACGGCGAGGCGGAGTTCCTGGTGCGCACCCTGAACGAGCTCACGGGGCCCGCCGACATCGAGCAGATCGTCATCGCCCGGGTCGAGGGGGCGCCGGTGAAGCTGGCCGACGTGGGGCGCGTCGTGCGCGGCCACGAGGAGCGCGACGTGGTGACCCGCATCGACGGCCGGGAGGGCGTGGAGATCGCCGTCTTCAAGGAAGGCGACGCCAACACGGTGAGCGTCTCGGCGGCGGTGCGCGGGCGCCTGGAGGAGTTCCAGTCCCGCTTCGGCGACCTGCTGGGCGACGCCGAGGTGGAGATCGTCGTCGACCAGGCGCGGTTCATCTCCCAGTCGGTGGACGAGGTCCTGAAGACGGCCGTCATCGGCGGCCTGCTGGCGGTCGTCATCCTCTTCCTCTTCCTTCGCCATCTCCAGAGCACGGCGATCATCAGCCTGTCGATCCCGATCTCGGTGGCGGCCACCTTCTTCCTGATGTACGCCACCGGCGTGAGCCTGAACATCATGTCCCTCGGAGGCCTCGCCCTGGGCGTGGGCATGCTCGTGGACAGCTCCATCGTCGTCCTGGAGAACGTGCAGCGCTACCGCGAGCAGGGGCGTTCGGCCCTCGAGGCGGCGCGCCTCGGCGCCGGCGAGGTCGGGTCCGCCGTGATCGCCGCCACCCTGACGACGATCTGCGTTTTCGTGCCCATCGTCTTCGTCGAGGGCGTGGCCGGACAGCTCTTCCGCGACCAGGCGCTGACCGTGACCTTCTCCCTGGCGGCCGCCCTCCTCGTGGCGCTGATGCTGATCCCCATGCTCGCCTCCCTGAGCCTGCGCCCGCTGACGGCGGAGGAGGAGGGCCGGGGCGACGGGGCCGCCGTGAGGGGTCCCGCCGCCCTGATGCGGGGCTTCGGCGGTCTGATGCGGGGCCTGGGGCGCGGGATCTCGGCGATCCTCGCTCCCCTCTTCTGGCTCTTCGAGGCAGGCTACGGCGCCGCCGCCGGCTTCTATCCCCGCGCCCTGGGCTGGTGCCTGCGCAACCGCGCCGTCTCGCTGGCCGTCTTCGCCGCCCTGTCGGCCGGGGTGCTCTTCCAGGCGCGGACCCTCGGCGTCGAGCTGATCCCCGAGATGAGCCAGGGGGAGTTCCTCGTCGACCTCGAGTGGCCCGCCGGCACGCCCCTGGAGCGGACGGCGGAGATGGTGACCCGCCTCGACACACAGGTGCGGGAGCTGCCCGGGGTCGCCACCGTCTTCAGCCAGATCGGCGCCAGCGGGCAGACCGGGGGCTTCGCCGACGAGAAGAAGGAGAACCTCGCCCAGCTCTTCGTGCGCCTGGCGCCCGGGGCGGAGCGGTCCGAGGCGCTCGTCATGGACCAGGTCCACCGGCTGCTGGCCGGCGTGCCCGACCTCGACCACACCCTCTCGCGGCCTTCTTACTTCTCCCTGCGCTCCCCGGTCGAGGTCGAGGTGACGGGCCGCAACCTGGAGACCCTGACCTCCGTCGCCGCCGAGCTGGCCTCGGGCATGCGCACCATACCGGGCCTGGTGGACGTCAAGTCGAGCGCCGAGGGCGGCCAGCCGGAGATCCAGGTCGTCTTCCACCGCGAGCGCATCGCCGAGCTGGGCACCACCATCCAGGGCGCCGGCGACCTGCTCCGGAACCAGCTGCAGGGACTGGTCTCCACCGAGGTCATCCGCCGGGACCGCCACATCGACGTGCGGGTGCGGGCGGTGGAGGAGGAACGGCGCTCCGTGGAGGACCTGCAGCGGCTGGTGATCAGCCCCCCGAGCTACCCGGTGCCCGTCTCCCTCGAGTCGGTGGCCGACCTGGCCGTGGTCGAGGGACCGGCCGAGATCCGCCGCCTCGACCAGGAGCGGGTCGTGCTGATCACGGCCAACCTGGCGGGCCTCGACCTGGGCAGCGCCGTCGAGCGGATCGAGGCCCTGGCCGCCGGGATCTCGCTGCCGGAAGGGTTCGAGGTCTCCATGGGCGGCCAGAACGAGGAGATGGTGAGGTCCTTCGACAGCATGAGGTTCGCCCTCCTCCTGGCGGTCTTCCTCGTCTACCTGGTGATGGCCTCGCAGTTCGAGTCCTTCCTCCATCCCCTGGTGATCATGTTCACCATCCCCCTCGGCCTGGTGGGCAGCCTGCTGGCGCTGATGGCGGCCGGGGAGACGGTGAGCGTCGTCGTCCTCATCGGGCTGATCATGCTGGCGGGCATCGTGGTGAACAACGCCATCGTCCTGGTGGACTACGTCAACACCCTGCGGCGGCGGGACGGGCTGCCCCGGCTCGAGGCGGTCCTCGAGGCCGGACGGCTGCGCTTCCGGCCGATCCTGATGACCACCTCGACCACGGTGCTGGCCCTGCTGCCCATGGCCCTGGGGATCGGCGAAGGCGCCGAGGTCCGGGCCCCCATGGCGATCACCGTCATCGGCGGCCTGCTGCTGTCGACGGTGCTGACCCTGGTCGTCGTCCCGGTGGTCTACACCCTTCTCGACAGGTCGCCGTCATGAGACTCGCCCGCTTCGCCGTCGAACGGCCCGTGACCCTGGCCATGATCACCGTCTCCACGGTCGTCCTCGGCGTGGTCTGCTTCACGCGGATCCCCATGGAGGCCTACCCGACGATGACCTCCTCCTCCGTCAACGTCCGGGTCTCGTACCCGTCGGCCTCGCCGGAGGAGATCGAGCGGGAGATCACCGTCCCCCTCGAGCAGTCCCTCGCCATGCTCGGCAACATCGAGCGCGTCAGCTCCAGCTCCGGGGGCAACTCGTCGAGCGTCCGGGTGGAGTTCAAGGCCGGCACCGACATGGACCTGGCGGTGATGGAGGTGCGCGACCGCGTCGACCAGGTGCGGGGCCTGCTGCCCCCCGACGTGGACCGCGTCTCCCTCTTCCGCTGGAACAACGAGGCCTACCCGGTCCTCGAGGCCGACCTGGCCTGGAAGGGCGCCGACGAGCGCCTCTTCGACATCGTGCGCGACGTCGTCGAGCCCCGGGTGCTGCGCATCGACGGCGTGGCCAACGTCGAGATCGACGGCCTCCAGGAGAAGCAGCTGATCGTCGAGCTGGACCAGCAGCGGCTGAAGGCCCACGGCGTCTCCCTCCCCTTCCTCGCCGGCCAGCTGCGGGCCGGCAACCTCGACGTATCCCTGGGGCGCGTCGATGACTCCGGGCGCCGCTACCTGGCCCGCGTCCGGGGCGAGTTCCAGGACCCGGGGGAGATCGGCGACCTGCCCCTGGCCGGGCGGAACCTGCGCCTGAGCGACCTCGGCAAGGTGAGCTACGAGTACCCGGAGCGCACCTCCTTCGAGCGCCTGAACGGACGGGAGGCCGTGGAGGTGGAGATCTACAAGGTCGCCACCGACAACACCGTGGACGTGGCCCTGGAGGTGCGCGGCGCCCTCGAGAGCATCGTCGCCGGGTACGGCGACCTGCTCGACATCAACATCACCCGCGACCGGGCGGACCAGATCCTGGCCGAGCTGAACAAGCTCAAGGACACGGCCCTGCTGGGCAGCCTGCTGGCGGTGGTCATCATCTACCTCTTCCTGCGCAGCATCCGCAGCACCATCGCCATCGCCGTGGCCATCCCCGCCTCGGTCTGCTGCGTCTTCACCGGGATCTACATCGCCCGGGAGCTCTTCGACTCGGCCATCACCCTGAACATGGTCTCCATGGTGGGGCTCATGCTGGCGGTGGGCATGCTCGTCGACCCGGCGGTGGTCACCCTCGAGTCGATCTTCCGGCGCCGCGAGGAGGAGGGCGCCGGCCCCGTGGAGGCGGCCGTCTCCGGCACCCGGGAGGTGGGCATGGCCGTCCTCGCCTCGGCGCTGACGACCATGTGCGTCTTCATCCCCTTCTTCTTCCTCGGCTCGGGCTCGTCGCGGATGGTGCGCTTCATGGGCGACGCGGGACTGACCATCTGCCTGGCCGTGGGCGTCTCCACCGTCGTCTCCCTGGCCGTCATCCCCCTGGCCGCGTCGCGGCTGTTCCGGCCCGGGGCCGCGCGCCACGACCGGCGGCTGACGATCGGCGTCGCCCTGGCCCTGCTCGCGGCTCTGACCTGGAAGCTCCAGACCATCGGCCTGGAAAGCCTGGCGGCCTGGGGCCGCACCACGGGCGCCCGGGTCCTGCAGACCACCCTCGACATGGAGTGGACCACGGCGGCGGCCCTCGGGGCCGTGCTGCTGGCGCTGGCCCTCCTCCTGCGGCACTTCCGGCGCCACGGCATGCGCGCATCCTATGTACGGCTGCTGGACTGGACCCTCGATCACCGGGCCGTGACCCTGACCGTGGCCCTGGCCATGATGGGGGGCGGCGTGTGGATGTTCCTCAACATGGAGCAGCAGGGCATGCGCTGGCCCTCGGAACGCCGCGTCGACATCACCGTGGAGACCGAGCGCAGCTTCAGCCTCGGGGAGGTGGACGCCCTCATGGCCCGCATCGAGCGGGACCTGCTGGCCCACTCCGAAGAGCTGGACCTGGAAACCCTGTCGACGCGGATCCGGCAACGCAACAGCAGGATCCGTGCACGGCTCGTGGACGCCGACGAGGGACACCTGACGACGATGGAGGCGCAGCAGGCGATCCGGGGCCGCCTGCCGGAGATGGCGGGCGTCGCCTACAAGATGGGGAGGACGCGCAGCTGGGCGGGCAACCTCCTGGGCGTGGAGGTGCAGCTCAAGGGGATCGATCCCGCGGTGCTGGCGGTGCTGGCCGAGGACGTGCAGGCGAGGCTCGCCCAGCTGCCCGGGGTCACCAGCGTCGACACCGACCTGCAGGAGGGGGAGGAGGAGATCCAGGTCTCCGTCGACCGCGAGCAGGCCCTCGGTTACGGACTGTCCCCGCGGGAGGTGGCCTCCACCATCTCCACCGCCCTGGGGACGCGGCGCACGACCAGCTTCAAGGCGCCGGAGCGCGAGATCGGGGTGGTCCTGCAGCTGAAGGAGGAGGACCGCGCCAGCCTCGAGCAGTTGAAGAACACGGCCTTCGAGGGGCAGGACGGGACGCCGGTGCAGCTGGCCGCCCTGGCCGACTTCACCCACGCCGAAGCCCCGCGGAGCCTGCAGCGCGAGGACCGCCAGCAGACGCTGAACGTCTTCGCCAACACCGCCAGCCGCCAGGTGGCCAGCCAGCTCAACCCGCAGGTGCGGGCGATGATGGACGAGATGGCCCTGCCGGCGGGGTACTCGTGGCAGCTCGGGCGCGCCGCCCGCTGGGACGCCCAGGACACGGAGGGCAACCACTTCACCCTGCTCTTCGCCATCCTCCTCATCTACCTGATCATGGCCTCCCTCTTCGAGTCCCTGGTCCACCCCTTCACCATCATGTTCGCCATCCCCTTCTCGCTCATCGGCGTCTCCGCCGCCCTGTGGGGCCTCGACGTCGCCTTCGATCCCAACGCCATGCTCGGCCTGCTGATCCTCTTCGGCATCGTCGTCAACAACGGCATCGTCCTCATCGATCACATCAACCAGTACCGCCGCGAAGGGATGGCCCGGCGCGCGGCGATCCTGCGGGGCGGGCAGAACCGGATGCGGCCGATCCTGATGACGGCGGGCACGACGATCCTCAACCTGATGCCCCTGGTGCTGCCCATGGTCTACGGCACGGCCGAGGGCTTCGCCCGGCGCTGGGGGCCGATCGGGCTGGTCGTGGTCAGCGGCCTGGCCACGTCCACCTTGCTGACCCTGCTTCTGGCCCCCACCCTCTACTCCCTTCTCGACGACCTCAGCCTCTGGGCGCGCCGCGTGATGCGCGCCTCCAACCCCATCATGGAGCCCCGCAGTCGATGAACCGGATCCCCCGATCAGCCGCCGTCCTGCTCCTCGCCTCGGCCACGGCCCTGCCGGCCGAGAGGCTGTCCCTCGAGCAGTGCATCGACCTCGCCCTCGACAGCAACACCCAGGTCCTGCAGGCCGAGCAGCAGGTCCTGCGCTCCGAGGCCGACGTCGCCTCGGCGCGGGCCCAGCGCCTGCCGTCGCTGAGCACGACCCTGGCCAACCTCGGGCGCTCCCGCACCGGCCCGTCCCTGCGCATCCAGGAGAACCCCACCGGGCAGGTCGACCCGGAGACGGGGGAGCGCATCTTCGCGGAGGAGCGCACGCGGATCCCGGCGATCGACCGCAGCTCCTACTCCTTGAGCGCCGGCGTCGGACACACCATCTGGGACGGCGGCGCCCGGCGCTGGTCCCACCGCGGCGCCCGGGAGTCCCTGGCCGCCTCCGAGCTGGGCCTGCGCTCCGGCCGCGACGGCGTCGTCTTCCAGGTGAAGCAGCGCTACTACGGCCTGCTCAAGGCCCAGGAGCTGGTGGAGGTGCAGGAGGAGGCCCTGAAGCTGAGCCTGAAGCGGCAGGAGGAGGCCGAGATCCGGCTGGAGGTGGGGGCCGGCACCCGGGTCGACCTGCTGCGCCTGCAGGTGGCGGCGGACAACGCCCGGGCCGACCTGATCAACGCCGAGCAGCAGGTGCAGCTGGCCCGGGCGTCGCTGAACCACGTCCTCGGCCGGGGGCTGTGGGCACCGCTGGAGACGACCCCCCTGGCCGGGGACCCGGCCCTGCCGCCGGAGACCGCCGAGGCGGAGACGATGGCCGGGCTGGTGGACCGGGCGAAGAGGTCGAACCCCGGCCTCGAGCAGGCGCGGCGGAACCGGTCGTCGGCCGAGATGAACCTGAAGGCCCGGCGTGCGGCCTGGCATCCGAGACTCTCGGGGAACCTGAGCTACAGCCGCAACAACGAGGTCTTCGAGCGGGTCTACGGGGACCTGGACCAGAACTACCGCCTCAACGCGGGCCTGAGCCTGACCTACCAGCTCTTCGACGGGGGTCTGCGCAGCGCCGACGTGGACCGCGCCCGCTCGAGCCTGGAGTCGGCCCGCCTGGGCCTGGAGCAGCAGGAGCGCGACCTGGCCCTCTCGGTGGAGACGACCTACCTCGAGCTGGTGCGCCTGGGCCGCATCCTGCGGATCGCCCGGCGCACGGCGGAGCTGGCCGCCGAGGACCTGCGCCTCGCCGAGGAGCGCTACCGGGTCGGGAAGGGCCGGCTCCTGGAGGTCCTCGACGCCCAGGTGGGCCTGACCTCGGCGCGCAACAACCGCGTCAACACGCGCTACGACCTGGCCCTGGCCGAGGCCGACCTGGAGAGGCTCACAGGGGAGCCCGCACCCTGAGTCCCCGGTGGTCCCGGAGACTCCACGGGAGCGCCCGATGAAGTGCAGTAACCCTTGACAGGAAGGGGACTTACGCCAATCGGCTTCTTTGCCAACAGGGGCTCCGAGGGCTAGATTGCCAGGGCCGCGCCGCCATGTGGCGCGACCCACCATCGTCGAGAGAGCCAGTGGAGATCCTCGGGGGAGCACATTTCGCCGTCGCCGGCGCCGGCGAGTCCCACGGCCCCGGCATCACGACCATCGTCTTCGGGTGTCCGGCCGGCGTCCCCCTGTCCCGCGCCGGGGTCCAGGATCTCCTCGACCGCCGCCGCCCGGGCAGCAACAAGCTCGGCACCCCCCGGCGCGAGGGGGACAAGGTGGTGCTGCTCTCCGGCCTCTACGACGAGGATCACGCCGCCCTCCTCGGCGGCGCCGAGGTGGCCACCCGGGTCGGGGACGAGGAGATCCTCACACCGGGGTACGAGCGCGGGCGCGCCACCGGCGAGCCGATCGCCGCCATCGTCCTGTCGGCGGCCAAGCGCTCCGCCGACTACGCCCAGTTCCTCGGGCCGGCGGGGGACGTGCGGCCGGGCCACACCGACCTCGTGAAGCACCACAAGTCCGCGGGGTACACCGACCCCCGCGGCGGGGGCCGCTCCAGCTACCGGTCGACGATCTCCGACGTCATCGGCGGCGCCGTGGCCCGGGCCTTCCTCGCCCAACGCTTCGGCACCGCCTTCTTCAGCTCCATCTGCCAGGTCGGCGAGATCGAGAGCGGGGAGAGGCTCTCCGGCGCCGTCGGCGACGGCCGCCTCACCAGCGAGGAGGCGGCGGCCCTGGAGTCGCGTCTGGAGGAGCCGGAGTTGCGCTCCCTGGACGCCGGCTTCGCCTCCGAGGCGGCGCGGCTGATCGAGGTGGCCCGCAAGGAGGGCGACTCGGTGGGCGCGGCCCTGGAGATCGTGGCCGTCAACGTGCCCCCCCTGGTCGGGGAGCCCCTCTACGACAGCCTCAAGCTGCGCCTCATGGGCTCCCTCGGGGGACTGCACGCGGTGCAGTCCTGCGAGATGGGCTCGGGACGGGAGGTGGTGGCGCGGCGGGGCAGCGCCAACAACGATCCGATCCGCTCCGGCGGCTACCGGACCAACCACCACGGCGGCCTCATCGGCGGGATCACCACCGGCAGCCCCCTGGTCTTCCGGGTCGGCTTCAAGCCCACGGCGACCATCGCCCGGCCCCAGGACTCGGTGCGCAAGGATCTGACGGAGATCGAGTTTCGGCTGAACAAGGGGCGCCACGATCCGTGCGTGGGGGTGCGCGCCGGAGTCACCCTCGAGTCGAGGATGGCCATCGAGGTGGCCGATGCCGTGCTCGCCCATCAGGCGGGGCGGATCGACGAGGGCAACTTCCGCCTCTTCGACGGCCAGGGCTCGTGAGCGCCTTCGAGTTCGCGGAGGTCGCCCGCCTCCCGGCCCCGGGCGACAACGTGGGCATCGCCACGCGAAGGCTCGAAGCCGGCACCCGGGTGGACACCACGGAGGGGGAGATCACCCTCTCCCACACGCTCATGGAGGGGCACCGCTTCGCCGTGGCCCCGATCCCCCGGGGGCGGGAGCTGCTCTCCTGGGGCCTGCCCTTCGGCGCCGCCACCCGCGACATCGCCCCCGGCGACTACGTGTGCAACGCGGGGATGCTCGAGGCCCTGGGGGGCCGCCGCCTCGACTTCGAGCTGCCGGCGGCGGCCAACTTCGAGGACCGGATCACCCCCTACGTCCTCGACGAAGCGACCTTCGAGGCGGCCGGACCGCTGCCCCCGAACCCCGACCCGCCGACCTTCCTCGGCTTCGACCGGGGGCCCCGCGGGGCGGGGACGCGCAACTACGTCGTCGTCATGGGAACCAGCTCGCGCACCGCCGCCTATGCGCGCCTGCTGGCCCGGCGCCTGGCGGACACGCCGGTCACCGATGGCTTCGACGGCGTCGTGGCGGTGGCCCACACGGAGGGGGGCGGCGCCGGGACCCCCAACAACCGGGACCTGCTGCTGCGAACCCTGGCCGGCTTCGCCGTGCACCCCAACGTGGGGGCCCTGCTCGCCGTGGACTACGGCACCGAGGCGGTGCCGAACCGGCTGCTGGAGGAATACCTGCGCAGCAACCGCCTCCCCATCGACGAGCTGCCCCACCGGTTCCTCTCCCTCGAGGGCGGGTTCGACCCCTCTCTCGACGAGGGGGAACGGCTGGCCCGCGGCTGGGCCGAGAGCCTGTCGCGGCAGCGGCGGGTCGAGCTGCCGGCGTCGCGGCTGCGGCTGGCCCTGCAGTGCGGCGGATCCGACGCCTTCTCCGGCGTCTCCGGCAATCCCCTGGCGGCCTGGGCGGCGCGCGAGCTGATCCGCGCCGGGGGGGCCGCCAATCTGGCCGAGACGGACGAGCTCATCGGGGCGGAGCCGTACGTGCTCCACCGGGTGCGGGATTCAGCCACGGCGCTCCGCTTCCTGGAGATGGTGCGGCGCTTCAAGGAGCGCGTCGCCTGGCACGGCGAGTCGGCCGAGGCCAATCCATCGGGG
Source organism: Gemmatimonadaceae bacterium (assembly GCA_026706075.1). GTDB lineage: Bacteria > Latescibacterota > UBA2968 > UBA8231 > UBA8231 > UBA8231. Next base: position 52,877 of record JAPOZM010000066.1, read on the forward strand.
GGCAACAAGTACCGCGGGCTCTACAACATCGTCCTGAAGTCGATCGGCGCCGCCATGAAGCGCCATCCCGAGGTGCCCCTCGAGGGCTGCCTGGAGTACTCGGAGGCGATCCCGGCCGGCGGCTTCTACTTCATGGACTCGCCGGGCAACGACCTGGAGTCGATCGCCGGGCAGGTGGCCTCGGGCTGCAACCTGATCTACTTCGTCACCGGCAACGGCTCGATCACCAACTTCCCCTTCGTGCCGACCGTGAAGATCGTCACCACCACCCCGCGCTTCGAGCTGCTCGAAGAGGACATGGACGTCAACGCCGGCGCCTACCAGGACGGCGCGCCCATGGACGCCCTGGGACAGGCTCTCTTCGATCTCACTCTCGAGATCTCCTCCGGGCGCCGCTCCAGGGGAGAGCAGGCGGGGCACTCGCAGGTGTCGATCTGGCGCGACTGGCCCCAGCGGGACGCCGGCCGGCTGGCGGAGCTGCAGTCGGCCCCGGCGCCCACCGGGCAGCCGCTGGCGGTCCGGTCCACGGCGGGGCCGGACGCGTCCTTCGAAGCCCTCGACACGGGAGACGGCCTCGCCCTCGACCGCCTGGGCCTGGTGCTGCCCACGAGCCTGTGCTCGGGACAGGTGGCGCGCATGGCGGCCGAGCGCCTCAACGCGGCGGGCCTGGGGTCCCCGGCGGGAATCTCCCGCTTCGCGGCCCTGGTCCACACCGAGGGCTGCGGCGTCTCGGGCGGGTCCAGCGAGGAGATCTACCGCCGTACGCTGCTCGGGTACCTCACCCATCCGTCGGTGGCCCTCGCCCTGCTGCTGGAGCACGGCTGCGAGAAGACCCACAACGACTACATGCGCGCCGCCCTCGACGAGGCGGGGATCGACGACAGCCGCTACGGCTTCGCCAGCGTCCAGCTCGACGGCGGCATCGAGCGTGTGCTGGAGCGCGTCGAGGAGTGGTTCGCGGAGCGGCTGGATGGATTCGGGACGCCCCCGTCGACGGAGGCCGGTCTCGCCGATCTGCGCCTGGGTCTGCTGTCAGCGGGACCGATCCCCGACGAGGCGGCGCGGGCCTTCGCGCAGCTGACGGGCTGGATCGCAGGCGCGGGCGGCACCGTCGTGGTGCCGGAGGGCGGCCTCGCCGGCTCTCCGGCCTACGCGGCGGCCCTCGGTCTGCCCGGACCGCCGGCCCCCACCATCGCCCACGGCCAGAAACCCGCGCGGCCCGGCCTCCATGTGATGGAGGCGCCCATCGAGCACTGGACCGAGTCTCTCTCGGGGTTGGGCGCCACCGGCGTGGAGATCCTCCTGGCCCATGCGGGAGAGCACCCCGTGCAGGGCCATCCGCTGGTCCCCCTGCTCCAGGTGAGCGCCGCCGGGGAGGTGATCTCCCGCTTCCGCGAGGATCTCGACGGCGCCCTCGAGGAGGGTGACACCCTCTGGGCGGAGGGTTTGCTGCAACGGGTGCTCGAGGTGGCGGCGCGGCAACGGCACCCCCGGCTCTGGGAGCGCGGCGTCACCGACTTCCAGATCACCCGGGGCCTGCTCGGCGTGTCGATGTAGGGCCCTCAGAGGGCGGGCATTTCGACGCCGAGCTCAGCGGCGACACCGGCGATCTGCTCCCAGGTCGCGTCGGGGATCTCGAAGCCTTCGGCGCGCCTCCGGGCGCGGCTCTCCTCCTCGATCTCCCCCGGCGCGTAGACCTGCGAGAAGCCGGGCAGGGGGCGGGCTGAGGTCACCCAGGCGGCGAGGGCCTCGACCTCCTCCACGTAGTCCTCGAGAGTGGTGAAGGCCGAGATGTCGATGGCCAGGACCATCACGCCGCCGCCGCCCTGGCCGTCCTGGCGGGTGCATCCCGCGTGCGACAGGGGGCCCACCAGCATCTCCACCATCATCGCCAGACCGTGCCCCTTGTGGCCGAACTGCAGGCCCCCCAGGGGCAGGACGGCGTTGTTGGCGGCGTCGCTGTGGTAGCGCCCGGCGTCGGAGACGTAGTCGCCGTTGCGGTCGATGACCCAGCCGTCGGGCAGCGGCTCGTTGCGCACGATCTTCTGCTCGATCTTGCCGCCGGCGACGACGGTCATGGTCATGTCGAGCATGAAGGGCGCACCGTCGCGGCGCGGCGCCGAGAAGGCGATCGGCTCGGGCCGGAGACGGCGGTCGGCGCTGCCGTGGGGGGCCAGGAACAGGCCTCCGCCGTTGAGCCACACCATGCCGATCATGCCCTGCCCGGCGATGCGCGGCGGATAGTCTCCCAGGCGGCCGATGTGGGTCACCGAGTTCAGACCGACGAAGCCGAAGGTGGCGGCACGGGCCTTCTCCACCGCCAGGTCGACGGCGCGGGTGACGGCGACGATGCCGTTGGCCCCGCGGCCGTCGATGATCGTCAGGCAGGGGTTCTCGCGCACCACCTCCCGCTGTTCCCAAGGCACGTAGCCGCTGCGCATCTGCCGGGCGTACCCCGGAAGGAACCAGGTGCCGTGCGAGTCGTGCCCCGCCAGATGGCTGTCGACGAGGTGATCGGCGACGATGCGGGCGTCCCCCTGCGGTATGCCGGTGGCGGCGAAGATGTTGAAGGCGAGAGGACGCAGGACTTCCTCACGGACGATGGGCATGGGCGGACTTCCTCCTGGGGGTTGCGTTGATGGCTCGCGGAGAACGGCGGGCGGCGCTTCAGGCCGCGCGGCGCCGCGACATCAGGTCGGCGAAGTAGCCGAAGAGGTGGTAGCTGTCGTGCGGCCCCGGGGAGGCTTCCGGGTGGCACTGGATGGAGAACACGGGCAGCTCGCGGTGGTGCATGCCCTCGACGCAGCCGTCGTTGAGGTTGCGGCGGGTGACTTCGAGGGCATCGGGTATGCTGTCGCCGCGGATGCCCCAGCCGTGGTTCTCCGAGGTGATGAGGATGCGGCCGCTGTCACCCTCCTCGATGGGCTGGTTGGCCCCGCGGTGGCCGAACTTGAGCTTGTAGATCTCGGCGCCCAGGGCCAGGCCGAGGATCTCGTGGCCCAGACAGATGCCGAAGATGGGCCGATCGGCGCGCTCCACGAGATCGCGCACCGTGTCGATGGCGTAGTGCAGGGGCCGCGGATCTCCGGGGCCGTTGGACAGGAAGATGCCGTCGGGCTCGCGGGCGAGGGCCTCGTCGGCGGTGGTGGTGGCGGGCACCACGGTGACCCGGCAGCCCTCGGCCACCAGACGGCGGAGGATGCTGCGCTTGATGCCGTAGTCGTAGGCGACGACGTGGAACCGCGGCGCTCCCTCGGGCTCGCAGTCGTACGGCTCGGCGCAGGTCACGCCGCGCACCAGGTCGACGCCGACGAGCCCCTCCCAGTCCCTGGCCTTGGCGGTGAGGCTCTTCGGGTCGAGATCCCGCGTGCTGACCGCCGCGTTCATGGCGCCGTGGATCCGCACCCGGCGGGTCAACTCCCGCGTATCGATGCCCTCGACGCCGACGACGCCATGCTCCTGCAGGTACTCCACCAGGCCCGATGTAGCCCGGTGGTTGGACGGCCGCCGGCAGCACGCCTTCATCAGAAAGGCGCGCACGTGGGGGCCCTCGGACTCGTCATCCTCGGGGTTGACCCCGTAGTTGCCGATGTGGGGATAGGTCATGCACACCATCTGGCCGGCGTACGAGGGATCGGTGAGGATCTCCTGGTACCCGGTCATGCTCGTGTTGAAGACCATCTCCCCGAAGACCTCGCCCTCGGCGCCGACGCGGGTGCCGGTGAAGGTCGTGCCGTCGGCGAGGGCGACCAGGGCAGGCGGGTTGATGCGAGTCATGGGGTGACAATATAACAAGAAGAGGAGCTCCCGGGGTCGGGAGCTCCTCTTCTCGATCGAGTGCTGTCCTGCCGATGACGGCGGGTCAGGCGAGGTGCTGACTCACGAGCTTGGTCATCTCGAACATGCTGACCTGCTTCTTGCCGCCGAACAGATCGCGGAGCTTGTCGTCGGCATTGATCATCCGCTTGTTCTGCTTGTTCTGGAGGTCTTTCCGCTTGATGTAGGACCAGAGCTTCTTGACGACCTCCGTCCGAGGCAGGGGCTTGGTGCCGACCACGGCGGCCAGAGCCGCATCGGGGGTCAGGGGCCTCATGAACGAGGGGTTCGGCTTCCTCTTCGTCCTAGCGGCTTTTTTTTTTGCTTTCTTCTTCGCCGCCTTCTTCTTCGACCCCTTCTTCCGGGTCGCTTTCTTCTTCGACGCTTTCTTCTTGGACGCCTTCTTCTTGGCGGCCTTCTTCTTCGCCGCCTTCTTCGGCGCGGCCTTCCTGGCCGCCTTCTTCCTGGCGGCCTTCTTCTTTGCCGCCTTCTTCGGCGCGGCCTTCCTCTTGGCCGCTTTCTTCCTGGTGGCCTTGCGCTTCGCCATCTGCTCTCTCCTTAGGTGCGCGTGGAGCGGCTCTGCCGCCTCGCCTGTCGTTGTGCCCGTCGGAAGAACTTCCCCACTCCTGGAAAGGCACAAATCACAATTCGGGCAAAGATAGCCAAAGCGCTTCGAGTCCGTCAAGCAGAAATGGTACTGCGTACAGAGGGGAATGGCCCACTATGTACGGGCCGATTCCCCTTGCAGCGCGAGTCGTGGGATGGGTACTTTCTGCAGGTCCCCATTTCATCCTCCACCTGGAACATGGAGTCCCCGTGACGCCGAGCTCGTCAGGGCCCACCATCGCAGTGATCGGCGCCGGCAATCTCGGCGGCTGCTTCATCTCGGGTCTGCTGGATTCCGGTGTCGCCGCTCATCGACTGACGGCGGTGGATCTCCTCGACGACCTGCTCGCACCCCTCACACAGCGCGGCCTGCGCACCTCAACCGATATCTCCGCCGTCTCCACGAGCGATGTCGTCTTCCTCGCCGTCAAGCCCCAGGTCGCCCGCCATGTCCTGCGCTCTCTCGCCCTCCACCTGTCCCGGGAGCAACTCGTCGTTTCGGCCGTGGCCGGCGTGACCACATCCACCATCGAGGATCTCCTGCCCCCTTCCCGGGCCGTGGTGCGCGTCATGCCCCAGACCCTGGTCCGCCTCCGCGCCGGCGCCACCGCCCTCTGCGCCGGCCGTCACGCCGGCCCTGCGGCGGTGGCCGCTGTGCGAGCCCTCTTCGACCGGCTGGGTACCACGGTGGAAGTCCGCGAGTCACAGATGGACGCCGTCACCGGAATGTCGGGCAGCGGACCCGCCTACATCTACACCGTTGTCGAAGCGCTCGCCGACGGAGGCGTGGAGGCCGGGCTGGCGCCGGAGGTGGCCATGGCCCTGGCGGCGCAGACCGTGAACGGAGCGGCGCGCATGGTCCAGGAAGGCGTGGCCTCTCCGGCTGAGCTGCGGGACCAAGTGACCTCCCCCGGCGGCACCACCCTCGCGGGACTGACGGCCCTGGAGGAAGGCGGCTTGCGCCAGGCCCTGGCAGCCGCCGTGGCCGCCGCCACGCGGCGCTCGAAGGAACTGGGAACCTGAGCCGTGATCGCCATCGCCGACTACGGCATGGGCAACCTGCGCAGCGTGGAGAAGGCTTTTCAGTTCCTCGGCCACGAGGCCGCCATCGTCGAGGATCCGGCCCGGGCGCGGGAGGCAACGCATCTCGTGCTTCCGGGTGACGCCGCCTTCGGCGACGCCATGCGCAACCTGCGCGCCTCCGGATGGGACGAGGCGATCGCCGATCACCTGCGGGAGGGCCGGCCCTTCCTCGGGATCTGCGTCGGCCTGCAGCTGATGTTCGCGGCCAGCGAGGAGATGGGGCACCACACCGGACTGGAGTTGTTCGCCGGCCGCTGCCGCCGATTCCCGGCGTCGGAGCGGGTGCCCCAGATCGGCTGGAACCAGATCTCCATCCGGCGCCGGTGCCCGCTTCTGGAGGGCGTCGAGGAGGGCAGCTTCTTCTACTTCGTCCACTCCTACTACGTCGAAGCCGAGGAGGACAGCGAGTCGGTGGCGACCACCGAGTACGGCCTCGAGTACACCTCGATCGCCGCCCGCGGCAACCTCTTCGGCGTGCAGTTCCATCCGGAGAAGAGCCAGAAGGTGGGACTGCGCCTGCTGGCCAACTTCGCTGCCTTCCGTTAGGTCGGCTGCATCGGCGCCATGCTGGCCAAGCGCATCATCCCCTGCCTCGACGTAAAGGACGGGCGCAACGTGCGCGGCGTCCGTTTCTCCGCCGACCGCGACGCCGGCGATCCGGTGGAGCTGGCCTCGCGCTACGACCGCGAGGGCGCCGACGAGCTGGTGTTCTACGATATCACCGCCTCCGCCGACGGCCGGGCGATCGTGATGGACCTGGTGCGCCAGGTGTCGGAGCAGGTCTTCATCCCCCTCACCGTGGGCGGCGGAATCCGTACCTTCGAGGACGTGCGCACCATTCTCAAGGGCAGCGCCGACAAGGTGTCGATCAACTCCGCCGCCGTGAGGGACCCGGAGATCGTCAACCGTTCCGCCGAGAGCTTCGGCAGCCAGTGCATCGTCGGCGCCATCGACGCCCTGCGGCGGCCCCCCGCAGACGGCCATGATCCGAGCTGGGAGATCTACGTCGACGGCGGGCGCACGGCGACGGGGATCGACGCCCTGGAGTGGGTGACGGAGCTGGTCGAGCGGGGCGCCGGCGAGCTGGTCCTCAACAGCATCGACGCCGACGGCACGAGAGACGGCTACGATCTGGCCCTCAACCAGGCGGTGGCCAGACGCGTGGGTGTCCCCATCGTCGCCTCCGGGGGCGCCGGCAGGCTGGAGCACATCCACGAGGTCCTGACCGAAGGGCAGGCGAGCGCCGCCCTGGCGGCGTCGATCTTCCACTTCGAGATCTACACCATTCCGCGGGTGAAGGAGTACCTCGCCGAACGCGGCGTCACCGTGCGCCACTACGAGACGTGAACCGCGCACCCGGGACCCGGCCGCGGGCCCGGCGCATGTCCGGCGTGCGCCGAGTGGTCGTCAAGATCGGCTCCACGAGCGTCGCCGGAGAGGCCAACCAGCTGCACCGGCCCACCGTGCGCCGGCTGGTGGGCGAAGTCTGCGCCCTCCGGGAGCGCGGCCTCGAGGTGGCCGTCGTCTCCTCGGGAGCGGTGGCCGCGGGCATGGGCCGCCTGGGACTGAGCGAGCGACCCCGGTCGATCGCCGATCTGCAGGCGGTGGCCGCCGTGGGCCAGAACCTGCTGGTCACCACCTACGAGAGCCTCTTCGCCCGCCGCGGCGTTCCCGTGGGGCAGGTCCTGCTGACGGCGGGGGACATACTCGAGGACCGGCAGCGCTACGTGAACCTGCGCAACACCTTCCGGCAGCTGTTCGCCCTCGGTGCGGTGCCGCTGATCAACGAGAACGACTCCGTGGGTGTGGCCGAGCTGAAGCGCTCCCTGGGCGACAACGACATGCTCGCCGCGTACGTGGCCAACCTGATCCATGCCGAGCTGCTGGTCATCCTCTCCGACGTGGAGGGGCTCTACCGCCGCTATGCCAACGGCCGCGGAGACGAGTTGCTGCGCGAGGTCTCCCTCGGCGACGACGTCAGCCGCTCGGTGAGCCGCGCCGCCAACCGGCTGGGGCGCGGCGGCATGGCGACCAAGGTGAAGGCGGCGCAGCTGCTGATGGCCTGCGGCGAGATGACGGTCGTCGCCCACGCCCGCAAGCACAGCCTGGCGGAGATCCTCGACGGCGGCGAGGTGGGCACCCTCTTCGTGCCCGCGGGACGGCGCATGGGCAGCCGCAAGCGCTGGATCGGCTTCGCCTCCCCGCCGCGGGGGAGCGTCACCGTCGACGCCGGCGCCGTGGCCGCCCTCAAGCTGCGCGGCGGCAGCCTGCTGCCGGCGGGCGTGACCGCCTGCTCCGGAACCTTCCGCGCCGGCGACGTGGTGCGCGTGGAGGACGACCAGGGCCGCGAGGTGGCCCGCGGCATGAGCCGCTACGGCGCGGGAGAGGTGGGCCGCATTCTCGGACGCAGCTCGCCCGAGGTGGCCAGCATCCTCGGACAGCCGCCCCTCGAAGTGATCCACCGCGACGACCTGGTGCTCACCTGATGGCCAGGCGGACCCCCGACGACCCGCCGGCGACCGACCCCCTGGCCACCCAACCGCCGAGGGTGCGGCTGTGGACCGTGGCCGCCGTCCTCCTCGCGATCGCCGCCTGGGGCTACCTGTTCTTCGGCGAGGAGGGCGGCTGGGTGGAGCTGCAGGACCACGGCGCGCGACTGGCCGAGCTGGAGGCGGAAGTGGCCCGCCTGGAGGCACAGAACGACAGCATGCGGCAGATTCTCCACCGGCTGCAGAACGACCCCGCGTACCTCGAGAAGCTCGCCCGCGAGCAGCTCGGCATGGCCAGGCCCGGAGAGCGGCTCTACCGCATCCGCGGACAGGAAGCTCCCGGCGGCCGGTAGCGGCGGCGCTTGGCACGCATCCAGGCCAGGACCGACGCGGTGGTTCTGCGCACCCGGCGGCAGGGCGAGACGGGCAAGCTCGTCACCCTCTTCACCGAGGACCACGGCAAGCTCCGGGTGATGGCCAACGGCGCCCGGCGGCCGAAGAGCCGGTTCGCCGGCTGCCTGGAGGTCGGATGGTCGGTGCACATCGCCTGCTCCATGCGCGACGACCGCGACCTGCACACCCTCTCCGAGGCCGAGCTGGTCCGGTCCCGCCCGGCCCTGGTGGCCGATCTGCGGCGCCTGTCGTACGCCGCCGCCGCCTGCGAGATCGTCGACCGGCTGACCATCGAGCACGAGGCGAGCCGGCGCCTGTTCCGCTGTCTCACGGGGGTCCTCGGCGGGCTCGAGGAGGTGGAGGAGCCGCAGCTGGAGTCGCTGTTCTGGTACTACCAGCTGCGCGTCGCCGAGGCCCTCGGATACCGGCCCGAGCTGGAGGCCTGCGTCCTCTGCGGCTCACCGCCCGGGAGTGGGCCCGGCTGGTTCAGCCCCGCCCTCGGCGGCGTCCTGTGCCGCGGCTGCGCCCGGTCCGAGGCGGCCTCCGACCGGGCGGCCCCCGGCGACTTCGGCGGCGCCCGCCGGGTCGCCGGCGATGGCCTGCGGCTGCTGGCGGAGCTGCAGGGGCTGCGCTCCTACAGGCGCGAGGCGATCCCGCCGGCGCCCGCGGCTCTCACCGGCGAGATCCGCGGCCTGCTGCGCGGCTTTCTCGAGTACCACGCGGGGACGAGGGGCCGCCTGCGGTCCCTGGAGTTCCTCGACACACTGAAGGGAAGGGGTTGATGTCGGATGGCGACGTGATGGAGAAGCTCGTCTCCCTGTGCAAGCGCAAGGGATTCGTCTTTCAGAGCTCCGAGATCTACGGCGGTCTCAACGGCTGCTGGGACTACGGTCCCCTCGGCGTCGAGCTGTTGCGCAACGTCAAGGAGGCCTGGTGGCGGTCCATGACCTACCGCGAGGACGTGGAGGGGATCGACGCGGCGATCCTGATGCACCCGCGCACCTGGGAGGCCTCGGGCCACGTGGAAGGCTTCACCGACCCCATGGTGGAGGATCGCAAGACCAACGAGAGGTTCCGCCTCGACCATCTGCTGGAGGAGGCCGGCGTCGACTGCACGGGCCTGGGCCTGGAGGAGATGACGGCGAAAATGGCCGAGGTCGGCCTGAAGAGCCCGAAGGGCAACGAGCTGGGCGAGGCCCGCCACTTCAACCTGATGTTCAAGACCCACGTGGGCCCGGTGGAGGACTCGGCGAGCGTCGTCTACCTGAGGCCCGAGACCGCCCAGGGCATTTTCGTCAACTTCCTCAATGTGCAGCAGGCGATGCGCCAGAAGCTGCCCTTCGGCATCGCCCAGATCGGCAAGGCCTTCCGCAACGAGATCAACACGAAGAACTTCCTCTTCCGCACCCGCGAGTTCGAGCAGATGGAGATGCAGTACTTCGTGGCGCCGGGAGAGGAGGAGCGCTGGCTCGACTACTGGAAGGAGCAGCGCTGGACCTGGATCACCGAGGGCCTGGGCATCGCCGAGAGCCGGCTGCGCTGGCGCGAGCACGGCGGCGGCGAGCTCGCTCACTACGCCCGCGCCGCCTTCGACATCCAGTTCGAGTTCCCCTTCGGGTGGGACGAGATGGAGGGCATCCACCACCGCGGGCAGTACGACCTCGGCCGCCACGAGGAGTACTCGGGCAAGCAGCTCAAGTATTTCGACGACCAGTCGCGGCAGAAGGTCCTGCCCGCCGTCATCGAGACCTCGGCCGGGGCCAGCCGCCAGACGATGATGGTGCTCACCAACGCCTACGCCGAGGAGGAGGTGAGGGGCGACCGGCGCACGGTGATGCGCTTCCACCCGCGCATCGCGCCCCTCAAGGCGGCCATCCTGCCCCTGGTCAAGCGCGACGGCATGCCCGAGATCGCCCGCCGCCTCGAGGCGGAGTTGCGGCCCCACCTGCGCGTGGCCTACGACGAGGGGGGCGCCATCGGCCGCCGCTACCGGCGCATGGACGAGGTGGGCACCCCCTTCTGCATCACCGTCGACTCCGACACCCTCCAGGACGGCACGGTCACTCTGCGGGAGCGCGACTCCATGGAGCAGGACCGCGTTCCCGGCTCCGATCTGCTCGCCGAGATCCGCCGCCGCATGGACCTTTGGAGGCACCCGGAATCTTGATTCCGGTCCGGCGAACGGGTATATTCGCCCGGCTGTGGAGCGAAGCACCGGGCGGCGTGCGTCCCCGGTGCTTCCTTTGTTGGACGGAGCACCGTTCTGCGAAAGTGGCGGAATTGGCATACGCGCCAGATTTAGGATCTGGTGCCCTTCGGGGCTTGGGGGTTCGAGTCCCCCCTTTCGCACGGATATGACGACCTTGGAAACCACCGTAAAAGAGACCGGCCGCTGGGCGCGCGACCTCGATGTCGAGGTGCCGCCCGAGCGCATCGACCGGGAGATGCAGAGCGCCCTGCGGGGCTACCAGAAGCGCCTGGAGATCCCCGGCTTCCGCAAAGGCAAGGTTCCCCTCCGGCTCATCCAGCAGCGCTTCGGCCCGTCGATCCGCAGCGGCGTCATCGAGGATCTGCTGCCCGAGCTCATGCGCGAGGCGGCGCAGCAGACGGGGCTGATGCCGGCGGGCACTCCGCGCATCACCCGGCTCGACGAGAGCGAGGCCGGCGGACTGAGCTTCACCGCCAGCATCGACATCTGGCCCGAGGTCGACGTGCAGGGCCACGAGGGCCTGAAGGCCACGCGCCTCACCCACGGGGTCTCCGACGAGGAGGTGGACGAACAGCTCCAGCAGCTGCAGCGGCAGCATGCGTCGGAGCGCTCCGTCGAGCGCGGCCTGGCCCGCGGCGACGTGCTCATCGCCGACCTGCAGCGCCTCGACGAGGGGGGCGTGCCGATCATCGGAGACCGCTACGAGGAGCGCTACTTCCTCATCGGCGACGACAGCGCGCCCAGCCCCGAGTTCGAGGAGGCCCTCCTCGGCATCGAGGCGGGGGCCGAGCGCAAGGTCCGGTTCCAGTACCGCGAGGACCTGCCCAACGAGGATCTCGCCGGCACGCGGGCGCACTTCGCCGTCACCGCCCGCGAGATCCGCGAGCGCACCCTCCCCGAGCTCGACGACGAGTTCGCCAGTGAGGTGGGCGACCGCTTCGAGGGCCTGGAGCAGCTCAGGGACCACCTGCGCTCCCAGCTGGACGAACGCTGGAGCTACCTGGCCCGGCAGAAGCTGCGCAGCGACCTCCTCGAGGGCCTCCACCGGGCCAACGAGGTGGAGCTCTCCGATTCGCTGGTGGACAACTACCTGGAATCGATGCGCCGCGAGCGCGAGCGCCAGGAGCCCGGCCACGACCACCAGGACCATCCCCAGGATCCCGGCCATGAGCCGGAGGAGCCGACGGCGGAGGAGCGGGAAGACGCCGTCAAGCGCCTGAAGACCTACCTGATCATGGAAGGACTGCGCAAGAAGGTCTCCGTCGAGGTCACGGACGAGGAGTTCGAGGGCTACCTGGCCGACCGGTCGCGGCAGCTCAACCTGCAGCTCGACAAGCTGAAGCGGTCGCCCCGGGCCGCCGACCTGCGCCGCGACCTGGAGGAGGACAAGATCTTCGCGTATCTCGAAGAGCACGCCATCGTCGAAGAGAGGGCGGTCTGAACATGTCGCTGATACCGATGGTCATCGAGCAGACCGGACGGGGCGAACGCTCCTACGACATCTACTCCCGGCTGCTCAGGGAGCGCATCGTCTTCATCGGCACGCCGGTGGGCGACAGCATCGCCAATCTCGTCATCGCCCAGATGCTGTTCCTCGCTTCGGAGGACCCGAAGAAGGACATCTCCCTCTACATCAACACCCCCGGCGGTTCGGTAACCGCGGGCATGGCGATCTACGACACGATGCAGTACATCCAGCCCGACGTGGCCACCATCTGCATCGGCCAGGCCTCGAGCATGGGCGCCGTGCTCCTCGCCGGCGGGGCCCGCGGCAAGCGCCAGGCCCTGCCCAACGCCCGGGTGCTGCTGCATCAGCCCATGGGCGGCATCGGAGGGCAGGCCGCCGACGTGGAGATCCACGCCCGCGAGATCATCCAGATCCGCCGGCAGATAAACGACATCCTCGCCGAGCGCACCGGGCGCGATCTCGAGCGCATCCAGGCCGACACCGAGCGGGACTTCTTCATGAGCGCCGAGGACGCCCGCGAGTACGGCATCGTCGACGAGATCATCACTCCTTCCACCCTGGCCCTGTCGCAGCCGGCGGAGGCCGCGGGCTAGCTCCTCCCATGCGCCGCCGCACCTCCAAGGCCGAGCCGCGCTGCTCCTTCTGCACCCGCGGCGCCAGCCAGGTGGACCGCATCATCACCGGGCCGTCGGTGCACATCTGCAACGAGTGCGTCAAGCTCTGCAACGATGTCCTCGCCGAGGACAAGAAGCAGACCCTGCCGTGGGAGACCGGCACCCCTCCCAAGCCGATCGACATCAAGGCCTACCTCGACGAGTACGTCATCGGCCAGGAAGAGGCCAAGAAGATCCTCTCCGTGGCCGTGTACAACCATTACAAGCGCATCCGTACCAACGTCGCCCTCGACGGCGTCGACCTCGAGAAGAGCAACATCCTCCTCGTGGGGCCCACGGGCACGGGCAAGACCCTGCTGGCCCAGACCCTTGCCAAGGTCCTGCAGGTGCCCTTCTGCATGGCCGACGCCACCATCCTCACCGAGGCCGGCTACGTTGGCGAGGACGTGGAGAACATCCTGGTGGGCCTGCTGCAGGCGGCCGACTACGACGTGGCCCGCGCCGAGAAGGGGATCGTCTACCTCGACGAGATCGACAAGGTGGCGCGCAAGTCGGCGGCGCCGGCGGTGAGCCGCGACGTCTCGGGCGAAGGCGTGCAGCAGGCCCTGCTGAAGATCCTCGAGGGCACGGTGGCCAACATCCCCCCCAAGGGCGGCCGCAAGCATCCCGAGCAGCCGATGATCCAGGTCAACACGCAGAACGTGCTGTTCATCTGCGGCGGCGCCTTCGAGGGCCTGGCGAAGGTGATCTCCTCCCGCGTGGGCCGGCGCACCCTGGGTTTCGGATCGGCCTCGGAAGAGGCGGACACCGAGAGCCCCGCCCAGGTACTGTCCGAGGTGCAGCCCGAGGACCTGCTGCAGTTCGGCCTGATCCCCGAGTTCGTCGGCCGCATTCCAGTGGTGACCACCCTCGACGCCCTCTCCGAGGAAGACCTCTTCCGCATCCTCACGGAGCCGAAGAACGCCATCGTCCGGCAGGTGTGCCGGCTCTTCGAGATGGACGGCGTCAACCTGCGGTTCACCGACGACGCCCTGCGGCGCGTGGTGGAGCTCACCGTCAGCAAGGGCACCGGGGCCCGCGGGCTGCGCTCCGTCCTGGAGCAGGCCCTGATGGACGTGTTCTACGACACCCCGTCCCACGAGGAGGTGACGGAGCTGGTCGTCACCGGCGAGATGATCGACCTCGGGGTCGCCTCCGACGACGACGGCGACGAGCTCCTTCGCAAGTCCGCCTGAAGGCCGATGGGGTCGTGCGGATCCACTCTGCGGAATTCGTCGTGGGCGCCGTGGGCGAGAAGGGTTCGCCCACCGACGGCCTGCCCGAGGTCGCCTTCGCCGGCCGCTCCAACGTCGGCAAGTCCTGCCTGATCAACCGCCTCGTGCAGCGCCGGCGGCTGGCGCAGACCAGCTCCACCCCCGGGCGCACGCAGCAGCTCAACTACTACCGGGTGAACGACCGGCTCTACCTCGTCGACCTTCCCGGCTACGGGTACGTGCGCGGCGGCGTCGACCTGCGGCGCAACCTGGGCCGGCTCATCGAGACCTACCTGGCCAACCGCGAGGCTCTGCAGGCGGTGGTCCTGCTCATCGACGCCCGCCACGGCCCCACGGAGCTGGACCTGCAGATGGTGGACACCCTGAAGAGCGGCGGACGCCCCTTCCTCCTCGTGCTCACGAAGGCCGACAAGCTCTCCCGCGGCAAGCTGGAGCGGCAGATCGCCCGGCTCGAGGAGGAGGGACAACTCGCCGACCTGCCTTACCTGCCGTTCTCCTCCGAGACCGGCCTCGGCCGCGGAGACCTGCTGCAGTGGGTCGGGGAGGTGACGGCGGTGGAAGCCGCACCGGCCCCATGAAGGTCCTGATCAGCGACCGCGTCGATCCCGGCTGCGTCGACGTGCTGCAGTGCGGCGGCCGCATCGAGGCCGACCTGAGCACCGGCCTGTCGCCCGACGAGCTGCTCGAGCGCATCGACGCCTACGAAGGGCTGATCGTGCGCAGCGCCACCCGGGTGACCGGGGAGGTGATCCGACGGGCCCGGCGCATGCGCGCCATCGGACGGGCCGGCGCCGGGGTGGACAACATCGACGTGGACGAGGCCACCCGCCGCGGCATCGTGGTGATGAACACCCCCGGGGGCAACTCGGTGAGCACCGCGGAGCACACGATGGCCATGATCCTGGCCCTGGCGCGCAACGTGCCCCAGGGGACGGCGTCGATGAAGGCCGGCCGCTGGGAGCCCGGCACCCTCACCGGCGTCGAGCTGGCGGGCAAGACGATCGGCGTCTTCGGCCTCGGCCAGGTGGGGCGCGAGGTCGCCCAGAGGGCCGCCGCCCTCGGCCTGCGCGTCCTCGCCTACGACCCCCCGGTGACGGAGGAGGTGGCCCAGTCGTACGGAGCCCAGCTCGCCCCGGAGGAGCAGATCTGGGAAGAGGCCGATTTCCTGACCTTCCACGTGCCCCTGACGGCGCAGACCCGGCACCGGCTGTCGGCCCGGGAGCTGGCCCGCTGCCGCGACGGTGTCCGGGTCGTCAACTGCGCCCGCGGCGGCATCGTCGACGAGCAGGCCCTGCTCCAGGCCCTCGACTCCGGCAAGGTGGCGGGTGCCGCCCTCGACGTGTACGAGAGCGAGCCGCCCGAAGCGGGGTCCCGGCTGGTGGCCCACGAGCGGGTCATCTGCACCCCCCACCTGGCGGCGGCAACGCGGGAGGCCCAGAGCAGCGTGGCCCTGCAGGTGGCCGCCCAGGTGCGGGACGTGCTGACCGGCGGGGCGATCCACAACGCCGTGAACGTGCCCAGCCTCGATCCCGAGGCCTACGAGAAGCTGCGCCCCCACCTGGAGCTGGGCGAGCGCCTCGGCCGCATCCACGGCCAGCTCTCGGAGGGGGAGCCGCTGCGGCGCGTCACCGTGGAGTACCGGGGCGAGATCACCGCCTTCTCCACCTCGCCCCTGACCTCGGCGGTGCTGCAGGGGCTGATGGAGAGCTTCGCCGAGGAGGGCACGGTGAACCTCGTCAACGCCCGCATGGTCGCCCAGGAGCGCGGCATCCGGATCGACGAGCTGACGAGCAGCGAGGCCGAGGACTACGCCAGCCTGCTCACGGTGGCCCTCGAGTTCGAGGGCGGCGGCCGCCGGGTGCTTTCGGGCACCCTCTTCGGGCACCAGGACCCGCGCATCGTGCGCGTCGACGAGTACGACCTGGACGCCGTGCCCGAGGGGCATATGCTGTTCTACGTCAACGACGACGTGCCGGGGATCATCGGCCGCATCGGCAGCACCATGGGCCGGCGCCAGATCAACATCGCGCGCATGGCCTGCGGCCGTCACCACGTGGGGGGCCGGGCCCTGACGGTGCTGAACGTCGACAGCCCGGTGCCCGAACCGGTGATCGAAGAGGTCCTCACCGATCCCCACATCACCTGGGCTCGCCTCGTGAGCCTGTGACGCGAGAGGGAGAGCTGAACATGCCAGCGACCGTCGTCCTGGGAGCCCAGTGGGGCGATGAGGGCAAGGCCAAGATCGTCGACTACCTCGCCGCCGGCGCCGACGTGGTGGTGCGCTTCCAAGGGGGAGCCAACGCCGGCCACACGGTCGAGGTGGGGGGAGAGACCTGGATCTTCCACCTCCTGCCCGTGGGCGTCCTCAACGACCACGCGGTCTGCGTCATCGGCAACGGGGTGGTCCTCGACCCGGAGTCCCTGTTCTCCGAGCTGGACGAGCTGGCGGGACGGGGCATCCCCGTGCCTCCCGAGCGTCTGCGGGTCAGCGG
The DNA here is from genome assembly GCA_026706075.1 of Gemmatimonadaceae bacterium. Lineage (GTDB taxonomy): Bacteria > Latescibacterota > UBA2968 > UBA8231 > UBA8231 > UBA8231. Next base: position 69,321 of record JAPOZM010000066.1, read on the forward strand.
CTGCGCCCACGTGGTGCTGCCCTACCACAAGGCCCTCGACCGCGCCTCCGAGGAGAGCCTCGGCTCCGGCGCCCTCGGCACCACGGCCCGCGGCATCGGCCCCGCCTACCGGGACAAGGTCGCCCGCAGCCACGCCCTGCGCGTGATGGACCTGCTCGACGCCGACCTGCGCGACCGGCTGCGCTCCGCCGTCCGGGCCGCCAACGACATGCTCACCAGCATCTACGGGGCCACTCCCCTCGACGTGGAGGAGGTGGTGCGCCAGACCCAGGGGTTCTCCGAGCGGCTGCGGCCCTACGTGGACGACACCTCCGTCTACCTCAACAAGGCCCTCGACGATGGCCGCCGGGTGCTCTTCGAGGGCGCCCAGGGCACCCTCCTCGACATCGATCACGGCACCTATCCGTACGTGACCTCCTCCAACACCACCGCCGGCGGCGCCTGCACCGGGACGGGGGTGGGGCCGACGCGGATCGGCGAGATCATCGGCGTCACCAAGGCCTACATGACCCGCGTCGGCAACGGGCCCTTCCCGACGGAGCTCCTCGACGACGAGGGGGAGCGGATCCGCGAGCTCGGCCAGGAGTACGGCGCCACCACGGGCCGCGCCCGCCGCTGCGGCTGGTTCGACGCCACCATCGCCCGCATGGCGGGGCGGGTCAACGGCCTCACCGGCCTGGCCCTCACCCGCCTCGACATCCTCGACCCGGTGGAGCGCCTCAAGCTGTGCACCGCCTACCGCCACGGCGACCTGCTGCTGGAGGAGTTCCCCGCCGATCCGCGGATCCTCGACAAGTGCGAGCCCGTGTACGAGGAGGTCGACGGCTGGTGCGCGCCGACCACCGGCGCCCGCTCCTTCGCCGACCTGCCCGCCGGGGCCCGCGCCTACGTGCGCCGCATCGAGGAGCTGAGCGGCACCCCCGTGAGCCTGATCTCCGTGGGCCCCGACCGCGACGCCACCATCCGCCTCTGAGGCCCCCCGTGCTCCTCTCCCAGCGCATCCCGCCGGCGGACAAGGCCGCCGCCCTGCGACGGGCGATCGCCGCCGGCACGGTGGTGATGCCGGGGTGCTTCAACGCGCCGGTGGCCATGCTCGCCCAGAAGCTGGGCTTCGAGGCGGTCTACATCTCGGGCGCGGGGCTGATCAACAGCGCCGGGTACCCCGACATCGCGCTCCTCGGCATGGAGCAGGTCGCCGGCGCCGCGGGCCCCATCGCCGACGCCGTGGACGTGCCGGCCCTGTGCGACGCCGACACCGGCTTCGGCGAGGCCCTGCAGGTGATGCGCACGGTGCGCACCTTCGAGGCCGCCGGGGTGGCCGGCATCCACCTCGAGGACCAGGTGATGCCCAAGCGCTGCGGCCACCTCGACGGCAAGGGGCTGGTCCCCGCGGCGGAGATGGAGCGCAAGCTCGCCGCCGCGGTGGAGGCCCGGGAGAACCCCGACTTCCTGCTGGTGGCGCGCACCGACGCGCGCGCCGTGGAGGGCTTCGAGGCCAGCGTCGAGCGCGGCCGCCGCTACCTCGAGGCCGGCGCCGACGCGGTCTTCATCGAGGCCCTGCAGACCCAGGAGGAGTTCGGCCGTTACGCCGAGCAAGTGCGGGGTCCGCTGCTGGCCAACATGACCGAGTTCGGCAAGACGCCCGCCCTCACGGCGCAGCAGTTCGCGAACCTCGGCTACGCCATGGTCATCTTCCCCATGACGACCTTCCGGGTCATGATGAAGGCGGTCGAGGGCGTCCTCGCCGAGATCCGCGACCAGGGCTCGCCGGCGGCCTGGCTCGACCGCATGCAGACGCGGGAAGAGCTGTACGACCTGCTGCGCTACTCCGAGTACGAGGCGATGGACCGACGGCTGGCCGGAGAGGGCGGCGATGGCTGAGCGCCCCGAGTACAGCCCCGGGCTGGCCGGGGTCATCGCCGGCGAGTCGGCGATCTCCCGGATCGACTTCGAGGCCAACCGGCTGATCGTCCGCGGTTACGACCTCGTGGAGATCACCCGCCGGGCCGTCTTCGAGGAGGTCGCCTGGCTGCTGCTCTACGGAGAGCTGCCCACGGCCGCGCAGCTCGGCGGGTTCCAGGACCGCCTGCGCGCCGAGCGCGGCCTGCCGCCGGCGGTGGAGGAGCTGCTGCGCCGGACCCCGGCGGAGGCGCAGTCGATGGCGGTCCTGCGCTCGGCGGTCTCAGCCCTGGGAGTGACCGACCCCGAGGCGCGCGACATCAGCCGCGAGGCCACCCTGCGCAAGGCGGAGCGCCTGCTCGCCAAGGTCCCCACAATCCTCACCGCCGCCCACCGCTGCGCCAGCGGCCTGGAGCCGGTCCCCCCCGACCCGGAGCTGGGCCACGCCGCCAACCTCCTCTACATGGTGGACGGCCGCCGGCCCCAAGAGCACGCCGTGCGCGCCGTGGACGTGGCCCTCATGCTCTACTCCGAGCACGGCTTCAACGCCTCCTCCTTCGCCGCCAGGGTGGCGGCCTCGACCCTGGCCGACCTGCACGCGGCGGTGACGGCGGGCATCGCCGCCCTCATGGGCCCCCTCCACGGCGGCGCCAACGAGGCGGCCATGGAGATGATGCTGGAGATCGGCGAGCCGGAGCGGGCGCGCCCGTGGGTGCTGGAAGCGCTGGCGCAGAAGCGCAAGATCATGGGCTTCGGCCACCGCGAGTACAAGAGCGGGGACTCGCGGGTGCCCGCCGTGACCGAGGAGGGACGCCGGGTGGCCGCGGCCACCGGGGAGAGCCGCTGGCAGCGCATCGCCGACGCGGTGGAGGCGACGATGCTCTCCGAGAAGGGGATCTTCCCCAACGTCGACTTCCCCGTGGCCTGGACCTTCTACACGATGGGGCTGCCGATCCCCCTCTACACGCCGATCTTCGTCGCCAGCCGGGTCGCCGGCTGGGCGGCCCACGTCGTCGAGCAGCAGGAGAGCAACCGCCTGATCCGCCCGAACCACATCTACACCGGTCCCGGGGACAGGCCCTTCCCGCGCCTGGCGGACCGCTGAGGCCGAGGATGCACGTCAAGCGCTGGCAGGAGGAACGGAGCTTCTCCGGGGAGAAGTTCCAGAAGGTGAACCTCTTCGAGTCGGAGAGGATGTTCTGCGACATCTACTGCTTCGAGCCGGGCCAGGAGCAGGCCCTCCACAGCCACGACGACAACGACAAGATCTACTGCGTCCTCGAGGGCCGCGGCACCTTCACCGTGGCCGGCGAGTCCCGCGAGCTGGACGCCGGCTGGTCGCTGCTCTGCCCGCCGGGCGAGGACCACGGCGTGGTGAACACCAGCGACGGCCGTCTCGTGGTCCTCGTCTTCATGGCGCCCCACCCCTAGGGGGCCGCGCCGCGCGCCCGGCGCAGCTCCCGCAGCCGGCGCCGCACCTCCAGCAGGAACTCCCCCACCTCCGGCTGTCGGTAATCCGGGTAGGTCCACGGCAGCGGCCGGTACTCGCCCCGCTCGAAGCGCAGGGTCACCTCCGCCCAGAGGCCGGTGGCGATGGCCACGCGGTGGCCGCTGGCCTTGGTCGTGGCCAGCACCAGGCTCTCCTCCGAGAGCAGTCCCGGGTCGACGTTCACCGTGCGTCGCAGGTCCCCGCCGGCGCCCTCCACGGCGCGCTCCCGCTCGAAGGCCAGGCTCTGCCGCTTGCGCCCGGCCAGTCTCTCCGGGTCGACGGGATCGCCGAGCCAGACGAGCCCCTTCGCCAGCCCCGGCCCCATCTCGGCCTCGTAGTAGCCGCTCATGTCGAAGGCCCAGACCGGGCTGCGGGCCCGCACCTCTCCGAAGCGCGCGGCCAGGGCGGCCACGGCCTCGTCCACGGCGTCGGCGCCGCGGGCCAGGACGGCGCAGAGGAAGGCGGCGGGCTCGCCGGGCTTCAGGTCCAGGGGCATGGCGCCATGCTATAGGGACGGGTCCGCCGCCGGCAAGGGCCGCCTTGACGGTTCGAGCCGGCCCGGTCTATCGTGAGCCCCCCTCTCGACGGAGCGCCCATGCACATCGACGACCTCGACACCCCCTTCCTGCTCGTCCACCTCGACGCCCTGGAGGAGAACCTCGACCGCGCCCAGGCCTACTGCGACGAGCACCACGTCGGCCTGCGGCCCCACATCAAGACCCACAAGTGCCTGGCCATCTCGCGCATGCAGATGGACCGCGGCGCCATGGGCATCGTCTGCCAGAAGCTCGGCGAGGCCGAGGTCATGGTCGACGGCGGCGTCGACCGCGATGTCCTCATCCCCTACAACATCGTGGGCAGGATCAAGCTGGAAAGGCTCGCCGCCCTGGCGCCGCGGACTCGGCTGACGGTGGCCGCCGACTCCGAGTACACCGCGCGCGGCCTCTCCGAGGCCATGACCGCCGCGGGAACCCGCGTGGGCGTCATCGTCGAGGTCGACCAGGGGCGCACCGGGGTTCGGACGCCCGCGGCCATCGCCGACATGGCGGCCCTCATCGACTCCCTGCCCGGCCTGGAGCTGCGGGGCATCATGATCATGCCGTCGCCCCCGTCCTGCCGTCCCCTGCTGCAGGCGGTCCTGAGCGGCCTCGACGCCCGGGGCCTGCCCCACCCCATCGTCAGCGGCGGCGCCTCCCCCTGCATGTGGACGGCCCACGAGGTCCCGGAGCTGACCGAGCACCGCGCCGGCGAGTATCCCGTGGGAGGCATGAAGCACCTGCAGGTGGGCACCCACACGGTGGAGCAGTGCGCCGGACGGGTGCTCACCACCGTGGTCAGCCGGCCCGGCGCCGACCGCGCCATCCTCGACGCCGGCAGCAAGTCCCTGAGCCTAGCCGTGCACCACGACGAGCGCGGCGGCCTCCTGGGCCACATCGTCGAGTACCCCGAGGCGCGGCTGTCGGGTGCCTCCGAGGAGCACGGCCACCTGGACGTCTCCCGATGCGACCCGAAGCCCCGGATCGGCGAGCGCGTGGAGATCATCCCCGTCCACCCGTGCCCCACCTTCAACGAGCACGACGAGATCGCCGCCGTGCGCGGCGACCGGGTGGAAGCCGTCTGGCCCGTCGAAGCCCGGGGCTGCATCCGCTGATGGCACAGGTCACGCAGCAAACCCTCGACCGCCTGCGGGTCCCGAGCACGGCGACCCTGACCTCGGTGCTCAAGGGCCACGGCCTCGGCAACACCTTTCTCCACGAGGTGGCGCCCCTGCGGCCCGACACCAGCATGGCAGGGCGCGCCTTCACCCTGCGCTACATCCCGGCGCGGGAGGACCTCGTGGACGTGCCCATGGACAACCTCACCGACATGCAGCGGGTCGGCATCGAGCAGATGCAGCCGGGGGACGTGCTCGTCATCGACGCCCGCGGCGACACCCGGGCCGGCACCATGGGCTCGATCCTGGCGGCGAGGATGGCCCGCCTCGGCGCCGCGGGGGTGGTCACCGATGGCGCCTACCGCGACAGCCCCGCCATCGCCGCCAGCGGCTTCCCGGCCTACGCCCGCGCCATGAACGCCCACACGAACAAGACCATCCACTACCCCAGCGAGATCCAGGTGCCCGTCGCCTGCGGAGGGGTGGCCGTCTTCCCCGGAGACGTGATCGTCGGCGACGGCGAGGGCGTGGTGGTGATCCCTGATCACCTCGCCGAGGAGGTGGCCGCCGAGGCCGAGGAGCAGGAGCTGAAGGAGGAGTTCATCACCGAGAAGATCCACGGCGGCGCCCCCCTCCACGGGACGTATCCCCTCGACGAGGAGCGCCAGCGCGAGTTCGAGGAGTGGCGGCGGAAGCGAGGCCGCTGAGCGCGACAGACGCGCGCCGCAAGCACGTCGCCGCCGACATCCCCCCGACCCGGAGAGTCCCCATGCTGGAGATCTTCAAGGTCCCCGTCGAGCCCCTCACGCCCGAGGCCTTCGCGCCCTTCGGGAGCGTCATCAGGACCTTCGACGAGACCCGGCCGGAAGTGCGGGTCGGCGGCCTCACGGAGAACCACTACACGGTGACGGCGGATGTCTCGGACCCGCCCCCGGAGAAGCTCTCCCTCTCCGAGGGCCGGCTGCGCGCCCACTTCGCCTGCCACGACGACGCCGGCCAGTCCTTCTACCCGACGCGGCACTGCCCCACCGTCTTCCTCGTGGCCGCGCCCGGCCCGAGCCTGAACCCCGAGGACCTGCGCGCCTTCCACTCCGACGGCAGCCTGGGCGTCTGCCTGGGGCTGGAGGTGTGGCACACCATGCCCATCTGCCTGGAGGGGACCGAGGTCTACCACACGGCCCGCGGCGACCAGGACTACCAGACCCACTCCGTCGAGGTCGACTTCGACGACGAGCGAGGGCTGGTCATCGACGTGGACGTGGAGGGGTTCGCGGGGGGTTGACGAGCCGAACGGTCCTTAGTGTTGTACCGCCTATGAGAGAGATCGCCGCCAAGCAGGCCAGGAACCGCTTCGGCGGTCTGGGCTAGATCGATGATCCTCCGCGTAACCATCAGGAACTTCAAGCGCTTCCAGGAGCAGGCCTTCGAACTGGCAGACTCGGTTCTCCTCGCGGGGCCGAACAACGCCGGCAAGTCCACGCTGCTCCAGGCGGTGGCTTTCTGGAAGTTTGCGCTCGATCGATGGCTTGCCCACCGGGAGGGCGGAAGGGCTGTGGAACGTTCGGGGGTCGCTATCCCCCGCGCGGACATCACCGCGGTCCCATTGAGGGAGATGAATCTCCTTTGGGAAGACCGGAAGGTCACCGGTCCGCGAGGTATGTCCGGGGCGCGCAGGATGATTGAGATCCTCGTGGAAGGACAAGATGACGGTGAGACCTGGATCTGCGGCATCGAGCTTCAGTACCACACACCCGAGTTGGCGTACGCACGGCCCCTTGATGCCAAGAGCCTGGACCGTAAGTCTCTGCAGATGTTCCCTCCCCATGCAGCACGGCAGCTAAGCATCGTCCATGTGCCACCACTTTCTGGAATCGAGCGTGACGAGCCCCGGCGCGACCGGGGCATGCAGGATCTGCTCGTCGGCCAAGGGAGGCCTGGGGAGATTCTGCGCAATCTCCTGCTGGAAATCGCTGAGGGCGAGGATGGGAAGCTTTGGCTGGAACTTCAGAGACACATCCGGGACCTCTTCGGGATTGAGCTGATCAAGCCATCCTATTCGCCCGCCCAACCCTACATCGTTTGTGAATACCGAGAGCCAGACCACAGCCGGCCCTTCGATCTCTCCAACGCCGGGAGCGGGACCCTCCAGGTTCTCCTCTTACTCGGCTTCCTCTACGCCCGGCCTGCCACCGTGATCCTCCTCGACGAGCCCGACGCCCACCAGCATGTGATCCTTCAGAAGCAGGTCTACGACTTGGTGCGCAGGATTGCCCGGGAGCGCGGCGGGCAGGTGATCGCGGCGACCCATTCCGAGGTCGTCCTTGACGCGACGGAGCCGTCCCGGGTGATCGGCCTCTTCCGGGAAGCACCTCGCGCCCTCGATAGCGAGACCGAGCGCGACCAACTTCGTGAGGCGCTCAAGCGCGTAACCACCACTGATCTCCTGCTGGCCCAGGAGGCCGGGGCGGTGCTCTATGTCGAAAGCGAAACTGACGAGCGCATGCTCGCTGAGTGGACTCGGATCCTCGACCATCCGGCGAGGCTGTTCTTCGAGCGCCCCTTCGTCCACTGGCTCGGAGGCAGGAGCCTGCGCGAAGCGAAGGCGCACTTCTTTGCCATGCGATCCGCTTACCCCACCCTTCGTGGACTCTGCCTTCTCGACGGTGACAACAGGGACGAGCCGGATGCGGAAACGACCAGGGCGGGACTCGACGTGCTGCGCTGGCGCCGGTACGAGATCGAGAACTATCTCCTGCAGCCGGAGGCGATCAAGCGGTTCGTCGATTTCCCCTTGAGAGATTCCCAGATCGACGACGTCTTCTGGAGCCAGGTGCCCCGAGGTACCGATCTCTTCGGGGAGCACGTCTCCCTCGAGCGAGTCAAGGCGAGCACTGAGTTCCTGGTCCCGCTTCTGGAGGATCTCGAGAGAAGCACACCGAAGAAGGACCTCTACCTGCTGGCTTCCAGGATGAAAGCCGAGGAGATCCACCCGGAGATCCGCGAGAAGCTCGACCGGATCGGGGAGTCGCTCAATCCGAGGTAGCCGGATTTGCCCGCGAGCGTCACCCGCAGACCTGACTCCCCCTCACAATCCCAGCAACCTCCCCATATTCCCCCCCAGGATCAGCTCCTGGTCCCCCTCGGGGATGAAGTCGCAGTGCGTGCGCACCGCCTCCAGTGACTGCTGGTAGGTCATGTACCACAGAACCGGCGGGTAGTCGGAGGCCCAGCAGAGGCGCTCCGGGCCGTAGCGCTCGTAGAGCTTGCGGACCATCCACATCGTGTCCGAGTAGGGGTACTCCCAGTCGACCTGGGAGACGTAGGCGAAGCCGGACAGCTTGAGGTGGATGTTGGGCACTTCCGCCGACTCGAGGACATCCTCGAAGTTGGGGTAGGGGGGCTTTTCCGAGGCCCGGGTGCCGGCCATGTGGTGGCCGAGGATGACCAGCTCCGGGAAGCGGCGGGCGAGCTTGCGCACGTGGGGGTGCCACGGGGCGCCGAAGGCGAGACTAACGATGAGGCCGCGTTCGGCGGCGGTGCCGAAGAAGGCCAGGCCCTCCTCGGACTCGAGCCAGTCGTAGTCGTCCGTGAGGTAGTGGGTGAAGCCCTTGAGCTCCAGGCGGTCCGCTGTCTCGGCCAGGCGGGCGGCGGCGCCCGGCGTGTGGTAGGTGGCCGACCAGGAGCAGTCGACGTCGGCGAAGCAGGTGATGCGGTCGGGGTAACGCTTCGCCGACTCGGCGCCGTACTCGTTGTTGCGGGGGTTGTGGTCGAGGTTGGCGCAGACCAGCACGGCGTGGTCGACGCCGTTGCGGTCCATCTCCCACAGCAGCTTCTCCACCCGGCCGTGGCTCTCCGGGTTGGGCACCTGCGGCTCGTAGGGCCAGTGCTCCCAGGCGTGGGTGTGGCAGTCGATGATCACCGGTCCATCTCTCCTCGGGAAGTGCGGGCGAGGCCGCCGGGCGGCGGCGGGCGGGCATCTTAGGGCCCCGGCCTCGGGGCGGGCAAATGGTGGCCCCGGCGATTGCCGCGGCTCAGGGGTCCCGGCTACAATAGACCCGATGAGCGATCCGGAGCGCGGCTTCCTCCTGCACCTCTTCCACCGCCAGCAGAACGGCCGGCCCGTCCTCTTCGGCGTCGGCCGCCTGGCGTCGGGGCCGACCTTCGCCTTCGCCGACAGCCGCCTCCTGCCCTCCCTCTACCTGCGCGAGTCCGAGCTGCCCCGGGCGCGGCCCTCCTGCCTCGGCGCCGGCGCCGAGCTGGACTCCGACACGAGTCTTACCACCATGGACGGCGAGCCGGTGGTGCGCGTCGGCCTGCGCCAGCCCCGGCAGCTGCGCCGCCTCGCCGAGGGGCTCCACGGGCAGGAGCTGCGCACCTACGAGGCTGACGTCTCCTTCCCGCGGCAGTGGCTCGTGGCCCGCGGGGTGCGGGGCCCCCTGCGGATCGGCGGGTCCTGGCGGCCCGGCCACGGCGTCGACCGGGTCTACGTCGACCCGGAGGTCGGCCCCGGCGACTGGGAGCCAGATCTCAGATTGCTGGCCCTCGACATCGAGACCACCCCCGACGCCGGCCGCCTGCTGGCCTGCTCCCTGGTGGCGTGGGGCGGCGGCGGCGAGGAGGTGGAGGAGATCCACCTGGCCGGGGAGCCCGCCGCCGACGACCCCGCCGAGGTGCGCTGCCACGCCACCGAGGCCGACCTGCTCACCGGACTCCTGGCGCGGGTCCGCGAGCTGGACCCGGACGTGCTCACCGGTTGGAACCTGGTCGACTTCGACCTCACGGTGCTCCAGACGCTGTGCCGGACCCACGGGGTGCCCTTCAACCTGGGCCGCTCCACCGACGAGTCGTGGTACCAGGAGGGCGACGTCTGGGGCGGCAGCCGCGTCGTCGTGTACGGGCGCCAGGTCCTCGACGCCATGCACCTCGTGCGGGCCACCCTGCAGCGCTTCGAGGACAACCGCCTGCACACGGTGGCCCTCGCCCTCCTCGGCCGCGGCAAGACCTTCGAGGCCGGCGAGGGCGACTCCATGCCCGACCGCATCCTGGCCGCCTTCCGCGACGACCGCGCCGCCTTCGCCGGGTACTGCCTCGAGGACTCGCGGCTGGTGCGCGACATCCTGCTGCGCCAGGACCTCGTGCGCCTCAGCCTGCGGCGGGCCTGCCTCACCGGCCTGCCCCTGGAGCGCGCCTGGGGCTCGGTGGCCGCCTTCGACTTCCTCTACCTCACCGGCCTGCGGGAGCGCCGCATGGTGGCGCCCACCACCGGCGTCGACCGGGTGAACCAGGAGGGCTCGCCGGGGGGCCTGGTCATGGCCAGCCGGGCGGGGCTCTACCGGCACGTCTACGTCTTCGACTTCAAGAGCCTGTACCCGTCGATCATCCGCACCTTCAACATCGATCCCCTGACCCACCTGGAGGCGGGCGGCTCCAGCCCCCGGGCCGCCGAAGGGGGCTCGCAGGACGGTCCCGGGGTGACGGGAGAGCTGCTGCGCGCCCCGAACGGCGCCCTCTTCACCCGCAGCCCGGGGATCCTGCCCGAGATGCTGGCCGGCTTCTTCGACGAGCGCGCCCGGGCCCGGGCCGCCGGCGACGAGCTGGCCGCCTTCACCTGCAAGATCGTGATGAACTCCTTCTACGGGGTCCTGGCCAGCGGCTCGTGCCGGTTCGCCGAGGGCGCCCTGGCCGGCGCCATCACCGGCTTCGGCCACTACCTGCTGCGCTGGACCAGGGCGCTCCTCGAGGAGAGCGGCCGCGGGACCGTGCTCTACGGCGACACCGACTCCCTCTTCGTCGACCCCCACCTGCCCGAGGACCTGAGCGCCGCCTCGGCCCACGAGCGGGGTCTCGACCTGTGCGGCTGGCTCAACGAACGCCTGGCCGACCACGTGCGCGAGCGCTTCGACCTGCCCTCCTACCTCGACCTGGAGTTCGAGAAGTACTACGCCCGCTTCTTCCTGCCGCCGATGCGCGGCGACGCCGAGCGGGGGCGCGCCAAGGGCTACGCCGGCCTCAAGACCGCCGGCGACGGGTCGGAGGAGCTGGAGATCATCGGCATGGAGGCGGTGCGCCGCGACTGGACCGACCTGGCCCACGAGGTGCAGCGCGACCTGCTGGAGCGGGTCTTCCACGACGCCCCCGCCGCCGAGCTGGAGGAGCGCGTCCTGGTCTGGATCGACGCCGTGCGCCGGGGGGAGCGGGACGACGACCTCGTCTACCGCAAGGCCCTGCGCAAGTCGGTGGAGGGATACACCCGCACCGTTCCCGCCCACGTGGCCGCGGCGCGCCTGCTGCCGGAGCCGCGGGGAACGATCCGCTACCTGGTCACCCGCGACGGCCCGCAGCCCGCCGGCCGCCTGAGCGCGCCCATCGACTACGAGCACTATATCGAGAAGCAGATCCGCCCCATCGTCCGCACCATCGGCCAGGTCTGCGACCTGGACGTGGAGGTGGCCCTGGGCGGCACACCCGACCTCTTCCGCAACGCCGGAGGCAAGCCATGAACTGCTGGATCTTCGCCCACAACCCGTTCGAGTACTGGATGGAAGGCTTCAAGGAGCGCTTCGACGCCTGGCACGACGGAGGCGTGCGCGGCCTCGTGGTGGGCCGCATGCAGTTCGACGGCGCCGCCTGCTGGACGCCGGACCCCCGGGTCTACGAGCGCTTCGGCGAGAGTCCGCCCGACGCGCCCGCCGTCGACGCCGAGAAGGAGCGCCTGTTCCACGCCATGCTCGACGACGCCGCCGGCCGCGGCTGGCCGGTCTTCATCTTCGGCGCCGGCACCTCCAAGGGCTCCCTCCAGGACCTGGCCAACGCCTTCCCCCAGGTGTCGGGCTTCATCATCGACGGCCCCGGCGAGAACCACTACGAGCTGGAGTTCCATCACGGCGGCGAGCTGCTCGAGGTGCGCCCCGGCGAGGAGGCCCGCTTCAACGAGGTCGGCGCCGACCTGGACCGCGTCCACCGCGGCATCGCCTCCATGCGCCGGCGCCTGCACGAGCTGACGCCGGACCGGGTCCGCTACATGGCCCCGGCGGGCACCCTCGCCGGCCTGGCCCTCTTCGACATCGACGAGGACACCCTCCACTGGCTGCGCGCCCGGCGCCAGTCGTCGCGCCTCTCGTGGGCCCATGCGCGCGACAACATCGACGCCGTGGACCGCAAGGTCGAGCTGGGCGGCATCCCCCGGACCGCGGCCTTCTCCTCCCTCACGGGCCAGGACTACCAGCAGATGGCCTCGTACTTCGACATCGTCTTCCCCAAGCACTACTACTGGCACCGGGGCTTCGACGGCCTCTACGGCACCGTGGCCCGCTGGGTGCAGCGCCTGTGCCGCTGGAACCCGTCCCTCAGCGAGTCGGACGCCTTCCTCGTGGTGCGCTCCCTCTTCGGCATCGACCTGCCCCGGGTGGACGACCTCCTCGACATGGAGCTGGGCTTCCCCCAGGAGTTCTTCGACGAGCTGGTCTTCGCCGAGAGCGAGCGCGCCCTGGCCGCCGTGGGCGATCCCGACAAGGTGATCTTCTGGGTCTCCACCGGGCGCAGCCCCCACGCCGGCGACTCGATGGGGGCCCGCGACCTGCACGGCATCCTCGCCGCCAGCGAGCGCGCCGGCGCCCGCCGCTTCCTCTTCCACCCGGACCCGGAGATGGGCGCCCCCGAGTGGCGGGTCATCTCCAACATGTGCGGCCGCCTGTGGCAGGAGGACCCGTCCAGCGTGTTCTGGCCGGGCGACTCGGCACGGGGGGACGCGTACAGCGGCGGGCGGAAGCCGGCGGAGGAGGACTGAGGGTTCCCCGTGCTCCGGTCCTCCGGGAGGAAGGGAGTCTCTCCATGCTGACCCGGGCCATACTGCTCATCCTCCTCTCCAGCGCTCATGTCGTCCTCTCCCAGCCCGACGGTCAGATCTACTGGTCCAATCTGTCGGGCATACACCGGGCCAATCTCGACGGCACCGGCGTCGAGAAGCTCGTCGAGTCCGACCAGAGATGGCCCTTCAGCATCGCCGTCGATGAGGTCACGGAGAAGCTCTACTGGACCCATGGAAGGTCCGGCGGATCCAGGATCTATCGCTCGAACCTGGACGGCTCCGACCTGGAGGAGTTCACCGGTGATCTGATCCCGCAGACGTACTATCGTGAGATCTGGCATTCACACATTGCCATAGACTCGGCCAGGCGCATCATGTTCGTTGCTCTCTTCCTGCAAGATGGGGGCAACGATCAGCATTGGGCGGCCTGCGCGGTCTTCGGAATCCACCTCGACAAGTGGACCAGGCCGAGAGAAGGCGTCTTCCCCCTCGTCAGGGACATAAACTACGATGAGATCATCGGCGGCTATCCCACCGCTCTCACCTTGGACGTCCGGGAACACAGACTCTTCTATACGGACCACCTCTCCGGACTCTACATGGTAGATGTGGACAGCGCCTTCGTTTACGACTCAGGCCTTGTCTACCCCTATGACCCCTCAACGCTTCACACCCGTCACACCCGGATCGCCAGCCCTGAGCAGATCGGTCGAGCAACGGAGCCTGTCTTTGATCCTGTAGGACAAACCCTGTACTGGATCAATGACCACCCTCACGAGGCGAAGAGTGAGGAGATGAAGAATACCCGCGGCCTCATCTGGAGGTTGCGTTTCATGGACGACGGGAGCAAGGAGTATTCCTTGTTCCTGAAATGGAGCGCCGACCAGCTCGCTCTCGATCTCGAGACCCGGAAACTCTATTGGTCGTATGGAAGAAGAGTGTACAGAACCGATATCGACGATTCTGATGGGGATCGCGAAGTTGATCGACTCTTCGAAACCGACCGGTCCATAGAGAATCTCATCGTCAGCAGGGGAACGGTCTACTGGATAGACCGCAGAGGGAACCTCAGGCGCAGCAACCTCGATGGGTCGGACCGGGAGGAGGTCTTTGCCCCGTTGCTCAGGAGGCCCGGTTGTCTCTTCGTGGACAGGCCAAGGGGAAAAATACTCTGGGTGGACAACAGTGAATACAGGATGTTCCAGGCCAACATGGACGGCTCAGATACCGAGCTCCTTGTCTCCAACCGGCGTTACTGCGAAGATCTGGCCGTGGCGGACGACAAGATCTACTGGGCCCAGCGGCACGACACGGTATGGCGCGCCGATCGGGACGGATCCAATGCCAGAGAATTCCTGAGGGCCAGCAGCCCAAAGAGATTGGTGATCGATCCACTCAAGGGGAGGGTCTATTACACTGATGACAACGAGAGCTTCTACCGGGACAGCTTGTCCAGGCCTGATCCGCGTCTCCTTCTCAACCACCGTCACAGACCACCGAGGGACATGTACATCGACAGCCGGGAAGGCTCCCTGTACGTGCTGGACAGCGACAAGCTGTACAGAATCAACGTGGATACCGGTGACACCACCTGGGTGTACAGGGTGAATGGAGGCCTGACGGTCGATGTGATCGATGACAGGATCTACATGATTCGCCGCCAGTACCATAGGGGCGCGGATGTCTTTACCCTGCAGCTCTCGAACAAGGATGGGACGGGTCTGGAGGAGATCCGAGGTCCCGACTTCCCGGACCTCAGAGAGGAAGGCTGGCTGTATGAGTGGAATTTCCCCTTCTTCCTCGACGTGGAGCGCGCAGTCCTGATCCTCCCTTCCGACAAGACATCCGTCTCCTCCCAGCCCCCGGCACCCCATGCCACCACCCTGCATCCCAACTATCCGAACCCCTTCAACAGCGTTACGGAGATCCGCTATACCCTGTCCCACCCGGGGCAGGTTTCGCTCGTCGTCTACAACGCCCTCGGACAGCCGGTCCAGACCCTGGTAGACGGAGTACAGGCAGCCGGCTCCTACAGAGTCCCCTGGCATCCGTCCAGCCGTGAGGGGAAGCCCCTGGCAAGTGGTCTCTACCTGTCCCGTCTCACCACACCCGAGAGTGCCATGGCGAGGAAGATGACGCTGCTGCGCTGAGGCGGCATCGAAAGGACCAGCTCATGACCCGGACATGCGGCATTTCCCTGATTCTCATGCTCATGGCATCGAGCGCATATCCCGCGGGCGAAGGCCCGAGCCAGCCACAGGTCGCCCTCCTCACCGGAGAGATCCGGAACCCGGCCTCGCGGGAACTCGTCTTCACCTATGAGCTGCCCTCCGCGTTGGAGGACTTCGACCAGGACGTCGCCCTCGACAGTCTGAACCGCTTCGCCTTCGAGTTGCCGGCCATCCGCGGCACCGTGGTCAGCGGGCGATACGAGGGCGGGGAGCCGAGATGGAAGTGGGTCCAGTGGCTGGGGGCCGTCCTTTTCGATCACGATCCCCTGGCTTTCTTCGTCGAGCCCGGCGACAGTCTGCACGTGGCCGTGGATGAAGGAGTCTTCAGCCGTTCCATCGCCTTCGGCGGCCCCAACGCGGACAACAGCCGTTTCATCGCCGAGTGGTTCCCGAGATTCTACTCCTTCCGCCTCGACTACGAGGACCTCGAGGTGGAGGAGTTCAGGCGCCGGATGGACGAGCGGCGGCAGGACCAGCTCGACTTCTTCGACGAGAGGCGCGGGGATTACGCCCTCTCTCCGGGTTTCGTCGACTTTGCGACCGCCTACGTCAACTACGAGTGGGCCGAGGAGATGATCTCCTATCCCGAGAACTACCGGGCTGTCAACGGACGCTACAACGAAGACATCCCCCCGGACTACTTCGACTTTCTCCAGGAGATCCCCCTGGTCGATGAAAATGCCCTGGGGGTGCGCGACTATCGCCGGTTCCTCGATCGGACGTTTTACTGGGAGTGGAACGAGGGCTTCAGACCGAGGAGCCCCAGGCTCTCCGATATGTACGACCTGTCGGCACTGGGGCTTTCGGATTCGGTCCGGACCCGGCTCGACTCCTTGTACAAGAAGGACGGGTGGCGGCCTGCCCTGACGAAAAGGGTCGACTTGTCGAGCCTGGGGTTCTCCGATTCGCTGCGGGCCCGGCTCGACTCCCTCTACGACGCGGACGGCCGATACCTGGAGCTCTCCGAGATGTACGATCTGTCGAGCCTGGGGCTCTCGGACGCAGCCCAGGCGCACGTCGATTCGCTCTTCAGGAAGAATGGATTCTCCTCCTCCTCCTCGAGTGACGTAGAGGCGCCGAGAGTGGATACGACGGGAGGAAGGATCAGGTTTCACATGCCTCCCGAGGTACCACTGGACTCCCTGAGGAAAGAGCCGCCGAGGCTCTCGAAGAAGATCGATCTGTCGGCCCTGGGGCTGTCAGGAGCCGGCCAGGTCCAACTCGATTCCCTGTACGAACATCGGCAAAGGCTGGCGCTGTCCGAGAAGATCGATCTGCCGAGCCTGGGGTTGTCGGCGGCGGCCCGTACGCAGCTCGACTCCCTCTATGCCGACCTGGGATCGCGGACCTGGCTGCAGCCCTGGAGGACGTACGATCTGGCCGGAGAGAAGCTGGAAGGGCGAGTGCTCTACTGGTACCTGGCCGGCGAGTTGATCGATCGGTTCGAGGATGGCCAGGCGTTTGCGTTCGCTCACAGAAAGTGGGAGGGGTTCCAGGCGGCCAATCCCTACCCGGAACTGGCCGAGGCCGTCCAGGCGGCCGTGGACAAGGCCCTGAAGCTGCAACCCGGGCAACCCGCGCCCGAGTTCACCCTCCACGACCTCCACGGTCAGCCCGTATCGCTGAGCCAGTTCAAGGGGCAGGCGGTCCTGCTCGACTTCTGGGCGAGCTGGTGCGGGCCGTGTTACAGCGCCCTGCCCGATCTTCGCAGACTCAAGAAGGAGACGGCTGATCTGCCGATCGTCTTCCTCAACCTGTCGATCGACCGGGACGGGGCCGCGTGGCGAGAGGCGATCGCCCGGCACGACATCAAGGGCGTCCACGTGCGCGCAGCCGGCTGGGATGCGGAGGTGGCCGACTCCTATCAGATCAGGTCCATACCTTCGTACTACCTGGTCGACTCCCGGGGGTTGATCGTGGAGCGTCTGTCCGGAGTACGCGATACCGACGGAATCGTGGCGGCGATCGAGAACAGCCTGTGAGCGCGCCACCGACGGCGCCGACCCCGTGAATCCAATCTCAAGCAGGAGGAACCGATGAACAGAGGCACTTACCGTCTCCGGGTGCTGAGCCCATTGCTGGTTTCGGCACTGGCCGCCTGTGACGTGAACATCGGCTCGGAGGTGATGTCGGCCGAAACAGGGGAGAGAACCATCCAGGTGACCGGAAGCGGCGCGGTGGCCGGCGAACCCGATCTGGCCACGCTCGATCTGGGCGTCGCCGTCGAGGCAGGGACCGTTGCCGAGGCCCGTGAAGCGGCTGCCACGGCGATGGCCGCGGTACTCGGCTCCCTGCGGGAGAACGACGTCGCCGAAGAGGACATGCAGACCACGAATCTGGGAATCCATCCTCAGTACGACTATGGCGAGGGGCAACGCACGCTTCGCGGTTACGTGGTGAGCAACACCGTCCGGGTGAAGGTGCGGAGACTGGAAGCCCTCGGCGAGGTCATAGACGACGCCGCCGACGCAGGAGGAGACCGCATCGTCATCAACTCCATTCAGTTCATGATCGACGACACGACGCCCCTGCAGACCCAGGCCCGCAAGCTGGCGGTGAAGGATGCCGAGGAGAAGGCGCGGACCCTGGCGGAGACGAGCGGCGCCACGCTGGGGGAACCGCTCACCATCACGGAGAGCACCTTCTTCCAGGGACCACCGAGCCCCTTCCAGGCCGAGGAAGCCTTCGCCGACGCCGCCCGCACCTCCACGCCCGTGCTGCCGGGGGAGCTCACGGTCACCGTGACCGTCATCGTGGTCTACCAGATCGATTGAGGTCCGGCGTCGAGCCATGAACCGGGCCCTGGCAGCGGCGGCGTGGTTGATGGCGGGACCGGCGTGGGCCCAGGAGAACGTGGCCCTCGGGGCGAGCTACACCCTGGATCCGTGGCCGAACTACGCGCACAGCACGGACGACGGCGACGGTGTGCAGCTGACGGACGGTGTCTACACGGTGGGCTACTTCTGGACCCAGCTCTCGACCGTGGGCTGGCAGGAGAAGAAGCCCGTGATCGTGACGATCGACCTGGGCGCCGTGAGGCCCATACGGGGGGTCTCCTTCAGCACGGCGGGCGGATCCGCGGACGTGAGGTGGCCCCTGGGGATCGGGATCTTCACGGCGGGCGAGGACGGGCTCTTCCACGAGATCGGAGACCTCGTGGAGTTGAGCGCGGAACACGGATCCCCTTCGGCGTCGGAGTACGGGACGCATCGGTACTGGACGGACAGGCTGCGGACCCACGGCCGCCATGTCGGCCTGGTCGTGTGGAACGAGCCCTTCACCTTCGTCGACGAGATCGAGGTCTACCTGGGCGACCCGGAGTGGGTCGACGAGCCGCTGCCGGGGGCGGGGATCGCGGACCTGAAGGCGTACGCGGGCCGGCTCGCCATCCAGGCCGGGATCCGGACGCGCCTCTCGCGGGACATGCAGGCCATCAGGAGGGCGGCGGAGGAAGAGGGGGTCCCGGCGCGGACCCGGGGCGACGTGCTGAACGAGCTGGCGTCCGTGGAGGGTGAGCTGGCGCAGGCCGGCGCGGCCTTCGGGGACGACTTCCGGGCGGTGCTGCCCCTCAATCCGTGGCACGAGCGCGTGCTGCGCGCCCAGGCACGGCTCTGGCGCGCCCGGGGGCTGGAGCCGCTCACCTTCTGGCGCTCGAACCTGTGGGATCCGCTGCCCCTCGTCGGCACTCCGGACACGACGGCGGAACCGGCCGTCGAGGTCCACCTGATGCGCGGGGAGTACCGCGCCGCGGCCTTCAACGTGAGCAACAGCAGCGACGAGGCGGTGCAGATCGCCTTTCGGCTGAGCGGGCTCCCCGGGGGCGACAATCCGGGATACGTGACCGTCCACGAGGTGGCCTGGACCGACACGCGCACCGGGGTGCCGGTGGCGGCGGCCCTGCCGGAGATCTCTGCCGAGAGCGGCCGGTACGCGGTCTCCGTGCCCTCGGGCATGACCCGGCAGGTGTGGCTCACCTTCCATCCGGTGGACGTGGCGCCGGGCGCGTACGAGGGCGAGGTCGTCGTGGAGTCCGGCGGCGGCGCTCGCCTCCCGCTGCGCATGCACCTCTATCCCCTCGACTTCCCCGGAGAGCAGTCCCTCCACCTCGGCGGCTGGGACTACACGGACCAGGTCGGCCATCACCGCCTGGTGACGGAGCGGAACCGCCTGGCGCTGATCCGGCACCTGCGCGAGCGCCTGGTCGACTCGCCGTGGGGTCTGCCCTGGGCGCTGCCGCGGGGCACCCACGATGCCCAGGGAGAGATGACGGCGCCGCCCGCCACGGACCACTTCGATGCCTGGCTGGAGTTGTGGCCGGGCGCCGCCCGGTACCTCGTCTTCGCGAAGGTGGGCACCCACTTCCACTCGTGGGAGATGGGCACGCCCGAGTTCACGACGGCGGTGAAGGCGTGGGTGTCGTTCTGGGCGGGACACATGCACGCGAAGGGATTGCAGCCCGCGCAACTGGCCCTGCTGCTCGTGGACGAGCCGCGGGAGCCGCGCCATGACGAGCGCATCCTGGCGTGGGCCCGGGCGATCCGCGAGGCCGAGACGGGGGTCCGCATCTGGGAGAACCCGAACCACCGCGACATGAGCCTGGCGAACGAGGCGATGATCGACGCCTGCCACGTCCTGTCCCCCCACCGCCAGATCTTCCTGGAGGCGGGCC
Source organism: Gemmatimonadaceae bacterium (assembly GCA_026706075.1). GTDB lineage: Bacteria > Latescibacterota > UBA2968 > UBA8231 > UBA8231 > UBA8231. Next base: position 89,070 of record JAPOZM010000066.1, read on the forward strand.
AGGACTACCGCGACTACTATGCGGGAAAGCGGGAGCAGGGGATCGCCCTGGAGTTCTACTCGGCCTGGGCGACGCGCCTCTTCGATCCGTACGCCGGCCGGCTCACGGCGTGGACCTGCTGGCGCTACGGGGCGACGGGGATGCACCTCTGGTCCTTCGGCGACACGGGCGGGGGATCATCCTGGAACGAGTATCCGGCCTCGAAGGACTCGTACGCGCCGCTCTTTCTCGACGAGGACTCGGTGACGGCCGGCAAGCAGCTCGAGGCGGTGCGCGAAGGAGTGGAGGACTACGAGTACTTCGCCATGCTGGACCGGGAGATCCGCAGGGCGGCGGAGCAGGGGGTGGCCGGTCCGGAGGTGGAGGAGGCTCGGCGCCTGTTGCAGGAGCTCCCCGCCTGGGTTCTGGACGCCGCGGGCCGGGAGACCCGCTGGCTGAGCCCGATCGACCGCACGCTGGCGGACCAGGCGCGGATCCAGGTACTGGAGGCGTTGACCGGGCTGACGGCGCTCACCGCCGTGACGCACCCGTCCGCCCTGCCTCACGGTTTCCGGCTGGAGCAGAACCATCCCAACCCCTTCAACCCGGACACCGTGATCGAGTTCTCCGTCCCCACGGCAGGCGAGGTCGAGCTCGCGATCTACAATCTCGCCGGGCAGAAATCCCGCGGCCTGCTGGGCGCGGTCCTGGATGCGGGGAAGCACTCGGTCACGTGGGACGGCCGGGACGACCTCGGGCGGGAGCTCGCCAGCGGCGTGTATCTCTACAGGCTGCGGGCCAGGACCCGGGTCGGCACGCGCAAGCTGCTGCTGCTCAAGTAGGGGCGCCCTATCCCCGGGCGAGGCGATCCACGGCCCTCCTCAGCTCCCGGCTGATCCCCTCGCCGGCGTGCCCGGCGTCGTCGACGATCACCAGCTCGGCGCGGGGCCAGGCCTTGTTCAGCTCCCAGGCGTTGGCGATCGGCGCCTGGAAGTCGTAGCGGCCGTTGATCAGGACTCCGGGTATCCCGGCCAGGGCGCCGGCGCCGCTCAGCAGGCAGCCGTCGTCCAGCCAGGCGTCGTGACGGACGTAGTGGGTCACCAGGCGCGCGAAGGCCAGGGCGAAGTCGGGGTCCTCGAACCGGGGCGCGAGTCCGGCCTTCGGCGGCCACTCGGGGGTGGCCGACTCCCACAGGCACCACTCGAAGGCGATCCGGCGGCGGACCTCCGGGTCGGGATCGAAGAGGAGCCGGTGGCAGGCATCGACGACGCCGCGGTCCCCCGCCGCGAGGGGCGCCGCCCGCCGCAGCCGTTCCCACTGCTCCGGGAAGAAGGCGGCCACGCCGCCGCGGAAGAGCCAGTCGAACTCGGCCCGCCGGCCCGTGGTGACCCCGAAGAGGACCATCTCCGTGACCCGCTCGGGGAAGCGCTCGGCCCAGGCCAGAGCCAGGGTGCTGCCCCACGAGCCGCCGAGCACCATCCAGCGGTCGATGCCCAGGTGGCGGCGCAGGGCCTCCATGTCCTCCACGAGCTTCCAGGTGGTGTTGCACGACAGGTCGGCGCCGGGCGCGCTGGCGTGAGGCGTGCTGCGTCCACAGCCCCTCTGGTCGAAGAGCACGACGCGCCAGGCGGCCGGGTCGAAGAGCCCCCGCTGCCACGGCGTGCAGCCGGAGCCGGGGCCGCCGTGCACGACGACGGCCGGCTTGCCCCGCGGGTGGCCGCAGCTCTCCCAGTAGACGCGGTGGCCGCCGCCGACGGCGAGCATGCCGTGCTCGTACGGTTCGATCGCCGGCATCCGACCGTCACTTCTCCATGCGCAGGACGGCGACCCGGAACCCGTACGCCCGGTAGAAGGCGGCGGCCTCGTCGTTGTGGGCGAGCACGTCGAGGCGGACCCGCCTGTCGGTCCAGATGTTGGCGTACATCCAGTCCATCAGGCTCCGGGCGATGCCGCGCCGGCGATGGGTCCGCGCGACGAAGAGCTGGCGCAGGTAGTAGTGGTCGCCGTCGTCGCGGTAGAGGCAGTAGGCGACGGTCGTCCCGCTCTCTCTCGCCAGGTAGCAGGTGTACCCTTCCCGCAGCCAGCCGGCCATGCGCTCGGCGAGCTGGTGGCGGTCCATGGGGTTAGGATGGCGCTCGTCCTCGATGAGCTGCCTGTTGAGCTCGGCCAGCTCCTCCACGTCCGGCGCCGCGGCCTTCTCGAAGGTCATGACCCCAATATACGGGCCGGACCTTTCGTACATTGGTCTCATGTCTTCGCCGGGACCCGCGGCCCCGCAAACCGCAGCCACGAGTGGCGATCGTGACCTGCCCCCCTTCCCCGAGGGGTGGTACTTCGTCGCCAGCCGGGAGTCCATCCTCCGGGAGAGACTGATCGAGAAGACCTGGCTGGGCGAGGAGATTGTCGCCTGGTGCGACGACGAAGGCCGCGTCTGCGTGGCCGACTCCCTGTGTCCGCACCTGGGCTCCGCCCTGGGCCCGGGCGTGGGCGGCAAGGTGTGCAAGGGCCGGCTCGTCTGTCCCTTTCACGGCTTCGAGTTCGATGCCACCGGGCAGTGCGTTGCCACTCCCAACGCCCCGGCACCGAGAGCCGCAAAGCTGCGGGTGTACGAGACCCGGGAGGTCCTCGGCCTGGTCTTCGCCTGGTTCGGCAGCGGCGGCCGCCCGCCCCCCTGGCACCTTCCGGACGACCCGCCCACCGGCCCGGAGTGGGGTCCCCTCGGATTCCGCACCCTCCGGTTCCGAGGCCATCCCCAGGAAACGGCCGAGAACTCCGTCGACCTGGGGCACCTCCGCTACGTCCACGGGTACGACAATGTGAATCCCGTCGGGTCGCTGACCGTCGACGGCGCCTACCTGCAGAGTTGCTTCGACTTCAAGCGGGTTCGGCGGATACTGGGTGTGAAGGACCAGGTGTACGACGTCTCGGCCGTCACCCACCTCCACGGACTCGGCTACTCCTTCGTCGAGATCCACGAGAAGACGGTCGACATGAGGGCCCGACTGTGGGTGCTTCCCACACCGATCGACGGCACCCTCATCGATCTCGTCCTGGCCAGCCAGCTGCACGAGATCCGCCGGCCCCGGCGGTTCATCTCCGGCCTCGGTTTCCTGCCGGGGAAGCTGCGCCGGAGGTTGATGAACCAGATCCTGCTCTCCCAGCAGAAGCGGGACGTGCTCCAGGACGTGGTGGTCTGGGAACGCAAGCGCTACCGGACGCCCCCGCGGCTGTGCGAGGCCGACGGCCCCATCGGGGCCTACCGCCGCTACTGCCGCCAGTTCTATCCCGGGCCGGAGGGATAGACCGGGAGCGCTTCCCGGCCATCAGCCTTTCGCCTTCCGGAACCGCCAGCCGTACAGGATGCTCCCGTAGTGGTTGAAGGACCGTCGCGCCTCGGGGTCGTCGAAGGGATAGTCGGCGCCGATCTGCCGGGCCGCGGCGAGGCCGCTGACGAAGCAGGTCTCCTGGCTGTTGACCAGCGTATGGGCGCCGCAGTGCCAGGTCCGCCTCTTCCCCTGGATGAAGCGGAACAGGGGAACGAGGAGAGCCACGTGGCGCACGTCATGGACGATGTGCTGAAACCACCACCTTCCGATGACCTTTTCCGCATCGATGGGGCTCACGGGGTTGTAGGTCACGAGACAGGGCCTGTCCGACTGCCTGGCCCAGGGCTGCTGGTTGTGCATGATGTAGGTGATCTCGTAGTTGTCCGGCCGGGCGCCGTACTGCTCAATGTGGTTGCTCCGCGTCTTCAGGGGCTTCGCCTCGTCATCCGGAAGGACCGAGGCGTCCCAGTGGACGACCGTGTGGTTGTGGAGCTCGCTCTCGTAGCGTATCGACGAGAGCAGGTGCCTCTCCATCATCGTCGGCCGGTCGAGGATCATCAGCGTCTGGTTGGCGTTGCAGGCGAAGATCACCCCGTCGAAGGCCTCCCGCTCCCCGTCCTCGTCCTCCACCACGACGCGGGACGACTCGCGATAGACCTTGCGGACCGGCCGGCCCAGGTAGATCCTGTCCCGGAAGCCGGCGCACAGGTGCTCGTAGATCCGCCGCGTTCCCCGGTCCCAGGTCTGCATGGGGGTGGCGGTCTCGATGTCGAAGAACTCGAGGTACCTCGCAAAGAGGGCCGCGGGCATGTCGAAGACGTTGGTCGCCATCAGGAAGTTGACGAACATCGGTTTCAGGACCTTGTACCTGAAGTCCCCGGAGAAGCCGCCCAGGTTCAGGACCGTCCCCATGCTGATGTAGTTGAAGGGATTGAGAGCGTTCAGGAACCTCGACCGGGACCGGGTCAACCAGCCCACCCGGCGCAGGCGCCCCAGGAGCCGCTGGAACCTGGCGATCTCCACCCGGAGCTCATCCCTGATCTCGGACTCGAAGTCGTGGGCGTAGACGCGGCCCCGGTACCTCACGCTGTAGCTGAACCGGGTATCGATCAGCTCGATGCCGAACTGTTCCATCAGCAGGAGGATGTGCCGGTAGACCGACGGAATGCACGCGGTCACGGAAATGTCGAAAGGAATGGGGGGGCCGTGGTCCTGGGGCATGTCGGCCGTGACCGCGTTCCCGCCGACCCGGTCCCCGGCCTCGAAGAGGCGGAAGTCGAACCGGTCGGGGTGGCGTTGCAGGGCCCAGGCGGCCCCGAGCCCGGAAATGCCCCCACCCACGATGGCGATGCGCCGAGGTCCGGCCACGGTCGTCTGGCGGGCTGGGCGAAGCAGGCGGGCCTAGAGCGGCTTGCGAGCCAGGAAGCAGTACAGGGGCGTGAAGATACCCGCCTTGCCGCCCGCGATGTAGGCCTCCGCCGTCCGATCGAGAAGTCGGACGACTTCCGCCGAGCCCTTCGGAAAGAGCCGCAGTACTTCGGCCATCTTCGATCCAGCCATGACCGCTCTGCGACCCCACGGAAGCCTGCGCAAGGCGTTCCCCAACGTCCCGTGGCGACTCTCCATGGGCTGGTACCAGGGTGTGGAGGGTCCCCCCTGGACGTCCCGGTCCATCCCTTCCACGACGTGGAATCCCGCGGCTTCGAGCGCCTGATTCACTTCTCCGAAGGTGGCGATCTCCTTCAGCGCGATGCCGCGCATGAGATCCTGCTCGATGGCCCGGTGCCGGTCGTCCGTCGGATCGAACTTCCCCGTCAGACACATTTCCTGGCCCCAGAACAGGCCACCCGGCTTGAGCACGCGGAATACTTCCTCGAAGGAGCGCTGCTTGTCCGGCGCATGGCACGTTGACTCTATGGCATACCCTCGGTCGAAGGTGTCGTCCTCGATGGCGCTCATGTCCATGAAGCTGCACCTCTCGAGATCGACCATGTGATCGAGCCCCGCCTCGGCGTTCAACCTTCTCGCCTCTTCCAGCTGGATCTCGTTGATGTTGATTCCCACGACCCTGACCCCGCCCTCGCGGACGACGCGGCGCATGGGGCCGCCGACTCCACAACCAACGTCGACCACCGTCATGCCCTCTTGCAGCTCCAGCTTGGAAATCATCACCCGCTGATGCCGGATCTTGGACTCCTCCAGACTCTCATGAGGCGTGAGGGGGGCGAAGTGCAGGGACTCGCCCCAGCCCCACACCATGAAGGCGCTGCACAGGTCGTAGTAGTCCTTGACCGTCTCCGTGTGGTCGTACCCGCCCCCCCCGACGGCCTCCGGCGCCGCCCTGTCGAGCCAGCCGTGGAAGTGGCGAACTCGCCCTGCGACACCCGATCCCCGGTACGCATCTCTGAGCTCCCTCGACAGTTTCGCCAGCCCCATTCCGTGGGCCCTCAGGCGGGCAGCTCGCGCCTCTGCCCGGAGATGCGGAACTTCAGCTTCTTGCTGGGCTTGAGCGACGGAAAGGGGCTGAAGCGGAGCCTGGACTTGAACTTCTCCGGCGACACGTCAATCGTGAAGTAGTGCGCCAGCATGAGCAGATTCGCCGCCAGGTGCAGCTCCATCCACCGGGTGCCGAGACACTTGTGCGTGCCCAGCCCGTAGGGGGCGTACCCGGGGTTGCGATGCTCATGGCGCGGCGGCAGGTAACGGTCGATGTCGAACTTGCCGGGGTCGGGAAAGACGTCGCTCATGTAATGGGTGGCGGTCATGGCGATGTGAATCCGTTCCCCCATGGGCAGCTCGTGATTCTCGACCACGCACGTGTTCATCACGTTCCGAATGGACATGGAGACGATCGGGTACATGCGCAGGCACTCCATCAGAAAGCGGTGCGTCACGTCGATGTTGGCGGGGGTGAACTCCTCTCTCCCGGGGTCGCCCTTGGCGAACAGGGCATCCGCTTCGGCCTGGATCCTGGCGTAGAGGTCGGGCTGCGACGCCATGGCGTAGACTACGAGGCTGAACGTGTCGCCGAGGTAGACGCTGGCAATCAGGGCCGCGGAGAAGGCGAACCGCAGGTTGGACTCCGGGAGAAACTGGGGGTCGCTCGCGTGCAGGCTGAGGTAATCGTCCACCAAGTCCCGCGGGCAGTCGGCCCGTTGGGCGGGGGTATGGACGCCCTGGACCCGCTCCATCAGTGTGTCCAGGGCTTTCGCCCGGCGCCTCATGCCCGGCGTGTTCAGCGTGAACCGGGGCAGGACCTTGGCCACGTGCACGCTGAGGGCCCGCATCTTGTAGGCCATCAGGTCGTCCATGAGGTCCTGGGTGTCGACGCCGATGAACAGGGGCGAGAGCTGGGCGTTCACCATCTCCCGGCACATGGACGTGGCGCGGTAGGAGTCCCCAACCCTCAGGCTCGCCAGGTACTTGCGCCCCAGGTCGTAGAGCTGGTCCAGCTGCCCTCCCAGCCTGCCGCCGGAGTAGGCCGGCGACAAGGACTTGCGGAGCCGGAAGTGATCGGCGCCGTCCAGGGCGGGCAGGACGCCGGAGGCGCCGTAGACCTTCTCGAAGTCGCTGAAGTAGTCCCTGGCTCTCAAGTACATGCGCCCCCGCTTGTGCACCCAGCGGTTCGTCTCGAGTCCGGCCAGGAAGATCATGGGCTTCGAGAAGGGAGGGCGGATCTGGAACACCGGACCGTACTCCTCCGCAAGGCTCCCGAAGAGGGCGTTCAGGTTGCCGTCTCGAACATGCGGGTTCAGCAGCAGCCTGGTGAGCGAAACCGTCGGGATCTTCCTGGCAAGGGCAGGGCGTTGAAGGGCCGGGCCGGCGAGGTTCTGAGAGACCGCATCGGCCAGGGAGCGGCCGATCAGGTCCATCCTGCAGATGAACTCGATGCGCTTCTCCGCCTCGTCGTCGAGCTGGAATATGAAACGGAAGACGTCGCAGGTATTGACGAGGCAGATGATGATGACATCTCGCGGATCGGGAATCTCGTCGGTGAATATGACCCTGCTGATCCGCGTCTTTATGAACTGGCCCGCGGTGCCCTCTTCCGACTGGCCGGACAGCTCTCCATGCCAGACGGCAGGAGCCAGTGTCCAGAACTCACCGTCGTGATACTCCAGGATCTCCAGGTCGACCAGGCGATCCAGAACGGAATCGATGATCGACTCCGCACGGGGAGCGAGCCGTTCGATCCAGTACTGGGCGTTGTGTTGAACAGACTCGGCTGCGATTTCCTTCAGGATGGGGTCGAGGGCCGGGTTGCCCGTTTCCGACTCGTCCACGAGGAACAGGGATTCCATGTCCGTGTCGATACGGGATTGGAGTGAGAGCTCCGCGAGCACGGCACCGGCCACGGCGCAGTTCAAGTGCCAGCCGGGTACCTGGTGAAAGTAGCCGGTCTCCTCGCTGAGGAGCATCAGGATGAGCTCTTGAGTCAGAGTCAGCGGATGGGTCGTCAAACCCTCGGTCGTGTCAGCCATCGTCTCTCGCCTCCCCGCATCTGGGGCGCCACCGGGCCATCAGACGCAGATGTATGGTGCACAGCGCGGGAACGACCATCATGAGTATGGCCGTGGTGAAGAGAATGCCGCAGCCGAGCGACGCCGCAAAGGGGACCAGGAACTGGGCCTGGATGGCGCGTTCCAGGATGAGGGGTGTGAAGCCGAGGAAGGTAGTCACGGAAGTGAGCATGATCGGACGAAAGCGCCCCTTGGCGCCCTCCACGATCGCTGCTCTTGCCGGGGCGCCTTCGCCGAGTTTCTGATCGATGAAGTCGATCATGACCAGGGAATCGTTCACCACCACCCCGCTCAGACCGAAGATCCCCATGAAGGATACCGCGCTCAAGGCCACTCCCAGGATCCAGTGGCCCAGGATCACGCCGATGAAGCCGAAAGGGATCACGGCCATGATGATGAACGGCTTGGTATACGAACGGAGGGGGATGGCAAGGAGCGCGAAGATCATGATCAGGGCGACCGCAAACCCGCGGTAGAGCGCGTCCAGGGACTCCAGCTGCTGCTGCTGTTCCCCACCAAACGTGTATGTGAGGGCCGGGTACACCGCGGTCAGGTCCGCGAGGATCGAAGTGGCCAGGATCTCGTTGGCTTCGTCGCCGGAGATCACCGAAACGTCCACGTCGGCGGTGACCGTGACGACGCGCTGACCATCCCTGCGCCGGACGGCTGTCGGCGACACGCCCGGCTCCAGGGAGGCGACGCTGATGACCGGGACCTCGGCCCCGCCCGGCGTGCGGACCAGGTAGCCTTCGACATCGGTGATGGAGTTCCGCTCTTCCGCGGGCAGACGCACGTAGACCCGTACCTCTTCCCGGCCGCGCTGCACCCGGACGGCCTCGGCGCCGAAGAAGGCGGCGCGCGCCTGCCCCGCCAGCTCCTGCACCGTGAGACCGAGGGTCCGCGCTTCCGGCCGCAACTCCAGCTGGAATTCCGGGATACCGGGAGTGTGGTCCGAACGGATGTCGTAGACGCCTCCCACTCCCCGGAGGCCCTCGACCACCGTATCGGCGACCTGGGCGAGTCGCTCCGGGTCCGGATGGGAGAGCACGGCCTCCACCGGGTTGCCCAGGGTGAAGATCTCGCTGGTGAAGGTGAGGCCGCGCACGTGGGGCAGGACACCCACCTCCTCCCGCCACGCCTGCACGACCTCCCCCGTGGAGATCTCCCTCTGTTGGGCCCCAAGGAGCTTGAACTCGATGGTGGCGATGTTGGCCTGCGGATTCAGGGTTGGCTCCGGATTGAGCCCACCCTCGAGTCTGGAGCCCAGTCCGACGGTCACCGTGACGCCGGTCAGCAGCGGCGGCGCGTCCCCGGGCCGGCCGCGCGAGAGGCTCTCGATGACCCGGTGGCCCGCGGCCTCCAGTTCCTGCGCCACTTCGTAGGTCCTCGAAACGGTCGCCCCGTCGGGCATCTCCAGGACGGCCGTCGCGATATCCCCCTCCACGTCCGCGGCCAGCGTGGTGGGAACGATCCCCGCGGGCAGCAGGGAGATGCTCAGCACGAGCATTCCCACGGCCCCCGCCATCGTCACCCCGGGCTGGTCCGTCGCGAACCGCAGGGCCCGGTCCAGGGGCCCTTGAACGAACCGGTTCAGCAGCGAGTCGACACGACCCTGGAGCCCCGCGAAGAGCCGGTCAAAGGCATTGCCCGGCACCCACTCCGGGCCGTGCAGATGGGACAGGTGGTTGGGCAGCACCAGCAGCGATTCCACGAGGGAGACCAGCAGCATGGCGATGATGATGATCGGCAGGGCCCGCCATACGTCACCGACGCCGCCCGGGATGAACAGCAAGGGGACGAAGGCTACCACCGAAGTGAGGACGGCGAAGGTCAAGGGCACCTTGATCCGCCGCACGCCGCGGATCGCGGCCGCGACCCCGGGTGTTCCCCGCTTGCGCTCGTATCGAATGTGCTCGGCCACGACGATGGCGTCGTCGACGACGATCCCTATGGCGAGGACAAAGGAGAACAGGCTGATGGTGTTGATCGCCACGTCGAATGCCATCATGACGGCGAGGGCGCCCATTCCCGAGACGACGAGGCCCACGGCGACCCACAGGGCGAGCCGGACTTCGAGGAACAGGCTGAGCGCGATCAGCACCAGCAACAGGCCGAGGATACCGTTCTTGAGGAGAAGATCGGCCCGTTCCTCGTAGGCCTGGGATTCGTCGTTCCAGATGGTGACTCCCACCCCGTCCGGCAGGGACGGGACCACCTCGTCCGCCAGGTGCTCCCGGACGCTCGTGGCCACATCCATCACCTGCTCGCCTTCGGCACGGAAGACCTCCACGAACACGGCCGGCCGGTCCTGGTGCCGGACGATCAGGTCGGTCTGCTGAAAACCGTCGCGGACCTCGGCGATGTCGCCGAGACGCAGGACCGTGCCGTCTCGGCCGCTGAGAAGGACGATCTCCTCGAAGTCCTGCTGGTCGTAGTTCTGGCCGA
>JAPOZM010000075.1 GCA_026706075.1 Gemmatimonadaceae bacterium
CAACGGGTGCCACTTCAGGCGATCGCCTTGGCCGTCTGCTTGCTTGTGAGCTGCTCCGAATCAGGAACTCGCGGCCCCACCGCTCCCGATCCGCCGGCACCGCTTACCGCCGCCCTCGCGGCGGGCACCGACACCGTCCAGGTCCAGTTCACCGTCGAGATCCAGATGGGCCAAACTGTCCATTTCACCATCGAGGTCACGGGCGGCGATCCCGACACGGAACCGTCCTGGACCTGCGCCTCAGCCGACACCACGGTGGCGTCGGCCGCCCCGACCTCCTCTGGATGCTCCGCCACGGGAACCGGCACCGGAGCCACCAGCATCTCTGCGACCGTGACACGAGGCACGGCCACCATCAACGCCTCCGCCAGCCTTCGGGTGGCGGGCGAGAGAGACACGTTCGCCTACTGGGATGGCAACGGGAACGGCGACCTGACCTGCACGGAAGCAAGGAGCAAGGACGAAGGACTGAGGCTTCCCGCCTACAAGGACAACCGGGACGGAACCGGACTGATCTACGAGTGGCTGGAACGCGGGAGGTCGAGCGACAGCGACGACGACGGGATCTCCTGCGAGTCCACTCAGAACTCCAGCGGCTACGTTCCCGTCCGCCTCCCGCCGGTAACGCAAACCGGGGACAGGACGTGTCCGACTGGATCGCCCACATGGATGGGGGCTCCTCGCTGTTTCAAGTGGGTAGGTTGAAAGAGAGCTTGCCACAGACGAGATAGGCCATAGTGATGAAGTTCTCGGTGGTGCGGTAGCCGCGCGCCCGAACCTTCGCCGCCTGGACGAGCGAGTTCATGGCTTCCAGCATGCCGTTGCTGATCCGGGAGTGAAGCCAGCGCAGGATTCCAGCCGCGTGCGCCCGGATCGTCGCGGCGACAGTGGCCATCGGCGCAAGACCACTTCGCTCGGCGAGTGTGCACCATCGTTGCAGATGGCGCAGGGCCAGCGCCGGGGGCAGGTTCCAGAACTCCTGGAACGACAGCTTGAGCTGGTACGCCCGGGCCGTGTCGAGCGCGATCCGCGACGGATCCAGCAGTTCGTCGAGGCGCTGCCGCTGCGTAGGACTGAGCCGCTCGGGGTTCCACAGCCAGAGCCACCGGCTCCGCTTCAGCTCCGGGCGCTCCTTCTGCTCCGTGCGCCGCACCTTCTCGACGGCCTGGTTCAGCAGCTGGACGACATGAAAGCGGTCGAAGGTGATCTCGGCGTCCGGGAACGACTCCCGCGCCCCCTTGATGTACGCCGGGGACATGTCCATACACAGCTCCTCGACCGAGTCCGCGCTTCCTCCGTGGGCCTCGAGGTCGTTCCGGAACTCTCCCAGCACCCCCCATTTGCGCCCCTCGGTCGCGTACAGCAGCCGCCGCTCGTCCAGGTCCGCGAAGAACGTCACGTAGCTGTGGCCCCGCCGGCTCGCCTTCTCGTCCACGCCGACGGCCCGGACTCCCGAGTGGTCGGCCGCCGCTCTCGCCTCGTTCACGTAATGCTTGGCGATCCGCCACAGCCGCGTGTCGTGCTCCCCGACGATGCGCGCCACCGCCTTGACCGGCATCTCGGTCATCATCGCCATCGCAAGCGCCTCGAAGAGCAGGGTGAAGCCGCTGCGTGGACGCGCCCACGGCAGCCGCGCCTGACGGATCCCGCACTCCCGGCACTCCACCCGCGGCGAGGGCGCATGCAGGTACGCCTGGTGCTCGAAGAAGTTCAGGTGCCGCCACTGCTTCTGCGCCGTGTCGTAGGCCTTGCATCCGGCCCCGCCGCACCCGCCGCACGCGAAAGTTCCCCCCACCTCGAAGTTCAGGTAGAGGTCCAGCCGCCGCTGTCCGGCGTCGAACTCCGTCCGCTCCACGTACCACGGCCGCTCCAGCCCCAGCGCCTGCTCGAAAAGCCCCGTCCCCTGCATCTCGTCCTCTCGCCCGCCCGGTCCCCCATGGCAAGTGACCCCGGGAGAACCTGGAAGCCCGGGCCGAACAAAGCTCCCTCGGGGGACCGGGACGCCCCCCGGCCTCATTCCCCAATCTCCTCCGAGATCGCAGCCTCCCGAAAGCCCCCTCGCCCGCTACCCAGCTTGACAGAGCGCTACCCGCCTACCCACTCTGCATGGCGAGGAGCC
>JAPOZM010000096.1 GCA_026706075.1 Gemmatimonadaceae bacterium
GAGAGACGGTTCCACGATCTCGATCACCTCGCCGGCACCTGGGTCGACGACCCCGGGTTCGACCGCGTGATAGAGGAGATGGACACGATCGACGAAGAACTCTGGTCGTGAGGATCGCCATCGACACCAATCGCTACCGCGACTTCTGCGAGGGGGATCCGGGCTGCCTCGACCTGGTGCAGCGGTCGGAGCGCGTCTGCCTGCCCTTCATCACCCTCGGGGAGTTGCGCGCCGGATTCCTGGCGGGTTCGCGGACCGGACCCAACGAGCGAGTGCTGGACCGGTTCCTCTCCTCGCCGAGAGTGGAGGTTCTCTTCCCCACGGCGGCCACCACGCGCCAGTATGCCCAGCTCTTCCTGCAGCTCCGCACCCAGGGGACGCCGATCCCCACCAACGACCTGTGGATCGCCGCCCTGGTCCTGGAACACGACGTGCACCTGTTCTCCCGCGACGCCCACTTCGACCGGCTGCCCCAGCTGCCGAGGGCGGCCTGAAGGCCCGACATGGTCCCCGACCTCGACGTGTACCTCTTCGACCTGCGCGGCTACATCCATCTGCGCGGCGCCCTGTCGCCGGAGGAGGTCGCCGCCTGCAACGACTGCCTCGACGCCATCCCGCGCCTGGAGCCGGGCCAGTGGTACGGCCACGTGCAGGGCCACACCTACGGGACACTGGACGGACTCAACTACCAGCAGATCTACGAGGCCGGAGAGCCCTTCGAGCGGCTCATCGACCACCCCTCGTGGATCGAGCACGTCAAGCTCTTCGTCGGCGGCGAGGGCACCTTCGACTACCACCACGGCCCGCTGTTCATCGACGAGTGCTTCGCCGGCTTCCGCGGCCCCGGCGAGGCGATCGGCCTGCACTCGGGCGGCCATCCGCCGATCCACCGGAACCAGTTCCGCTACCACGGCGGGCGCTTCATGTGCGGCCAGGTGAACGTCCTGGTCGCCCTCACCGACATCGGCTCCGGCGACGGCTGCACCATGGTGATCCCGGGCAGCCACAAGTCGAACTTCCAGCACCCCGACTACCACCGGCAACACATGAGGCCGGGGGGCGCCACCGTCGAGGGGACCGAGGGCGCCGTGGAGGTCCACATCGCCGCCGGCGACGCCCTGGTCTTCGTCGACGGCATCTCCCACGGCTCGGCCCGGCGCACCCGGCCGGGGGAGCGCCGCGTCTGCGTCTACCGCTACGGCCCGTCCTGGGGCAACTTCCGCCTCGGGTACGCGCCCTCCCCGGAGCTGCTGGCGCGGCTGACGCCGGAGCGCCGCAGGATCGTGCAGCCCCTGGAGCTGCTGCCCCGCGAGCCCCAGGTGAAGGCGCCGGCGGCCGGGGTCCCGGGGCCGGGAGGGGCGCCATGAGCGACCCCATTCTGCATCTGCCGCTGGACGACTCCCGGGCGCCCCCCGGGGGCCCGGCCAGGGCGCGCCGCTTCGACGGCGGCGACGGCCTGGCCCTGCCGGCGGCGGACACCCCGGCCCTCGGAACGGGGGACTTCACGGTCGATCTGTGGCTGAACCCCGACACCGACGGCGGCACCGTGGGGGACCTGGTGTCCCGCTTCGACTCCGTGTCCCGCCGGGGCTTCGCCCTTTCCTGCGTCAGCCACAGCGGCGTCACCTCCACGAGCCAGGCGAACCTGCGGGGCCTGCAGTTCGGCATCGACGCCGGCCGGCTCCCCGACGCCGCCGACCCGACGGCAGACCTGGTCATGCAGCCGACGCCGTGGATCGACCGGGGCCGTCCCGGGGCCGCCGTGCACGTGGCCGCCCTGCACACCTCGGGTGGCGACCTCTTCGCCGGCACCTTCGAGATCGAGGCCGGCGAGCGCGGCCACCTGTGGCGCTACGGCGGCGGCGATCTGTGGCACGACCTCGGGGGAGCGCCGGACGGCTCGAGCGTCATCGACGCCATCGCCCGCTTCGACGGCGGCCTCTACTGCGGCACCGGCCGCTACATGCCGCAGGGTTCCGCCCTGGGGCCGGTGCGCAACAACCGGCCGGGGGGCACGGTGTGGCGCGTCAGCGGCGACGGGGCCTGGGTCGACTGCGGCCGGCCGGGCGGCGAGGACGCCACGCCCGAGGACGTGGAGGTCCCGGGCTACGCCACCGGCAAGGCCGACCAGGCCTCGGCTCTCACCGAGTTCGAGGGGCGCCTCTACTGCACCAGCTTCCACCGCCGCGGCGCCTTCGTGTACGAGGGCGGCCGGCACTGGCGCTACGTGGGGCCCGACGAGCGGTTGATCGCCTTCGCCGTCTTCGAGGGGAACCTGCTGGCCCTGGTCAATGGCGGGCCCGTCCTGCGCTACGCCGGCGGCGAGAGCTGGGAAGACTGGGGCCATCCGCGGGGCTCGACCCAGACCTACTCGGCCGCGGTCTACGGCGGCCGCCTGCACGTGGGCACCTGGCCATGCGGCACCGTGCACCGCCGCGGCGACGACGGGGGCTGGACCGAGCTGACGAGGCCTGGCTACGAGCGCGAGATCATGGCCATGGCCGTCCTCAACCAGAAGCTGTACGTCGGCGGCCTGCCCATGGGCACCGTCTACCGCCACGACCCGGGGGACGAAGGGGGGGACGCCTTCACCTTCGCGGGCACCCTGGACGCCACTCCCGGAGTGGTCCTGCGGCGGGTGTGGTCGATGTCCGTGTACGACGGCCAGCTTTTCGCCGGCACCCTGCCCTCGGGGCGGGTGTGGAGCCTGCGCGCCGGTGCCCTGGCCACCTTCGACGATGTGCTCGGCCCCGGGTGGCACCACCTGGCGGCGGTGCGCCGCTCGGGGCGGCTGGAGCTGTTCGTCGACGGCCAGGCCGCTGGCCGCTCGGCGGCCTTCGCCCCGGAGGACTATGACGTGGACGCCGGGGTGCCGCTGCGCGTCGGCGGCGGATGCCACGCCGGCCTGCGCGGGTGGCTGGCCGATGTGCGCGTCCACGGCCGGGCCCTGTCGGCGGACGAGGTGGCCGCGGCCTGTGGTACAGTCGGACCGGGTGCCGCGGGGTAGCGCCGGCGGACGGGGGGTGTCCCTCCCAGCGACCGCTGCCGCGGGCCCGAACAGCGGCCGGGTTCTCGCGGCCTCCGGCTCGCCAGCCGCCGGACGACCCGTGTCCCTCGGGTAACCCCCGCTTCCGCCTCGGGCAGCGGCCGGGGTCGCGCCGTGCCAGCTCGCAGCCGCCACCAAAGCGCTGCGTTCCACACCCGGAGATCCTGCCGTGACCGGAACCACCCGTACCTCTGCTCCCCAGCTCTCGCCCTCTCTCCACCACCGCTGGCTGATGGACCATACGGAGCCCGCCCTGGCCTGGGACGGGGGCGACCTGACGGCCTGGCAGCGCCGGCTGCGCCGCCGGGTGCGCGAACGCATCGGACTGCCCTCGGGGGACCGTGAGCCCCTGCGGGTGCGCTCCTTGTGGAAGCGCCGGCACGAGCTGGGCACGATCGAGAAGATTCTCTTCCGCGCCGAGCCGCGGTCTGACGTGATGGCCTACGTCTGCCTGCCGGAGGGCGTGGAAGGGCCGATCCCGTGGTTCGTCTGCGTACAGGGACACACGACGGGGGCCCACTGCTCGATCGCGGTCGAGCGGGAGGACGAGACGCGGGAGATGGAGGTCGACGGGGACCGCGACTTCGGCCTGGGTTGCATGCGCCTCGGCATCGCCGCCCTGTGCATCGAGCAGCGTTCCTTCGGCGAGCGCCGCGAGCGGCACCAGGAGAGGGTGTCCCAGCACGGCTGTCACGACGCGGCCATGCACGCCCTGATGCTCGGGAGGACCCTGATCGGGGAGCGCGTCTACGACGTGGACCGGGGGCTGGACTACCTGAAGACGCGGTCCGATGTCGACTGGAAGCGGGTCGGCGTCATGGGCAACTCCGGGGGCGGCACGATCAGTCTCTTCGCCGCCGCCACCCTGCCGCGCCTGCGCTTCGCCATGCCCTCCTGCTACTTCTGCACCTTCCGCGACTCGATCATGTCGATCTACCACTGCGCAGACAACTACGTGCCGGGATTGCTGCAGGACGCGGAGATGGCCGACGTCATGGGCCTCTTCGCGCCGCGGCCGGTGGTCTGCGTGGCCGGGCGGGAGGACCCCATCTTCCCCATCAGGGGGGTGCGAAAGGCCTTCCGTCGTCTGAAGGAGATCTACCGGGCCGCCGGTGCCGAGGACCGCTGCCACCTCGTGGTAGGCGGCGAGGGGCACCGGTTCTACGCGGACCCGGCCTGGAAGAAGATGCTGCCGATGGTGGAGCGGGGGTGAAGCTCGGCGGGGCGGCCGGGGCGCCCCGGCGCTCTAGTTGACGGGTTCGCTCTCCAACTCGGCGAGGATCTCGTCCATGGACCACAGCCGCTCGGAGTCCTGGATCAGGACCTCGATGATGAAGGGATGGGCCTTCACCGTTCGGCTGTCGATGAACTGGAAGCCCGGCGACCAGTTGCCGTCTCCGTCTTTGACGAACATGCTCTTGTCCTCGATGACGGTGATCTCGTCGTCGCTGCCGTTGGCGCCCATGTAGCGATAGTTCGACATCGCTTCCTCCCTTGCTGCCGTCCCACTTCGTCGTCTCGCGGAAAGCACATACAAATTCCGTGCCAAGCAGCATCGGGCCCCTGGTCCCGTCGATTCCGGTCCCGGTGGCCGGCCGGAGGAGCCCCGGTCTCCTTCTCGGGGCCCCTCGGGCGGTGTCCCCTGCCCCCTGACACCCCTCGGGCCCCTGACCGGTCCGCCGCCGATCGGCTTCAACTTCTTCATAATCAATCACATAAGAAAAACCAACGGGATTCTCCCGGCGCTTCGAGGTTGACCGGCGGCAGGAGCTGCGAGGCAGGCAATTCCTGATACGAGTCTCAGATTTCCAAGGCGCCCGGGTCGGCCGCCGGGCGGGCTGGTGAGGATCCACCGGCACAGCCGAGTCTGTTCACTACCGCACACGTGATGTGTGCAGGCGTGCACGGGCAGCCAGGATGCATTAATTGCACCGGGAACCCAGGCCCGGAAGGCAGCTCTTGTCTGTTGAGCGTGACGCCTTTGCTTTGTCTTCTTTCTCGACGGCCATGACGATTCCGGTACGACCCTATCGCCCGGACGACCTGAAGGGCGTCCTCGACCTCTACAACGACCTGCTCGTGGGCCGCGTCCCCCACTGCTGGCCGGTGGCGGCCCCCGCCTTGGGCGGGATTCTGGGTGAAGCGGAGGTGGAGCACGACGGAGTCCGGCTCCTCGAGCAGGCCGCCCTCGCGGCTGGCAGCGGCGGCGACGGTTTCGTCCACGTGGGCCGGCAGGCGGTCGACAAGTGGCAGGAGCACGAAGTCGGCGTGATCCGCTTCCTCGCCTACCGCCGCGGCGAGCGCGCCGTGGGCGATGCCCTGCTGGAGGCCGCCGAGTCCTGGATGCGGGAGCGAGGCCTGGGGCGCAGCACCGTCATGCCCCAGATCTGGCGCTACCCGTTCTACGGCTTCTCCCACGCCTACCTGTCCGACCACCTCGATCACGTGCAGGCCCTGGTCCGCTTCCGCGGCTACGAGCGGTCGGGCGGCGAGGTCTTCCTCGACTGGCCGGAGATGCGGCCGGAGCCGGGGGTCCAACCCGAGGGCCTGGACTTCGACCTGGGCGTGGAGGACGTCCCGGGGAAGGGCCGCCTGCCCGGGCTGAGGCTTCGGGCTCTCCAGGGTGACGAGATCATCGGAACCTGCATCCTGGTGAGCGGCGCCGACTCCTCCCCGTCCGCCGACGAGGCCCACGACTTCGCCTTTTGCGACTGGCTCGGCGTGAAAGAGGAGCACCAGGGCGGCGGACTCGGACGGTTCCTGCTGGCCCAGGCCATGTATCTGGCCCGGGAGCGCGGCTACCGCCACGGCGCCATCAGCACCGCCCTGAGCAACGACCGGGCCTTCCTGTTCTACACCAACCACGGCTTCCGGGTCGTCGACTGGACCTACGAGTTCTCGCGGGAGCTGTCGTGAGCATCATCGATTCCCACGCCTACTGCTTTCCCCCCGCCGACGCCCCCGCCGGCCACGCCACCGCCGCCGACCACCTCAACTGGGTCCAGGGCGGGCAGGCCTCCCACCACCAGCCGGCCTGGCGCATTCGCGATCGGGCGCCCGCCTCGTCGGAGGCGCTGGCCGCGCCCGGCGGGGCGATGGACTTCGACAACCTGCCCGACGTCGACTTCCGCGTCGATCACGACAAGGGGCGGGTCGTGTGGACCATCGACGGCGAGGACTACACCAAGCAGTTCTACCCGCCCAACCTGGCGCACCTGCGGTACACCCCTCACAACCTGATCGCCGAGATGGACTACGCCGGCGTCGACAAGGTCCTGCTCCACGTGGACGCCATGCTCGGCCGCGGCCCGGCCTTCCAGGCGGAGTCGGTGGCCGTCGATCCGGAGCGGATCTGCTCGATGGCCCCCGTCGACGAGTGGCGGCTGGCGGGCGAGCTGGACGCGGTCATCGCCGAGACCGTGGCCGCCGTCCAGGAGCACGGCCTGCACGCCATCAAGTTCAACCCGCCCCACGCCTACTACTACCGCTCCGACCCGTGGGACGGCGAGCACCTGCGGCCCTTCTGGGAGGCGGTGGCCGGCCTCGGGGTGCCCGTGTTCTTCACCCTCGGCACCGGCCCCGGCGAGGCCTCGGTGACCCAGACCCTCGACAGCCGGCGCCGGGGCTACCTGGCCGAGCTGGGGATCCTGGCGCGCTGGATGGAGCGCTGGCCGGACGTCCTGTGCAGCCTCACCCACGGCTTCCCGTGGCGGCTGTTCCTCGACGACGAGCCCACCGGCTCGCCGACGCGGGTCGAGCTGCCCGAGGGGGTCTGGGCCCCCTTCGACAACCCCAACCTGAGCCTGGAGGTCTGCTTCCCGGTGCGCCTGGGCGACCTCTTCGACTACCCGTACCGGGAGCTGTGGCCGACCCTGGAACAGATGGTGGAGCGCATCGGCGCGGGGCGGCTGCTGTGGGGCACGGACATGCCCTTCCAGAACCGCTTCTGCACCTACCGACAGTCGCGCCGCTGGATCGAGGAGTACTGCGAGTTCCTCTCCGCCGGGGACCTGGCGGCGATCATGGGCGGCGCCTGCGCCCGCGTCCTCGGCCTCGGCGGCGGGACGGAAACCTGAATCCGAGAGAGGAGAAGGAGAGATGTCGGCAGAGACGAGGTACCGCTCGGCGATCGTGGGCCTGGGCTTCATCGGGGGCGCGGACCAGGTATCGGGCGACGGCGTCGGCCAGCGCGTGGTCGACCTCGACGGCACCCACGTGGCGGCCCTGCGCGGCCACCCCCGGGTCGATGTCGTCGCCGGCAGCAGCCGCGACGGGGGCCGCCGGGAGCGTTTCCACGCAACCTACGGGGCCCCCGTCTTCGCCGACTGGCGCGAGATGCTGCGCGAGACGGCGCCCCTGGACATCCTCTCGGTGGCGACCTACACCCCCACCCACGCCGAGATCACGGCGGCGGCGGCGGCAGCGGGCGTGCGCGCCATCTACTGCGAGAAGCCGATCTCGGCGACCCTGGCCGAGGCCGAGGAGATGCTGGCCGCCTGCGCCAGGTCCGGCACCCTGCTGGTGATCAACCACAACCTGCGCTTCCACCCCGGCTACCGGCAGCTGAGGGACCGCATCGCCGCAGGCGCCCTCGGCACCCTGACCTCGGCGTCGGTGCAGTGGACCTCCGGACGCCTCGGCAACGTGGGCACCCACCAGTTCGACGCCGTGCAGATGGTCACCGGCCTGCCGGTGACCGCCGTCTCGGGCACCCTCGACCTGTCGGGGAAACCGGACTGCCGCGGCTCCGACTTCACCGACCCCGGCGGCTGGGGCATGCTGCGCCTCGGACGCGACCTGCCCGGGGACGGCGAGGGGCCCACCGGGGACCTGATCTGCATGGTAGACGGCGCCGACTACGGCACGGCGCCGCCGCGCCACCGCTACCACGGCACCGAGGGCTACGCCACCTGCCGCAAGCGCGACATCGAGATCGTCCGCGGCGACGACCGCGAGGTGATTCCCGACGACTCCCCCGACAGCGGCATGGACCGGGCCGTGGCCGAGATCGTCGACTGGCTCGACGGGGCGGGACCGTTCGGCTACGACGCGTCGGAAGCGGTGCGCACCCTGGAGGCGATCGTCGCCTTCCACGCCTCCCACCGCGCTGGCGGCGCCTGGGTCGAGCTGCCGCTGGCCGGCGCCGACCGCGACATCGTCGTGCGTAGCGGCTGAAGGAGGGGGGATCCATGTTCGGTGAGATCCGCAACGCCCGGGGCGAGAGGCTCGACTACAGCCTGCACGAGGGCCGCGGCGAGGGCCTCGTCGTCATCGGCCACGGGGTCACCGGCAACAAGGACCGGCCCTTCGTGGCGGCCCTGGCCGAGGGCCTGTCGGCGGCCGGCCTCCACGCCCTGCGCTTCTCCTTCGCCGGCAACGGCGGCTCCGAGGGGCGCTTCGCCGAGTGCACCATCTCCAAGGAGGTCGACGACCTGGGCAGCGTCCTGGCCGCCGTGGGCGAGCGGCCCCTGTGCTACGTGGGCCACAGCATGGGCGCCGCCGTGGGGGTGCTGCGGGCCAGCTTCGACCGCCGCATCGGCTGGCTCGTCTCCCTGGCCGGCATGGTCCACACCCGGGCCTTCGCCGAGCGCGAGTTCGGCGACGTCACGCCGGACGAGGGCTGCATGTGGGACGAGCCCGACTGCCCTCTCTCCGGCGCCTACATGCGGGACATGGCCGCCATCGGCTCGGTCGTCGACAAGGGCGCCGACATCTCGGTGCCGTGGCTCCTCTATCACGGGACCGAGGACGACGTCGTTCCCCTGCAGGACTCGCAGGACATCGTCGGCCGGGCCCCGCGGGCGGAGCTGCTGGCGCGGAGGGGCGCCGACCACGTCTTCAGCGACGATGCGGCCCCCATGGTGGAGCTCGTCACCGGCTGGATCTCGCTCAAGATGGGCTGAGATGGCCTGGATCTGGAGCGAGCGCCATATCGAGGAGCACGGCATGCGGGGGTACACGGTCTTCGCCGGGATCGTGCCGCCGTCGCTGCTGACCGACCTGCGCCGTGTCTGCCGGCGGGCCCGGGAGCTGGCCCGCGAGCGCTCGGGTCCGCAGGCCCAGCGCCTGCAGCCGGTCTTCGAGCACGACCTCGATCACCAGCCCTTCACCGACTTCGCCGAGCTGCCGGAGCTGGTGGACGCCGTGCACCGGACCCTGTCGCCGCAGCACACCTACGGCCTGCGGGACGGCCTGGGGGTGTTGCTGGAGCCGGCGGACGAGCCCTGGTGCACCCACTGGCACCGGGACTGGCGCGACAACGTCCTCGACCTCGACCGCGAGCGCTGGGAGGCCGACTACCGCGACCCGGCGCTCTTCAACCAGCTCAACTGCGCCCTCTACGAGGACTCCTCGACCTGGGTCGTACCCGGCTCCCACCTGCGGCCCGACCTGCCCGGCGAGGAGGCGCGCTTCCCCGACCGTCCGGTGCCGCGGCCGGAGCTGGACGGGCTCACCTCCGAGGAGCGGGAGCGCGCCTGCCTGGAGTACTGCCTCTCCCTGCCCGGCGCCCGGCAGCTGCACCTCGGGGCCGGGGACTTCTGCCTCTACCGCAACACCCTGTGGCACATCGGCAGCTACGTGCCCTACCGCACGCGGGCGACCCTGCACGATCACGTGGACACGCCCGCGTACCGGGCCTGGAGGGAGAGCGAACGGGCCGCGGCGAGGCGGCGGCGGGAGAGCTGATCGGCCGGGCCGTGCTCCCATGACGGAGAGCGACTATCGAGACATGCTGCGCGCCTCGGTCCTCGAGAGCGCGACCTTCCTCCGTCTGACGATGAGCGGCAAGCGGAAGGGCAGCGATCTCCCATGGCAAAAGGCCGTGGTTCGACCCGTCCTGGTCCAGGGGCAGCCGCGGATGCAGTTCTCCTGGTTCGATGGGCGCAGTGACATCACCGAGAACTGGGCGGGTCCGCACCTGGAGCAAAAGCTGGACGAGGCGCTGGCGCTGCCGTTCCGCCAGTTCCACCTGCAGGCGACCTCCGGCGACCTCTATGTGCGGGTCACCCGGAAGAGCAAGGCCCTCATCGACCGCACGCCGCCGTCGCTGTCGGAGCGGCCCCCCATCGCCCATGACCGCGTGAAGGGGCATGTCCTGCCCCGTGGGACGCCGAACATCCTCCTGCAGGCCCTTGGCATCATGGACGCCAGCGGCCGCGTGCGTCCGCCGGCGCAGGGCAAGTTCCGTCAGGTAAACGAGTTCCTGCGGATCGTGTCACAGGTGGTGGATGAAGCGGATCGATCGGAGCGGCCCCTCGAGATCGTCGATTTCGGCTGTGGCCGCGCCTATCTCACCTTTGCCGCCTATCACTACCTGCACCACATCCAGGGCCGTCCGGTCCGTGTCATCGGCATCGACCGCGACCCCGAGCTGGTGACCAAGTGCGACGGCCTGCGCGACGAGCTGGGGTGGGCCGACCTGAGCTTTCGGACCGCGGCCATCTCCGATCTCGTGCTGGAGCGGCCCCCGGACCTGGTGCTGAGTCTGCACGCGTGCAATACCGCCACCGACGAGGCCTTGGCCCAGGGGATCCTGCAGGGCAGCCGCATCATCCTGGCCGCGCCCTGCTGCCAGCACGAGTTGCGCCCGCAACTCCGGGCCCCGCTGTTCCAGCCGGTGCTGCGGCATGGCGTGCTCAAGCAGCGCACCGCCGAGATCCTGACCGATGCCCTGCGGGCGCTGACGCTACGCATCATGGGCTATCGCACCAGCGTCGTCGAGTTCGTCGATCCCGAACACACCGCCAGGAACCTGCTGATCCGGGCGCAGCGCGGAGTGCCGGCCGGCGACCCGGACCTGGTCCGGGAGTACCGGGAGCTTCGGGACTTCTGGCAGGTGACACCCACGCTCGAGGGGCTGCTCGGCAGCACCTTCGGACAACACGTTGGATAGCCGCGGCGGTTCCAGCGGCAACTACGACCAGCGAGAGGGAGAGCACACATGGATGTCCTGAGCAGGGAAGAGCTCGATTTCTTTGCCGAAGAAGGGTATGTCGTCGCTCGTGAGGTGA
This sequence comes from Gemmatimonadaceae bacterium, assembly GCA_026706075.1. Taxonomy (GTDB): domain Bacteria; phylum Latescibacterota; class UBA2968; order UBA8231; family UBA8231; genus UBA8231. The sequence continues at coordinate 11,059 of JAPOZM010000096.1, forward strand.
TCGACCGCGATCAGGCCGAGCGAACGGCCCGGGCGGTGTGGGAGTTCACGGGCATGGATCCGGACGATCGCGGGACTTGGTACCCGGAGGACCGGCGCGGCATCATGGTCGAGATCTACCAGCACCAGACGATGTGGGACAACCGCACGGCCCCCCGGGTCCACCGGGCCTTCAGCCAGGTCTGGGGGAACGACAAGCTGTGGGTCAGCCACGACCGGGCCAGCATCAGTCCCCCGGCCCGGGACAAGGACGCGCCCGAGCACGGCCTGCACTGGGACGCCTCCCTGGACAACCGTCCCCTGCCCTTCGGCGTGCAGGGCGTGCTCTACCTGAACGACACGCCCGCCGAGCAGGGGGCCTTCGTCTGCGTGCCGGGGTTCCACAAGCGCCTGGAGGCGTGGCTCGACGAGCTGCCGGAGGGGGCCGATCCCCGCGGGCAGGACCTGCTGGCCCTGGGGACCCGGCGCATCGGCGCCGAGGCGGGGGACCTGGTCATCTGGAGGACCGCGCTGCCCCACACGGCGAGCCTCAACCGCGGCGAGAGTCCCCGAGTGGCGCAGTACATCACCATGAGTCCCGCCGGCGACAGCGAGGAGGCGCGGCGGAAGCGCACCGACTTCTGGCAGCGGCGGCTGTCAGGGCTCGGGCGTTACGCCGAGGAACGCGAGGCCCGCGAAGGGAAGACGGCCGAGCTGACGAGTCTGGGGCGGAAGCTGGCGGGGGTGGATCCGTGGGAGTGAGTCGGCGGCGGGAGGCGGGTGACAGTAGATTTGGTGCCTGAGCAGGGGATCCCATGACTGAGCTTTTCTACGAGCGACCCATTCACAAGAAAGCGAGCATGGCCACCTGCTGGGTTCCCGGGGTGAACCACCACGGGGACTGCGGGCGCTGGGCAATTTCCGACTTCACCGACTTGGACGAGGTGGAAAGCCAGGTTCAATCGCCTGGTTGAACAACAAACACGCAGAAATCACCCGAGAGGAAACGATGAAACTGAAAGTAGTGCTCCATCAGGCGGAAAAAGGTGGGTACTGGGCGGCAGTACCCTCTATCCCCGGATGTGCGACTCAGGGGGATTCCTTCGAAGAGCTGCTGACCAACCTGTACGAAGCCATCGAAGGCTGCCTGTCCGTGGAGGTTTCCGATGTCTCGGACTCCGAAACAGCCAAGGTGATCGAAATTGCAGTATGAGATCCGTTAGCGGCAAGCAGTTCTGTAAGCTGCTCGAAGCGCGGGGATGGCAGTTGAAGCGTATCCATGGAAGCCACTTCATCTATGCCAAGACAGGCGTTGCCGTGGGCAGGGAAGGAAGCAGATCGATGAACAGGGATGAAGTCCTGAAGGCTCTCGGAACCCACAAGGCGACACTCTCCGACCGCTTTGGGGTCACCGAACTCGCCCTGTTCGGTTCCTTCGCACGTGACCAGGCCAGGGACGACAGCGACATCGACATCCTGGTGCGCTTTGGCAAGCCTGCAACCTCAGACGCCTATTTCGGCACCCAGTTCTACCTGGAAGACCTGCTGGGCCATCCAGTCGATCTGGTAACCGACAAGGCCCTGCGGGCGGAGATACGGCCCTACGTGGAGCGTGAAATCGTCAATGTCTGACGCCAACTCGGAATCGCGTAGCTGGCAGCTCTACATTCGGGACATGATCGAATTCAGCACCAAGGTTCTGTCCTATACGGAGAGGTTGGACCAGGAGGGATTCATCGCGGAGACGCTCGTCTATGATGCCACCCTGCGCAATCTGGAACTGATCGGCGAGGCGGCAACCCACATCCCGACCCAGGTGCGAGAGGCACATCCCGAGATTCAATGGCGCCGCATCATTGCGACGCGGAACAGGCTGGCTCACGGCTACTTGGGTATGGACGATGACGTCATCTGGGACATCATCCAGACCGACGTCCCGAAACTGCTGACGGCACTTCAAGAGCTGCTGAAGACGACGAACGAGGATTCCGCATAGATGGCGAAGAGACGCGGCAGAACATCCCCGCCGCTGAGTACCAGGCGGTGACGGCGGAGGGCGACCGCACGATGAGAGATGACCCTATCGTAGCTGAAGTTCGGGCAGTACGAGACAAACTTGCTGCTGAGTGCGGCTACGACATCAAGGAGATCTTCCAAAGAGTCCGGGAGCAGCAGGCAAGTCGGGGCTGGAATACGTACGCTATCCTCCCCGTCGGATGGCTCTACCGGAAGACGCGAGAGAGACCCAACGTGGTTAAGCGTGGAGGACCGGAGAAGCTGGCGGAGGACTTCGATACCTGGACCGTGGAGAAGATCCGCGCCCATCAGGGTTGGATGGCGAGGCAGGCCACGGGCATCTGGCGGATCGATCTCTACTCGCCGGGCGGGTGACTCCAGCCGGCGGCCGGCGATCCCACTTTTTCCTTGATCCCCCCGCTCCTCCCGCCGTTTATTGCCCCGCAACCCGTTCCGCCCCAAGCCCTGCGGAGGAGAGCATGACCACCGAGCTTGGTTCCCTCACCACCATATTCACCGAGTTCTACTACTGGATCACGGTGGTGCTCATGTTCTTCATTCACGTGGGGTTCTGCATGTACGAGGTGGGGGTCTCCCGCCACAAGAACCACATGCACACCCTCATGAAGAACACCATGCTGATCCCGCTGGTGACGATCACCTTCTTCTTCTTCGGGTGGTGGATCTACTTCGCCCTGCCCAACGGCCCCGGCATCACCGGCGGGCTGGTGGAGGCGCCCCACGCGACGGCCTGGAGCCAGTTGATGGGCCCGCACATGGGGGGCGCCGGTGACCCGGACGGCTGGGCCCGGATCAACGGCGTGTTCTGGGCGGCCTTCCTCCTGTTCTCGTGGACGGCGGCCTCGATCGTCTCGGGGTCGGTGATCGAGCGCATCCGCTCGTCGTCCTTCTGGATCCTGGCGATCCTGATCGGGTCCGTGTTCTGGGTCATCGACGCGGCCTGGGGCTGGCACGCCGAAGGCTGGATGGTCCGGATCCTCGGCTACCACGACGCCTACGCCTCGGGCGTGATCCACGCCATCGCCGGCGGCTTCGCCCTCGGCGTGCTGGTCGTCCTCGGCCCGCGCATCGGCAAGTTCGCCCCCGACGGAACGCCGCGGAGCCTGAACCCCCGCAACCCCTGGCTGGTGACGATCGGGCTGTTCCTGATCTACACCGGCTTCTGGGGTTTCTACGTCGCCTGCAACGTGCCCATGTGGGACGTGCAGAGCGGCGACGGCACCTTCTACTCCGCCACCAACATCTACCTGGCGCCCACGACCCTGTCGGCGATCACGGTGAACTTCCTCATGGCCCTCTCGGGCGGGTTGCTCGCCGGATACATCATCTCCCGGGGAGACGCCTACTGGACCTACTCGGCGGGCCTGGCCGGGATCATCGCCGCCTCGGCCGGCAACGACCTCTACCACCCGGTGCAGGCGATGATCATCGCCGCCCTGGGCGTGGTCTTCATGTACAAGGTCCACTACTTCGTCGAGCGCCGGTTCCGAATCGACGACGCGGTCGGCGCCGTGGCCGTCCACGGGTACGCCGGCTTCTTCGGCGTCGTCATCTGCGGCTTCGTGCTCTGGGGCTATCCGTCGTCGCCGGACGAGAGCTTCGCCAGCATCAATCCCCTGGGGCAGATCGCCGGCGCCCTGATCATGTTCCTGGTGCTCGGCTTCATCCCCGGCTGGATCGCCGCCAAGATCCTCAACGCGGCGGGGATCCTGCGCATCCCGCGCCAGGTCGAGTTGGCCGGTCTCGACTACGCCACCGCCCACGACCGGGCCCAGGAGGAGCAGGGCATCATCGACGCCGAGCGCGAGGAGCTCGGCAAGGCCTGAACCGCTTCGGAACGCACAGGAGATAGTCATGGCTACTGGAAACGTCACAAGCTGGGCCGGCAACATCTCCGAGATCGGCCCCCTCTATCCCTTCGTGGGCCTGGAAGGCCTGATGTTCGTCGTCGGCGTCGCCCTGTGGATCCTCTGGCACGTGGCGCAGGTGCGCACCGAGAACGCCACCTACGAGGACGAGATCAACCGCTTCGGCGACGACGAGACGCTGCGCAAGATCCTCGACGCGGAGGACCCGTACGCGCCGTAGGGCAAGAGGCGGGACAGGTTTGCGAAGATCCGCAGCACCGGGCGTCGAAGCCATGGACCATCGCGGGTTGCACGTGGACCTGAGTCTCACGGGCGGGGAGATGAAGCGCCGGGACGTGCTGAGATTGGCCACGTGTGGAATCGGCGCACTGTACCTGTTTCGGTGCGCGGACCCCACCGGGCTCGAGGGTGCGCAGGTCAGCGGGCCTGACGGCGAAGGCGCGGCGTGCGAGAGGATTCCCGAAGAGACGGCGGGACCATTCCCGGGTGATGGTTCCATCGGGCCCAACGTTCTGGAGCAGGCCGGCGTGGTACGTTCGGACATCCGGTCGAGCTTCGCGGGCCTCTCCGGGGTTGCACATGGGGTGCCGCTCACCGTGAGACTGCAGCTCGTGCACGTGCAGAACGGGTGCGTGCCTGCCCCCGGACTCGCGGTCTACATCTGGCACTGCGATCGGGCCGGACTCTATTCGCTGTACAGCAGGGGGGTCACCGACCAGAACTACCTGCGGGGCGTCCAGGAAAGCGGCGCCGACGGCGAGGTGTCATTCACAACGGTCTTCCCGGGCTGCTACGGGGGCCGCTGGCCGCACATCCACTTCGAGGTATTCCCCAGTCTGGCCGCAGCGGCAGACGAGCGGAACAAGATTGCGACGTCCCAGCTCGCTTTCCCCGAGGCGCCCTGCAACGAAGCGTATGCGACGGAGGGATACGAGAGGAGCGCGCGCAACCTGCGTGGCCTCTCGCTTGCCCGCGATGGGGTCTTCCGGGATGGCGTGGCCCAACAGTTGGCCGCCACGACCGGCGATCCGTCATCGGGCTTTGTCGCTACTCTGGCGGTGGCCGTGTAAGGTTGGAGGATAGCCCATGCGACATTTCACCCGGACCCCCTGCTACTCCGGCCCCGACGACCCGGAGCGAGGACAGCCCCGCGGCACCCTGAAGCTGGGCGAGACGGTCGTCGTCGAGACCGTGGGCGGGGCCGACCACGACTACGAGGCCGCCGGCGAGACCCGGGCCGGCATGATCGTCGCCGCCGACACGCCGCGGCACTCGCGCCACGGCGGGCCCTTCGTCATCGAGGGGATCGAGCCCGACGACTGGGTCGCCATCGAGATCCTCGACATGGAGTGCGGGCCCTACGGCTTCTACCGCAACGCCGGGCCCCACTGGGGCTACTGGCGGGCGGTGGCGCCGGTGCGGGACGGCCTCATCCACTTCCCGCCGGACTTCGTGGTGCCCGTGCGCCCCATGGTCGGCGTCATCCAGCTGGAGTCGGTGGCCCCCCACCCGATCGACCACGGCGGCAACATGGACTTCAACTCCATCCAGCCGGGCAGCACCGTCCACATCCGCGCCCAGAAGCCGGGGGGCTACCTGTCGATGGGGGACACCCACGCGCGCATGGGGGAGGGCGAGCTGACCGCCGCCGGCGTCGAGATCGACGCGGCCGTCACCATCCGCGTCGACCGGTCTCCCGGCTTCCCGAACGCCAGCCCCGTGGTGGAGAAGACGCGCCACGTGGAAGAGGCGGAGGAGTGGCTCACGGGGGGCGTCGGACCGAACTGGGGGGAGGCGCTGAAGAAGGCCTGGATCGAGATGGTGGCCCTGATCATCGACCGCTACGAGACGACCTACGAGTACGCCAACATGATCGTCGGCACCATCGCCGACGCGCGGCCGGGGTTTGCCACCGAGTACATCGGCGACTACTGCACGGTACAGCTGGCCATCACGAAACAACTCCGCCGCACGGGAACACCCTACCAGCCCTGAGAGTCGGCGGCCTCCCCGGGGGCCGTCAGCCCTCCAGCCCCGTCTCTCCCATCTGCCGGGAGGCGAGCACCCACGGGTCCCGCGTCCGCAGGCGGAACTCCTTCACCTTGCGCCGCATCTCCTCGGCCACCGGCTGCAGGGCCGGCTCGTCGATGAGGTTCGCCGCCTCCACGGGATCGGCCTCGACGTCGAAGAGGGCCTCGGCCGGCTGGCGCAGGAAGGCCCGGGTCGGGCGCTTCCCCATCATCTCCATCCCCTCCCGCTCGACCGCCTTCCACGTGGGGGAGCCCCACAGGTCGCTGGGCAGGGGCCGCGTCAGCTCGGGGTAGAGGTTGCGCACGTACTTGTAGCGGCGCCCCCGCAGCCCGCGGTAGGGGTAGTAGTTCGTCACCTCGTGGAAGGTGTGGGAGAGGAACGTCTCGTCCCACCCTGAGGGGTGCTGCTCGTCGAGGACCGGCATGAGCGAGCGCTCCGGCAGGCCGTCCGGCGGCTCCACGCCGCACCAGTCGAAGACGGTGGGGGCGATGCCGGACCAGTTGACCAGGGCGTCGCACTCCACCTCCCCGGCGCCTGGGCGGGCGATCAGCAGCGGGCAGTGGTGGCCCGAGTCGAAGGAGGAGGCCTTGGCGCCGGGGAAGGGCATGCCGTGGTCGCTCATGACGACGACCAGGGTCTCGCCGGCGCGGCCGGACGCCTCCAGGGTCTGCAGGGCCAGGCCGAAGCCGAGATCCATCCGCGAGATTGACTGGTAGTACTCGGCCAGCTCGGCCCGCACCTCGGGGTGGTCGGGCAGGAAGTCGGGGACCGGCACCTCCGCCGGGTCGTAGCGGATCTCCTCCACGCCCTCGTAGCTCCGCCGGTTGCCGAAGTCGCGGTGCGGGTCGGCGAAGCCCATGTGCAGGTAGAAGGGGCGGTCTCCGGCGTCGGCCAGGAAGCCGGCCGCCATCTCGGCCATGATTGCGACGTTGCGGCCTCCGCCGGGGACCTGCTGCAGGTCGTGGGTCCAGGGGTATACGCTCGCCGGCTGGGTGTGCAGCTTGCCGATGATGCCGGTGGCGTACCCGGCGGCGCCGAGCCGCTTGGGGATCGACGGCATGGAGGCGGCGGTGTGGAAGTTGTGCACCCCGTGGGAGTGGCCGTACTGGCCGTGGCTGTGGCTGTAGTGCCCGGTGAGGATGTTGGCGCGGCTGGCGGCGCACGACGGCGAGGTGCAGAAGGCGTTGGTGAAGCGCGTTGCCCGGCGGGCCAGGCCGTCGACGTGAGGCGTGCGGATGACGGGGCTGCCGTAGCAGCCGGCCAGGGGGCTCCAGTCGTCGGCGATGAGGAGGAGGACGCTGCGGCGGTCAGGCATCCGCCCGGTCCCGGGGGCCCACCGTGCGCACCACGATCTTCGGGTCCCAGGGGTTGCCGCCGGGATAGTAGGGCGGAACCAGGTGCCGGCGCCCATCCCGGGCCGCGGCGCAGTGGAGCAGGGCCAGGGCCAGGACGTTGTCCTGGCTGGCGGCGCCGGCGGCGGACGGGTCCTCGGCCAGCAGTCCGTCCCGCGTCCGCTCCGCGGCGAGGGCCTGGCCCAGGGAGGCAGCCGCCTCGAGATACGCCGGCTCTCCCGTGGCCTCGTGCAGGTCGAGGAGGCCGAAGACGGCGGAGACGGGATCAGGGAGTTTCTCGCCGGGGGCGGGCAGGGGCACCGGGCCCCCATCGCCGGTCCAGCCCATGGCGCCGGCCAGGGCCGCGGCCATCTCCAGCAGATCCTCGTCGCCGGTGACCCTGCAGGCCCGGGCCCAGGTCAGCAGGGCGCCGCCGTCGGCCGGCACCTTGACCAGCTTGGCCGGCGGGCAGTAGCCCCGCTGCTCGGAGTCCTGCTCCCGGAGGCGCTGTCCGTCGTAGAGGACGGGGTGGAAGCAGCCCGAAGCGGCGTCCCAGCTGTGCTCCCACAGGGCCCGCAGGTCGCGGAGGGCCACGTCGAGGAAGGCCCGCCCGCGATCCTCGGCGAGCTGGCTGTAGAGGTTCAGGAAGGTCAGGGCCGCCCGCTGGCCCCGGGTGACGATCGTCCCCGAGGTGAGGACCGTCGCTTCGTTGACGTCGGGACGGTCGCCGAGGGGCGGCTTGAAGGACTCGCGCACCCGGCAGGGCTCGCGGTGGTTGAACTGGTAGGCGCCCAGCCCGGTCCGGGGGTGCCTGATCTGGTCGTAGCGCGAGACCAGGTTCGCCGCCCAGCGCAGGGCCCGCTCCTCGCCCTGGAGGCGGAAGAGCTCCGCCGCCGCGTAGATCAGGTCGCTGCCGGTGTTGATGAAGGAGAGGGCCGTCTGGTCGACGATCGGCAACGGCCCGGCGAGGAACTCCGCCTCCTCCCAGACCCGCGACCGGTCCCACGGCCCGTAGTCGCCGTGGCGGTTGAAGAGCAGGGTCGACCAGTCCCAGATGTGGCGCTGCCAGAAGGCCTCGACGAAGCGGCGCGTGGCCTCCGGGTCGACCCGGTGGAGATAGTCGTAGAAGGGGTAGACGCACTTCAGCTCGTGGTTCCCCGGCAGGGGCGCGTCCTCGTCGAGGGCGTAGGTGGAGTGGCCGCCCCAGTGGAGCAGGCCGCCCTCGTCGGTGACCGCCGGCAGGGCGTGCCCGATCCAGCTATCGGCGGCGTCCCCGAAGCGGCTCTCGCCGAGCGCGTCGAGCCCCACGAGGACCCGCAGGAAGTGCTGCTGTCGGGCCAGGTTCGACAGGACGCGGCCCTCCCAGCGCTCGGGCTCGCCCGTCGACAGGTCGACGTGGTCGGCCAGCATCGGGGTCCCGCGGCCGCTGTAGCGGTCGGCGCAGAGCTCCAGGACCGCGGCGGCGTGGCCGGCGGCCGGCCGGATCAGGCTCTCGGTGTCCATGGCCGTCATCGTAATCGACTCCTTGCGAGCCCGGTCTGCTGGATCAGCCGTCCGGGCCCGGCAGGGGGGGCAGCTCTCCGAGGCGCCCGCCGTAGAGCTTGTTCAGCAGGCCGGCGCGCAAGGTCTCGGCGTCGTCCTTGGGAAAGCGGTCCGGGTGGCACCAGCGGGCCACCTGCTCGACGGTGAAGATGTACTTGAGGGTCCAGAAGTCGCACGAGAAGGGATCGGGCA
>JAPOZM010000064.1:0-505 GCA_026706075.1 Gemmatimonadaceae bacterium
CCTCCTGTTTCCCCCTGGCAGGAACTACCTGAGAGGGGAATGTGAGCAGGCCCAGACAGAAGAAGAGGCCGAGCCGCCACCAGCAGCGGGCCAGGGCGCGGCGGCGGTCTGCGCCCAACAGGAGCTATCCCCCGCCATGCGAGCCGTTCGACGCGTGCGCATGCGGTGGTCACGATCCCGCTCACCCCTCACCCTCGGCGCCTGCGCCGGCCGGCGAGCAATCGGTGCGCCCCAGACCCGGCGTGGCGACCTGGATCGCCCCCGAAGACCGGATATTCGTACAGGGCCGGGTGATCGAGGGCGGCATGGTCTATGTGGGGTCGGATGCGTGGTCTGCGAACGGGTACTGGATCGAGCCGTGCCTGATCGACCCCGATCTACCGGTGGACTGGAGGAGTCCGGACTGGAGCGGGTGGACGCTGGACTTCTGGTTGTCGTACGAGGATGCCGACCCGCGTGCTCGCGCCGCGTTCTTGGAGTGGCTGGCCGGAGGACGCTCCGACGA
>JAPOZM010000064.1:515-2012 GCA_026706075.1 Gemmatimonadaceae bacterium
CGTCCTGATGTTCTTCTTCGGCTTGGAGCGGAGGTTGTTCGTCGACATCGGCTCGGATTTTGGCCACTGCGACGTGCCGCTCATCGCGTCCGAGGTGCTGCGGCTGGTCTCCATCTACGGGTATGACGAGGCCTTCTACTCGCATGCGTTGACCCTTCTGTATTTCCTCGAGGCGTTGGCGTTGCGGCAGGTGGATGCCCTTTCCGGCGAAACGCTGCTCGATGACATGGAGTGGCATAGCGACCTCTCGGTTCTCATCGGTCTCGGCAAGCTGGTCGCCGACGGCTCGAAGATCCCTCCGGAGTGGGCGCTCGAATACCTCCTCCACCACCCTCAGACCGATCTTCGCACCGCGGCCCAGCGATGCCCGGATGAGTTCGGCGAGCTGTTCATGGAGCGCTACCGGAGGAGGTTCCGCGGTGGCATGAAGATCCGCCGTCCGGCTCATGACCTCCGGTTGGGTTACGAGCCGGCTTCGCACGGATTCAGGGGGTTCACGATCCCGGGCCGGTACGGACTCGAGGGCGATGCCCGCCTCGCCGGGGACTTCGAGTTCGGTTACGACGGCCTGGTGGAGATCACCCTTGATGGGATCCCCGATGTCAGCGGGTTGACCGCTCCGATCGGGAGGCTGTGGAAGCTGGCTCGGGAGTGCGCGGACGAGCTCGACCGGTACAGCCGCTTCATCGGCAAGCACCCGGACCGGGCGGAGACCGCGGCGGCGTTGTGCTTGCTGCCGGATGTGCTTCTCGAGGGGCTACGTGGTTCGATCCTCGATCAGCTGCGGAAATGGACAGCCGAGGTGATGGCGGGCGGATCGACTGCGGTTGTGGCGCTGGTGGACTTGGTGGAGAGATGGTCGCCCGGTCACACGGGCAAGCTCACCGCGGGCGAGGCCAAGTCGTTGGCGGCGTTGCTCGCCAGGCTAGGGGTGGGTATGGAACCCGACGTGAGGTTCGGGGCGCCCGCTCCCAAGCCGGGTGGCTCGGTGGTGTTGTTCCGGCTGCCGGACGGGGCCGGGGGCACGCCGTCGGACGCTTACAGGGCGGCCAAGCCCCTCTTCCACCTGGCCGCCGTGGCCGGCGCTGACGGACGGATGAACCCGGGCCGCCTGCGTTTCGCCGTCGACCGCGTCGGGCGGACCCACCGCCTCGGCCCCGCCGAGCGTCGGAGAGCGGGCGCCCATATGGAGTTTCTGGCTACGGGCCGCCTCGGCATGTACGGAGTGAAAGCGAAGGTGGAGGCGATCCCGCCGGAGGGCCGGGCCGTGGTAGGCAGGTTCCTGGTCGCCCTCGCGATGTCGGACGGCCCCGCGAGTCCCAAGCAGATCGCCGCGCTGGAGAAGATGTGAGGCTGCGCGGTTTCGTGGGTTTGGGTGTTCTAGCGCCGGTGTGGGGGTCATGTTACGAGGAGTCCTCGGGCGGCGTAGTTTTGGTAGTTGGTGAACCCGTGAGCGACGCGTCGTAGGACCTGGAGGAGGTTGTTGATGCCCTCGAG
>JAPOZM010000021.1 GCA_026706075.1 Gemmatimonadaceae bacterium
AACTCGATCACCGTGCCCGCATTGATGGTCAGGGTCGCGCCCGGGAAGACCACGACGTCGCCGCTCAGAGAGAGGGTGTCGTCGCTTGCAGATGCCGTCTCGTTCCAGCTCTCCTGGCCGATGATGGTCCAGTGGTGATAGCTGTCGGGGGCGTCTGAGTAACGAAAAGGACGCCTGGTAAAGTCAAAAAACCAAGCTCGCTCCCCAACAAAACCCTGGGTGAAGAATTTCAAGCTCTCCCAACCCTCGTAGTACGGACCCCGCGGACTCTCATTGCCCTTTGGACCAAAGATCGGCAGGACACCATCTGGATCAGAGTCAGGTGACGGTACTTCTGTAGTGCCCCATCGGACATCCACTCCCAACCAGCTCCTGCTACCCGTTAGTCCCATGTTGTCGGTGTCGTCAGGGTCGGGTTCAGGAAGCAGAACCAAGTCATATGTCTCCCACAGATCGCCATGGGAAGCGTTCGCTTGAGTGCTCAGAACCAAACCAGTATGGGTCATCCACTCGTAGACCGCTCCCAACTTATAGTCACCGTCACCTAGGCTGTGAAGAATGGTCTTCCCCCCGAATGGGTAGGATGCATGTGATCCGGCTCCTACGTAGACGACGGGGTGTGTGCCCTGGCTTAGTTTGACTTCCTTTTGGGGATCAAACACAAAGTCGGAAGTCAAATCTGGCATTCTTGTCGTTACCGTTCCTCCACCGCTGTTTCCGACACCCGGCGGCACATCGAAACTCCTGGTATAATCCTCATAGTAGGACAGATGCGCCTTGTGGAACAAGTACTCTACGCCTATGACCTCGGCGGCCATGGGATCTCCCGAACTGACTACAACATGAACCCGCGGCCAATCCCCCTCATGTCTGTTCCAGAAGTGATTGTAGGGATAGAAGTAGAAGTACTGAATCACTGTGATTGAGTCAGTATAGGCATCATGGGCTTCTTTGTACACATGCACATATGCCGTATTCCTGAAGTCGCTACCCCTCCAACTTTGGTGATACCCTGGATCCAAGGCCGGCCTTTCGGGTACCACCGCACTACCGGAAGCGTCCGACCCTGCCTCTTCACCGAAGTAGGTAGCGTTCCATCCTGTGGGATCATTGCCGGGGTATTGGAAAGGTAGGGTCTGGATTCGGTACGTGGTATTCAGATACCCTTGCGCAGGTACCCCCGAATACTCATGGGTCTTCCCTAAGTGAGCGAAGAGATTATTTGCGAAGTCGACGTTGGGAAATGCTGGAGGAGGATCGAACTCATTGAAATCCCTCCAGTTGGAAACAAAGAAATCACCTCCCGCCAAGTGCGTATCAAGGTGAAACTGCAAGGAATTGGCCGAGTGGGCACCCATGATTCCCACGGGTTCCGGTTTGGTCACTCGAATATCTCCCCATCTATTGCCGGTATCTTCGGTGAGTATCAATATGGGGGAGAACTTGCGCGCCAACTCCAAATCGCTCGTATACGCCTTCTCAACCAGAAGCAGAGCAAACAAAGCTGCGACCATCCTGGGCTTCATGAGTTGTGCCTCGCGTCAGAAACGAAGGGTGGTGACTGCTGACAGACCAGCCGGTGGATCTGGGACCAATCCGATGGAAAGACGGGAACGGTCGGGTACATCCCGGGTCAGTTCCGACATGATCATCGCAAAGGCAATAGGACAGAGGAGTGCAAGCCACTCCTGTCGCGTGCGTATGCCCGCCTTGATGCCCACCCATGTTCCGGTCAAACTCCCTGTCGCTGCCATGAGGAAACGATCATGTGGATCGATCAAGGCTACGCCAGCCGCCGTTCCGATCGTATACCCGGTCCACCAGCCATAGACGATAGCGGCCACTTCACCAAAGCTGTTGTCGTTGACGCCAGAAGCCATGACAACCGCTAGGGAATACCCGGTAACGAGGCCGACAAGGGAGCCGGCACCCAACTTCAGGACAATCCGTCTGCTCGTTTCTCTGTTGACCACTCTCTCCCTTCTCCCCGAAACGTCCGCCGTATCCCTAATCGCCATCGCCGGAGCGCGGCCGGCTTCCGCTTTGGTGGCACGAACAGCCCCCAAGGAAGGCAAGGTGCGGGGAAGATTGGCCGCCAAGTCGTTGGCCGCCCCTTGGACCGGCGTATCCAGCAGAGCGAACCCATGGACTCGCTCCAGGTCGATCCGCTGGTAGATGTTGTTCTCGTCCGCGTCCCCGGGCGCCTCGAAGTCGGGCGCCGTCTCGAAACAGAGGGTGTCCCCCCGGACCTCGATCAAGGCCGCATCCGCCCCCGCACGCGACCAGGTGACGGCGTCGCCTTCCGGGTCCGTCGACGGCGTGGCCACCCAGCCGGGCCGGTCTTCAGCGAACCGCACCGTGTCCGGCGCCACGAGTGTTTGGATGTGCTCCAAGGCGATACGCTCCGTCCGGCCATCTCGTGTTCGAGACAGAGTCAACGTCCCCGCATCCACGCCTTGGACGTAGCCTCTGACCGTGACCAGATGTCCCCACTCACCGGAGACCGGATGGCGTTCCCCCTGACCGTGAATGGCTACGACCAACGCCCCCACGGCCACCGTGCTGCTATCGATCTCCCCGGCTTCCAGAACCACCCCTGTCCGTAACACCTCGGCGGCCTCAGTGGTGTCTTCGGTCGCTGGAGAGGCGTGCGGGAGCGCGGGTGTGACGGAAGACTGCGCCTGTGTTCCGGTGTTGTCGGCCCTGGGCGGAACCTCTTCCGAGACTCCGAGAACGCCCCGTTGTTCGGAAAGGCGTGCGAGCAGGGACACGGGTACATCAGCCCGGAGGATACCGCGGGTGCCGCTCCCCCCCGCACCCAAGGTGTCCGAGGTGACGCCGCGGGTCTCGAGAAGGCGAGAGACCGCGGCGGCGCTCGTACGCGTGTCGGTCACTACCCTCACCGGGATCGACCGGGGCGCGGGGTCGCCTCGACTCCGAGTTGCGGATCCCTTCGCCGAGCGTGTGACCTGGTGGGCCTCGGTCAGGCGATCGAGCCAGGCGTCGCGGGCTTCCAACTCGGTTAGCTCGGCTGCGAGGATCGGCAACCCTTCCGCCAGACCGAGGCTGTCCTCCAGCACCGGCCGCAGGGCGGCGTCGGGAACGGTCACCTCGGCCGGCGGGTCGCTCTGCGCCCAGCCGGGCAGCAGAGCCATCGCGATCGTCAGGAGACAGATGCGGATGCGCATGGGATCATCCTCCCGTGGGCAGGACAGTCGTGGGACCCGCTGGCGAGACTCCAGCCTCCCCGCCGCGGTCGTCGAAGGACGGCCACTCGGCCACACCGTGTCGACCAGCGTCGTGGCCGCCGGGTCGGCCGCGTCTCCCACCGCGGTCTCTGGCCCGGAGGCTTCTGGTTCCCGGGAACCATACCCGCTGACCCCGGGAACACACAAGTCCCCTCTCATGCGGAAGCCCCCAGGTTCGAGCTACCTTTGAGGCTCAGAGGGCAAGGCATGAGGAAGAAGCAGGTCACTACCCGGGAGATCGCCCGGCAGCTGGGGGTTTCGCACATCACCGTCTCCCGGGCATTGTCGGAGGATCCCCAGGTCTCGGCCCGGGTCGCCGAGAAGACTCGGGAACGGATCAAGAGACGGGCGACCGAGTTGGGCTACATTCCCAGCCTGATGCCAACGGCCTTCGCCACCGGCCGTACGGATACACTGGGCCTCCTTACGTTCGAAGTCTTCCGCGAGACGCTTAGCCGTCAGACCGATCAGATCCTGAGGGTTGCGGATCGGCACAACTACCAGGTTCTGGTGGGCCTGGCCCCCACCCAGCTTACGGGGGCTCTGCTACATGATCGGAGCTGGCAGATCGAGCAGATGGTGGCCCGGGGCGTGGACGGCCTGCTGATTCATGCGCGAGGGGGGGAGGACCCGTCCGAACGCATCCTCCGGACCGTGGCGCCCCGAGTGCCCGTCGTGACCTTTGCCCATGCGACGGCCCAAGCGGTGAGCGGGGTCGAACTGGACGACACGGCGGGCTTTTTCGAAGCCACCTCGCATCTGATCCGCCTGGGCCACGAGCGGATCGGGTTCATCGGAACGGACTGGAACCGCCGTCGCGTCGGCTCAGCCAAGGGGCTCGGATACTTCCGGGCCATGCAAGAGCACGGCCTGCCCTCGGAACGCATCCCGGCGAAGTCCACGATTCGAGCGGGGTATCAACTGGGCCAGGGGGACCGACACCGGTTCACGGCCTATGTCTGCCGAAGCGACTACACGGCCATCGGCCTGTGCCGCGGGCTGCGGGAAGCCGGCCTTCGCGTCCCCGAGGACGTCGCCGTGGTGGGCGCCGGCGATCTGGAGGTGTCCGCCTATTTCACCCCCGCCCTGACCACCTTGCGGACCCCGTACGAGCAGATCGCCGAGGCGGTGATGGATCTGATGCTGGAGCAGCAGCAGGGGACCCCGCCCCCTCGGAAGGTCACCCTCACCCACCGCCTGATCGTGCGAGAATCCTGCGGGGCCAGCCCCTGACAGCCCCCGGACGAACTCGCTGGCCGTCCGAGGTAAGGAGACCCGGATCCTGGTGGTGGACGACGACCCGACCTCGAACCGCACTCCCTCCACCGGGGATCTGTGGTGATCCCTCACCGCACCCGGTAGCGCTCCACCACCTCCATGTCCAGCGTCACCCCCAGGCCGGGCCCCTCGGGCACCGTGAAGTGGCCCTCGGCCAGCTCGAGGCTGCCGCCGAGGATGTCGGCCTCGCGCACGAAGGGCAGCTCGTCGCAGGGCAGGGTGGCGTTGGGGATCGTCGCCTGCACGTGCACCGAGTAGGCGGCCAGCACGCCGAGGCAGACGCCGCCCATCTGCACCCACACCGGCACGTTGCCGGCGGCGGCCACGGCGGCGGCGGCCATCACCTCCCGGGCGCGGCCGCCGAGGGTCAGGTAGTCGACGCACTCGGCCTTGAGGGCGGCGAGCACGTCGGCGCCGCGGCAGGGGCGGCGCCCCTGGGGCACGCCGATGTGCATGGCCACGGGGATGTGGGTCTTCTCCCGCAGCAGTCTGTAGGAGTCGAGGTTCTCCTTGGGGATGGGGTCCTCGAGGTTGGCCACCGTGCCGAAGGGCTCCAACTCGGCCGCCAGGCGGGCGGCGGTGTGGACGTGGCCGAAGCTGGTGTTGGGATCGACGCCGACGGTGTACTCCGGCCCCGCCGCCTCCTTCATGAGGCGCACGGTCTCGACGATGTTGTGGGTGCGGGCCTTGAGCTTGTGGTTGGTGAACCCCAGCCGGCGGCCGGCCTCGGCCTCGGCGGCGGTCTCGGCGGCGGGCATGGCGGAGGACCAGTAGGAGACGGGCACCCGCTCCCGCACCCGGGGGCCGAAGAGCCGCCACACGGGCCAACCGAGGGCCTGTCCCTGGAGATCGAGGAAGGCGCACTCGAAGAGGTCCTCCTGGGCGAAGGGGTCCACGGCGAGGGGGTCCTGCCCCACATAGCCGGCAGCCTGCGCCTCGAGGCGCGCCCGGCCCTCCTCCGACAGGGTGTAGACCGCCGACTCGCCGAGGCCCTCCAGGCCCTCGTCGGTGCGCACCCGGCAGATGGTGATGTCGTAGATCCTCGGATTCAGCCGGGCGATCGCCGCGATGGGCGGGATCTCCACGTGGTACAGGTCGACGCCGGTCACTCTCATCTTGCGTGCCCTCCGGCCGGCCAAGTTACCGTCTCTCCTTGCATCCCGCGAGACTCCGGGCTTGAATCAGCCTCCCCCGCCGGCCCGCCGACGGCGCCGGCCGAATCCCGGAAGAGCCGCCCATGTCCCTGCGCGTCGGCGTCGTCGGCTGCGGCGCCTTCTCCCCTGGCTTCATCATTCTCTTCAAGGCCCATCCCCTGGTGGAGTCGGTGGTCCTCTGCGACCACGACGCCGACAAGCTCGCCGCCGCCGCCGAACGCCACGGCATCGCCGAGACCCGCTCCAGCCTCGAGGAGCTGTGCGCCGACGCCAGCGTCGATGCCGTGGCCCTCTTCACCCAGAACTGGCTCCACGGGCCGCAGGCGGCCGCCGCCCTGCGCGCCGGCAAGCACGTGTACAGCGCCGTGCCCACGGGGATCACCGTCGAGGAGGTGACCGATCTCGTCGAGGCCGCGGCCGGGACCGACCGACTCTACATGCTCGGCGAGACCAGCTACTACTACCCGGGGGTGGTCTACTGCCGCGGACGCTTCCGGGCCGGGGACTTCGGGCGCCCCGTGTACGCCGAGGCGGAGTACCTCCACGACTTCAGCCACGGTCTCTACGGGGTGATGAAGTCGCGGGGCGGCCGCGAGTGGAAGCGCTTCGCCGGCAGCCCCCCCATGCAGTACCCGACCCACTCGACGAGCCAGGTCCTGTCGGTCACCGGGGCGCGCATGACCCACGTCTCGGGCCACGGATTCGTCGACGATCACGAGGACGGCCTCTTCCGCGCCGGCTCGAACCAGTGGGCCAACGAGTTCAGCAA
The DNA here is from genome assembly GCA_026706075.1 of Gemmatimonadaceae bacterium. Taxonomy (GTDB): domain Bacteria; phylum Latescibacterota; class UBA2968; order UBA8231; family UBA8231; genus UBA8231. The sequence goes on from JAPOZM010000021.1 coordinate 6,450, forward strand.
CGAGACCGCCTTCTTCCGGCTCTCCGACGGCAGCGCCTGCCGCATCGCCGAGATGCGCCGCGTCGGCATCCCGGGGGGCGTGCGTATGTCCCTCTACGGCACCGCCGGCAGCTTCGAGCAGCACGCCTCCGGCGTCCGCTGGCTCACCGCCAACCGCGCCGAGACCGAGGCCCTCGAAGAGCTGCTCACCGGCACGGGGATCCCCGGGCCGCAGGCCGGAGACGGCGTCTTCGAGAGCGTGGCGCCGGTGCACCCGGTCCATCGCCTGCCACGGCAGTTCCGGGACCTGCCCAACGGTCACCGCGGCTCCCACCAGTTCCTCGTGGACGACTTCGTGCGCGCCTCCGTGGACGGGGTGCTGCCGCCCAACAACGCCTGGGCGGCCGCCCGCTACATGCTGCCCGGCCTGGCCGCCCACGAGTCGGCGCGGCGCGGCGGCGAACTGCTGGAGATCACGGATCTCGGCGACCCCCCCTCGACGCCGGTGGAGTACGACGAGCCGGCCCCCGGAGGCGCCTGATGGTGGACCCCGCCCTCAACCGCACCCGCTCGGCGCCCGGCCGGCTGGAGCTCAGCGTCGGCCCCGGCGGCGATCTGGAGGGCCGCGACGACCGGGTGCTGCAGGCCGGCGCCGACTACCTGGCGCGCCTCGGCGGCGGGGTGCTGCGCATCCTGCCCGCCACCTACGAGATGGACAACGCCCTCTACCTGCATCCGGGGTTGACCCTGCGCGGCTCCGGCGAGGCCACGGTGCTGCGCAAGACGACGAGCGGCTCCACCCCCCTGAAGCGCGACTCCGACTGGTACGAGAACCGGGTCACGGTGGAGGACCCCTCCCCTTTCCGGCGGGGGTGCGGGATCATGCTGCGCTCGTACGACGACGGCGGCGGCCTGCGCGAGGTGGTGCGCGACACCGTGGTCGACGTGGACGGGTCCGAGCTGACCCTTTCGCGGCGGCTGCTGAAGAACTTCTGGCTGGAGCACCGGGCCACGGCGGCCACCCTCTTTCCGCTGGTCACCGCCGAGGAGGGGGTCTGCGACGTGGTCGTGGAGGACCTGGTCCTGGACGGCAACCTCGACGAGAACGAGGAGATCAACGGCAACTACGCAGGGGCCGTCTTCATCCAGCAGTGCCACCGGTGGCGCTTTCGCGGCGTCACCGCCAGGAACTACCACGGCGACGGATTCAGCTTCCAGGTCTGCGACGACGTGGGCTTCGAGGACTGCCGCTCCCTGGACAACGCCAGCCTCGGCTTCCACCCCGGCTCCGGGTCGCAGCGGCCCCTCTTCCGTAACTGCGAGGCCCGGGGCAACGCCCAGGGGATCTTCTTCTGCTGGGGGGTCACGGACGGCCGGGTCGAGGACTGCGCCTGCCGCGACAACCGCGACTACGGCATCAGCATCGGCCACCGCGACACCGACAACCGCCTGACGGGCACCCTCTTCGAGGGCAATCACCGCGTCGGCCTGCTCTTCCGCGAGGGCTCCTCCGGGTACCGCGGAGGCCACCGCACCGTGGTGGAGGGCTGCCGGTTCGTCGACAACGGGTTCGCCGCGGAGGGGGTGGCCGTGGATGTGCGCGGCGAGACCCTCGACACCGAGATCCGGGACTGCCGCTTCGAGGCGGGGGCGGAGGGACGCCAGCGAATCGGCATCCGCATCGGCAGCGAGGCCAGGGGCACCCGCCTCTCCGGCAACGACTTCGAGGGGATGATCGAAGACGTGTCCGCAGGTGAAGGGGAGACCGGACCCGGCTGACCTTGGACCGCTTCCTCCTCGTCGACTTCGGCACCACGAGCACCAAGTCGGCCCTCCTGCAGCTGGACAGCGGACGCTTTGAGCGCGTGCGCCGGCACCCGGCCCTGCCCTCGGTCCCGGGGCCCGCGGGCCACCACGAGGTGCCGCTGGCGGCGATCCGCGAGCGCTTCGACGATCTGTGCAGCGAGGCCTGGGCCGTCTCGGGCGGCTTTCTGGGGATCGTCCTGTGCAGCGAGATGCACGGATTCGCCCTTCTGCACCCACGGACCCGGGAGCCCCTCACCCGGTACGTCTCGTGGCTCGACGGACGCTCCTTGGAGAGGGTGGACGGGCGCAGCTCCTTCGACCTCGTGGCCGCCCACCTCGGGGACCGATTCCGGCGCCTCACGGGCATGAGGCCGCGGTCCGGGTTTCCCCTGATCAACCTCGTCCACTGCGGCCGCACGATCGACCTGCCGCCCGAGGTGGAGATCGTCTCCCTGCCCGGCTGGCTCTGCCGCGCCGAGGCGGGCGGTCCGCCGCCGGAGCACCCCACCATCCTGGCGGGAATGGCCCTCTACGACGTCTCCCGGAAGGAGATCGCACCGGAGCTGCTGGAGACGGCGCGGGCGCTGGGCGGCGTGTCGCCGATCCCGGGGGAGCCCTGCTCCGAGGAGACCGTGGCCGGGGAGTGGGCTGGACCCCGGGGTCCGGTGCCGATCTACGCCGGCGTGGGCGACCACCAGTGCTCGGTGCTGGGCGCCGGGGTCTTCGAAGGGAGCACCGCCTCCGTCAACCTCGGCACCGGCAGCCAGGTCGCCGTCCCCGTCGCTCCGCGGGACCAGGCCTTCGAGCACAGGCCCTTCTTCGACGGCCTCGACCTGACCGCCGTCACCCACATCCCCGCGGGCCGGGCCCTCGCCGAGTTCGTCGGGTTCCTGCAGCAGGTCTCGGAGCGCGCCCCGGCGGGCGCCGGCGGGACCCGAGGTCCCGACTGGTGGGCGGAACTGGCCGCCCTCGGCCCCGCGGAGGTGGACGCAGCGACCCTGGAGGTGGACCTGGCCGTCTTCGAGGGGGCGCGCGGGTTCCGGTCGGGGGGCGGCATCGGCGGCCTGCTGGAGGGCGGTCTGACTCCGGAGAGCTACCTGTCGTCGGTGCTGCGCGCCTTCGTGACCCAGTACGCCGAGGTCCTGGACGAGCTGGATCCCCGCCGCCGCCTGGACGAGGTCGCCGTCGGGGGCGGCATCGCCCGCAACCTGCCGCACCTGGCGGAGCTGCTGTCGCGGGCCTCGGGGCGGACCGTGCGCGGGGCCTGCGCCCTCGACGAGTCCCTCCTCGGCCTGCGGGCCCTGGCCCTGCGCTGCGCCGGACGGGCCCCTACGGCGGCGGAGGCCTGGCGGGTCCACGGGCGAGCGTGCGAGATCGTCGAGAGAAGGGGCCCATGCCCCTGATCGAGGTGGAGGTCGTCGCCGACGACGAGCTGAGCCCGACCCTGGCCCCGCGGCTGGCCGAAGCGGCCGGCGGTGCGCTGGACGCACCCGCAGGGCAGACGTGGGTGCGCCTGCGCCGGTTGGGGAACGCGTCCTACGCCGAGAGCGGCGGGGGGCCGCCTCCCGGCGTGCGGCCGGTGTTCGTGCAGGTCCTGCATGCCCGGCTGCCCGACGAGGCGGCCCTGGGTCGACAGGCGGCCGCCCTGACGGCGGCGATCGCCGAGGTCTGCGGTCGCCCCGCCGAGCACGTGCACGTGGTGTTCTCGCCCGCGGGGGCCGGCCGCGTCGCCTTCGGCGGCCGGCTCCTGCGAGGGGATGAGCGGCGCTAGACCTCTGCCGAGCGCGCGAAGAGCCAGGCGCCGAAGGCCGTGTAGGCGAGCCCCACGGCGCAGGTCACGGCCAGGGAGGCGATCATCTCGCCGTATTCGAAGCCCAGCCCCGTGAGCGGGTCCCATCTCACGATCTCGGTAATCCCCGAGCCGGGCAGCACGAGGGCCTTGGCCTGGGAGTGGAACCAGGTCCCGGACAGGACCACGGCGGCCGACGCCAGCCCCTTGAAGCGCGGCGCCAGGAGCCGGACCACGGCGGCGACGCAGGCGAGGCTGGAGACGAACACCAGCAGGCCGAAGTAGAGGGCCGCCGCCGTCACCCAGACGGCAGCGGGGTCGATGGCCGGCATGGGGTCCAGGTAGGTGGAGCCGAGGAGCAGCTCGTGGATCCCGGGCAGAGCCAGGCCGCTCACCAGGAAGAGGGCCACCCCCAGACTGACGTGGGCGGCCACCTTGGCCAGCAGCGGCCAGGCGCGCCCCACGGGCAGCGACAGCAGCTGGTAGTGGGTGCCCATGCGCCACTCGCGCGTCACCGACTTCACGAGCAGGGCCGGCAGAATGAGGGCGGTCGCCCCGATGAGCAGCGCCAGCGCCAGGAGCGCCAGCGCCATCGTCGCCGAGGGCCCCACGGCGACCGCGTAGAGTCCGATGCCGGCGGTCGAGGCCAGGGCGAAGGCGGCTACCAGCCGCAGCTCCTTCAGTTCCTTCACATACAGCGCCGCCAGGGGGCTCACGCCACGATCTCCTCGAAGATGTCGGTCAGGGATCCCCCCCGGTCCTGGCGCAACTCGGCGGCGGCGCCGGCCAGGGCGACCTCGCCGTCGTGCAGGTAGACGACGTCCTCCACCAGCTCCTCCACCTCGTCCACGAGGTGCGTCGAGAGCAGGACCGTCTGCCCCCCGGCGCGCAGCTCTTCCGTGAGGCTGCGCAGGATCAGCCGCCGCGAGGGTGGATCGATGCCGTTGAAGGGTTCGTCCATGACCACCAGCCGGCTCCGCCGGGAGAAGGCGGCGACGATCTTCAGGCGCGCCCGCTGGCCGTGGGACAGCCCGCCCACGCGGGCGCCGCGGTCCAGCTTCATGCGCGCCAGCAACTCGCGCTCGCGGGCCGGGTTCCAGTCCTCGTGGAAGGCGCGCAGGTAGTCGAGCTGCTCGCCGACGCGCATCCACTCGTAGCAGGCGTCGATCTCGGGCAGGTAGGCGGTGTCCCGGCGCGTGGCGAGGCCCACCTCCTCGCCGAAGACGAGCACCCGGCCGCGGCCGGGCCGCGTGATCCCGGCGACGATGCGCAGCAGGGTGCTCTTGCCGCTGCCGTTCTGGCCGAGGAGTCCGGTGACACACCCGTCCCGGAAGCGCAGGCTCACGCCGCGCAGGGCCTCGGTGCCGCCGTAGCGCTTCCACACGTCCTGGACCTCGATCATCCTTGCCCCCCTCGCTCCGGAGAGGAAGGCCGCCGGACCCGGAGGTTGTCAAGGCCCGGCCCGGTGCGCTTAGGTGAAGCAATCCACACGAACCCGCAACCGAGGACGAACCGATGAAGATCACGGAGATCGAGGTCATCCCCGCCGTCATGCCCCTGGCCGCCCGCTACGGCGACGCCACCGGCCGGGTGCGCATGGGGGGCATCGACGACCACGTGGTGGTCAAGATCCACACCGACAACGGCCTGACCGGGTACGGGGACTACGAAGACCATCCGACAATCGACGCCGGGGTGGTCGACCGGCTCATCGGGCGCAGCCCCTTCGACTTCCTCCACAACGACCTCAACCTCGCCCTCGGCATGGCCCTCTACGACGTGATGGGAAAGTACCTGGAGGTCCCCGCCTACAAGCTGATGGGGCAGAAGCTGCGCGACGCCGTGCCCTGCGCCGCCTGGACGCGGCCCTGTTCCCCCGAGGTCTTCGCAGGCGAGGTCCGGCGCTCGGCCGAGCAGGGCTACCGCGTCTTCAAGATGCATTCCAACCCCCGCTACGACGTGATCGAGCAGACCCGGGCCGCCGCCGACGCGGCGCCGGCGGGCTTCAAGCTGCACTGGGACTTCAACCACAACCGCAGCCCCGGCGTGGTGCTGCCGATCCTGGCCGAGATGGAGCGCGACCACTCCCACATCGTCGGCTTCATCGAGGACCCCCTCCCCTGGCAGGACGTCGACGGCTGGGCGAGACTGCGGGCCAAGTCGAAGATCCCCCTGATCATGCACGTGCCCCAGCTCGGCGGCATCCAGGAGGTCATGGCCGGGGCCGCCGACATCTACATGACCGGCGGCGCCATCGGCCGCACCCTGCAGGACGGCTTCGCCTACGGCCGGGCCAACGTGCAGACCCTGATCCAGCAGTCCGGGGGGGCGCTGATGAAGGCCCTCACCCTCCACCAGGCCGCGGTGCTGCCCACGGCCACGGCCCACGTCATCACCCTGGACGACCAGTACGAGCGCGACATCGCCACGCCCGTGGCCGTGGACGAGGGCTTCTCCCGCGTCCCCGAGGCGCCCGGCCTCGGCCTGGAGGTGGACGACGACGCCATCGCCGAGTTCGCCCGGGGCGACCGCCTGCAGCGGGTGGAGTACATCGGCATCCTGCGCCTGCCGGGCGGCAGGACGCTGTACACCAAGGGATCGCCGGGAGTGCAGAGGCTCACCGGTTTCGAGGAGGGCGCCCTGCCCGGCATCGGCTTCGAGTACTGGGAGGACGACGGCAGCGAGGAGTACCGCCAGGCCCGGGCGCGCCTCGACGCCGAGGGGACCTACATGGTCTGAGGAGAAGGCGGGTCCGTCAGCGGCGGTGAGCCAGCCCGCAGCGGCTCGAACCCCCCACATGCCCCCCGCCCGAGAGCGACCGTCAGCGGCGGCGGGTCAGCCAGGCCTTCACCCGGGGGTGGTCGAGGACCTCCGGCCGCAGCACGTCCTCCGGCTCGCGGCCGTGGATGACGTCGGTGACCTGCTCGAAGGTCCGGTTGTCCAGCCGGCGCACCGACTCGACGGTGATGCCGCCGTTGTGGTTGGTGCAGATGATCCGCGGGTGGTCCTTGTGCACGACGCGGGTGTCGTTCACCGGATCGTCGACGACATAGTAGGTCAGACACCCCTCCTCCACGGCCCGCAGGGCGTCGTCGTCGCAGACGAGGTTTCCACGTGACGGGTTGATCAGAGACGCGTGGGGGCGCATCGCCTTCAGCTGCTCGTAGCGGACGATGGTGTCGTCCCCGGAGACGTGGAGGCTCACCGTGTCGCTCTCCTCGAAGAGGCGCATGGGATCGTCCACGGCCTCGGCGCCGTGGAGGGCGGCGACCTCGCCGATGTCGGGGCGCACGTCGTGGACCAGCAGACGGCCCGAGTCCCCCAGGAGGGGCCGGGCGCGCAGGGCCACCTCCTGGCCGATGCGGCCGAAGCCGTAGAGTCCGAGGGTGGAGCCCCGGGCCTCATAGGTGGGGATGAGGGTGAAGTCGCCGGCGTGGGACATGCGGTTGAGGGTGTAGGTCCGCTTGAGCGTCGCCATCCACTGGGCGATGGTGTACTCGGCGACGGTGTCCATGTGGACGGGGGTGATCGTCACCGGCACGCCGAGCTCGGTGGCCACGTCGATCTGGACCTTGTCGTAGCCGACCCCCCAGCGGGCGATGAGGCGGAGGTCGGCGCCGCGCTCGTAGAACTCGCGGTGCACGAGGTTGGAGTTGGCGATGACGGCGACGACCCTGCCGGCCATGTCGCCGATGAGCTCGGAGTCGTAGTCGACGAGGTCGGCGATCTCCGCCAGCTTCGCCAGGCCGGCGCGCCTGTGTTCGGAGGCGAAGGCCTCGTTGCGGAAGATCGTCGCCAGCAGGACCCTCGGTTTCATGGCCTCTCCTTTCGCGTCGATAGTATAGGCCGCCCTGCCGCGGGCGGCTTGTGAGTCCCAGCCGGGCTTCGCACCTTTGCCGAGGTCATGACCCCCTACCACCTCCTGCGTCCGCTCCTCTTCCGCTTCGACGCCGAGAGGGCCCACGGGGCGGCCCTGGCCGCGGCTTCCGCCGTCGGCGCCGTCGCCCTCGGACGGGCCGCGCTGCGGTCGATCTACGGCTTCGAGGACGAGAGACTGGCCACCGAGGTCGCCGGCCTGCGGTTCCCGAACCCCCTGGGCCTGGCGGCCGGTCTCGACAAGAACGGCCGCGCCGTGCAGGCCCTCTCCTGCCTGGGTCCGGGCCACGTGGAGATCGGCTCGGTCTCGGCCCGTCCGTCGCGGGGCAACCCCCGCCCGCGCCTCTTCCGTCTGCCGGCCGACGAGGCGATCGTCGTCAACTACGGAGTACCCAACGACGGCGCCGACGCCGTCGCCCGGAGGGTCTCGGCGAGGCCCGTGCCGGTGCCCCTGGGGGTGAACCTGGTGGAGACCAACAGCGGCCGGCCGGCCCCGGCCGACGAGGTGATCGCCGAGCTGGCCGAGGCCGCCCGCGCCTTCGCCGGGACCGCCGACTACCTCACCCTCAACCTCAACTGTCCGAACACCACCGCCGGCGCCAGCCCCTTCGACGACCCCGCGGCCGTGGCCGCCCTGCTGGCGGAGCTGGCCGCCGTCGACGGTCTGCCCCCGGTCTTCCTCAAGATCACGGCCCGCACCGACCCGCCCTTCATCGAGGCCTTCCTCGAGGCCGTCGACCCCTTCCCCCGGGTGGCCGGCTTCGTCTTCAACCTGCCGCCCGGCAAGGAGTACGCCCTGCGCACGCCCGCGGCGGTGGTGGACCCCCTGCCCGGCACCCTGTGCGGCCCCCCGGCGCGGGGGCTCCTCGACGAGACGGTCCGGGCGTGGTACGGCCGCATCGACCGCCGCCGGCACCGCATCATCGGATCGGGGGGCATCGCCTCGGCCGGGGACGCCTGGCGCAAGATCCGCCTCGGGGCGTCGCTGCTGCAGCTCTACACGGGCCTGGTCTACCACGGCCCCGGCCTGGTGCGGCGCATCAACCGCGGCCTGGTGCGCCTTCTGGAGGCCGACGGCCTGGCCCACGTGGGCGAAGCCGTGGGGCTGGACAGCGCCTCCTCCCGAGGTCGCCGGACCCGGTCCTCCGGAGCGCCGAGGTCCGCGCGCCCCCTCGCTCCAGCCCGCCGATGACGCCCACCCGACCCGCCTTGGGACCCGAGGCCGCTCGCGACCGGGCCGCCGGCGGCCGGGCTGCGACCTCGGACAGCGTGGTGCCTGCAACGCGCCGCTCCGCCGCGCCGATGACCGCCCCCCTCCCCGCCCTGCGGCTCGAAGCCACGCCCGACCTGGCCAGCGCCCGGGCTGCGACCGCAGCAGAAGGGCGGTCCGTGCAACGCGCCGCCCCGTGCCGCTGATGACCGCCCCCCTGCCCGCCCTGCGGCTCGAGGCCGCTCCCGACCTGGCCGGCCGCGAGCGCGCCGTCCGCGAGCAGGGGTTCGCCTACCTGCCGGCCCTGCTCGACGCCGACCGGATCACCGCCCTGCGCGAGGCCATGGACCGCGCCGAGCCGCTGGCCGAGAGCTTCGACCGCCTCGAGGAGCCGCCCGGGCACCCCTTCTACCACAAGGTCATCAACAACGCCTTCAACCGGGACCTCCTCTTCCTCTCCTGCCTCGACTTCCCCGAGGTGATCGAACTCGCCGAGGCCCTCCACGGGGGCGACTGCCACGTCATCGGCATGACCGCCTGGCTCACCGGTCCCGGCCGTCCCGACCAGGGCCTGCACGCCGACTGGCAGCCCCTCACTCTGCCCGAGGACGTCATGGACGATCCCCGCGTGCAGATCCCCGTCTTCATCACGACAGCCCACTTCTACCTCGACGACCTGACCGAGGAGCTGGGTCCGACGGTCTTCGTGCCGGGCAGCCACCGCGCCGGCCGCCCGCCCGACGGCGACCGGACCTGGCGCGGGACAGGTGAGCACAGCATCCTGTGCCGGGCCGGCGACGTGGTCGTCTTCCGCTCCGAGGTCTGGCACCGGGGCACGGCCAACCGCAGCGACCGCGTCCGCTACCTGCTGCAAGTGCACTACGCCCGGCGCATGATCACCCAGAAGTACCCGCCCTACCTGAACCGCTTCCGCTTCGACCCGGCCATCCTCGAGCAGGCGACGCCGCGCCAGCGCCGCCTGATGGGCGACCACCGGCCGAGCAACTACGACTGAATCGACGGAGATCTCCATGCACTCCTCCACCCTCCGCGGCACCGACTTCGCCCTGACCCTCGAGGGGGTCCCCGTCCCGCACGCCGAGTTCTTCGAGGGCTTCTCGCGCACCCGGCGCCTCGGGGTGGTCTGCCCGTCGCCGCTGGACGGCCTCGGCGCCGCGGCCCTGGTGATGGCCCACGTGACCGCCTTCTACGACGACTACCGCGCGGAGGGCGGGGAGTTCTTCGCCTACCCCGACTTCTTCACCCTCCAGCGCGCCTCCGAGACCGCCAACTACTCGATGCTCGACATCTGGCCGAACCACAAGAACGTGAGCGTCGGCCCCGGGCCGGGCGACTGCGTCGACGCCGTGACCGACCGTGCCGTCGACGTGCTCCTCGTGCCCGCGGGCGGGACCCGCGAGCTTGAGCTGCAGCCGCAGCAGGAGGCGGCCCTGCGGCGGCTGGTGCGCGAGTGCTACCTCTACGGGCCCGGCGGCTCCGTCGACGATCCGGACCTGACCGTCTCCTGTCCGCGGGACCCGGTGGCCGGGTGGATGGAGAGCGTCCGCTCCAGCCTCGAGGGCGGGAACGGCGGCGGCGAGCCGGCCGGGGAGGACGGACCCGGCGCCATCACCCAGTCCTACCGCCGGCTCTCCCTGGCCGAGGCCCTCGCCCACATCAGCTGAAGCGGAGGCGCCGGACGGCGCCGGCGATCCGGGCGTCTTGCCTCGGTATCGGCGGGTACCCTATCTCGGTGGCATGCCCATGCCTGCCCGGGACCTCTGGGCCCGCATCCAGAAGCAACTCCAGGGCCGCGCCGAGGACGAGCAGCTCCGGCTGCTGCAGTCCCATCTGGATGAGCTGCACGAGGAGTGGAAGGGGCCCTACAAGGAGCTGCGCGACCGCCTCCGCCGGCGGGTGGCCCGTCTGCAGGGCCACGCCAGCGTCCGCTCCCGCGCCGGGCACGAGGACCCCTTCCACGTCAGGCGCCAGGGCGATGCGCAGATCGCCGTCTGCGGCTCTCCGAACACGGGCAAGTCAACCCTCGTCCAGGCCTGGACGGGTGCGGCCACGGTCGTGGCCGGTTACCCCTTCGCCACGCAGCATCCGGTCCCCGGGATGCTGTCCTGCCCGGGAGGGGCTCTCCAACTCGTGGACACGCCCCCCTTGGTGCCGGGCCTGGCCCGGGGCGAGGGCGGCGGCCGGCCCTTCCTGCACCTGTTGTCCCGGATGGACGCCCTCGCCCTGGTCATCGACCTGACCGGATCCGTCGAGGCCCAGGTGGAGGTCCTGCTCTCCCAGCTGGTGGAGGTGGGGGTACGCCCCGTGCCGGGGCCGGTGACGACCCTCTATCGCGCCAAGGCCAAGGAAGGGGTGAGGTTCCGGGGCCTGGACCTGTCCCGTTCCGAGGAAGCCGCCGCGCGCCGGATCCTGCGGCAGGCCGGACGGGAGCATGCCGAGGTCACCGTGCGCGGCGCCTTCGCCGAGGACGAACTGGCGGCCCAGGCCGCGGGGGAAAGCCTGACCCCGGCGGTGCTGCTGGGAACGCGGTCGCGGGAACCGGGCGCCGAGAGCGCCGCCGCCCGCCTCCGGGAGCTGCCGCCCGGGTTCCCCGTGGTCGCCGTCGGTCCGGACCCGGCCGCGGCGCGGACCGCGGCGGTAGAAGCCCTGCGGGCGGCTCTCGGCCTGGTGACCGTGTCGCTGCTCGACCGCCCCAGGCCGGAGGCCGACGCCGAGGAGCTGCTCGTGCCCCTGGCCAGCGAGGTCGGTGCCATCGCCCGACGCCGCCACGGCCGCCCGCCGAAGGAGGCGCGGCTCTGGGGCCGCTCCGCCGACCGGCCGGGCCAGGTGGTCGGACTCGGCCACCTGGTCCAGGCGGGGGACCGGATCTACCTCCGCACTTGACGGCGTTGCCCACGGCCGGGGCCGCCGCTATCCTGATGCGCCGTCCTCTCCCGCAACCGGTGCACCTGGTCCCCGGAGGCTCCGTGCTCCACCCGCCCCAGCTGCTCGACCGCTTCCGCGCCGACGACGGTGTCCGGACCCGCGCCGAGGCTCGGGCGGAGCCCTGGCGACGGTACTCCCTCGACGACCTGTGGTCCCTGGTCTTCGGCCCGCGCATCACGCGCTCGTGGATGGTCTGGTCCGACGGCGACTGCCCGGCCTGCCGCCGGCCGGTGAACATGTACGCCTGGGAGATCGACCCCTTCGCCGAGCCCTGGAAGCTGCGCTGCCCCCACTGCGGAGAGCGCTTCCCGAAGAACGACTTCTCCGCCTTCCACGAGTCCGGCCTGGACGGGGCCGGCCTCTTCGACCCGGACCGCGCCGACCGCGGACTGCTGTTCAACACCGAGCACCCGGACCCCGCTGACCCGCGGCGCGACTTCGGCGTCGACGACGGCGGCGGGGTTCCCGGCGACGGCGGCCGCTGGCGCTTCGTCGGCACCTGGCTGATCTACGGGCAGTGGAAGGGGCTCATCGTCGACGGCGTCGAGCGGCTGGCGGCGGCGTACGCGGCCACCGGCGATCCGGGGTACGCGCGCAAGGCCGGCGTGCTCCTCGACCGCGTCGCCGATGTCTACCCGGGCTTCGACTTCGGCGAGCAGGCCGTCCTCTACGAGAGGAGGGCCGACCGCGGCTACGTGTCGACCTGGCACGACGCCTGCGAGGAGGTGGAGCGGCTGGTCCTGGCCTACGACCAGGTGCGGCCGGCGCTGCTCGAGGACGCGGAGCTCCTGGCCTTCGTGAGGGAGAAGGCCGGGCGCTGGCAGGTCCCCTCCGCGAAGGAATCGGGCGCCGGGATCTGCGCCCACATCGAGTCCCGCATCCTGCGCGACACCCTTCTGAACACGCCCAGGATCCAGTCGAACTTCCCCACCACCGACGTGGCCAACATCCTGATCCGCACGGTCCTGGAGGGGCGCGAAGGCCTGGCGGAGGTCTACGAACTGCTCGACGAGGTGATCGAGAAGGCCACCCGCGTCGACGGCCTCACCGGCGAGAAGGGGATGGCCGGGTACGCCGCGATCTCGCCGCGGACGCTGGCCCGGTGCCTGTCGCTCTTCGCCCGCGCCGACGAGGACTTCCTGCCGCGCCTGCTCGAGCGCCACCCGTCCCTGGGCAGCCACTGGCGGTTCCACGTCGACGCCTGGGTGGGGCAGCGGTTCTACCCCAACATCGGCGACAGCGGCGCCGCCGGAGGCAGCCACCCCGTCTACGCCGGCGCCCACTTCGACCGGGGCGGCGGCGATCCCCTGGCGCCCTCGGCCTTCACCTTCTTCCAGCAGCTCTACGAGGCCACCGGCGACGCCGCCTTCTGCCAGGTCCTGCACCACGCCAACGGCGGCACCGTGGAGGGCCTCCCCCACGACCCGGGACACCCGGACCCGGCCGGGTTCCGCCGCGCCGTGAAGCAGGTCCTCGAGGACTACGGGCCCCGGCCCGCCGTCGGCTCCTTCAACCGGCCCCACTGGGGGCTGGCGGTCCTGCGCTCGGGGGACGACCGCCGGGCGCCCACGGTCTGGCTCGACACCGACTCCGGCGCCCCGGACAGCATCTACGGCGCCCCGAACCCGTCGGTGAGGGGGCGCGGCGCCCACGGCCACGCCGACGGCCTGAACCTCAGCCTCTACTACCGCGGCGTCGATCTCATGGTCGACCTCGGCTATCCCCCCGTGAACTACGGCGGCTGGGACTCGCCCCATGCCGAGTGGTACCGCCGCACGGCGAGCCACAACACCGTCAGCGTCGACGGCCTCGACCAGGCGACGGCGGCCAGCGACACCCTCTGGTGGCTCGACGGGGAGGAGGTCCGGGGGATCTGCGCCTCCTCGCCCGGCATGGTCGACGGCGGCCGCTTCGAGCGCACCCTGGTCCTGGTGAACACCGGCGACGAGGACGCCTACCTCGTGGACGTGCACCGCGTGCGCGCCGGCGCCGACCACGCCCGCTTCCTCCACGCCGCCTTCGGGAGCCTGACCACCGACGGCCTGCGGACCCGGCCGGCGGAGGAGTACGGCCACGGCACCCTGATGCGGAACTTCCGCCTCGACCCGGGCCCGTCCGAGGGCTGGACCGCGGAGTGGCGGGTCGAGGACGTGAACGGCCTGGCCTCCCCCGGCTCCGACCTGCGCCTGCGCTACACCGACGTGAGCCGCGGGCCGGCGGCGGGCACCTGCGAGGGCTTCGCCCTCATCGGCCACTACGGCGACCGGGACGAGCGCTGGCTCCCCCGCCTGGTACAGCGGAACCGAGCCGAAGAGGCGCCCCTGACCTCGGTCTTCGCCGGCGTCCTCGAGCCCTGCGACGGCACCCCGGCCGTGCGCGGCGTGCGCCGCCTCGACGGGGGCGGCGGCGCCGACGTGGACGAGCCCCTGGAGCTGGAGATCGCCCTCGCCAACGGCGGGATCGACCGGATCGTGGTCGGCGTCGGGGACGACGTGCGGGTCCGGCGGAGCCGTCCGTGAGCGCGGCACCGGGCATCCCCGCACGGGAGGAGGCCGAGCGCCTGGCCGACGGCCTCTACCCGCACCAGGTGGAGGGGCTCGCCTTCCTCCTCGGCCGCCGGCGGTCGATCCTGGCCGACGACATGGGCCTGGGCAAGACCCGCCAGTCCGTCCTCGCCCTGGTCCACGCCGAGCCGAAGGGTCCCTGGCTGGTGGTCTGTCCGGCCTCGGTCAAGCGCAACTGGGAGCGGGAGATCCGGCTCGTCCTGCCGGACGCGGAGACCCACGTCGCCGGGCCGGCCCCGGTGCCGGAGCCCGGTTTCGGCGGCTGGGTGATCATCAACTACGACATCCTCAAGCGGACCTTCGACGATCTGCTGCGCCACGACTGGCGGGGGCTGGTCTTCGACGAGGCCCACTACCTGAAGAACCACACCTCCCAGCGCTCGAAGCTGTCGACGCGGCTCGTCGACCGGACCGCCGGCGACCCGATGGTCCACGCCCTCACCGGCACGCCCCTGACCAACCGCCCTCGGGACCTGTTCCCGCTGCTGCAGCTCGTCGACCACTCCCTGGGCCGCTCGTTCCTCGGCTTCGCCAGGCGCTACTGCGCCGCCGAGAAGAACGACTACGGCCACTGGATCACCTCCGGCGCCAGCAACATCGAGGAGCTGGCCGTGCAGCTCCACGGCATCATGCTGCGGCGCAACAAGGACGAGGTCCTCGACCTGCCCCCCAAGGTGCGTTCCTGGATCGACGTCGACATCCCCGAGCGCGCGCGGGAGGCCCTCGACGAGGCCGTGCGGGCCTTCCTCGGCGACAATGGGGAAGCGCCCCGACGCGACACCCGGGGCCGGCGCATGGGGATCGGCATGCTCGCCTCGGCCCGCAAGCACATGGCCATCGCCAAGAGCCGCCACACCCTGGAGTACGTGCAGGGCGCCGTCGACCAGGGCGAGAAGGTCCTCGTCTTCACCGGCTTCACCAACCCCGGCCGCCGCTTCATGCGCCACTTCGGGGACCAGGCGGTGGCGGTCACCGGCAAGACCCCGGTCAGCCAGCGCCAGGAGCAGATCGACCGCTTCCAGGAGGACGAGTCGGTGCGCGTCTACGTGGGCCAGATCCACGCCGGCGGCACCGGCGTCAACCTGACGGCGGCGCGCCAGGTCGTCTTCAACGACCTCGACTGGGTCCCCGCCAACCACTGGCAGGCCGAGGACCGCGCCCACCGCATCGGCCAGGCGGGCACGGTGAACGTCACCTACATGGTCGCCCGGGGCACGATCGAGGAGTTCGTGCGCACCGTGCTGGAGAACAAGGCGCGCATCGTCGACGAGCTGGTCGAGGGCCGCTCCCTCGGCGACCTCGACGCCGACGTGATGAGCGAGCTGCAGCGCATGCTGAGGAAGCTGGACGTGAGCGCCGAGAGCCTGCGCGCCGGCGAGCACGGCCGCGAGCACATGGCCCGGGTGCTGAGGGACGCCGGCGAGGAGTACATCCGGGACCAGGGGGAGCGCCTCGGCCCGGAGACGAAGGCCGCCCTGGTGCCGGTCTCGGAGGGGGCGATCCAGGCCCTGGCGGCGGTCCTGGCCGGCCCCCGGGAGCGGGTCTACCGCATCGCCAGCTCCCGCGACCCGGGGGTCCGCTACACCCTCGAGGTGATCGGCGCCGACGTCACCTGCGACTGCCGCGGCTTCCACTACCGCGGCGCCTGCACCCACGCCCGGGTGCTGAAGGAGAGCCTGGTGGCCGGCGGTCCCGTGCCGCCGGCGTACGAACGGGCCGAAGCAGGGACCCCGGCGGCCGCCGCCCCGGGCGACGGAGTCGACGCCCCCGGACGATGATCCGGCCATCCCTCACCCGCCGGCGCGGCCGGCGCACGGAGATCCCATGACGACACTCGACGCCACGGAGCTCAGGCAACTCGACGGAGACCACTGCTGGCATCCCCTCTTTCAGCACGGGCCGCGCGGCTCCGACAACCCGCTCCTCGTCTTCGAGCGCGGCGAGGGCAGCACCCTCTACGACGCCGAGGGGCGCGCCTTCCTCGACGCCGGCGGCGGGTTGTGGAACGTCAACGTCGGGTACGGCCGACGCGAGATCTCCGAGGCCGCCTTCGAGCAGCTGCAGCGCCTGCCCTTCTACCCGCACTCGCAGATCAACGAGCCGGCGGCGCGGCTGGCGGCCCGGCTCGCCGAGCTTCTGCCCGGAGGGCTGTCCCGCACCTTCTACACCAACAGCGGCTCCGAGGCCAACGAGACCGCCTTCAAGATCGCCCGCCAGTGCCAGCGGCAGCGCCACCCCGGGCAGAACCGCTACAAGATCCTGGCCCGCTACCAGGGCTACCACGGCTTCACCCTGGGGGCCCTGTCGGCCACCGGGCAGGTCGGCCGCCGGCAGCCCTACGAGCCCCTGGTGCCCGGCTTCCTCCACGTCGACCCGCCCTACTGCTACCGCTGCCCCCTGAACCTGCGCTACCCGGAGTGCGGCATCGCCTGCGTCGACGAGTTCGACGAGCTCATCCGCCGCGAGGGGCCGGAGACGGTGGCCGCCGTGGTCGTCGAGCCGGTCATCGGCGGCGGCGGCGTCATCGTGCCGCCCGACGACTATCTGCCCCGACTGCGCGAGATCTGCGACCGCTACGACGTGCTGCTCATCACCGACGAGGTGATCACGGGCTGGGGGCGCACGGGGCGGCTCTTCGCCTGCGAGCACTGGGGGGTGGTCCCCGACATCATGGTGCTGGCCAAGGGCATCACCTCCGGCTACCTGCCCCTGGGGGCGACCGTGGTGACCGAGGAGATCTTCGACGCCTTCCGCGGCGAGCCCGGCGACGGCCGCGAGTTCGCCCAGGTCTGCACCTACGGGGGCCACCCGGCCTGCTGCGCCGCGGCCCTGGCCAACATCGACATCCTCACCGGCGAACGGCTGTGGGAGAGAGCGGCCGAGGTCGGGGCGCACCTGCTCGAGGGACTGAAGAGGCTCTCCTCGCCGGTGGTCGGCGAGGTCCGCGGCCTCGGCCTGATGCTCGCCGTGGAGCTGGTCGACGAGAGCGGCGCCCTGCTCGACGCGGAGCGCACGGCGGCGGTCAAGGGGGCCCTGCGGGACCAGGGCGTGCTCGTGGGCCAGATGAGCCACGCCGTGCGGGGACCCAACAGCGTCCTGACCATGTCGCCGCCGCTGGTCCTCGGGCCGAGCGAGGCGGACCGCATCGTCGAGGCCTTCGAGGCGGCCCTGCCCGGCTGAGGTCCCTCGCCTTCTGCTCAGGCGTATCCCAGGGCCTCCAGCTCCTCCTCGTCGAAGCCCATGTAGTGGGCGATCTCGTGGACGAGGGTGATCTCCAGCTCCTCCTCCAGGTCGGCGCGGTCGGGGAAGTCGTACTCCAGGGCGCTCTGGTAGATGCGGATGACGGCGGGCAGGTCGCCCGAGTCCTCCACCCGGCGGTCGGGCAGCGGCGTGCCGGTGAACAGGCCGTAGACGTAGGTCTCCGGGTCGCCGTACATCTCGTCCATCAGCTCCCGGTCGGGCCAGTCCTCGACGATGACGGCGAGGTTGTCCATCGCCTCCCGGAAGGACTCGGGGATCCGGGTCAGGGCGGCCTCCACCAGCGCCTCGAAGCGCTTTCGGTTCACGGTTTCTCCGGTCCCTATCGCAGCAGGAGCATCCGCCGGCGCAGGTAGAGGCCGCCGACGAAGAGCTCGCAGTAGTAGTAGCCGCTGGCCGCCCGCAGGCCGCGCTCGTCGCGGCCGTCCCACTCGATCTGGAACACCCCCGGCGCCGCCTCCTGGTCCAGCAGGCGCCGCACGAGGCCGCCGAGGAGGGTGCGCACCTCCAGGGTCATGGGGCCGCTGCCGCCGAGGGAGGCCGGCAGCGGGGGCACGCTGAACTCGATCACCGTGCTCTCGACGAAGGGGTTCGGGTAGTTCTGGCCCAGCTCGAATCCGACCGGCTGGCGCGGGTCGGAGTTGAGGAAGGGGGTCCAGTCCACCGGCCCCGCCATGCGGGACTCGATCTCCCCGGCCTCGGCCGTTCCCCACCAGTTGCGCCGCGCGTCGATGCGGTGGGGGGTGGTGTTGACCACCAGGACCCCGGCCTCGACCACGGTGTTGAGCTGCAGGCGGAGGGGCACCGGAAAGCCCTCGGCCAGGACCACCGTGTCGACCTGGACGAAGCGGTTGCGCAGGATCCGGGCCGCCGCGTGGGTGGACCGGAGGGCCAGCCGGTAGCCGGCCAGGTCGTTGCCCTCCAGCAGCAGGGCCTCGGTGCGGCGCAGGTGCAGACCCAGCCCGGACCCGGAGAAGCGGTTGCCGTTGATGGTGCCGCGGGCGCCGTCCCCCATCACCAGGTCGGGGCCTTCCGAACCGGGGCCGTTCTGCCGCAGGTTCGAACCGGACAGGAAGAGGAAGCCGCCCTCGCAGACGAGTCCCTGTCCGCAGTGGCGCAGGTCGAGGTCGTCGGCCTCGACGGGGGCGCCGCCGCGGAGGTGGATCCCCGCTCCGCCGGCGCCGGTCACCTCGACGCCGTGGAGGCGGACCGGGCCGTCGACGGACTCCAGGCGCAGACCCGTTCCCGTCGGGTGCCGGATCTCCACCCTCGACAGGTCCTGGTGGCGCCCCGACCCCTGGATGGTCAGGCCGTCGGTGGCGTGCTCGATGACGACCTCGTGCAGGTCCAGGCCGCCGCTGGCCGAGACCTGGATGCCTCCCCAGTCCCCGGGGGCCGGCTGCGCCGCGGCGGAGGCGAAGAGCACGGGGCCGGTGGTGGTCAGAACGCCGTCGACCACGATCTGCCCCCGGTCGGGGTCGGTGCCGGCGCCGAGGCCGTCGGGGGCGACGAGGACGACGGTGCCGGCCTCCAGGTGCAGCTCGGAGCCCGCGAGGACGCGCACGTCGCCGACGATCTCCACCGTGTCCCGCCAGACCGGGTCGCGGACCGGCCCCGCCCGTCTCGGGTCCTCCAGGGTCAGGTCGGCGGCGAAACCGTCGGCGGTCCGCCGGATGCGGTTGACGTTCACCCGGTTCAGGGCCGGGTTGGTGAGCGGCGACAGCTCGGTGAAGCGGACCCCGTCGTAGGGGTCGGTGGCGTCGCCCAGGTTGCCGGCGTGCCCCTTGTTGTACTCGGCGTCGAGGGACCAGAAGTCGAGGTTGTCCCCTCCCAGGGACGCCGAGGGGCGGGTGCCGAGGGGAAAGCCGGCGTCGGTGTAGCGTCCGTCGGCGCAGACCAGGTCGACGAGCTTGCGCCGCTCCAGATCGTTGCTGCCGGCGGCCTCCTGGACGTGCCAGATGAGCACCCCGCTGGCGGGCAGGTCGCGCTCGTAGTGGCTGCCCTCCGCGGCGCGGTGCTCCACCAGCAGGTACTCGCCGTCGTCCACGGGCATCTCGTAGACCCGGCCGCCGCGGTTCACGTCGGCCAGGGGCGCCCCGCCCAGGGAGCCGGTCACCCGCACGAGGCGCTCGTTGTCCTCGCCCAGCCATCCGAGCTCCCGGAGACTCCAGGCGCAGAACGGGGTGGGACCGCGGTTGCTGTCGTTCCATCCCCGGAGGCCGTGACCCATGAGCCCCCAGTAGCCGATGCCGCCGGAGTGGCGGTCCAGCTCCGACGCCGGATCGTAGCGCCTCACATCCCGATCGTAGAGGTCGGGCAGGCCGAGGAGGTGGCCGATCTCGTGGGCGATGATGCCGGCCGCCTCGCCGAAGCTGCGCCCCCGCTGCAGGGTCCCGCCGCCGTCGCCGTCGGCTCGGACGCGGATGGGGAGACCGCCCCTGCCCGTGTCCGAGGTACGGAAGGCGGTGGCAAGCCCCAGGCTGGCGACGCCGTTGGCGTCTCCGCGGATGAATCCCGTCGGGGTGGACTGCACGACGAGAAGGACGAGGTCGACGAAGCCGTCGTCGTCGCCGGAGTCCGGGAGGCCGTCCGGACCGTCGTCGTCGAAACGGCGGAAATCGACGTCGGAGTCGGCATCGGCGGCGGCGAGGATCTCGCGGCTGAAGTTGCCGAAGAGGCCCGCGTCCCCTGCCAGGTAGGCCGAGGCGGGAGCCGCGGAGTTGTAGACCTTCGGGAGGGCCTCCCCTTCCAGCCGGAACTGGCCGCTGGACATCTCGTGGAAGAAGTGGGAGAGGCTGCCCGGCAGGTCCGGGTCGAAGAGGTCCCTCGCCCAGGAGGGAGCCGTGGCGGGCCCTTCCTCGTCCTGGAAGCGGGCGAAGATGACCACGGCCTGCAGGCGGCCCTTCGAGGGCAGCGATGCCGCCGCCGCCGCCGGGCGCAGGGCCGGGTCGAGGGCGTGCCCGCAGACCCCGGCCGGCGCCGGCGCCGGGGCCAGAAGGCTGCAGCCGAGCAGTAGGAGGGCGGGACCGCGGCTCCCGCGGCTGTGGCGGCCGGTGTTCCTCACTCGGCCGGGTAGTATAGGGGCGGTCCGGGGGCCGGGGAACCCCGGAGACCTCCTTCCGCGGAGCCTCGGGTCCGCCCCGGCCCCGAGCGGGGCCGGGTCTTTGACACGGCGACGGTCCCCGGTTTCCTTCGGCCATGTCTCACACCCCGTCGTCTCCAATTCTCCAACCCAAGGCAGGGATCATGGCCGACGTCGACACCGTGCTCAAGATGATCACCGATGGCAGCCTGGAGTTCGTGGACCTCCGCTTCACCGACCCCCGCGGGCGCTGGCATCACGTGACGATGACCGCCGATGCCTTCGACGAGGACGCCTTCGAGGACGGCGTCATGTTCGACGGCTCCTCCATCAACGGCTGGAAGAGCATCGACCAGTCCGACATGGCCCTGATCCCGGACCCGGCCACCGCGGGCATCGATCCCTTCATGTCCGACCCGACCCTGTACCTCATCTGCAACGTCCACGAGCCCACCACCGGCGAGCGCTACTCCCGCTGCCCCCGGTGCACCGCCCGCGACGCCGAGGCGCACCTGCAGTTCTCCGGCATCGGCGACACCGCCTACTTCGGCCCCGAGCCGGAGTTCTTCCTCTTCGACGACGTCCGCTTCGGCGTCGAGGCGGACCACACCTTCTACGCGTTGGACGACGCCGAGGGGCCCTACAACCGGGGCCGGGAGGTCGAGGGCGGCAACAAGGGGCACCGGCCGCGCACCAAGGGCGGCTACTTCCCCCTGCCGCCGGTCGACTCCGCCCAGGACATCCGGGCCGACATGCTCAAGGCCCTGGGCCGCGCCGGCGTCCCCGTCGAGAAGCACCACCACGAGGTCGCCGCCAGCCAGCACGAGCTGGGCATCGAGTTCGCGCCCCTGACGGTCATGGGCGACAAGCTCCAGGTATACCGCTACGTCGTCCTCAACGTGGCCGGACAACACGGCAAGTCCGCCACCTTCATGCCCAAGCCCGTGGTCGGCGACAACGGCTCCGGCATGCACACCAACCAGTCGCTGTGGAAGGACGGCGAGACCCTGTTCTCCGGGTCCGGATACGCCGACCTCTCCGAGACCGCCCTCCACTACATCGCCGGCATCATGAAGCACGCCCGCGCCATCAACGCCTTCGCCAATCCCAGCACCAACAGCTACAAGCGCCTGGTGCCCGGCTTCGAGGCGCCCGTGCTGCTGGCCTATTCCGCCCAGAACCGGTCGGCCTCGTGCCGCATTCCCCACTCGGCCTCGCCCCGGGCCAAGCGCGTCGAGATCCGCTTCCCGGACGCCACCGCCAACCCCTACCTGGCCTTCTCGGCGATGCTCATGGCGGGCCTGGACGGCATCGAGAACCGCATCGATCCCGGCCCTCCCATGGACAAGGACCTCTACGCCCTCCCCCCCGAGGAGCTGAAGGACATTCCCACGGTGGCCCACTCCCTGCGCGGCGCCCTGGAGGCCCTCGACGCCGACCACGAGTTCCTGACGCGGGGCGACGTCTTCACCAAGGACCAGATCGACGCCTACATCGAGCTCAAGGAGGAGGAGGTGGTGCGCTTCGAGCAGGCCCCCCACCCCGTCGAGTTCGACATGTACTACTCCATCTGAGGCACCGGCCGGGTCGGTGATGGGCGCGCCTTCGTCGAGCGTCCTGGCCGCTGCCGCCGGGACCCCGGGGTTCCCCGATCTGCGGGGCCACCGGCCGGACCAGGCCGCGGCCGGGATCGACCGTCTGGGGGAGGCGGCCGCCCGCGCCGGCCGCGAAGCCCTCGCGGCGGCCCTGGATTCCCCCGAGGGCCGGGTGTTCTTCTCCTTCCTCTGCGGCAACAGCCCCTACCTTGGCCGCCTCCTGCTGCGGGACCTGGAGTTCACCCAGTCGCTGGTGGAAGAAGCCCCGGAGGCGGTCACCCGGCGGCTGCTCGACGATCTCGCCGCGGCCGACCCGGCCATGGACCGCGACCGGCTCATGGCGTTCCTGCGGCGCCAGCGGAGCCGCGTGGCCGTCGTGGCGGCGGTCTACGACTGCTTCGGCCTCCGCGGCGTCATGGCGTGCGCCGAGCTGCTCTCCGACATGGCCGACCACGCCGTGCGCCTGGCCGTCGCCCACCTCCTCCTGGGACGGGCGCGGCGCGGCGACCTGGAGCCGCCCGCCGAAGAGGGCCGGTGGGGGTACTTCGTCCTCGCCATGGGCAAGCACGGCTCCCGCGAGCTGAACTACTCCTCCGACATCGACCTCATCGTCCTCTACGACCCGTCCCGCGTGCGCTACACCGGCCGCAAGAGCCCGGGCGACTGCTTCGCCCGGGTCACGCGCGACCTGACGGGCATCCTCCAGTCCCGCACCGGCGACGGTTACGTCTTCCGCACCGACCTGCGACTGCGCCCCGACCCCTCCTCCACGCCCCCGGCCATCACCGTGGACTTCGCCCTCGACTACTACCTCCGCTTCGGCCGCACCTGGGAGCGCACGGCCCTCATCAAGGCCCGCCCCGTGGCCGGCGACCTGGCCGCGGGCGAGGCTTTCCTGGAGCAACTGGCGCCGTTCATCTGGGACGAGGGGCTCGACTTCGCCTCGGTCGACGAGATCCGCTCCATGAGCCAGCAGATCCACGACTTCCACGGCCACGGAGCCGTGGACGCCGCGGGCCACGACGTCAAGCTGGGCCGCGGCGGCATCCGCGAGATCGAGTTCTTCGTGCACATGCACCAGCTCGCCTACGGGGCCCGCAACCGCCGCCTGAGGGGCCCCCGGCTGCTGGCCATGCTGGAGGTCCTCGACGGCGAGCACCACATCCTGCCGGCGGAGGCGGCCACCCTGCGCCAGTCCTACCTGCTGCTGCGGCGCATCGAGCACCGCCTGCAGATGATCAACGACGACCAGACGCAGAAGCTGCCGGAATCGGCCGACGGACTGGAGCACGTGGCCGCCTTCCTGGGCCTGCCCTCCGCGCAGGAGCTGCAGGGCCGGGTCGAGAAGGCCTGCCGGGAAGTCCACGACCTCTACCGCACCCGCTTCGACATCCCCGAGAGCGAGCAGGACATCACCGCCGTGATCCTGGACGGGCCGGAGGGCGGGAACCCCGACGCCGTCGAGCGGCTGGAGGCCGCCGGCTTCGCCAAGGCGCCGACGGCCGTCGACATCTTCCGGGGGTGGGCGGCGGGCCACCACGCCTCGACCGCCCCGGAGCGCTCCCGCGCCATCCTCCGCGAGATCCTCCACGAGATCATCGAGGCCCTCGGGCGGACCCCCGACCCGGACCGCGCCCTGGCGCGCATGGACAGGTTCCTGGCCGCCCTCCCGGAGGAGATCTCCCTGTTTCCCATGCTCCGGGCCCATACCTGGCTCCTCCGTCTGGTGGCCATGGTGATGGGCAGCGCCCCGCGCATCGCCGACACCCTCGGCGGCAACCCCCGGCTCCTGAGGGCCGTCCTCGAGCCCGGCTTCTTCCTGCCCCTCCCGGAGCGGGAGCAGCTGGCCGGCGAGCTGGGGGAGCGCCTGGAGGGCCGGGGGGATCCGCAGGAGCGGGTCCGCCAGGTGGCGGGCTGGGCCGGGGACCGGCGCTTCCAGGTGGGCGTGCAGTCCCTGGAGAACCTGATCACCGTGGACGAGGCCGCCGCCTCCCTCTCGCACGTGGCCGAGGTGGTCGTCGAGGTCCTCTTCGCGGACGTGCTCGCCGCGCTGGAGGCGCATCACGGAAGGCCCGCCGTGGGCTGCGCCGTGGTGGCCATGGGCAAGCTCGGGGCCGTGGAGATGACCTTCGAGTCGGACCTCGACCTGCTGCTGGTGGCCGACCTCCCGGACGACCGGGAAACCACCGCCGGTCCCGCCCCCATCGAGGTGGGGCGCTTCTACGGGCGCGCCGCCCGGCGCCTCATCGCCGCCCTCGGGAGCCGCTCGCCCTCGGGCCCGCTCTACGAGGTCGACATGCGCCTGCGGCCGTCGGGCGAGAGCGGCCCCCTGGTGACCACCCTGGCCGCCTTCCGGGAATACCACGCCGGCGCGGCCTGGACCTGGGAGCAGATGTCCCTGACCCGGGCCCGCGTCCTCTGCGGCGACGAAGCCGCGGCCGGGGCCGTGGGCCGGGAGATCCGGCAGGTCCTGACCCGCCCCCGCGATCCGGCGGCGCTGCTGCGGGACGTGGCCGGCATGCGGGACCGCATCGCCGCCGAGTACCCGCCGGGCGACCCCTTCGAGCTGAAGTACGCCCGCGGCGGTCTGGTCGACCTGGAGTTCATCGCCCAGTACCTGCAACTGCTGCACGCCCACGAGCGCCCCGAGGTCCTGGCCGGAGGCACCGCGGCCTGCTTCGAGGCCCTCGCCGGCGCCGGCCTCCTCGACGACGAGGAGGCCCGCTTCCTCGCCGGCGCGGTGCGCATGCAGCGCGCCCTTCAGGGCCTGGTGCGGCTGACGTGGAACGAGGAGACCCCGGTGCGCGAGGCCCCCGAGGCCTTGCTGCGGAAGCTGGCGGCGGCCCTGGAGTGCACGGGGTTCGGCGAGTTGGAGGACCGGCTTCGGGCCACCCAGGTGAGGGCCTTCGAGGTATACGAGGAGCGCATCGGCGGGCCGGCGGAGGGGGCCTGACGCTCTTCTACCGCCTCGCGGGCCGAGCGCCCGCCCATCCAGGTCTGAAGCAGGGTCACACAAAAGAAGCCGGTACCGGCCCGGAGCGAATCCGGCCGGTACCGGCCAAATGGGTACTTCCGACCCCCCGAAAGGAGCCCGAGCCTACCGGAGCGAGCCCGCCTTCAGGGCTCCCCAGCTCGTCTCGCTCACCGCGGTCCCGGCGTCGGCGGCCCTCTGGTACTGGATCGTCTCCTCGCCTCCGTCCTCGGTGGCGGCCGTGATCGACAGGGTGTCGCCGTCGACGGACCAGGTCACCTCGTCGGAGAACCCGGCGAGGAAGTCCTGCTGCTCCACCTCGCCGAGGAACTCCTGTACGAAGTTCGCCTCGAAGGCCGGGTAGTCCGCCGCGGAGATGCCGGCGAAGCCGGCGGCAAAGGCGGCCAGGGCCTTGGCGACCTCGGTGAGGACATCGAGGAAGGGGCGGTCGCCGATGAGCATCACCAGCTCGGGGATGTCGACCCGGAGCTTGTCGCCCTCGACCTCGTAGGTGCCGGTGCCGTCTATGGTGATGGCCTCCACGGGGATCTCCGTGGTAGCGATCACCGACTGGAATTCCTCTCCCAGGGTGACCTCCTGGGCCATCCTGAAAACGCCGTCGGGCTCGAAGGTCAGACGGACGGTGACGTCGTTGCCCTCCTCGTCGACGAAGCCCCCCTCCCAGGAGCCGTGGAGGGCCTCCTCGGCATGGAGGGGAAGGACGAGTAGGCAGAGAATCGGAAGGGTGAACAGAATGCGGCGCATGGGCCACCTCCTGGCTTCGGGTTTTCTGGATGGGGGTGCTACATCTGCTTCGCTTCGGCGACCTCGACGGGAGCGATGACGAGGAAGGGACAGGACCTGGCCATCTCAACCGCGGCCTCCAGGCTGTCCGCCTTGACGACGGAGAACCCCATCAGGTTCACGCCCCCCTCCTCCGACACTCCCTCGGAGGTCACCACTCTGGACGGCCCCAGAGGAGTCCCCGGGTTGACCACGGCGTCGCCGAGGCCGGCGATCCAGGCCATGAACTCCGCCTGGTGCGCCTCGGGGTCCTCGGGCATCTCGCCGCCGCCGTGATATGCCATGATGTACTCGGCCATGGGATCATCCTTCTACCTGTCAATTGGCAGACCCTCCAGACCGGGATCGGTTTCTGGCAGGGTCCCCGAAAATGAGCTGCAACGCGCACACCACGGCTCCGGCCGTGCAGACTCCGTGCTCGTGCGCGCGCCGACCGCCGAAGGGGCAGGGGATCGATCTGACAAAGGGGATGCTGCCAAATGACGGGGGTTTGCACTAGATTGTCAAAGAGACCGTTACCCTCGTCTGCCCGGAAAGAGGAGATCCCATGCCCGCCCAGCTTCTCGAGGGAGCCCCTGTCGCAGCCAGGATCCTCGCCGAGGTCGCCTCCAGAGTCGCCCGCCTCGAGGAGCGAGGCATCTCCGTCGGCCTCGGCACGATCCTGGTGGGAGAGGATGCACCGAGCGCCGGGTACGTGCGCAAGAAGCACGAGACGGCGCGGCAGGTGGGCATCGAGTCGCACCATCGCGAGCTGCCTTCGAGCGCGTCTCCGGACGACCTGATCGGAGCCGTGCGCGAGTACAACGAAGATGACCGCGTCGACGCCTACCTGATCCAGTATCCCCTGCCCGGCGGCTTCGACTATGCCGCGGCCGTGAGCGCCATGGCTCCGGAGAAGGACGGCGACGGACTGCATCCGGAGAGCCTGGGCCGGCTGGTGCTTCAGGAGCCGGGGCCCGTGCCGGCGACGCCGGCGGGGATCCGCGAGATGCTGATCCACTACGGGATCCCCGTCGAGGGGCGGCAGGTCGTCATCGTCGGCCGCGGACCCACCCTCGGCCGCCCGCTGGCCCTGCTGCTCTCTCAGAAGGCGCCGGGGGCCAACGCCGCGGTCACCGTGGTCCACACCGGGGTGAGCGACATGGCCGCCCACACCAGGCGGGCGGAGGTCCTCATCGCCGCCGCGGGGGTCCCGGGCATCGTCACGCGGGAGATGGTCCGCGAGGGAGCGGTGGTGGTCAGCGGCGGCATCACCTGGAAGGGGAAGCGCCTGATCCCGGACGTCGCCGAAGACGTGGGCGAGGTCGCCTCGTGGATCACCCCGCGCCTCGGCGGGGTCGGCCCGACGACGGTGGCCATGCTCCTGCGCAACGCCGTGACCTGCGCCGAGCGGCGCCGGGGGCTCGCCTGAGGCCTGCTACCCCGTCCAGGGCCCGGTGATGGCCAGGGTGATCCCGGGCGACTGGATGTTCGCGTACAGGATGCTGCCGTCGGGCGAGAACGTGGCGCCGGCGAACTCGGACCCGTTGAAGGCGTTGCGGCCGAGCTTGTAGATCCCCCCCTCGGGCGTGACCCCCACCAGGTGGTTGTCGCCGCCGCCGTCCTCGCAGAGAATGAGGTCGCCCCAGGGGGTGACCACCAGGTTGTCGCAGTTCTCCACCAGGTCGCCGTCGTTCGGCTCGATGAACAGCTCCAGGGTGCCGGGCGAGGCCGCCTCCCCGGGCGTCCCCTCCTTCGGGCTCGGCTCGTAGCGCCAGACCTGCCCCTTCTTCTTCTTGCCGCCGCTGGTGCAGGCGAAGTAGATGGCCTCCCGGCCGTACCACATCCCCTCGCCGCGGGCGAAGAGGGCGGCGCCCTTGTCGAAGCCCTGCTTGCGCAGATCGCCGCCGGGGGACTCGACGTCCTCCATGTCCACCCAAGCCGCGGCCAGACGGTCCCCGGGTGAGACGGTCTGCGACTTGTGGTTGTCCGTATTCAGGCTCGGCCGGTCGAGGGCCATGAGCGCCTGAAGACGGCCCCCCGCGGCCATCCGGCCGGGCTCGTCGGGCAGATAGCGGTAGATCAGGCCGTCGCCCGCGTCCTCGGTCTGGTAGACGATGCCGGTGGCCGGATGGACGGCCACCGCCTCGTGGTTGAAGCGGCCCATCGCCTTGAGGGCCACCGGCTCCACCACCCCCGTGGCGGGGCCCGCCGGCACCTCGAAGTTGTACCCGTGGTCCTGCTCGTGGTGGTCGTCGGCGCGCTGGGTCGTCTCCTCGCAGGTGATCCAGCTGCCCCAGGGGGTGAGGCCGCCGGCGCAGTTGCGCACCGTGCCCACCAGGCTGAGGTAGTGGCTCTCCACCTCGCCGCCGGGTCCGATCACGAAGGTGGTCGTCCCACCCTGGGGCGGGTCGCCGCCGCCCCAGTCGTAGAACCGATCCCGCGGGACCTTGCCGATGCGCTCGTTCTCCTCCCCGAAGGCGCCGACCTTGCGGGCCCCCGCGGTCAGCTCGTGGTTGCAGACCAGCAGGGTCCGGCCCTCCGACCCGGCAAAGGCGGCCATGGCGTCGGGCAGCCCCGGCACCAGCAGGCCGTCGGTCATCTCGTCGCCGGTGCGGGAGATCACCCGGTAGGTGAAGCCGGCGGGCAGGTCGACGATCCCGCCGGGGTCCGGCAACATGGGGCCGTAGCCGGCCGCGATCCCCTCCTCCGGGGCCTCCCCCCAGACCACGTGGCGCTGCAGCCCGTGGAATCCCACGGTGACGGCGGCGGCGGACTTCAGGAACTGCCTTCGATTGACTGGCATCGTTTCGATCCTTTCTCCGCGTTGCAGGACTACTGTCAAGAATACCGGTTCCGGGCTACGGCGGCGAGACCAGGCGCAGGGCGTTCCCCGAGAACAGCTTGCGCATCACCGGCGGCGCCAGGTCCATCCCGAGCAGCCAGGAGCGCAGCTCGTCGCCCGGCGCGTCCCGGCCGAAGAGCAGGCGGTCCTGGTAGCGCTCCAGGAACCAGCGCGCGTGGGCCGGGTCGCGCCGCATCGCGCCCAGGCCGGAGCCGGCCGACAGGTCCGCCCAGAGGTTGGCGAAGGTGTCCAGCAGCCGGATCAGCTCGCCCCCCGGCCGCACCGGGCCCGTGGGGTACACCGCCGGCTCGGTGGCCTCGTCGCCGGAGATGTAGCGCCAGAAGCCGGGGGCGTGGCCGATGAAGGTGGTCTCCGGGCAGGCCCGCAGGGTGCGCTCCAGGGGGCCGGCGCCGCCGCCGTGCCAGCGCGGCTGGTACCGGGGCCGCCCGCCGCCCGGGTCGGGCAGGAAGGGCACGTCCAGGTGCAGCACCACCGGCATGCCGAGCTCCCCCGCCGTCCGGAACACCTCCCAGGCCCGGGGGTCGTCGAGGAGCATGCGGTAGCTCCACTCGCCGCAGACCCGGACCCCGGCCTCGTGTGCCTGCCGCAGCTGCTCCGGCGCCGATTCCTCCCGCGGACAAGGGCAGAAGCCGCCCACGAAGCGGTCGGGGAAGGCCCGGCACGCCTCGATCACGTCGGGCAGGGGACAGCCGGCGTGGGTGCCGTCGGGGCGCAGGTTCCTCGGGCTGAAGCCGCCCTGCCATCCGGGGGCGTGCTCGTCGGGCGGCAGGTACCAGGTCAGGGCCCAGCAGCGCTCGATGCCGAAGGCGTCCATCTCCGCCACCACCTCCGCCGGTCCGAGGCCGTGGTACCAGACGTGGTTGTGGGCGTCGATGATCCGCACCTCAGGCCGTCTTCCGCCGCAGGGTCTCCGGCACCAGGGTGGCCAGCAGCACCGCGCCGATGACGCCCACCGCGGCGACCACCAGGGGCGCCGTGTGCAGGCCGGCCACCTCGGCCACCTCGCCCACCACCATGGGGCCGGCCGCCGAGCCGCCGTCGCCGACGAGGCGCCACAGGCCGAGGAACTCCCCGCGGCCCCGCTCCGGCGACAGGTCCGCCCCCAGGGTCAGCATCGTCCCCGAGCCGAGGCCGTTGGCGATCCCCAGGGCCATGGTGGTCAGGGCCAGGGTCCAGAAGGTCTCGGTCAGGGGGATCACGGCCATGGCCGCCGACTGCAGCAGGAAGGAGGGCACGTAGGCGTACTTGCGCCCCCGGCGGTCCATGATCTGCCCGGCGGGAACGAACATGAGCATGTCCAGGGCGTACGACAGGCTCAACATCAGCCCCACGGCGCCCGCCTCCAGCCCCAGCACTTCGGCGGCGTAGAGGGGGATCACCGCCGTGCGCGCGCTGCGGACCGTCTGGCCGCAGAGCTGCCCCGAGCCGGCGCTGGCCAGCACCTTCCAGTGGGCCTTGAGAACCTGCGCCTGGCCCCGCAGGACCTCTCCCGCCGAGAGCCTGCCGCGCCCCGAACCCTCCCTCTCCTGGACCCACCGGGCCGCCGCGGCCACTCCCGCCAGCCTCATGAGGGCCACCAGCAGGAAGGGCCAGCGCAGGCCGATGGCGTCCGCCGCAAGGCCGCCGAGGAGCGGGCCCACGAAGGAGGTGATGCGGCCGATCCCCCCGAAGGCCGAGTAGATCCGGCCCCGCTGGGCGACCGGCACGACGTCGGTCATGTAGGTGTGGCGGGCGATGTTCCACAGGGCCATGAAGCCCCCGGCCAGGAGCCGGTAGACGAGCAGCTCCACGAGACTCTGGGCCTGGAACATGGCCGCGGCCATGGCCGCCATGCCCAGGCCCCCCACCATCATGGTGCGCTTCTGCCCGAAGCGGCGTGTGGCCATGCCCGCGGGCACGTTCAGGAGGAGGTTGCCCAGCCCCTCGGCTGCGAGGACGAGGCCCACGAGGCCGTAGCCGGCCTCGAAGGAGAGGGCGAAGAGGGGCAGCACGGGCAGCATGAGCCCGCGGCTGAGGGCGATGCAGCCCGAGGGCAGCCAGATGGAGAGGACCACCCGCCGGTTCACCATCCGCGCCCTGGGAGGCCGGACGGTCACGGGCGGCGGGGCGTCGCGTTGTGCTCGTTGTTGCGGAAGGCCTCCGACTCGTAGTAGGCGAGGTCGCGCCCTCCGGTGCCGCGCCACCAGGCGTCGGCCTGCGCCGCGAGGCGGCGCTCCATGCCGGCGTGCTCCGGGCGGCCGGAGAGGTTGGTCAGCTCGTGGGGGTCCGCCGCGAGGTGGTAGAGCTCGGCGGCCCCCGCCTCCCCGTCCCCGAAGTAGCGGACGAGCTTCCAGTCCCGGGTGCGCACGCCGTAGAAGGGGTGCACCCCCCAGTAGGCGGCGTAGTGCTCGAAGAACACGGCCTCCTCACCCTCCGGACGGGCCTCGGCCGACAGGGCCCCGCACAGATCCCCGTGAGGGAACTCCGCCTCCAGCCCCGCCAGCCCGGCGAGCGTGCCGGCCACCTGCACCGAGGAGACCAGGTCGTCCACCTCCCGGCGGCGGGGGCTCACCCCGCGGGGCGGTTTCAGGAGGAAGGGCACGCGGTAGAGCTCGTCGTACGGCAGGGTCCCCTTCAGGCGCATGCCGTGGGCGGCCATCATGTCGCCGTGGTCGCTGATGACGGCCACCACCGTGTCGTCCCAGAGGCCGAGGCGGCGGAACTCGGCGGCGATCTCGGAGAAGTGGGCGTCGGTCCGGGCGATCATCGAGTAGTAGCGGGCCAGCATCTCCCGCGCCTCCTCCTCGGAGCCGGCGCCGTGGGACCCGTCGGCGGCGTGGGCGGCCTGGAAGGCGGGCTTTCCCTCGAAGCTCTCGCCATGGTAGCTGGCCGGCAGCTCCAGCGAGGCGGCGTCGAAGCGGCCTCGGAATGCGGGCTCGTGGAAGAAGGGCGGGTGCGGGAGGTTGGTGGAGAAGGTGAGGAACAGGGGCCGGCCGGCCGGCTCGTACCCGCGCAGCCACTCCACCGCGTCCCGGGCGGCCACGTAGTCCCTGCGCAGCCCCCGCGGAACGTGGCCCAGGCCGACTCGCTCCGCCTCGCCATCGTCGACGCGGACGTCGTCGTGGTCGATCCCCTCGTCGTATCCCAGGTCGGCCAGGGGCACGCCGAAGTGGCACTTGCCGAAGTACGCGGTGCGGTAGCCGGCCTCCCGGAAGACCTGCCCCAGGGTCGGGAATCGGGTCGGGGAGAGGCGGTTCTGGTGGCCGTGGAACCCGTAGTTGACGATCACCCCGCACTCGTGGGGATGGCGGCCGGTGATGAGGGAAGCCCGCGACGGCACGCACTGGCCGTGGGCGCTGATCATGTGGGTGAATCGGACCCCCTCGCGGGCCAGGGAGTCGAGGAAGGGGGTGTGGGCCGCCGGGTCGCCGGCGCAGCCCATGCGCGCCGCCTGCATCTGGTCGCAGATGAGGAGGAGGACGTGCGGGCGGCCGCTCACCTCAGACCCGCAGCCGCTCGAGCTCGTCCTCGGAGAGCTCGTCGTCCCCGGCGGCGGCGTTCATGGCGGCCTGCTCGGGCGACCTGGCGCCGGGGATGGCCACGGGGTTCACGGGGTGGGAGATGACGTACCCCAGGGCGGTGGAGATCATGTCCTGCGGCTCCACCCGCTCCCGCAGGCGGTCGACCTGCCGCAGCTGCTCCAGGTACTGCTCGCGGCCGGCGCCCCCCTCGTTGTACCCGGAGCGGATGTCGTCGGTGAAGACGCTCTCCGCGGTGTAGCGCCCCGACAGCAGACCCTTGGCCAGGGGCCCCCGCACCATGACGGCGATCTCCTGGGCCCGGCAGTAGGGCAGCAGCTCGGCCTCGCAGCGGCGCTGGATGATCGACCAGTCGACCTGCACCACCTTGCAGCCGCCGTCGCGGTTGAAACGCCGGAGCGCCTCCAGGCTGTTGGTGGAGATGCCGTAGCAGCGCAGGCGGCCCTCCTCCTGCAGGGCGCGGAAGCCGTCGAGATAGACCGACGGGTCCTCGATCTCGCCCTCGTGGCAGAGGAGGACATCGTGGTAGTCGGTGCGCAGCCGGTGGAGGGAGGCGTGGGCGCAGAGGCGGATCATGTCGACCGAGGTCTTGGGCACCTCCTGACCGGTGCGCTTGCCCCAGTTGCCGATCTTGCTGACCACGAAGACCTCGTGGCGGATGCCGGCCAGGGCCCGGCCCAGCCGCTCCTCGGAGAGGCCGTTGGGGAGGCCGTAGGACTCGGCCGCGTCGAAGAGGTTCATCCCGTGGTCGAAGGCGGCGCGCACCGTGGCGAAGGCGGTGGGCTCGTCCACCGGCCCCCACTGGTTGCCGATGTTCCAGGTCCCGAGGCCGATGGCCGAGACCTTCCATCCCGTGCGCCCGAAGTCCCGGTACAGCATCAGAGCCTCTCCCCCGAGGTATATTTCCTGGCCATGGAAGCGCGATCTGCAGGCCGCGGCCCCCGCCCCCGGGGCACCGCCCGCGGCTCGAATCTAACGCTGCCCCACGGGCGGCACCACGACGGCGGTCCCCGCCCGTGAAGGTCGCCCTCCTGCTCTCGGGCGGCGTCGACAGCTCCGTCGCCCTGCGCCTGCTCCAGGAGTCGGGGGAGCACGAGGTCACCGCCTTCTACCTGAAGGTCTGGCTCGAGGACGAGGTCCACACCTTCGGCGGCGGCTGCCCCTGGGAGGAGGACCTGCGCTACGTGCGCGCCACCTGCGAGGCCGCCGGCGCGCCCCTGCGGATCGTGCCCCTCCAGGCGGAGTACCGCGAGCGCGTCGTCGAGCAGGTCCTGGCCGAGCTGCGCCGCGGCGGCACCCCGAGTCCGGACATCCTGTGCAACCGGCGGGTCAAGTTCGGCGCCTTCCTCGATCACCTGGACGGCGGCGCCGGGAGGGTCGCCTCCGGGCACTACGCCCGCGTCGAGCGGGGGCCCGGTGGCCGCTGCCGCCTGCTGCGCGGGGCCGACCCGGTCAAGGACCAGACCTACTTCCTCTCCCACGTCACCCAGGACCAGCTCTCGCGTCTCCTCTTTCCGGTGGGGCACCTGGCCAAGAGCGAGGTCCGCCGCCTGGCCCGCGACTTCGGCCTGCCGGCCCGCCAGCGCCCCGACAGCCAGGGGATCTGCTTCCTGGGCAAGATCGACTACCGGGAGTTCGTCGAATTCCACCTCGGGCGGCGGCCGGGAGCGATCGTCGACGCCGACACGGGACGGCGCCTCGGCGAGCACCGGGGCTACTGGTTCTACACCATCGGCCAGCGCTTCGGCCTCGGATTGAGCGGCGGCCCCTGGTACGTCGTCGGCAAGGAGATCGACGAGAACCTGATCCGCGTCGTCCACGGCGACCGCCGGCGGGAGCGCAGCCGCCGAGTCCTGGAGGTGGCAGGGGCCAACTGGATCGACTCGCCGCCGTCAGCCGAGAGGCTGCAGGTGAAGCTCAGGCACGGCCCCGGGAGCACCGGTTGCCGCCTGGAGCCGCTCGGGCCCGACCGCTGGCGCCTCACCCTCGACGAGGCCGACCCGGGTGTGGCCCCCGGCCAGCACGCCGTCCTCTACGACGGCGAGGTCTGCCTCGGCGGCGCCGTCATTCGCTGACCATGGCGGCCACGGGTGGAACCGGCCCCGAGCAGCTGGCCGCGCTCCTGCGGCCGGCCTCGCGGATCTTCCTGTTCACCGGCGCCGGCATCTCCACGGGCAGCGGCATCCCCGACTTCCGCGGACCCAAGGGGATCTGGAGGACCCGGCGCCCCGTGTACTACCAGGACTTCCTGCGCTCCGAGGAGGCCCGCGTCGAGCACTGGGACTTCAAGGTCGAGGGCTGGCCCCTCTTCCGGGACGCCGCGCCGACCCCGGCCCACGACGCCATCGCCGCCCTGGAGCGGGCCGGCAAGGTCGGACTCGTGGTCACCCAGAACGTGGACGGCCTCCACGCCCGGGCCGGCACCTCCCCGGAGCGGCTCGTGGAGATCCACGGCACCAACGCAGCGGTCGAGTGCCTCACCTGCGGCAGCCGCTCGGACCCGGAGCCGCACCTGGAGGCCTTCGGGCGCACCCGGGTGCCGCCCCGCTGTGCCTGCGGGGGCCTGCTGAAGTCGGCGACCATCAGCTTCGGCCAGGACCTCGTGGCCGCCGACCTCGAGCGAGCCGCCGCCGGCGCCCGGAGCGCCGACCTGGCCGTCTCCCTCGGCTCGACGCTGTCCGTGTACCCCGCCGCCTCCCTGCCCCTGGCGGCGGCCGCCGGCGGGGCTCCCTACGCCGTCGTCAACCGCGGCGAGACCGAGCACGACGGCCGTCCCGAGGTCACCCTGCGCCTGGAGGGCGACGTGCAGGAGCTGTTCCCGCCGGCGGTGGAGGAGGCCCTGGCCGCCGGCGGCTGACCCGGGGGACGCGGATCCGGCAGCTTCGGTCCGCGGTCCCTGCCACGGGGAGCGGGTCAGGCAGACTGGCGGCCCCAGGGGGAGGGACCACCGGGCCCCGGGCCATGGGGGCTCCCCGGCACCCTCAGGCATCCGAGTTCCGGCCTCTCCGCAGGGAGCGGTCACGCGGCTGACGGCCCCGGGGGGCGCCTGGCCCCGCCATGGGGGCTTCCCGGCGCCCTCCGGCATCCCGGGGCCCCGGCCTCTCCGCCGGGAGCGGATCACGCCGGCCGGCGGCCCCCCGGGGGGATCTGGATACCGCCGGGCTCGATCCCGAGACTTGGCCGCCGGCCACCCGGGACGGACGCGCGCCGCCGCCCTATCTTCCCCGCCATGGAACAGTCCAGGACCCAAGAGTCCCCCTACCGCGCCCTCTCGGCCGGACAGGTCGAGGCCTTCCGCCGGCAGGGGTTCGTCGTCCCCGGGATCGGGCTGGAGGCCGCGGAGGTGGAGTCCCTCGGCCGCGAGTACGACCGCGTCTTCGACGAGGCCCGCGGGTCCGAGCGCTTCCGCAACCTCTCCGGCGAGGACGCCGACGAGGAGATGCTGCAGATCACCCAGGTCTGCGAGCGCAGCCTCGACTTCCGCCGGCTCCTGTATCACCCGCGCATCCTCGACGCGGTGGAGGACCTGATCGGCCCCAACATCCAGCTCTTCCACGACCAGGCCCTCTACAAGCCCGCCCATCACGGCGGCCCCATCCACTGGCACCAGGACAACGCCTACTGGCAGTGCCTGCCGGCCGACCTGGTGAGCTGCTGGCTCACCTTCGACGACGTGGACGCCGAGAACGGCGCCATGCACCTGGTCCCGGGCTCCCACATGGCGCCGGTCGAGCACGAGCGGGGCGACGTGCTGCTCGACGCCGGCGGCGACAGCGCCGGGTCCGCCTTCGTCGCCGACCTGCCGGCGGGCAGCCTCATGTTCCACCACTGCCAGACCCTGCACCACACCCGACCCAACCGCACCAGCCGCCGGCGCCGCGCCTTCGCCGTCCACTTCATGCGGCCGGGGACCCGATCCGCCCACGCGGGAGAGATGCCCATCAGTTTCTCCCGCCCCCTGTTACGCTGCCGGATCTGACTCCTCTTGTGAAGTCGCACGGCGCCGCTCCCGCCCTCTGTTCCGCTGCCGGATCCAGCTCTTGACATGAAGTTCCGCCGCGCCTCTCCCGGACCGATTCTCGACGATCTCCGGGCGATCCTCGGGGACCGCCTGAGCACCTCCACCGCCGACCGCGAGGCCCGCGCCCGGGACGCCTCCCACCACCACCCGGAGCCTCCCGACGCCGTCGCCTTCCCCACCTCCACCGACGAGGTCGCCCGCCTCCTGGCCGTCTGCCACGCCCACCGCTTCCCCGTCATCCCCCACGGGGCCGGCACCGCCGTGGAAGGCGGAATCGTCGCCGTCCACGGAGGCCTCTGCCTGGACCTGCGGCGCATGGACCGCATCCTCGAGGTGAACGCCGCCGACATGGACGCCCGCGTCGAGGCGGGAGTGCGCCGCAAGCAGCTCAACCGCCACCTCGAGGAGACCGGCACCGGCCTGCACTTCCCCGTCGACCCCGGGGCCGACGCCACCCTCGGGGGGATGGCCGCCACCCGCGCCTCCGGCACCGAGGCCGTCGGCTACGGCACCATGCGCGAGAACGTCCTCGGCCTGACGGCGGTCCTCGCCGACGGCCGGGTGGTGCGCACCGGCACGCGGGCCCGCAAGTCCTCCGCCGGCTACGACCTGACCCGCCTCTTCGTCGGCTCCGAGGGCACCCTGGCGGTGATCACCGAGGTCGGCCTGCGCCTGGCCCCGGTGCCGCCGGCCACGGCGGCCGCCGTCTGCCCCTTCCCCACGGTGGCGGGAGCCGTGGACTGCGCCCTCGAGCTGCTGCCGGGTCCGGCGCCGGCCCGCTGCGAGCTCCTCGACGAGGTGCAGATGGAGGCGACCCGCCGCTACGCCGGACTCGACCACGATCCGCGGCCAACCCTCTTCCTGGAGTTCCACGGCACCGCCGAGCGCGTCGAGGAGGCGGCCCGGGCCGCCGACGGGATCGCCTCCCGCTTCGGTGGCGGGCCCTTCCGCTGGGCCACCGAGCCGGCCGAGCGGGACCGCCTCTGGCAGGCGCGGCACGACGGCTACTACGCCAGCCTGGCCCTGCGGCCGGGCTCGGTGGGCTACGTCACCGACGTCTGCGTCCCCGTGTCCAGCCTGGCCGAGTGCATCGACCGCACCCGGCGCGAGATCGACGCCTGCGGCCTGACCGCCCCCCTCTACGGCCACGTGGGCGACGGCAACTTCCATGTGGTGGTCCTCATCGACCCGGACGATCCCGGGGAGCTGGCCGTGGCCCGCCGCCTCGGGGAACGGATCGTCGATCACGCCCTCGACCTGGGCGGGACCTGCAGCGGCGAGCACGGCATCGGCCTCGGCAAGGTCGACGCCCTGGAGCGCGAGTGCGGCGGAGCCGTGGAGGTCATGGCCGCCGTCAAGACGGCCCTCGACCCGGCGGGCATCCTCAACCCCGGCAAGGTGCTGCGGCCCCGGGGGGATTGTGCTATCGTAGGCCGCCCCGAACCGCCCACGAACCCCATCCAGGCCACGAATCCATGAAGATCACCGACGTCGAGACGACCCTCATCAACCCGAAGCTGGCGGCGCGCAACGCCGACCAGAAGCCGCGCTTCACCGGCATCGACACGCAGACGATCTACAAGGTCGTCCTCGACGACGGCGTCGTCGGCTGGGGGGACGTGCGGGGCCACGCCCCCATCTCCGACGAGGGAAAGGCGGCCCTCGTTGGCACGAATCCCGTCCTGCATCTCTCCGCCGATCATCCCACCGGGCTCCACGGGGCCCTCTACGACGCCGTCGGCAAGAGCCTGGAGGTGCCCGCCTGGGCGCTGATGGGCCGCAAGCACCGGGACCGCGTCCCCGTCGCCGCCTGGACCCGCCCCGCCTCCCCCGAGGACCTGGCCGCCGAGGTGCAGCGCTCCGTGGACGAGGGCTACATGTACTTCAAGGTCCACACCTGCGACTACTACTGCGTCATCGAGCAGACCCGGGCCGTGGAGGACGTGGCGCCCGCCGGCTTCAAGATGCACTACGACTTCAACCACAACCGCACCTCGACCTCGGTGATGCGCCTCGTCGACGAGATCGAGAAGTCCTGGGTCGTGGGGGTGCTGGAGGACCCCCTGGTCTGGCGCGACGTCGACGGCTGGCGGCGGCTGCGGGAGAAGACCTCCCTGCCCCTGCTCATGCACGTGCCCGCCCTCGGCGCCGGCCCCGAGATCATCAACGGCTGCGCCGATCTCTACATGGTCGGCGAGCACGGCATCCCCCTCTCCATCCGCCGGGGATACGCCTGCGCCGAGGCCAACGTCTCCACCGTCATCCAGCTCACGGGGGGAACCCTGAGCAAGGCGATGGGCCTGCACCTGGCCGCGGTCCTGCCCAACGTGAGCCACATGACCAACCTCGACGACCAGTACGACGAGGATGTCACCGGCGGCCGCATCGAGGTCGCCGAGGGCAGCTCCCCCATCCCCGACGGCCCCGGCCTCGGCGTCGAGGTGGACGAGGCCGAGCTCGAGCGCATCCGCCGGAACCCGAAGACCGTGATCCCCCGGCACATCTGCGTCCTCCACATGCCGCGGGGCGGCCGCTACTACACGAGAGGCTACCCCGGCGTCGAGAGGATGACCGGCTTCCCCGAGGGCAACGTCCGCGGGATCCGCCTGGAGGTGTGGGAGGAGGACGGCTCCGAGGAGTGGCAGCGGAGGTGGGAGGACCTGGCCGGGGGCTGGGCGCTGGAGCGGAGCTGAGCGCGCCCGGGCAGGACTTGGTGGCGCACGGGCCCCGCTTCGAGCCGGAGGTCTTCCCGCCCGGCGGCGACCTCGGCCGCTGCCTGTTCTTCGCCTTCCGCGGCGACCGCCTCCTCTTCCGTCCGGAACCGGCCGACGGCGACGGCCTGCTGCCGAGGGCGGCCTCCTTCGACGAGATCGGACCCGCCGCCGGGGACCCCCACTACCTGGGCCGCCGCGGCGGCCTCCACAGCTTCGCCGTCGATCTCGGCGACGACACCGAGCCGCCGGCGGGCATGGACCTGCAGGGGCTGCGCAGCCTCTACGGCGCCCTCGACGAGGAGACCTTCCGCCTCGCCGGGCGCGCCTTCCAGATCCTCGACTGGGACCGCACCCACCGCTTCTGCGGCCGCTGCGGCGCCGCCACCCGCCCCCACGAGCGTGACCGCGCCCGACAGTGCCCGGACTGCGGCCTCCTCTGCTTCCCCCGGGTGGCGCCGGCGGTGATCACCCTGATCCACAGGGGCGACGAGTTCCTGCTGGCGCGCAACGCCCGCTTCCCACGGGGCCGCTACTCGATCATCGCCGGTTTCGTCGAGCCCGGCGAGACCCTGGAGGAGGCCGTAGCCCGCGAGATCCGCGAGGAGGTGGGGCTGGAGGTCACGGAGATCGCCTACCAGTCGAGCCAGCCCTGGCCCTTCCCGCACTCGCTCATGGTGGGCTTCCGGGCGCGCTGGGCCGGCGGCGAGATCGCCGTCGACGACGACGAGATCGTCGACGCCGGCTGGTACAGCGCCCGCCGCCTGCCGCCCTCGCTGCCCGACCCGATCAGCATCTCCCGGCGCCTGATCGACGCCTTCCTCGCCGAGCATCCGTGATGGCCGCGGCCCGGGCCCTGACCAAGGCCGAGAAGGCGGCCTTCATCCTGGAAACCCTCGACGGCCTCTACCCGATGCCGCCGATCCCCCTCTCCCACCGCAGCCCCTACGAGCTGCTCGTCGCCGTGCTGCTCTCGGCGCAGACCACGGACGTCAAGGTCAACGAGGTGACGCCGGCCCTCTTCGCCCGCGCCGACACGCCGGAGAAGATGGTCGAGCTCGAGGTGGAGGAGATCCTGGAGATCGTGCGCACCGTGGGGCTGGCCCCCGGCAAGTCGAGGAACATCCACCGCCTATCGGAGCTGCTCCTGGAGCGCCACGGCGGGCGCGTGCCCGAGAGCCTGGAGGAGCTGGAGGCCCTGCCCGGCGTCGGCCACAAGACCGCCTCCGTCGTCGTCGCCCAGGCCTTCGGACGGCCCGCCTTCCCCGTGGACACCCACATCCACCGCCTCGCCTGGCGCTGGGGGCTGTCGAGCGGCCGCAACGTGGAGCAGACCGAGAAGGACCTGAAGCGCGCCTTCCCCGAGGAGACCTGGAACCGCCTCCACCTGCAGATCATCTACTTCGGCCGCGAGCACTGCCCGGCCCGCGGCCACGACCTCGCCTCCTGCCCGCTGTGCAGCGTCGTGGGGCGGCGGAGCCTGCTGAGGTAGCCCGGCCCCAGGCGGCGCCGGCCTCGGCAGAGCGGGCTTGCCCTTCAGGGAATAGTGATTACAATCACTATGGGCATGGAAACCCGGGGAATGGAGGATGTGTTCGTTGCCGCGGCCCGGCTGCAGGAGTTGGTGCCCGATGCCGTTCTGGTCGGTGGTTCCGCGGCCGTTCACCACGCCGGACACCGGGTATCGCTCGACGACGACCACGTCGTCCGGGACCTGCGCGATCGCTTCGACGGTGTTCTGGCCGATCTCGAGGCAACCGAGGGTTGGATCACGGCAAGAGTGCAGCGGCCGGTGCTGATCCTTGGACGTCTCGACGGTGTGGAGACGGGGATCCGGAACCTCGTCCGCCGGCGGCCCCTGGAGGTGGAAGAGGCAGCCGTGGGGGAACGGATCCTGCGCGTACCGACCCTGCCCGAGATCGCCCGTATCAAGGCGTGGCTCTGCCTGATGCGGAATGCGACCCGCGACTATCTCGACTTCGCCGCCCTTGGCGACCGACTTGGCGACACGGAGGCCGTTGGCGTGATCGGGGAGATGGACCGCTACTACGCCGATCAACACGGTCCCGGTGGCCGCCGTGTCGCCACCCAGGTCGCCAGACAACTGGCGGAACCCCGCCCCGACGACCTGTCGGAAGTCGATCTCGTTTCCTATCGAAGACTGGAGCACCGATGGCGCGACTGGCGGACCGTGGTCGACGCCTGCCGCCGGATCGCCGTGGGAGTCCTCGATCGGCTCGCGGAGGATTCGCCGTGAACCATCGCCACCTGGAGGTCGTCTCCGGCACTCCGGCCGAAGCGCAACCGCTGGCTGCCGTCGTCGACATCCTGCAGCGGGGCGATCTCGATGACTGGCGGCCGATCGCCAGGGCCATCCGCCGGGATCCGATGGGCGAGTTCGCCGACAAGGTGCTGCGCCTGGTGGACGCCTACCCCATGTATGGGACCTCCTCTCTCTGGCGGTCGTGGATCGACCGGTGTCGGGCGCGCGCGGAGGGCGCCGCGCCGTCGAAGGAGGTGGAACCTTCAGCCCTCCGGCGGCGGCTGGGGATGACCCAGGTGGAGGTGGCCGGGCGAATGGGCATCTCCCAGTCCGACCTGTCCAAGCTGGAGCGCCGGCGCGATCTGCGGCTGTCCACGCTGCGGTCGTACGCGCAGGCCCTCGGCGGCGGCATTCGAGTTCTCTTTGTCTCGAGCGACGGCACGACGGCCATCCGGCTGGACGGCGCGGAGCCCAGTCCATGAGTCGCGAATCGGAGGATCTCGTCTTCAGGGACTGCCGGCTTCCGGAGGATCCGTCCCCGGACGACCTGCGGGCGGCGGCCGCCGACTACGAGGCGGTCTGCCTGGCCAACATCCGGGCGGTGGTCGAGCGCTTCGAGCGCCACGGCGGCGGCTATCCCTTCGTCGACACCAAGCTCGACCTGCGCACCGGGCGCGACCACCCGGCCGGAGACCTGGTCCGGGGGCGGGAGACGATCTACGGCTGGATCCAGGGGCGCGGGCTGGAGGCCGTGGCCGGGCACGCCCTCTGGGCCGAGGCCGATCCCCGGCCGCAACTCCAGGAGCTGGCCCCGAGGCTGCGGGCCATGGCCGCGGCCGTCCTCGACTCGGTGCGCCGGCTGCGGGCCCGCAACGAGGGGCACCTGTTCTTCTTCATGTCCCCCGACGGCGCGCCCTTCGCCCTCGGCCCCGGCGGCCGCCGCGAGCCGGTGGAGATCACCGCCGCCACGCCGAGCGGCTTCAGCGACCTCTTCGGCGCCAAGGGCCTCTTCGCCGGCGCCCGCCTCCTCGGGGATGCCGCCGCCGAGGCCGAGGCCGTCGAGTGGATGGGCAGGGTCTCCGCCGACATCTGGTCGAGGCGCTTCGCCAGCGACCAGCAGCCCCTGGACCCGACGAACCCGATCGAGACCCTCCCCGGCCGCCACGGCCACGGGCCGTACATGATCCAGCTCGGCGCCGCCGCCCTGGGGACCCGGGCCGGGCTCCCCGGCGCCGCTGAGGACGGGATCGGCATGGTCCGGCACGTCCTCGGCAACCACGCCAACCTGGAGGGCCACCCCGGCTTTGAGGACGGCGACTTCTGGGAGTTCGTCGACGACGAAGGGCAGCCCCTGCTCGACGAGGGCCGGATCCTCTCCGACCCGGGCCACGCCCTGGAGTTCGTGGGACTCGCCTTCAAGCTCCTGGGCGAGGCGGGGAGCCGGCCCGAAGCCGCCGGCCTCACAGTCCCCCTCTTCCGGGTGATGGAGCGGGTATTCGGTTACGGCTTCCAGCCGGGGCCGGGCGGGATCTGCAAGGCGTATGACCTGGTGGCCCGCCGCCCGATCCACACGGACATGCCGTGGTGGAGCCTGCCCGAGACGATCCGGACGGCGGCCCTGGCCTGGCGGGCCCTGGAGGAGGACGGGGCGCGGCGGCGATGTCTCCGCATCTGGGCCGCCTGCCACAACGCCTTCTTCGAGCACTTCCTGCGGCCCGAGGTCCATCTGATGGCGGTGCAGATGCGCGCCGACGACGGCTCCGTCTCCCCGGCGATCCCGGCCACGGCCGACGCCGACCCCGGGTACCACACGGGGCTGAGCCTCCTCGACGTGGTCGAGGCCGTGAGGACCGCCCCGTGAGCCGGGACACCGTCCTCGTCGGCGCCGGCGCCGCCGGCTGCGTCCTCGCCGCGCGCCTGTCCGAGGCCGGGCGCCGGGTGCTGCTGCTGGAGGCGGGACCCGACTTCCCAGACCCGGAGAGCTTGCCCACGGAGGTACGGCGGGCCTACGGCGAGCGGGGCATCTGGTCCCGGGCCTTCGGACACTCCACCCGCTACGGATGGGGCTACCGGGCGCGAGCCACCGACAGTCACCCGGACATGTTCGTCCCCCGGGGGCGGCTGGTGGGCGGCTCCAGCGCCGTCAACGCCCAGATCTTCCTGCGCGGTGTGCCGGAGGACTACGACGGCTGGGCTGCCGCCGGCAACCCGGAGTGGGCC
The DNA here is from genome assembly GCA_026706075.1 of Gemmatimonadaceae bacterium. Classification (GTDB taxonomy): domain Bacteria; phylum Latescibacterota; class UBA2968; order UBA8231; family UBA8231; genus UBA8231. The sequence goes on from JAPOZM010000021.1 coordinate 49,908, forward strand.
TGGGAGAAGGTCCTGCCCTGCCTGAGGCGGATCGAGGCCGACCCCGACTTCGACGACGACTTCCACGGCGCCGAGGGGCCGATCCCCGTTCACCGCTTCCGCTACGAGGCGTGCGCGGCCGAGCAGAAGGCGTTCTACGACGTTCTGCGCGACCGGGGCCAGCCCGACTGCCCGGACCACAACGACCCGGACTCGACCGGCGTCGGCCCCCTGCCCCTGAACAACGCCGGCGGCATCCGCTGGAGCGCCGCCCTCGCCTACCTGACCCCCGAGGTCCGGGCGCGGCCCAACCTGGAGATCCGGGCCCTGGCCCCGACCCGACGGGTCGTCGTCGAAGGGGGCCGCGCCGCGGCCGTGGAGGTCCGGGGTCCCGCCGGCGTGGAGCGCATCGACGCCGGGGAGATCATCCTCACGGGCGGGGCCATCGGCTCCCCCCAGCTGCTGCTGCTCTCCGGGATCGGTCCCGCCCGCGACCTGGAGGCCCTGGGCCTGCCCGTGCATACCGACCTGCCGGGGGTGGGCGGCAACCTGCGCTGCCACGCCCAGTGCGGACTCAACCTCGAGGCGGAGCCCGCCTTCCTCGGCACCGGGGAGGGGCCGCCCCTCCAGATGGGCTGCCGCTACACCGCCGGCGGCTCCGACCTGCGCAACGACATGTTCCTCCACCCCGGCTCCGGGGCCCCCCGGGGCGGGTACTACCACGACACCGAGGTCGTCGGCTTCAACCTGGTGGCCTCCATCTACCTGGCCGCCGGCGCCGGAAGCCTGCGCCTGGCCTCCACCGATCCCGGGCGCCAACCCGTGCTCGACTACAACTACCTCGGGGAGCGGACCGATCTCGACCGCATGCGCGAGGGCGTGCGCATCCTGCTCGTCGTGCTCGACCACGAGGCCTTCCGCAGAATCACCCGGGGGCCGCTGAACATCTCCCCCTCCGACACGGCAAGCGACGCCGCCCTCGACGACTGGATGCGCCGCGTGGTGGCCACCAGCCACCACGTCTCCGGCACCTGCAAGATGGGCCCCGACAGCGACCCGGCGGCCGTCGTCGACGAGTGCGGCGGCGTGAAGGGAGTGAAGGGGCTGCGGGTGGCCGACGCCTCGATCATGCACGACTGCATCCGCGCCAACACCAACCTGACGACCATGATGATCGCCGAGCGCCTGGCCGAGCTGATCGCCGAGGGGCGATGAGGACGGGATGAGCGGCCGGGACCTGCGCATCCAGCCCGAGATAGCAACTCACTCTCTCAGGTACGCCGCTTTGCGCACGGCTGCCAGGCGTCCGTCTACCTCCAGGGCGAAAAGGTAGATTCCAGCCCCCCTTTCCCCGGGCGTCCATGTGAAACGGCTGCGGCCAGCGGGCAGGGCCGCGTCGACCAGAACCCCCTCATACTGGCCCAGGGTGTTGTAGACCTTGAGGGTGGCCCACGCCGTCCTGCCCAGATCGAGGTCGAATCCAACCGTTGACGAGAAGGGATTGGGAGTCGACTCCGACAGAACGAAGGGTACCCAAGGGTCTCCCGTGCCACGACGGGTGTAGGCGCTGTTGACCGCGCCCGGGGTTCCACCCGCCTCGAGGGAACCCATCCAGCTCGCGGGGTCTTCGTTGTCCAGATCGTAGTGGCGCAGTTCCAGAGTGGGGCCGTCCCCGTCGGCCTCCTCCGGCCAGGGCGGACCATCGCCATAGAGGACCGAATCGACCAGCAAGCCGTGACGGTCGTACAGGCGAATCAATTCTCCGCTGTTCCTCAATCCGAAATCGAAGTCTCCGACGCAAGCGACTTGGGACAGGAACTGCAGGGCCCCTCGGTCCTGGCACAGAACGAGGAATCCACCCGGCTCAACGAGGGTTCGCTCGGGCAACACGAAGGAATGCTGATCGTTGCCGTCCCTGAAGAGCCAGCCGGACAGATCGGCCGGGTTGTGACCCGCATGGTACAGCTCGACCCAATCCCCCGTGTCCCGTCCATCGGAGGAGTGATAGTTTATCTCGTTGATCACGACTTCCGGGGAGGGAAGGGGGATCCTTGAGTAAGCCCAGTCTGCGCGAAATGTCAGCGTCTCCAGGGCAGGGTCCAGCAGTCTCAGTGTATCGCCGGAGGAAATCTCGAAGAAGAGATCGCCGAGTACCGGTGTGCGGGGGAAGAGGTTCCGGGCGACATCTCTCTTCGAGGAGAGTACCAGGGTGTCCCCCGCGGCAAGGCGGGTCCCCGGGGGGAACATGAAGCGGTTGAAGTACTCCCCGCACTGGAAGCTGCAATAGGCGAGGTTCAGCTCTGATCCACCGGTGTTGGCGATTTCGACGAAGTACTCATTCCGCATCTCATGGACCTCGCCAATCCTCAGCTGCTCATACTCCTTCCTGCTGGCGCCACTTGCATTCAGGGCAAAGGTCTTGGTGGCATTGTAGTTGACGTAATACAGCCCGTTGGGCGGATAGCTGTAGGCCCCGGCCCGGAAGGCATAGGGTACGAGGCCGCGGAAGTTGGCGGGAAGAAGGAGGCGGTTGCCGTATACCAAGTCCCCCGCCTGCAGATCGTCGTGCTGTCCGTCGTCGAAGAGGGGGAGCTTCCTGACCTCCATTGCCTCTCCCCAACTATAGGAAGTCAAGTCGGTGGTGTATTCCACGGCTACCGATTGGGGAACGGGAGAAGCAGCGCGAAAGATGACGCCCCGATCGTCCTCCTTGGTTACAGGGAATGGAGTAGAGCAGTACAGATTCGACAGGGGTTCCTTCTCGAAGAAGGTAGAGTTGGTGAGAAAGGATCTCCTGGCGCTCAAGAACCCTTTCAGGCGGGAGATCTCCCGATCAAATTCCTCGTTTGTGCCACTCTTGAAATCATCCAGGTAGACGTCAGATCTGATCAGTCCGTAAGTCGAATCGATCTGAGCCTCCACCGATTCAAAACCGCGGCCTGCAACCTCATGGACCATCTTCCAGAAGGCTTGTCGAAAAGTCTCGTACTCCATCAACCTCTGGAACAATAGATTGTGTCGAAAGGAGTAAATCAGGTAGGTAGTTTCGAAATCCGGTCGATACTCGCCAGTCCAGTGGTTGCCGAAAGAAGCGTCATGATCCCACGGCAGAATCTGCTCCAGCCTTCCCCCGGGGTTGAAACAGAGCAGGGTATTCTTTATCACCGAGTCAAAGCTGGAGATCGCACAGGCAACGGCGAAATAGTGGAGAACACCCTCTACGTTCACAATCTGAGGCAACCGCGCCTGAAGATCCTCGTGGGACAGGTAGAAGATCTGATTGAACAGGCGCTGCAAGGCCGTGTAGTCCGACTCTATCCCTACCTTCTTGTTCCATGCGGCAGCATAGTGGTTGAAGTCCAGCAAGGGCGCGGTGCTCCCGGCGTTGTTTTCGGACTTGAAGAGACTGCCGGGCTGCAGATGGTAACGCTCCAGAAACCCCTCGCCAGGCTCTTCCACCTGAACGAAGACGCCCATGAACATGTTGTTGACCATGAGGCTGATGTGCCGGACAGCGGGCGCGGGGTGTCCAAGGGACCGAAAGAGCATCATGGCCAGGGCGTTGCGCATCAGGGAGAGGTCGGTGTACTCAGCGTTGAGATTGAGCTCTCTCACTCCGAGTGGATTCCGGCGGTTCTCAAACCAGACTTTCCAGCTCTTCTTCCGGTACTTGCGGGCCGTGGCTCCCCTGAACCTCACCTCGCACGCCTGCCCCTGGCCGGCAAAGGAGAATCGGGCGGGGAATCGAGTGCCCTCGCGGGGTGACTGATGCAGGGCGTCCAGGTCCTGGGGATCGATCTCCAGGTGATACACCGGGAGTTCGAGCTGTTCCTCGCTGGCGAGGACAGGGGACTGGAAGAGGACCGTGACGGAGACCAGGGCAAGGATTGGTGCGAGGAAAGGAAGAGGACATGTGCCATGGTCCGCCTTGGCGCCGAAGGGTGCAACCCAAGCGGGTCGGGTCGGGATCATGGTCCGGGGTCTAGAAGGCGATGTCATCGCCACTGCCGGCTCGCTCGAGACAATGGTCGATGACGTAGCGGTACTTGGAGTATCCCCGCTGCACCAGGCCGAAGCGTTTGATGAGGTCGAGGGCCCAGAAGGGAACGAGGGCTTCGGTCTTGATTTCCAGGACCACGGGAGATTCATCCCACTGGGCGGTAACGGCATCGTCGTAGTAGGTCAGCTCACCATCGCGGCACAGGATGTCGTGGGAACCGCGCAAGAGGCGGTAGCGCATGGCGCGGTCAAAGGTGATGCGTCCGTAGGTGTCCACTTCGCTCACGAAGGGCTCGCGATGGTAGCGCAGGTGAAGCACCGGCTCCGTGCCGTAGAGGTGGTGGACGTCGACGAAGGACTCCGGCAAGATCCCATATCTCGGGGAGACGAGTTCGCTCCCGGTGGTTCCGAGCACCTGGGGCCATTGAGCCGTGGCGATTCGCTGCCGTGCTTTCCAGACGGTGCGGTGGTGGCGGTACTTGACCTCCAGGGTAAGGGAGTCCACCTCGCTCGTTCCGTAGTAGCGAATCCGAGGCTTGAAGCGCAAGAGCTGGCGAAGCCTGGTATCGTGGTAGAAGCGCAGACCGGGAGTGTCCATGTAGACACTGTTGACCGTGTAGCTGCCCTGCTCGGAGGGAACGTTGCCGTCGAGCGAGAACAGGGGTCGAATGAAGTCGCGAATCCCGGCAGCCTGGTCTTCGGTCACCGTATACTTGAGCTCATAGCGGTGGGCCGGGGCTGGCTCATTCCTCATGGTCAGGCTCCCGGAGGAGAGCCTTGGGATCTTCAATGCCCAGCTCGTAGTAGAGAAAACAGAGGGCGTGGGCCAGATCCCGTTCGCTCTCGGTGATGGCAACCCGTGCATCCATGATCATTCGCTCGAGTTCCAGAATCTCATCCGAGGGCACGGTGGCATGATCGCGTGTGCCGGCGATGACCCGGGAGGCGGCTTCGATGAGGGCGTCTCCCTCGCGGCGGGCGAGGTTGTGTGCGAGCAAGGCCTCGGTGTAGTCGGAGAGCGTCTCCCGGACTTCGTCCACAATCCGCTCGCGGATGCCGAGGACGCCGAGCTCGCTTCCCGACACGGCCAGGGAAAGGCCGGCAAGGTTGTCCGCGTTGCGGTTGAAGAGAGGCAGTTCCAGGCCGAACCTCAACTCGTGCCAGTCGTCCTGGGACCGCTCAACGTGTCGGGATACCTCCAGGAAGGAGAGTTGGGGCAACAATCGCCAGCGCTCCAGCGCTTTCCGGTCGAGGGCCAGTTGTTTCTGTTCCTCGGCCAGACGGATCTCCGGCCGGTTGTCGAAGGCCAGCTCGAGGAGTCGATCTTCAGCCAGGAGGACTTCGGGGACCGCCTCGGAGATGACCTGGATCGGCCGGGCTATCCCCGTAAGCCGGCGCAATCGCCGCTTCTCCTCGCCCAGGGCGTGCTGGATCCGAAGGTGATTCTGGCGCGCCTCGGCGACGGCCATCCTGGCCTTGGTGAAGTAGACGATCGATCGCCGTCCGACCTCGACCATTGTCCGGACCTGGGCGATCCGCAGAGTCTCGACTTCAATCCGCTGGGAGGCGTGGCGGGCCAACCGGGAGTACATGATGACGTCTGCACAGGACCGGCGCACTCGCGACGCCAGCCAGTGCCGCTCCCGGATGGCCTCCACCTTGAGCTGCCAGAAGGAAGCGGTCCGTCGCTGTCGGCGCACCTTGGTCTCGCGAATGGCGGGTGGACGCCAGCGCAGGCCGATCTCGAGTTCGTCGAAGGGGGCGGCGCCGGACCGATGGGCCAGGTTGCGCACTCGGATCTGGGGGTTGTCCACCCAGTCGAGGGAGCGCATGCGGTGGGACAGGATGTCGGTATCGAGGTCCATGGAACCGAGACGGCGGTTGTGGCGTATGCCCAGGTCGACCGTTTGCTCGACGGTGAGCCGCAACTCGCCGGGAGCCGCGGGGCTCTCGGCGCTGGACCCGGCTGAAGCCGCGGAGGAGCAGAGGGGCATGGCGAGAGGGGCCAGAGCGAGGACAAGCCGGCAGGATCTCACGGCTCCTGTCTCCCGCCTTCGGGGAGACTCTCCGCGGCAGGGGCAAGACGGACGCGCACGGATTCGCCCGGGAGCAGTTGGTGACCGGGCTCAAGGGTCACCCTGGCTCTTCTCGCCCACAGCATCTGCCCGCGGAGCCAGAGCCTCTCCGGCATCGGTGAGTACCCCGGATGGACGAAGTCGATCGTTCCCCGGCCATCGAAGAGGCTCGACCGCTTTGACATCACTTCCACCTGCTGTCCCACCTCCAAGGGCCGGTCGTCCGTCTCGGGGACGTACACCTGCACCGCATTGACGATGGGGCTCACCACGGTGATGATGGGGATGAAGGCTTCCACCGTGCTGCCCTGAAGAGCCAGGATCTCGGAGACAAGACCCGTACAGGGCGATCGGACCGTCCGGTACTCGATGCGCTGATCGATGAGGGTGAGGGACTGGCGGACCTCGTGCAGGCGCTCTACCCTGTCGCCGAGAAGGGAGGTCATGACGCTGTCGCCGAAGGCATCCGAGTCTTCCGTGTCGAGCTTCAGCACTTCGGGCCGCATCAGGGCCGACTGCTCGGCTACGGAGCGGGCCAGGGATTGGCGGCGAATCGACATGCGGGTGAAGTCCCGATCGTGTCCCAGGCCGGCGCTTTCCGCTGACACAAGGGCCTCGAGTTCCCGGCTCAGGGCATCGAGCTCGGCCTCGCCGGCCTGGACGGCGGCGTACCGTTCGGAGAGGCGCAGCCGCAGCAGGTCGTACTCGACGCTGTACCGACGGCGGTCCGCGGCGGCGATCGACTCCAGCGAAGCGAGCTCTTCCGCACGAAGCCGGCCTTCCGCCCGCAGGTCCGAGGCGTCCAGGCGGGCCAGTACCTGGCCGGCCTCCACCTCCTCTCCGACGGCGACGAGAATCTCCTGGATGGTGCCTCCTTCGCGTGCGCCCACCGGCTGCACTCCCGCCGCAACGGTGCCGATCAGATACCGATCGGCCTGCCATGTCCGATAGCCGCAGGCCGCCACGAGAATGGCAGCCACCCAGAGAGCATGGAAGGCATGTTCCCTCAGCCAACGCTTCATGGCCTCAGACCTCCAGGGCGGAGGTGTGGTTCATGAAGGACAACCCGCGAATGCCCTCGACTTGTCCCAAGGCCTCGATCAGTCGCGTCGAGTCCGCCTCCCGGACGAGCTTGACCTGATATGTACAGTCCACGAGATCGCCCTGGGCCACGTCGCGCATCGTCACCAGGCCGAAGGTCCGCGGTATCTGCTGCAGCACTTGGGCTACCTGGGCGGCGATGTCCGGCGCCGCCGGGATCTGGAAGCGCACGAGTCCATCGTATTTCATGCGCGTGCCGAAGCGAGAGGAATGCATGGCCACGGCGATGGTGCAGAACAGGGCCGTGGCGAAGGTGGCAGCGATGTAGCTCTGCACCCCACTGGCCACGCCCGAACCGAGAGAGGCGAAGAGGAACACCAGGTCCCGGGGATCGCGCAGATTGGTGCGGAAACGGATGATCGCCAGCGATCCCACGATGCCGATGCCCCTGGCCACGTTGTCGCCGATGGCGATCATGAGCAGGCAGGTGATGATGCTGCCAAGCACCATGGTCTGCATGAGACCGCGGGACCAGGAAAGGCCCTGGAAGGTCCACTCGTACACAAGGGCGATGACGCTCGACAGGCAGAAGGCGACTACCAGAGAGAGCAGCACCGTATGCCAGTGGAGCTTGATCGTCCCGAAGTCGAGCAACAGACTGTCCATCCGCCGATCTCCTCGCCGGGGTGCCGAAGGTCAGTGCCACACAGCACAGGCAAGAACCGTGCCGTCCAGGAGGCCACGTGCCGCAGCACCCGCCGCCTGTCTCTGCCGGCACCCCGGACTATGGGCATGCGGAGGCAGGCGCATCGGTGAGCTGTCCAGCTCTCGGGGCAACTCCCTCTTCCGCATTCCTGGACGGGCCTTGGGCTCGGTGGGTGATCCGTCCGATTCTCCGGACCGGTACGGCTCTGGCTTGCGTACCACCCCGGGGTGCTCTATCAGCCGTGCCTCCACCGGGCGGGGCGGCCAGATGGCAGGAGATCAGGCTGCTGGCGTTGGGGGTATCGGGACAGCTGGCCGCACTCAGTCATCGGGAAGAGCGGTCGGGGAAGACGCAGAGGCCGCGTCACCCCGAGACGGCCGCCAGGCTACTCCCGGGAGGCCGGGATCACCTGGAGGAGCTGGCGCTGCCGCAGCTCTCCATCCTCCAGGTACACGCAGACGTACAGTCCAGGGGAGACCAACCGACCTCCACGGTCGGTTCCATCCCAGTCGAGGGTGCGGCTCTCCGGACCCGCAGTCAGTCTCTCCACCAACTCGCCGGCCGTGTTGAAGATCCGTATCTCGGCTCTTCCCGAGCCACTGAACCAGAAGGTCGTCGGCTGCCCCCGCGGAACTGGATTGGGATAGTTGTAGACCGCGATCTGCTCGTCGATCACCTGCGCCGTCAGGACCACGGTCCGGGTGCCCCCGTCACCGCTCAGGCTCAGGATCTCCTGGATCTTCTCCGACTTCCCCGACGGACCGCCGTCGATCGCCGACCTGAAGAGGATCCACACCTCCGCCGTATCCCCGGGCGCCAGGCTGAGGGACGACAGTTCGGCGGCGAACTGCCTGGATTCCTCGACCGTCGGTGGATCCAGGTTGAGCCGTGCATCGCCGCGGTTGTGCACCGGCAGGGCCTTCCACAGGGAGTCGCCCACGGAGACGGCGCCGAAGTCCAGGGTGTCGGCAAGCACTTCCAGCACGGGCGCCACGCCTGTGAGCGTAAAGGACACCTGGATGGTTGGCTGGTCGGGATCGTTGCTGCCTATGGTGAGGATGCTCACATCCGGGCCGAGCCGACCGGGAGAGACACGAATCGTGATCTCGCTGCTCTCCCCCGGTTCCAGGGACCAGGGAAGGCGGTCCTCAAGAGACTCCATGGGCTCACCGTCCCAGAGGAACTCCTCGATGATCAACTCCGCCTCGCCCGCGTTGGCCAGGGTCAGGACCACCGGGACGGCCTGATCGGCCCTGACTTCGCCCAATTCCACCAGGCGCGGCTCGACTTCCAGGCGCGGCTTGATTCCCCGTCCCCTCAGCGGCAGGTCGAGGAAGCTGTTGTCGGGGTCGTTGCTGGTCAGGCCCAACGATGCCTCCACGATACTGGCGCCGCGAGGACGGAAGGTGACCACCACGGTCGTATCCCCGCCCGGCTCCAGGTCAAAGGACTGAGGCGATACCTGGAACTGCTCATCCGTGGTGGCGGCACTCACACCCAGCAGGCCAGTGCCGCTGTTCTCCACGACCAGGGTCTCCTCGCCGGACCTGCTCACGGCCACTTCTCCGAAGAAGAGCGTATCGGAGACGGATACCTGGATCTGCGGCTTCTGGCTGCCGGCCTTGAGATCGACGATGATCACCGGCGCGTTCGGATCGTTGGTTGTGAGCACCAGGGCCGCCTCGATGCTCGGGAAGGTGGTCGAGGGATCGAATTTCAGCTCCATGACCAGACTGTCCCCCGGACTGATGCTGATCCCCGGGTCGGGGCTCTCCACCTCGAACTCCGGTTTGGTCGTGATGAGCTGGTTGATGACCAGATCGACCTCGCCCCTGTTGTAGAGCGTCAATTCCCTGTGGACAGGCTCGCCGGAAATGCCGAAGTCCACCCGATCGGAAGAGAGACCTATCTCGGGGATCAGCTGGGACATGACAATGCTCACGCTGTCGCTCTGGAGCCCCGGGGCGGCGGCCTTCACCGTGGCGATTCCGGGCAGCGTGCCCGCCGTAAAGGAGACCCTGGCCAGGCCCTCCACGACAACGGCCCTGGACACCTCCAGGCCGCCCAGATCCTCGGGACCTTCGACAATCGCAAAGGTGACCTCCGTACTGTTGTCGGTCCTGAGTCGCCCCCCGAGGGAGTCCTGCACCACGGCGGTCAGGATCGACCTGTCCTCGCCGTTGGCCCGGATGCTCGCGGGCGAGGCATGCAGAACGATCTTGAACCGGGTCAGGACGATGCCGAAGACCCCTCCCCCGACGGTGCCGGCGTAGACATGCCGGGGACGAGAGCGCCCCATCGCCACGGTCAGCACGTCGGGGTGGGTCAGACCCGGCTCGATGGGCTGCCAGCTGTCGCCGCGGTCCAGGCTGCGGAAGACCCCACCCCGGGTGCCGGCGTACAGGTGCAACGAGTCGGCCGGGTCCACGGCCAGGGCGCGAATGGACGAAGAGGTCAGCCCCGCGTTGATCCCCTCCCAGGTGAGGCCGTCGTCCAGACTGCGGAAGATCCCGCCGTCGGTTCCGGCAAAGACGGCACGGCCCGCCCCGTCCAGGGCCAGGGCCCGCACCGCCAATCCCCCCATGCCGGCGCTCGACGGCGTCCAGCTCGAGCCCCCGTCCCCGCTGCGGTAAACCCCCTCGTCGGTGCCTGCAAAGACCCACTCCCCCCCCGGATCCAGCGCCAGGGCCCGCACCGACAAGGCAGCCAGCCCCTGGCTGCCGGACGACCAGCTCAAGCCCCCGTCGAGGCTGCGGAAGACCCCCTTCTCCGTACCCGCCAGGAGGGCCGTCCCCGCCGCCCCCACCGCCAGGGCTTGCACGGACAGGGTATCCAGGGCCCCGGCGGCTGACGACCAGATCGAGCCGCCATCGAGGCTGCGGAAGACTCCGGCCTGGGTGCCGGCGAACACCTGCAGGGGCGAACCCGGGTCGACCAGGAGCGCATGGACGTCCAACTCGGCCTGACTGCGCGTCCAGGAAGCGCCGCCGTCGAGGCTTCGGAAGATCCCGGACTCGCCCCCTGCGTACAGGCGCAGCGCATCGGATGGATCCACGGCCAGGGCGCGCACCGACAAGGCTGACAGACCCGTGTTGGCCTCCTTCCAGCTCGTCCCCCCGTCGAGGCGGAACACCCCGGCCCGGGTACCCGCATACAGCCGCGAGCCGTCGGGTGAATCCAGCCACAGGGCACGCACGGGCACCGCCGGCAGGCCGTCGTCGAGAAAGGTCCAGGAAGTGCCCCCGTCGAGGCTGCGGAAGACCCCGGACCCGCCACCCGCGTAGAGCCGCAGGTCATCGGAGGGGTCGACGGCCAGTGCCTCGACCGCTGACAGCGGAAGCCCCTCGCCGGCCGGCTCCCAGCTGGCGCCCCGGTCGCCGCTGCGGAAGAGGCCGGCGCCCGTGCCCGCGTACACCCATGCCAGGCCGCCGTCCACGGCCAGGACCGATACCCCGGCCCCGTCCAGCCCCTCGCCGGCGTCGGTCCATGTCTGCCCCCTGTCTTCGCTCAGGAAGACGCCGGCCTCTGTACCAGCGTACAGCCGCAGGGTATCCGCGTCCTCCACGGCCAGGGCTCGCACAGGGCCCACCAGCCCCTGGCTGGAGTTGTCCCAGGTCAACCCCCCGTCCGTCGTCGACAGAAAGCCGGCGTCCGTCCCCGCGTACGCGCGCAGAGCGTCGCGGGGATCGATGGCCAGGGCCGCCACCGAAAGGGGTCCCAACTCCTCCCCGGAGGACCACGTCGAGCCGCCATCGAGGCTGCGGAACAACCCGGCATCGGTGCCGGCCAACAGGTACAGGGGGCGTTCCGGGTCCACCGCGAGACTCTGCACGACCCGGCCGGCGAGGCCGGAGGCGGTCCAGGCCGCGCCCCCATCGAGGCTGCGGAAGACCCCATCCATCGTGCCGGCATACACGACCTGCCCGTCGCCCGGCCGCGTTGCCAGGGCCTGGACCGGCCCCCCGAAGAGACCGAGCGGACTCCAGAGGTTGTCGGCGCCCCAGGCCCTCGGCGCGGCTCCGAGCAGCATCACGCTCGCGAGCAGGATTCGCCTCCCCCAGGCCGTCACGGCGGTTCCGTCTGTCCCCTCAACAGCTCGAAGAAGCGGTTGCTCCCTTCTGCCTCCCGCAGATACTCCAGCTGCGCCAGTCCAGCCAGGTCCACCCGGCGGCCGGCCAGCTCGATGGGACCGCCGCGGCTGAGTCGGGCCGCAGCACGATAGCAGTTGGCAGCGCCCGCGAAGTCGCCGGAGAACTCCGACAGCAGGCCGGCCACGTAGTAGGTGTGGGGGTAGCTGGGATCCAGTCGGGCGGCTGTCAACAGCCCCTGCTCCGAGGACGAGGCCTCGCGGCTCTCCAGCCGGCTGTAGGCCCTCGCCACCGCGGCGACGGCCTCGGGGTGGTGCTCCAGGACAAAGGAGCCGCGCAACCGCACCCGGTCCTCCAGCAGGATCTCGAAGAGGTAGCGCCCCTCGAGCAGGTAGCCGCGGCCCTCAAGCCAGTCCGCGGCGGGCTGAAAGGGAAAGGCCACCCCGTGGTCGGAGAGGTGCAACTCACCCGTACCGACCTCCTCGAGAACCACCCCGTCGGGGCCGTAGAGGATCAGCTTCAGACGTCGTTGGGCCCAATCCTGCGCCGAGGTGGGATAGCGAGACTCGATCTGCAGCAGGGCTTCATCGACCGGCCACAGACGGGCCTCGGGGACCGGCTCCCCGTCGCGCTGCAGGCGCCAGCCGTCGAAGTGGAGGGGAAACTGGTAGCGGCCCCAGGAGGCGGCCACCCCCAGGGTTCTGGTGTCGCCCAGGAAGGGCCGATCCTCCACGACGTATTGTGCGGTGCCGCGGCCCGACCCCACCGTCAGACCCAGGCGCCAGCTCGAGCCCACGCCCGAGGTCCGCTCCACGGCGCCGCTCAAGCCCAGGTCGAGAGGCCCCGGCGCCAGGAGCGCGGCGACACCGAGGGTCCAACGCCCACCGCGCGGCTGATAGCCGATGGACAGCAGCGGGCCTCCCCGCACCACGGCGGCGCTGAGAATCGGACTCCAGGAGGCTCCGTCCAGGGTCGACCAGGCATTGCGCACCGTCGCTCCCAGGCGCACTTCGAGGGCTCGGCCGAGGGCGAAGGCAGCCAGTCCTCCGAGGTCCAGTCCGACGTCGCTCCAGCTCTGGCTGCCAGTATCGACCCGGAGCCAATGGATCCCCAGACCGAGTTGGGGCGGGCCTGCATCGGTCCAGGGCCGCAGCCCCTCGAAGGCCTTGCCCGCCGCCATCACGACACGGGCTTCGCCATGGGAACCGTACCCCTCGATGTTCCCTTGGGGATCGGACCGCAGCACGCGGCTGGTGCCCAGGCGGTCCAGGCCGACTCCGCCGCCCCACGAGTTGTTGCTGCGCACGAGACGGACCAGGTCGTGGCCGAGGTCCAGCCCGTCGAACACCTCGGCGTGGGAAAAGGCGGCGTGGTACCGCCGGTCCAGCCGTGCCAGACCCGCCGGGTTCCAGTAGAGCCCCCCCTGGTCCGCGGCCGAGGCCGGCCCCAGCACCGCGGCCCGTCCCCAGGCGGCCGGATGGGCGAAGGCCCCCTCGACCTGGCCCTGGACCTGCCCGGCCCTCGCCAGCAGGAGCAGCCAGGCCCACAGCAGGATCCAGGCGCACCTCATTCGAACATTCCCACCAGATCGTCCCTGCCCAGCATTCTCGCCAGGACGGCCGCCCTGTGGGCATTCTCCGCGGACAGCGCGCCACGCCGCGCGATGCGCAACATCTCCGCCCAGGCTCGTCCGGCCGTCACCGGCACCGACACTTCGACGTCGGCGCCGGGATCGACCTGCAGACGCTCGACGTAGTCGGCCTGGCCGGGACGCTGGACGTACAGCGTGTAGGTCCCGGGCAGGAGGGGCGAGAACCGGATGGGCAAGCGGTCGCCGAAGCAGCTCTCCTCCGTCGCCTTCTGAAGGAAGAGCCGGGCCCCGAAGACGACCTCATCCCCCAGATCGAGGGTATCGACTTGCGCTCTCACGCGCAGTCGGGCCGGCTCCTGCTCGAGGCGAATCCGCACCGTGACCTGGTCGACCGCCTCGATGCGCTCGGGGGGGACCGGATAGCCGACCCCGTACTGGGCCGCCCGCAGCTCCAGATGCATCAGGTTTGCGCGACCACGGATCAGGCGCTCGTCGAAGACCACGAGACCCTTTGAATCCCCCCGGCCCAACAAGAGGTCCGCGGACCACAGCTCGATACCGGGCCAGGGTGCCCCTTGCCTGTCGACCGCGGTCACGGCTACCGGCCTGGGCTCGAACACGACCCGCAGATCGTAGACGCCTGGCTCGGGAGACTCGGCGGCAAAGCGGCCCCGCTCGAAGAGGAGCCCCAACTGGACGAGGCGGATCCCTTCGAGCTCGTCGGGGGCCAGTCGCTTTCTCACCTGCACACGTCCCCGGCGGTTCGTGGTGCCGGCCGCCTCTCCGTTGAGCAGGACATCGACGCCGGGGAAAGGCCGCCCGGAGGTGTCCAGCACCTCGATGTTGAACAGGTTCTCGGCCGGGCGAAGCAGGACCGACTTGCGGATGCGCCCCGGACGCAGCATCTCCACCACGGGCGAGGTCGGACTGGCTTCGTACCCGGGCCGCACCACGGCGAAGGTGTGGCGGCCGGGCTCGACGGGAAAGACCCCCGGGGTCACTCCGAGAGTGTCGCCGTCGAGCACGACGATCGAGCCGGGGGGGTCGGAATCGACCTGGAGGAGGGGCGGCACGATCGAGAAGCTGCGCACGGCCTCCTCGTTCCACAGCCGGGGCTCCCCGCCGGCCGGGCCGGTCACCCGGACCGCGACCTCCCCAAGGCCGACGTGACCATCGCCGTCTTCGTCGCGTCCCGTCTTCAGCTCCTGGAGCAAGCGCGCGGTGAACCCGCCGTCCACGGCGTGCCGGCCGACTTCGACCACGCCAGCGCTCTCGGGCAGAAAGTCCCCCCGATGTGCGCCGGGTGTGAATCCGTCGTACTCCCGGTCGTCGGCGGGCGAAGCGGGGCCGGTGAAACCCTTGCCGACCATGTCCCCGCTGTACGAGGCGTCGATGACCGCGCAGGTCCGGGTCGTTCTCAGGCGCTGCAGGAACTGGCCGATCTCGTCGTCGCGCAGAAAGCTCTCCCCCGTCGCCCCCTGGGCATCGAAGGGCAGGAGGCACTCGTCGTACTGATCGACCTGCTCGTCGAGGAACAGATCGTCCGCGAGGCGGGAACCGCGCCCCGAGAAGTAGAGCAGGAACAGATCGTCCCCGCCCACCTGGCTGATGAGCGCCTGAAAGGCCCGATGAATGCCCTCGTACGTGGCGGCCGAATCGGTCAGGGCCACGATGCGGTCGAACCCGCCTTCCACCGTCAGGAAGTGCTGCAGGGCGCCGACTTCGGAGACCGGGTGCAGCAAGGGCGGTACTCCCGACCTCTCGGGATAGGCCCCCACGCCCACCAGCAGGGCCCAGCGTTGAGCGCTCCAGGAGGCTTGACACAGACCCAGGAGCAGGACCGCCACAGCCAACCCCCTCCACCAGCCCATGGACTCACCGCTGCTTGAGACGGTACTTGCGGATCAGATCGTAGAGGCGGCTGCGCGACAGGCCCAGATCGGTGGCCACGACTTCCAGTTGCCAGTTCCTCTCCTCGAGCTTGTCCAGGATCCACCTGCGCTCGAATCCCTCCCGGGCCTTGCGCAAGGTCAGACCCTTGTCGAGATCGAGCTCCGCCGGCTCCTCGGACTCCTGCAGGCGGCCCCAGAGATGGAGGACCCGCAGGCGCTCTCCCCCGGCCATCGCCCGGGCGCTGGTCAACTGGTTCTCCAGCTCGCGGATATTCCCTGGCCACGGATGGCGTCCGAGCAGATCCAGGGCTGCCGGATCGATCCCGGCGGGGTAGTCGGCCAGGAAGTGCTCCACCAGCAGCGGGACATCCATGAGCCGCTGACGCAGGGGTGGCACGGGGATGACCAGTACGTAGAGGCGGTAGAACAGGTCGGCCCGGAACCGCCCCTGGGCGACTTCCCTGTCGAGGTCCCGGTTGGTGGCGCAGACCAGGCGCACGTCCACCGGGCGCGGACGCTCCTCGCCCACCCGCTGTACCTCCCCCTCCTGCAGCACCCGCAGCAGTTTCACCTGGGTCGAGGGGCTGGTCTCGCTGATCTCGTCGAGGAGCAGAGTGCCCCCGTCAGCTGCCTCGAACAGTCCCTTGCGATCCTGTTCCGCCCCGGTGTAGGCCCCCTTCTTGTGACCGAACAGCTCGCTCTCGAGGAGACTCTCGGTCAGGGCGCCGCAGTTGATGCCGATGAACGGCCCCTCGCGCCGGGCGCTCGTTCGGTGGATCGTGCGAGCCACTTCTTCCTTCCCCGTGCCCGTCTCACCGTGGACCAGCACGGTTATGTCCGATGCACTCGCTTTCTGCATGAGGGCGAAGACGCGCCGCATGGCGTGGCTCTGGCCGATGATGTGGGGGAATGGCTGCTCCCCCTGGGGCACGGGTTCGACCGGGGGCAGATGCACACCCCCGCCCGCCGAAACCGGAGCCTCTTCGGCTCCGGTTCCACCCCGGTCCCGTGTGCGCCGGAGGGCTTCTTCCAGCAGCCTGTTGCGGAGGCGGCAGAGACCGTCGTCCCTCCGGCGGATGGCTCCCAGCAGTTCCATCTGGGTAACGACCGGCGAGGTGCGGTCGTGACGCGGTGGCTTCCCGCCCTCGAGCAGAGCCCCGAGCCACTGGGCGCCCTCGGTGGAACGGGTGAGGCCCGCCACGACCCGCTGGAGATTGTCGTCGCCGCCGCTGAGCAAGCGCTCCGCGGCCTCTCCGACCTCCAGCTCGGGATGCGCTTCCAGGAGCGCGCACAGGCGCGCCGTGAGATTGGGGTGCCCCTGGGTCCACTCGAAGACCGGGGCGGTCAGGGCCCCCCCTCTGGCGTCGGCTCGCTCGAGGAGTTGGAGCATTTTCCCGACCCCCTCGATATCGAAGTCGGTGGTGTAGACCTCCTCGCTGATGTTGAAGGGCGACAGACCGCTTTCGGGGGCGATGAGGGTTCGCGGGTCCGTGGCCCCGGCAAGGACGAAGACATAGCGCTCGAACTCGGGCTGGGTAGCGCGTTCGTTGTACACCGTCCGGATGGTCCCGAAAAAGCCCTCCCGCCAGGGCTCGGGAACCGCCTCGAACTCGTCGAGAGTCACGACGATGCGCTTGACCCCCGCGCAGGCCGCTATCGTCTTGAGGTTCTGGTAGAACCCGATCGATTCGGCGCCCGCTTCCACCGGAGTCCGCTCCGCCACGGAGAGGGCCCCGGCAATGCGATCACCGACAAAGCCGTAGAGCTGGGCGCATCCGGCGTCTCTCACGGGGGTCAGGTCGATCGGCACCGAGACGTACACGTCGGCGGACAGTCGGCGGTGCAGGTGATACAGGAGGCTCGTCTTTCCCGTCTGGCGGGCCCCCAGGACGGTCACGTAGTGGCCGCGCCGGACCAGTTCCAGCACTTCGTCGTCCACCGGTCTCTCCACGTAGAGGCTCTGCTCGGGATCGGCGATGGGACCGCGCGTCTGGATCTTCCTGGGTGCCATGGATGCTCTCTTCGCTGCCTGGTGCCTACCTGGAGGAAAGGCCATCTGCCTTCGCAGCGGCCAGGTCCCGGGCAAAACCCGTTCCCGGCTTCACCTGCTCGATGGCCTCGCCGATGTTCTTCACTCTGTGGAGGATATGGGGGAAGGCCTTGGCCGTGAAGGCATAGGGGGGACGATCCGCCTCCAGGATGGCGCACATGTGGAGATTGGACAAGGCCGTGTCCAGGGCCGCACCCGGAACCTCCAGTCCAGCGCGGTGCAGACCCTCTTCCAGCCCCTCCCTCGACAGCCCGGGGCCGCCGGGCGTCTCGGCCATGACCAGGGTTACGGTGCGTTCGAGGGGATCGCCCTGGCCCCAGATGGTCTCGATGAACTCGGCCTGGAACTCGCCCGAATCGAGCACGCTCTGGCAGTGGTACGGCGTGACCCGGCGGCTCTCCTCGCGGGCGATGCGGCGCACGAGCCGGTCGCACAGGTACTGGATGATGCGCGGATGGCAGGAGGAGACGCCGAGGATCCGTCCCACGAGGTCGTCGGCATCGACCAGCTCTATGTCCATCAGCTCCATGGGCTCGATGACGATGCGCCGGGCGTTGGGCGGATCGAGATAGCGCAGAGGCAAGGCGTCGCAGAAGTTGAGCATGGGCGAGGCCAGGTCGTGCAGCTGGCGGTGGAGAATGCGCTCGCCGCTGAACACGAAGCGGCACTTGCCCTCCTCCGACAGGGCCCTGAAGCTCTTGAAGAGCAGCTCGTCGTGGTGGGTGTCGAAGCGCAGCAGGGCGTCCATCTCGTCCATCAGGAAGACGATCGTCCTCTCCTCTTCCTTGTAGAGCTGGGTGATCAGCTGGTGGAAGCGCTCGGGCTCCGGCCCCTCCACCTGCAGGCCCCAGTTGCTGCGCACGTGGGCGAAGAAGGCCTGGTAGTTGGTCACCGCCTGATAGTTGGCGTAGAAGGGCCGGTAGTCGCTGGCGGGAAGCATGAAGGTGCGATACACCTTCTGCAGCACGGACGTCTTGCCGATGCGGCGCCCCCCGACGATGCCGATGTTCTTGGTGTGGAGAGTCTGGACGATGGTCTTGATCTCCTCTTCGCGGCCGAAGAAGATCGTGTCCGGCACGGGTCCCGTCGTGACATAGGGAGAGACGACGATGAGATCGACCTGTTGCAGCACCGGGCGCATGAAGACACGGCGGCGGAAGAGGTCGGTGGAAGCGGCGATTCTCTTGATCTCGGTCTGACCCAGTACTATGAAGTCGTATCCCAGGCCCTGGGCCTGGGTCCTGATGGTGAAGCGGGCCTCCAGCTCGTTCAGGTACACCACCACCAGGGCAAAACGGCCGATGAGCCCGAAGGACTCCATCAAGGTCCGCAGGTGGGACAGATCCTCCGACTCGAAGACCGGGCGCTGGAGGAAGACCAGGGGAAAGGGTGATGGGATCTTGGCGCCCCGCAGAGAGGTGGTGTGGACCACGGTGCCCCAGAAAGGCCCTTCCCGTCGGCCCGCGGCCTCATCCACGGTGAAGCCCAGGCTCCTGCACAGCAGCCCGGCCCCCTGACCCGCGGCCGTGGCAAAGGCCCGGAGTGCGGCCGGACTGCTGACGTTCAGCAGGTCGAGCCCCTGTCGCCAGTGCTCGTCGAACTGCCGCAGGACCTGCCGCGGCGCCGGGGCCAGGGCGATGCTCTCGCCGTTGACCTCCAGGTCGAACTCCTCGTGTTCGGCGACGTAGCGCCGTCCGGCGTAGGCGCGGTGGATGCGGGGAATGGCCCCCAGGTGAAAGCGGCCCACCGATCTCCCACCCTCCTGCGGGTCGATCCCCTGGTCGAGATCATCGTTCCACACTCCGAGCAGCCCTTCCTCGATCTGCCGGGCCCAGTTGGGGTAGCTGCGCCGCCGGTCCTCCTGCACCTGCCGCTGGCGCCGGATGCGGTACCCCAGATAGCCGGCGATCAGCAGGGCTGCCCCGCTGCCCAGCAGAATCCCGCCCCAGGGCCGCTCGGCGGGCGGCGGCTTCAACCGCGCCCGGATGGGCTCCTGGCGGTTGGAGCCATCCACGGTGAGCTCCGTCTTCCAGAGAGCCTCTCCCTTGCTGACCCGCAGGGTGTGGGTACCCGTCTCCAGAAAGACCTCCACCGGCGTCGTCAGGTTGACCAGGCGATCGTCGATCCACACCTGGGCGCCGAGGGAGTCGGCATCGATGACCCGGGTCGCACCGGCCAGGGGCAGGCTGCGGAAGAGACGATTGGCCGGTTGCAGTCGGGGCCGTGCGGTCTCTCGGAGCCGGCCCAGCTCGTGGAGGGTCTCGTACACCTCGCCCAACCTCACCACGTGGTCGGCCTCCCGCAGCTGCGCGGCCAGCGGTACGGTGAAGACGCCTTCCCGGATCGCCTCGGCGGGGCCGCCGGCGCTGAGCACCGCGGCGCCGGCCGGCAGGTAGTCGGTTCGGGTGATGCCGTCCAGGAAACCGGATTCCGCCGTCTGTTCGAGGGGGCTGGTCACGCCCTTGTCCAACTGGCCGTCGCCGGTGAACCCGGCGTCGATGGCGACCACCGTGTAGCGGGCCCGCAGTCTGCGCAACAGGCGCCCCAACTCGTCGTCGCGCCAGTAGGTGTCCGCCTGTCCGCGGACGGCATCGGCCAGCAGCAGGCACTCGTCGAGCCGGTCCGGCTCCATGTCCGGATAGAGGTCGTCCCTCGTGCGGGTTCCGCGGCCGGAGTAGTAGAAGAAGACCAGGTCCTCTTCCCCTACCTCGTCGGACAGACGGGCGAAGAGGGCTTGCAGGGAGACCCGGGTGGCCGAGGAGTCCACCAGGCTGCGGATGCGCCCGGGCTCGAAGGCCGCGCCCTCGACCAGGGCCTGCCGCACGAGCTCGACATCCCGCGAGGCTCGCTCCAGGGGCTGGAATCCCGAGTCGGGCCCATACGCTCCGACGCCGACCAGAATCGCCCAGCGTTGGCGGAAGGACAGGTGCTCGTACTGGCCGCTGGCCCCGGCCTCGGCCAGCGCCATGGCCAGGATCGACGTCACCACGCCTGTCAGGCGGCACCAGGGGCCTGGGACGGCAGAGCCGTGGCTCATGATCGTCTCCGCGTGCCGGCATGGCCCGAATCTGAAGATGAGAAGCGCATCTGTCCGGCAAATTAGCAATAAGCGTGCCGGCGACAAACCGCTTCGAGAACGTCCATGGCGAGGCATGTACCGTGCGGCGGTCGGCCCGGCTCCCCGGACTTCATTCTGCCTTTCTGGACAGAGCAGCCCCGGATGGGTCCTCTGTCCGATTTTCTGCACAGCTGGAGCCCGGGACTCGCGCCCGGCCGTCGCTCGGGCTTGACCGTTCCGGCGGGAACGGCCTGTATCCGGGGCCTGCGGTCTGTCCCCACCTCTTGCCCCACAGGGGGATCGGAATGCTCAGAGCCGCGTTCATCGTGCTCGCTACCAGCAGGCCATGAGCACGACGGACCTGCGCATCCAGCTCGACCTGCGCATCCCCATGCGCGACGGCGTCGAGCTCTACGCCGCCCTCTACCGCCCCCGCGCCGGGGAGCGGTTCCCGGTGCTGCTCATCCGCTCGCCCTACAGCACCCAGCGTCCGCGCTATGTCGACTGGTCCGTGCGCTTCGCCGCCGCCGGGTACGCCGTGGTCATGCAGGACTGCCGGGGCCGCTACGAGTCGGAGGGCAAGTGGCGGCCCTACGTCGACGAGACCCCGGACGGCTACGACACCTGCCAGTGGCTCGGGGCCCAACCCTGGTGCGACGGCAACATCGGCACCTTCGGCGTCTCCTACCCCGGCTTCACCCAGATCCTGCCCGCCCACCTGCGCAGTCCGTACGTGAAGGGCCTGGTGCCGATCGCCAACCAGGAGGACAACTACGGGCACATGCGCTGCGACGGCGTTCTGCAGCTGCAGAACGCCATGAACTTCATCTGGCTCGGGGACCGCACCAACCAGGACGCCCCCCGGGACCTGATAGACTGGGAGGAGGTCTACCGCCGGCTTCCCCTTGTCAGCGCCCTCGACCACCTCGGCGAGCGCCCCTTCTACCGGGAGATCGTCCGCCACGGCCGCTTCGACGAGTTCTGGAGCTCGTACAGCATGAAGGAGCGCTATCCCGAGGTGGAGACGCCCGCCTACTTCATCACCGGCTGGTATGACAACCTGCTCCACGAGGGCTTCAAGTGCTTCCACGGCTTCCGCCACCGGGGGCGCGAGCCCGCACGCCGTCACAGCCGCATCCTCGTGGGGCCCTGGACCCACACCGCCATCGGCGACAGCGCCCCCTTCGGGGACATTGGCTTCGGCTCGGAGGCGGCGGTCGACATCCCCGCCGAGCACCTGCGCTGGTACGACCGGCGGCTGCGCGGCGTCGACAACGGGATCGACGACGAGCCGCCGGTGCGGCTCTTCGTGATGGGCGCCAACCGCTGGCGCTCCGGGGACGAGTGGCCCCTGCCGGGCACCCGCTGGACTCCCTTCTACCTGCATGGGGACGGGCGGGCCAACTCCCTCTTCGGCGACGGCCGGCTGTCGATGCGGGCCCCGGCGGAGACGGAGCCGCCCGACACCTTCACCTACGACCCGGAGGACCCGGTGCCGACCTGGGGCGGGCAGAGCATGTTCGTCGAGAACACGGGCCCCCGGGACCGCCGGCCCATGGAGCGGCGCGACGACGTCCTGGTCTACACCACCGATCCCCTGGAAGAGGACCTGGAGGTCACCGGCCCGGTGGAGCTGGTCCTCCACGCCGCCTCGGACGCCCCCGACACCGACTTCACCGCGACCCTGGTCGACGTGCACCCCGGGGGCGCGGCGATCCACATCTGCGAGGGGATCGTGCGGGCCCGCTTCCGCGAGTCCTTCACCGAGCCGAGCCCCATCGAGCCGGGGCGGGCCTACGAGTACCGCATCAGCCTCTGGGAGACGAGCAACCTCTTCGCCCGCGGCCACCGCATCCGCCTGGAGGTCTCCAGCAGCAACTTCCCCCGCTTCGACCGCAACCTCAACACCGGCGAGGACCCGGCCGACGACGACCGGCCGAGGCCCGCGGCGCAGAGCGTGTACCACGACCCCGCGCGTCCCTCGCGCCTGATCCTGCCCGTGATCCCCGCATGAGCGAGGGGGCCGTGCGCATCGGCGCCGACGTGGGCGGCACCTTCACCGACGTCGTCCTCATCGACGGCGAAGGCCGGGTCCACACCCACAAGGCGCCCTCGACGCCGCCCGACTACGAGCGCGGCGTCCTCGACGCGGTGGCCCACCTCCTCGAGGCGGCGGACGCCGGCGGCGGCCAGGTGCGGCAGGTCGCCCACGGCACCACGGTGGCCACCAACGCCGTCCTCGAGCGCCGGGGGGCGCGCACGGCCCTGGTGACGACCCGCGGCTTCCGGGACGTCCTCGAGCTGCGCCGGATCCGGGCGCCGCAGATCTACGACCTGTTCTTCACCAAGCCGCCGCCCCTGGTGGAGCGCTCCCTGCGGATCGAGGCGGACGAGCGCATGGCCGCCGACGGGGAGGTCCTGGAACCGCTCACCGAGGCGGGCCTGGAGGAGCTGGTCGAGCGGCTGCGGGACGAGGCCGTGGAGTCGGTGGCCGTCTGCCTGCTCCACTCCTACGCCTGGCCCGCCCACGAGCAGGCCATCGGCGAGCGCCTGCGCCGCGGCCTGCCCGGGATTCCGGTGTCGCTGTCGTGCGAGGTCCTGCCCGAGCGCAAGGAGTACGAGCGCTCGGCAACGACCGTGGTCAACGCCTACGTCCGACCGGTGATGGAGCGCTACCTGCGGTCGATGCGCGCCGGCCTGGGCGGCCTCGGGGCCGAGGCGCCGCTGCTGATCATGCAGTCCGCCGGGGGCCTCACGCCCGAGGCGGACGCGGCCACGCGGCCGGTCTTCGCCCTGGAGTCGGGTCCGGCCGCCGGGGTCCTGGCCGCGGCCCTGACCTGCGAGGCGGCCGGCGAGCCGAACCTGATCACCCTGGACATGGGCGGCACCACCGCCAAGGCCTCGATCATCGAGGAAGGGGAGCTCTCCTACAGCCCCCAGTACGAGGTGGGGGCGTCGCTGTCGACGGGCGGCCGGCTGCTGGGGGGCGCCGGGGAGCTGATCCGGGCGCCGAGCATCGACATCGCCGAGGTCGGCGCCGGCGGCGGCAGCGTCGCCTGGCTGGACCGGGCCGGCGGACTGCAGGTCGGCCCTCGCAGCGCCGGCGCCGTGCCCGGCCCGGTCTGCTACGGCCGCGGCGGCACCGAGCCGACCCTGACCGACGCCAACGTCGTCCTCGGGTACATCCGCGGCGGCGAGCTGGCCGGCGGCGAGGTGAGCATCGACCCGGAGGCCGCCCGCCGGGCCGTGCACGACCGCATCGCCGCCCCCCTCTCCCTGGACCTGCTCGAGGCGGCCGAGGGCATCCACCGGATCGCCAACGCCCGCACCATGCGGGCCCTGCGCTCGGTCTCCACCGAGCGGGGGCGCGACCCCCGGGAGTTCGCCCTCATGGCCTTCGGGGGGGCCGGCCCCGTGCACGCCGCCGGGCTGGGACGGGAGCTGGGGATCGGGCGGATCTTCGTGCCCCCCATGCCGGGCCTGTTCAGCGCCTTCGGCCTGCTGTTCTCCGGGGTCGAGCACCACGCCGTGCGCAGCTGCCTCCTCTCCGGGGAGGAGCTTGGCGCCGAGACGATCCAGCGGATCCGCGACGAGCTGTCGGCGGAGCTGCGCCAGCGCTTCGCCGGGGAGGGCTTCGCCGGCGGCGAGGTGACCCTGGGCGCTGGGGTCGACGTGCGCTTCCGTGGACAGACCTCGGACATCTCCGTCCCCCTCGCCGGGGAGGTCCTCACCGCGGCGGGCCTGGACCGGGCGCGGGCGGCCTTCGTCACCGAGCACGAACGCCTGTACGGGCACCGCTCCGATCCCGCCAACCCCCTGGAGGTCACCGCCGTCCGGGTGGTCGGCCGGGCCGGCGAGCGGGGCCTGCCCGGCACCCTGGAAGCGGTCCGGACCGCCCCCGGGGAGGGCCGCCGCCCGGCCTGCTTCGATCCCCGGGAGGGGGCCGTGGAGACCCGCGTGGTCACCCGGCGGGACCTCGGGGAAGGGGCCGAGGGGCCTTTGCTGGTGGACGAGTACGACTCGACGATCGTCGTGCCCCCCGGGGTGAAGGTGGGCACCGACGGCCTGGGCAACCTCCTCATGGAGCTGCGGGCCGGCGCATGACCCGGATCGATCCGATCACGCGGGAGATCGTCAAGAACGCCCTCGCCTCGGCCGCCGACGAGATGGCCGTCGCCCTCTACCGGACCGCCTACTCCACCGTCGTGCGCGACTGCCTCGACTACTCCACCTCCCTGTGCGACGCCGACGGCGAGATGATCGCCCAGGGGGTGACGATCCCCCTGCACCTGGGGGCGGTGCCGTACGCCATGGAAACCCTCTTCGCCCGCTTCGGCGACGACATGGAGCCCGGCGACGTCTTCATCCTCAACGACCCCTTCGACGGCGGCATGCACATCCCCGACATCTTCGTGGTGCAGCCCGTCTTCCGGGAGGAGGAGCGGGTCGCCTTCGCCGTGAGCACCGCCCACCACCTGGACCTCGGCGGCCGCCTGCCCGGCAGCTCGGCGTGCGACAACACCGAGATCTTCCAGGACGGCCTGCGCATCCCCTGGCTCAAGCTCTACCGCCGCGGCGAGCCGGACGAGAGCCTCTTCGCCCTGCTGAGGGCGAACGTGCGGGTGCCGCACATGACGATCGGCGACCTGCGGGCCCAGCTCGCCGCCTGCCACATGGGCGAGCGCGCCATCCACGAGCTGATCGACCGCTACGGGCGCGAGACCTTCCGGCGCTGCGCCGCCGACCTGATCGACTACACCGAGCGCCTGGTGCGCGCCGAGATCGCCTCCTGGCCCGACGGCAGCCGCACCTTCGTCGACCACATGGACAACGACGGCGTCGGCGGCGGGCCCGTGCGCCTGCAGGTGACGATCACCATCGACGGCGACCGGCTGACGGCCGACTTCACCGGGTCGGCGCCCCAGGTGCGCGGCGCCCTCAACAACACCCTCTCCTTCACCGCCTCGGTGGTCGGCCTGTGCGTGCGCTCGGTCCTGCGCGGGGAGGTGCCGAACACGTCGGGCATGTTCCGGCCCCTGGAGATCATCGCCCCCGAGGGGACGGTGGTGCACGGCGCCATGCCGGCGGCCTCGTCCATGCGCGGGGTCACCGGCTTCCGCCTCGTGGACACGGTCCTGGGCGCCCTCTCCGGACTGCTGCCCGACCGGGTCATGGCCGCCGGCGAGGGCGGCAACTCCCTCGTCGTCTTCGGCGGCGCCCGGGACGACGGCGAGCCGTACGTCTACTACGAGCTGATGTCGGGGACCTGGGGCGGCCGGCCGGACCGGGACGGCAACGACGGCCTGTGCAACCCCGCCAACGTGGCCAGCAACATCCCGGTGGAGCAGGCCGAGTCGGAGTACCCCATCCGCATCGAGCGCTACGGGTACGTGCCCGACAGCGGCGGCGCCGGCACCTTCCGCGGCGGCCTGGGCCTGGAGCGGGAGTGGCGGCTGCTGGCGGGCGAGGCCCACCTGGCGATCCGCTCCGACCGGCGGCGGCACCCGCCGTACGGCCTCTACGGCGGCCGGCCGGGACAGCCCTCCCACACGGTGCTCCACCGCGGGGAGGGCGAGGAGGTGCTGCCGACGATGATCTCCACGAGGGTCCGCGCCGGCGAGCGGGTCCACCACCGGCAGGCCGGGGGCGGCGGCTGGGGAGACCCCCTGCGCCGGGACCCGCGGGCGGTGGCCGATGACGTGCGCAACGGCAAGGTCACCGCCGAGGCGGCGCGGCGCGAGCACGGGGTGGTGCTGGATGGGGAGACCGGCGAGGTCGAGACGGAGGCCACCGAGGCCCTGCGCCGGCGGATGTCCGGCGAGGTGGAGACCGGCGAGGGGGGATAGACCTGCCGTGGCAGCTTCACCCGAGTCCGCCCCGGTCGATTTCCTCCTGAAGGGGGGGACCGTCGTGGACGGCACCGGAGCACCTCCGGTGGCTGCGGACGTGGCGGTGGCGGGCGGACGCATCCTCGAGGTGGGACCAACCCTCGGCCTGACCGCCGCCGAGACTCTGGACGTCTCCGGCCTCCTCGTGTCGCCCGGGTTCATCGACATCCACAGCCACTCCGACTTCACCCTGACCGTCGATCCGCGCGCGGTCAGCTCCATCGCCCAGGGGGTGACCCTGGAGGTGGTGGGCAACTGCGGCCACGGCTGCGCCCCCGTCGTCGACCCGGAGGCCGTCAAGGGGAACGTCTACGGGTTCTCGGAGGAGCATCCCATCCACTGGGGCACGGTGGCCGAGTACCTCGACGTCCTGGAGGCCGGCGGGCCGGCGGTCAACGTGCTGACCCTGGTGCCCAACGGCAACCTGCGCCTGGCCGCCGCCGCCGACCTCGACCGATCGAGCACCCCCGCCGAGCTGTCCCGCATGGAGAGCCTCCTGGAGCAGGGGCTGGAGGAGGGCGCCTTCGGGTTTTCCACCGGCCTGGAGTACGGCCCCGAGCAGGCCTGCTCCGAGGAAGAGGTGACCCGCCTGTGCCGCGCAACCGCCCGGGCCGGGGGCTTCTACGCCACCCACACCCGCAACCGAGCCGGCCAGGCGCGGGAGACCGTGGCCGAGGCAATCCGCACGGCCGAGGCCGCCGGCGTGCCGCTGCAGATCTCCCACATCTCGGTGGTGGCGAGGCTCGCCGAGGACGGGGGTCGGGCGGTGGCCGAGGCGGTCGAGCAGGTCCAGGCGGCGCGGCGCCGGGGGGTGGACGCCGGCTTCGACATGCATACCCGCCTCTTCGGCACCACCAACCTGAGCGCCGTGCTGCCCCCCGAGGCCCTGGCCGGCTCTCGCGGCGAGATCGCCGCCCGCCTCTCCGGGGCCACCGCCCGCCGAGAGCTGAAGAGCTACCCGAGCATTCTCCACGCCCTGGCCCGGGACGACTGGGGCCGCATCCTGCTGACCGGGTGCAGCGACCCGGAGCTGTGCCACCGGAGCGTGGCGGAGGTTGCCGAGGCCCGCGGCCTCGAGCCCCTGGACGCGGTCTACGACCTGCTGCTGGAGGAGATCGACGACCTCCACCGGCCGATGATCCTCGCCTTCTGCTACCGCGAGGAGGAGATCCGCCCCGCCTTCGAGCACCCCGACTGCATGGTCGGCTCCGACGCCACCGCCCTGGCCCCGGACGGACCGCTGGCGAGGTCCGTCTTCCACGGCGCCTACACCTGGGCGGCCTGGTTCTACCGCCACTTCGTCACCGACCTCGGCCTGCTGCGGCCCGAGGAGGCGGTCCGGCGCCTCACCTCGCTGCCGGCGGAGCGCCTGGGACTGGCCGACCGGGGACGGGTCCGCCCCGGGGCCTGGGCCGACCTGGCTGTGCTGGAGCCGGAGGGGTTCGCGGAACGGGGCACCACCCGCGACCCGAACCGCACCGCCGCCGGGGTGCGCCACGTTCTGGTCAACGGCCGGATGGCCCTGCGCGACGGCGCCCTCACCGCCGAGCGGGCGGGGCGGGTCCTGCGCCGGGCGGGCTGACTCTTCGTGGGGACTATCTACCGCAGCAGGGTGAGCTTGCGCGTCTGCGCACCCTCGGCCGTCACCAGCCGGTACACGTAGACCCCGCTGGCCAGCGGCCGCCCCTGCTCGTCCCGACCATCCCAGCGCAAGCGGTGGAGGCCGGCCTTCTTCGGCCCCTCGTGAAGCGCCGCCACCCGCTGGCCGGTCAGCGCGTACACCTCCAGGCGCGCCGGCCCCGCCTGCAGCTGGAACCAGGAGATGACGGTCCCGCTGTTGAAGGGATTGGGCGCGTTCTGCTGCAACTGCCGTCCGTCGGGCAGACCGAGCCGCCCGCGGGCCAGGGCCACCAGCTTGGCCCGCGCCGGCTGCCCGAAGCTCTCGGCGAAGAGGAAGAAGTCGACGAAGTCCACCGAGCCGCTGCCGTCCAGGTCGAAGCGGGGATCGCTGCCGCCGAAGGCCTCGGCGAAGAGGAAGAAGTCCGAGAAGTCCGTCACCCCGTCGCCGTTGAAGTCGGGGGTGGCTTCGGCCGTGGCGGTGAAGATCACTGACTCGAGACCGGCCACGGATGCTTCCACCGTGTTGGCCCCCGGCTGACTCCCAAGAGTCAGGGTGGTGGAGGCTCGGCCGTTGGCATCGGTGGTAGCGGACTCCACCGACAACGTTCCGCCGCCCTCGGTGACCGAAAATGTGACCTTCGCCCCGGCCAGGGGGAAGCCGTTCTGATCCAGTACCCGGACTACGAAAGGCTCGGCCAAGACGGCGCCGGCCGGTCCCTGCTGCCGGCGCCCAGGAACTCTGGTCAGCGTCCGCGGAAAGGGGCCCAAGTCCCACAGCAGCATCGTGCCGTCATATGCGCCGGAGACGAGTGTGCCGTCAGGCGCGAACGCCACCGAGTGAATCCAACCCGTGTGCCCTTCCAGCGAGGCCACCTCCCTCTGTGTCGCCATCTCCCACAGCCGGACCGTGCCGTCCAGGAACCCCGAGGCCAACCTCGACCCGTCCGGCGAGAAGGCCACCGGACCATCACCTCCCAGAGTAGAGATAGGGATCCGCGTCGCCACCTCCCACACCTGCGTCCCCGTTTCCTGCGTCCCCGATGCGAGAATGCTCCCATCGGGTGAGAAGGCCACTGACCTGAAACCCTGAGGCTCTCCAAGGGTACCGATCAGCTCTCGAGTCGTGACGTCCCACAGCTTCACCCTCCACCCGGCCGAGGCCAGGAGGCCGCCGTCGGTCGAAGAGAACGCCACCGACCGGACTCCCCCGTGATCGTCTTCGAGGATGCCGATCTGCTGCCGTGTCCCCACGTCCCATAGCCGAACCGTGGCATCCCCCCACGCGGCCGAGGCGAGGGTTGTTCCGTCGGGGGAGAACGACACCGAAGTGACGCGAAACGTGTGCCCTTGCAGGGTCCCGATCTCTTCCCGGGTCTCCACCTTCCACAGCTTGACCGTGCGATCCGACCCGGAGGCCAGGGTTCGGCCATCGGGGGAGAAGGACAGGGAAGTGATCTCGGACTGCCCCTCGAGGCTGGCGGTCCGTGTCCGTGTCGCCGCGTCCCACAGCCATACCGTGCCGTCCGGATGCCCTGAAGCCAGAAGGGCGCCGTCGGGCGAGAGCGTCATCGAGGACAAGTACGCATGACCGGAAAGACCGGCGGCATTACCCGTCTCCACGTCCCGCAGCCACACCGCGCCGTCCGCGCCGCCGGAGACGAGGGTGACTCCGTCGGGGGAAAACGTCACCGAATGGGCCGGACCCGTCTGCTCCCGCAGGGGGATGAGCTCTCTGGTCGCCACCTTCCACAGCCAGACCGTGTGCCCCCACCGCCCCCCCGCCCAAGCAAGCAGGGCGCCGTCCGGGGAAGAAAACGACATCGAGCGCACGTCACTGGAATGCCCTCTCAGCGTGGTGACCCTTGTGTGGGCGGACACGTCCCACAGCCGCACCGTGCGATCAGGCGGCCCACCGGCCGAAGCCAGGAACGCGCCATCGGGAGAGAACGACACCGCCGTGACCTGGCCCGTGTGCCCTTCCAGCGAGGCCACCTCCATCTGTGTCGCCATCTCCCACAGCCGGACCGTGCCGTCCAGGAACCCCGAGGCCAACCTCGACCCGTCCGGTGAGAAGGCCACCGGGATGCCCCAAAAGGGGGCCTCCCCCACCTCCCAGGAGCCGATCTGACGCCTCGCCTCTACATCCCACAGCTTGATGTACTTCGAGAATCCCGAAGCCAGGGCCGTCCCATCCGGCGAGAAGACCACCGTATTGAGGCTCCTGGGACCCGCTTCCCTTTGCCCAAGCGTGCCGATCCGTTCTCCGGTCTCCACCGCCCACAGCTCGATCCCGCCGTTGTCCAGTCCCGCCGCCAGGGCGCCGTCGAGGGAGAACGCCACCGAATTTACCGGGCTCTTACTCGGCAATAACGCCTGAGCGCGAGATGTGGCCACCTCGTACAGCCACACCCCGATGTCGGTGGCCACGGCCAGACAGCGGCCGTCGAAGGAAAGGGCCACGGCCCGATGGCTCTCCCCGATGGTTCCCTTTCCCAGGCGCGCCGTCGCCCCGCCGGGAAGATGCCAAGTCCGGTAGTCCCCCTCCAGCTCCGCCACGGCGGTGCCCACGCCCTCGGCATGAAATGTCGCCACGTCGCGCCCGGCGATGGAGACCCCCACGGTGTTCGGGCCCGGGTGAAGGCCCAGGGTAAGGGGCAACTCCGCCCGGCCGGTGGCATCCGTAGTCGTGTGCTCCACCGAGAAGCGGCCGCTGAGCTTCCCGACGCCGGCGGTGACCGTGAAGGTGACGACCGCATCGGGCATGAGGTCCCCGTGCTGATCTCGCACTTCGACCACCAGGGGTTGGCCCAGGGCCGCGCCGGGCGTGCCTCGCTGGCGATCGCCCGAGACGATCTCCAGGGTGAAGGGACGGAGTCCCGCCCACTCTGAGACATCCCACAGGGTGATCGTGCCGTAAGCCCACGACCCGGCGGCAAGTATGGTGCCGTCTGGCGAAAAGGAGAGCTCTCTGCTGTGAAATGCATCTGGTAGGGTGATGATCTCCTGGCTTGGGTTCGCTGTCTCCCACAGTGTGATCGCGCCTATCGCGCCTGCAACAGATGCCAGGATGGCGCTGTCGCGTGAAATGGCAAAGGTTGCCCCCTCAAGGTCAAACCTTGTTTCCCGGCTCTCCACGTCCCACGCCGTGACCCTGTCTGGCTGCCAGGAACTCCAGATCAGCCACTTCCCATCGGGGGAAAACGCCACCTCTTCTACCGTCGTCCCCCGCCTATCTTCAGGAATGGCGATTTCCGCCAGGGTCTCCGCATTCCACAGCCTGACACTGGCTCTATTCGTGAAACTACCAACCCCTGACCCGGAGGCGAGCAGAGTACCATCGGGGGAAAAGGCCACCGAATGGATCTGGCCCTCATGTCCCTTCAGACTCGCGATCTCCTTACCGCTCGCTACGTCCCACAACTGGACCGTACCGTCCCACGACCCGGAAGCGAGTGTACCGGCGGATGAAAACGCCAGTGCCTGTATCCCATCCGGACGTCCCTCCAGAGTGGCGATCTGTTTTCGGCGCGCTACGTCCCACAACTGATATCCCGTGGCGAGCAAGGCACCGTCGGGCGAAAACGCCGCCGCCATGCCTTTCGCGCCATCCAGAATACCAACCCGCTCTCGGGTGCTCGCGTCCCACAGTATGAAGGAACCAGAGCCCCAAGGCACTGCGGCCAGGATGGTCCCGACAGGGGAAAAGATCACCGATGCGAGGTGTTCCGCATCGCCCCTCAGAATGCCGATCTCGTAGGGCGAAGTTCTCGTAAGGGACGAGTTCGTCTTGTTCACATTCCCGTTCGTATCCACGGCGACGATGACGAGGGGATGCATGGGACTGTCGACAAGTGCGGAAAAACGGCCTGACAAGAACTGGCCGTCGAAGTCAAATTCAACATCTGCTTCCTTCTGCCCCGCCAATCCACGGCACCACTGTTCATTGCCGATCAGACCAACTTGGTGAAGCCCCTCTGGATCGCTGAGCCGGAGTCGAACCGGGATGCTTGTTGAACGAGGCGGATATCGACTGGGTGAGATCAGTTCGACGGTCGGCGGCGGCCCTTCTGCAATCGAGACAGCGGGATTGAAGAAGGCATTCACAGACAGGAATTCGGCGGCGCACTCTGATAGAGAGCTACGCTGCAGTCCTCCGTCCGACATGATGTACCGATTGTCCCTGTAATCGTGGTACAGGCCGAAGGCATGTCCCAATTCATGAGCCACTGTGAGGAAGCTGAACCAGTTCGGCACCACCAGGGCGCCCCCGTTCTTTGTCCGCCGCCGGCCGACCCCTCCAGCAAGCTGACCATTGCCTTGACGCAGGGCGTCCGCCCCAAGGATGATGACGTAGATGTTCGCATCGAGGTCGAACGTCTGTTCAAGCTCGGCGACCACTGCGTTACCGAGCGTGTTGTCATAGTGGCTGAAGGGATGCTGTCCGTCGACGCGATGCACCAGCGGCTCGCCCTGCGCATCGGTCTCAATGCGGAAAGTCCAGTCGCCGTAGCCATGCGCCTGCATCTGTTCGCCATAGAAGGCTTGCGCCTGCCGGATCACCGTCTTCATCGAATCGACCACGTCGGCGCGATAGGACCAGTCCGTGGGAAGAAAGTAGACTATCCGCACGGTGCGGGGTTGGCCGACGTTCAGGTCCGCCAGCCGCTTGGCCGGGGGCCTTGGGTGCCGCCAGTGCTCGTAGTTGTCGAATGCGCAGAAACGCACGCTGTCGGCCGGCGTGGACGATGCGTGGACGGCCGACGAAGGGGCGAGTCCCAGGCCCGGCAGCCCCAATACGGCAGTAAGGAGATAGGCTCTCACCACGTGGACTCCTTCAGGTCCATGGTTCCCTTTCACGGCCTCGGACCCGGTTGCCGACCTGGAGGGCAGGAAGTCGGAGGTCTGGTACGTGGTCTTCTGGGCGAAGGCCGAAACTGCGGGCGCAAGAGTGGCGAGCTCTGCGATGCGGGCCAGCATGACGGATCTCCCATTTGGAGGATGTATCCGAGCATGAATTCGTGGGGTACTACGCCTCCCATGTCGGAGCAGTCTTCTGCGCCGGGACAGGCAGGGGGCGCCGGGGGGGAAGGTCAGACGAACGGGAGGTGGGGGCAGACCGGGCGTGGCAGGATTCCGAGGTAGGGGGAAGGTAGAAGCGAGGACCGCCCCAAGCTTTTGCTGCCTTTCCCAAGAAAGCGTATAGCTAGGCGTTAATTGCAAGCGCATAGCGGTTATTTTTTGATTAAGAGTGCCAGTAAGAAGCCGATTTCTGGCAGGACCAGGGGAGAGGTGATGCCAACAGTCGAAGAATTGAGCCGGGAGACCAGGATGCTGCGGGAGCGGCTCACCCGCCTGAGCGAGGCGAGCCTGCGGATCAGCGAAAGCCTGGACCTCGACACCGTCCTTCAGGAGGTGGCGGACAGTGCGCGCTCGCTCACCCGGGCGGGGTTCAGCGGGATCACGACGATGGACGACTCGGGTCAGTTGCAGGACTTCGTCACCTCGGGTCTCCGTCCCGAGGAGCGACAGCAGTACATGGAGCTGCCTTTCGGCCCCGACCTGTGGGAGTACCTGCGCGACGTGCCGGGGCCGCTCCGGCTCCCGGACCTGGCCGCCCACCTCGGCTCACTCGGCTTCCCCGAGGACGGGACGCTGAGCCGGACCTTCCTGGGGATGCCCATCCGCCACCGGGCGGCGCAGGTCGGCAACTTCTACCTGGCCGACAAGGAGGAGGGCCGGGAATTCACCATGGAAGACGAGGAGATCCTGGCGCTCTTCGCCTCCCAGGCCGGCGCCGCCATCGCCAACGCGCGCACCTACAGGGACGAGCAACGGGCCCGGGCCGACCTGGAAGCGCTGATCGACACATCGCCGGTCGGTGTGGGGGTGTTCGACGCTCGGACCGCGCAGGTCGTGTCCCTGAATCGCGAGGTGCGCCGGATCGTCCGCGCCCTGGGCAGACCGGACCAATCGGCGGAAGACCTGCAGAAGGTGCTGCGAGCGCGGCGGGCGGACGGTCAGCAGGTGGAGCTGGATCCTTCCTCCCTGAAGCGGTTGCTGGCCGAGGCCACGGCGGTCCGTCTCGAGGAGATCGTCCTGGAGGTGCCGGACGGCCGGAAGATCACCATGCTGGTCAACGCCACGCCCATCCTCTCGGACCGGGGCGAGGTCGAGTCCTTGGTCGTCACGTTGCAGGACCTGACGCCGCTGGAGGAAGTGGAGGTGCTGCGGGCCGAGTTTCTGGGCATGGTGAGCCACGAGCTCCAGGCCCCGCTGGCCTCGATCAAGGGCTCGGCGGCCACCGTGCTGGGAGCTGCTTCGGCGCTGCGCCCGGCCGAGACGCTGCAGTTCTTCCGGATCATCGAGGAGCAGGCCGATCACATGCGCGAGCTGATCGCCGACCTGCTGGACGCGGCGCATATCGAAACGGGTCGGCTGGCGGTCTCCCCCGAGCCCGAGGATCTCGCCACCGTCGTCGATCAGGCCCGCAACCTGTACCAGAGCGGAGGGGGCCGGAATCCCGTATCCATCGACTTGCCGCCGGACTTGCCGCCGGTGCTGGCGGACCGGCAGCGCATCGTGCAGGTCCTGGGCAACCTGCTGTCCAACGCGGCCCGGCATTCGCCGCATTCGTCGGCCATCCGGGTAGCCGCCGCGCAGGACGGGGCGCACGTGGCCGTCTCGGTCGTCGACGAGGGGCCGGGCATCCCGGCCGAGCGTCTGCCGCACCTGTTCCGCAAGTTCGCCCGCAGCGGCCGCCGGGATCGCGGGCGGGGCGTCGGTCCGGGACTGGGCCTGGCCATCTGCAAGGGCCTGGTCGAGGCCCATGGGGGGCGCATCTGGGCCGAGAGTCAGGGCACAGGCCCGGGCGCTCGATTCACCTTTACCCTTCCCGCCGCCGAGGAGTCGAGAGCGGCCGTCGCGGTGAGGCCGGGGAAGGGGCAGGACCGCCGGGGCCGGGCCGGGGCCGACACACCCCACATCCTGGTGGTGGACGACGATCCGAACACCCTGGTCTACGTTCGCGGCATCCTCGAGGAGTCGGGCTGCCGCGTGATCGTGACCGGCGATCCGGAGGAGGTCGCTCCCCTCATCGAGGCGCACCACCCCGACCTGGTGCTGCTGGACCTGCTCCTGCCGGGGACCGACGGCATCGAGCTGATGCAGAGCCTGCCGGCCCTGGCCGATCGGCCGGTCATCTTCCTGTCCGCCTACGGCCGCGACGAGACGATTGCCAGGGCCCTGGAGGTCGGCGCGGCCGACTACGTGGTCAAGCCCTTCTCATCGACCGAGCTCGTGGCCCGGATCGAGGCGGCCCTGCGCAAGCAGGCCGGTCCGTCCGAACCCTTCCGGCTGGGGGACCTCGCCATCGACTACGACGAACGCCGGGTTACCGTGGCCGGCCGTCCCGTGCAGCTGACCGCCACCGAATACGATCTGCTCAGCGCCCTCTCGGCCAACGCGGGGCGGGTCTCGACCTACGACTATCTGCTGCGCCGCGTGTGGCGGTCGAAGCGAGCGGGAAACCACCGGATCGTGCGGGTGTACGTGAAGAAGCTCCGCGACAAGCTGGGCGACGACGCGAAGGACCCGACCTACATCTTCGCCGAGCCACGGGTCGGATACCGCATGGTCAAGCCCGCATCTGGCTGAGGTTCGGGAAGAGGCTCACGAGCCCGCGTAACCGCCGACCTGCTCTCCACGAAGCACCCGCGACCCGAACCGTACCGCCGCCGGGGTGCGCCACGTCCTGGTCAACGGCCGCCTGGCCCTGCGCGACGGCGCCCTCACCTCCGAGCGCGCGGGGGGCCTGCGCCGCGCCGCCTGAAGCCGGCGGAACCGCGCGAGCGGGACCCTGGACGGATCGTCACCGTGCCTGTAGAGTGTCCCGGGAACGTGGTATCCAAAGGTGAGGACGAGGTGACCAGCGGACGGATCATTCGGGATCGCATCTCGCGCACGGACCTGGCGAGCATGGCCAAGGGGCAGTTCGGGGACTGGATCAAGGCGGTGGTCGACATGTCGCGCGAGGAGTGAAGGGATTCCCGCTGTGACCAGAATCCTGCACAAGAACGCCGCCGAGAGGTGGGGGCAGCTGGAGCTCGTGGAGCAGCTCGGAAACGTGGGCAGCGAGGTGGAGCGCGCGATCCGGGCCCACGAGGCCGGCCGGCGCGACCGGTTCGAGAGCGCCCTCGAGCGGGCTCTGGAGCTGTTCGATCTGACCGCCGCCGACCCCCGCTGGCGCGGCCACCGCTGCCAGGAGATCCTGCGCGTGCGCGAGGAGTTCTGCCGCCTGTTCTTCGATCCCGACGTGCCGCCCGACTCCGCCCGCGGGCTCAGGCGGTACTTCTTCGGATTCGCGTGGGCCGCCCGCGCGCTCCACCACCGCCGGCAGACCGGGGATTCCCAAGTCGAAGGCCAGGCCGGCCCGGGGTAAGACCAACAGCCCAGGTGCGTTGGCCTCACCGCAGCAGGGTGAGCTTGCGCGTCTGCACGGATCCGGCCGTCACCAGGCGGTACACGTAGACACCGCTGGCCAGCGGCCGGCCCTGCTCGTCCCGGCCGTCCCAGCGCAGGCGGTGGATGCCCGCCTTCTTCGCCCCCTGGTGCAGCACTGCCACCCGCTGCCCGGTCAGGGCGAACACCTCCAGGCGCGCCGGACCCGGCTGCAGCTGGAACCAGGCGATCACGGTGCCGGTGTTGAAGGGGTTGGGCGCGTTCTGCCGCAGTTGCGGGCCGTCGGGCAGCCCGATCCGCTCCCGGGCCATGGCCGCCAGCCTGGTCCGCGCCGGTTGCCCGAAGCTCTCGGCGAAGAGGAAGAAGTCGGTGAAGTCCACCCTGCCGCTGCCGTCCAGGTCGAAGCGGGGGTCGCTGCTGCCGAAGGCCTCGGCGAAGAGGAAGAAGTCCGAAAGGTCGATCACCCCGTCGCCGTCGAAGTCGGGCGTGGCCTTGGCGGTGGCGGTGAAGGTGACGGTGGGCAGGCCGGCCACGGTGGCCTCCACGGTGTAGGTCCCCACCTCCCCGCCCAGGGTCAGGGTGGTGCTTGCCCGGCCTTCGGCATCGGTGGTGTCAACGGCGGCCGAGAGGCTGCCGCCGTCGCCAGGGACGGCAAAGGTGACCACGACCCCGGGAAGGGCGGCCCCGTTCTGGTCGCGCACCAAAGCCACGAGGGGCTCGGTCAGTCGCGCTCCGACGGCCGCCTGCTGCTCGTCCCCGGAGAGCTTGTCGAGCATCCGGGGGACCGCCAGCCCGGTGGCGCCAAAGACCACCGGCTCAAGCCCGGCCACGATGGCCCGGACGAGGTTCCTTCCCGGAGTGGGCCCCAGAGTCAGCGTGATCGAGGCACGGCCGTCCGAGCCGGTGGTGGCGGTGGTTGCAGACAGCCTTCCGCCGCCGGCGGTGACCGCGAAGTTGACCGTAGTCTCCGGGAGGGGGCTGCCGTTCTGGTCCCGCACTTCCACTACCAGGGGATGCGGCAGGGCAGCACCTGGCGCGCCTGGCTGGCCGTCGCCTGCGACGATCTCCAGTGCGAAGGGACGGGGTCCCGTCCACTCGGACACATCCCACAGTGTGATCGTGCCGCTCCACCACGACCCGGCGGCGACCATGGTGCCGTCCGGCGATACCGAGATTGAATTGACATCCTGAGATACACCTGCCAAAGTGACGATCTCTTCCCGGCTCCCCACGTCCCACAGCGTGATCTCGCCGCTCCCCGAACCGAAGAACAGGGTGGCCCCATCCGGAGAGAACGCCACTGGAGGTCCACCCTTCTCGGCGAGAGCGATCTCCTCTCGCCTCGCCACGTCCCACAGCGTGGCCCCGCCAAGTGCTGACCCCCAGGCGAGGATGGTTCCATCGGGCGAGAATGCCAAGGACCAGACCCCGAACCCCGGAACCGCCATGGTGGCGATCTCCTTCTGGCTCGCCACGTCCCAGAGTCTGACCGCGTCATCTCCCAGTTCGCCATTCCCTGACCCGGAGGCGAGAAGGGCCCCATCGGGCGAGAACGCCACCGCGTTGATCTGATCCGTATGTCCTTCCAGGGTGGCAAGCAGATTCCTGGTCCTCACCTCCCACAGCTTGATCGCGAGCCCTCCCCCCAGAGTGGCGAGCAGGGTCCCATCGCGGGAAAACGCCACATTCCCATACCCCCCCCGGAGACTGGCGATCTCTCTTCGAGTGCCCACGTCCACCAGTTTGACGCCATCCAGGAACCCTGCAGCGAGCGTCCCACTGCGGGAAAACGCCACGTACGTTACCCACTCTGTATCCAGGACAGGGGTACTCTCGCGTGTCTGCAGGTCCCATAGCACGACCGTGGCATCACGTGAATGGGCTTCTGCCTTGGACCCGTAGACGAGAACGGCCCCATCGGGCGAGAAGGCCACCGAAGTGATGATATCCAGATAGCCCTCTATGGTGGCGATCTCGTAAGGCGAGACTTCCGCAAGCAATGAAGTCGTCTCGCTCACGTTCCCCTCCGTATCGACGGCGACAATGTGCAAGTGATGCCTGGAGAGGTCGGGAAGGGTCGAGAAACCGCCTGCCCAGAAGCTGCCGTCGTAGTCGAATTCGACGACGGCCTCTCTCTTGCCCGCCAATCCGCGACACGGCTTGGCGTGGCCGATCAGCATTGCCTGGTGGAGCTCCTCCGAATCCCTGACCCGGAGCTGAACCGGGACGCTTGTCGTGCCGGGTTGGTATCTGGTGTTCGAGAGGATCTCGACCGTTGGCGGCATCCCCTGCGAAACCGGAACAGCGGGATTGAAGTAGACATGGGCTGCGAGGAATTCGGCCGCACAGGCAGACAGGACCGGGCGCTGCTCATGGCCATACGACATGATGTACCGGTTGTCCCTGAAGTCGTGGTACAGTCCGAAAGCATGCCCCAGTTCATGAGTCACCGTGAAAAACTCGAACCTGTCCGGCACCACCAGATAGCCGCCGTTCTTCGTCCGCCGCCGGCCGACGCCTCCCGCAGGCTGACCATTGCTTTGGCGAAGCGCATCGGTTCCAAGGACGATGAAGTAGATGTTGGCATCCAGGTCGAAGGTCTGTTGGAGCTCTTCGATCACGGCCCACCCAAGGGTGTTGTCGTAGTGGCTGAAGGGAAGCCGTCCGTCGACGCGATGCACAAGAGGCTCTCCCTGCGCATCCGTCTCGATGCCGAAGGTCCAGCCGCCGTAGCCGTGCGCCTGCATCTGCTCGCGATAGAAGGTCTGACTCTGCCTGATCACCGTCTTCATCGACTCGACCACCTCGGCGCGATACGACCAGTCGTTGGGCAGGAAGTAGATCATCCGCACAGTGCGCGGGTTGCCGACATTCAGGTCCGCCAGCGGCTTGGCCGCTGGCCCGGGGTGGTCCCGCCGCTGCTCGTAGTCGTCGAAGGCACAGAACTGCACGCTCTCCGCCGGCGAGGGGGAAGCGTGGGCGGCCAGCGGAGGCGCGAGCGCCAGGCCGGCAAGCCCCGATAGGGCGGCGAAGAGACGGGATCTCACGGGCGACTCCGGAGGTCTGGGCACTGACATTCGACCACCCTTCGTGAACAGCCCTGTCCTGCTGCCGTTCGGAAGCAGTAGGTTTGTCGTCGTTGCGGCACCCGGACAAGATAGCCAGGACAGCCTCCAAGGGGACGGAAGCTGTCCGTTGATTCTGAGCTGGGGAGAAGGCAGGAGGCGAAGTGTCCGACAGGCCAACAGGGGGAGTGAGCGGTGCGCCAGACGGTCACCATCTCGGCCTGGCCGCCGCCGGCCTGCTCCGGCCCGCCGCCGTGACCTTGATCGCGGCGGGCCTCTACCGCCTCCTGCAGCAGCTTCTCACCGCTCCCGGGCTGGACCTGTCGGTCCTGGCCGAGTTCTTCGGAGGCGGGGGCGGTCCCCCGGGGCTGCCCGGCGGGCCCATGCAACTCGTGACGCCATGGATGCCCCACGCCGCCTCGGGGACCGCGGCCATCGGCACCTATGTCAGCGCTTCCGTCCTCGTCGTCCTCCTGAGCGGCGTGATCCCCTCCCTGCGCCGCCTGCGCGAAGCAGGGGTCTCGAACCAGGCCGGCTTCCAGTGGGTCATCGCGGCCACGACGGCCCTCCTGGCTGCCGCTCACGGACTCGGGGCCGCCCTCTACCTCGAGGGAATCGACGGCCCCATCTCCGGGCTGCCCGCGGTCCCGGCCCCGGGGTGGGCCTTCCGCGCGGGGACGATGCTGACCCTGGCGGCCGCGGCCCTGCTGATCCTGTGGCTGGCCCGGCAGGTCACCGCCCGCGGTCTCGGCAACGGCGTGGTCGTTCTGCTGGCGGCCGACATCCTCGACCGGTGGTACTCGGCGGCGCCGGACCAGTGGCGGGCCTGGGCGGCGGCCATCGATCCCGTCCACCAGGGACTCCGGGCGGGCCTGTTCCTCCTGGCCCTGCTGGTGCTGGCCATACTCCTGCTGACGGCGCGGCGCCTCGTGCCCCTGGAGCGCACCTCCGGCCCCGCCGCAGCGGAGGCGGGAGAGGCTCCCTCCCTGTCTCTGCGCATCAATCCCTGCGGGGCCCTGCCCGTGGTGGCGGCCCCGGTGTGGCTCGTCGCCGGCTTCCATCCGGTCGAGGGTCCGTCCCTGGTCTCCGCCATCGCCCTCTGCCTCCTCGTGGCGCTGGCCGCCCACCTGTACGCGGTCGAGGTCTACCATCCGCGCGACACCGTCGAGCGCCTGGGACGGCTCGGCTTCCGCTTCGCCGAAGCCGGTTCCCCGGAGGACGCCGTCCGCCGTCTGCGCGCAACCCTGCACCGGGCCATGGTGCCCGGTACTCTCGGACTCTGCGTGGTGGCCCTGGCCCCCTGGATCGCCGGCAGCGGGCTGGACCTGCCCCCGGGCTGGAGCTCCATGTGCGGTCTCGACGCCCTCGTCCTCGCCGCCGCGGGCCTGCACCTGCGCCAGCAGGTCCGCAGCCGGAGGTCCCTCGCCGGCCGCGAGGTTGCGCCGGTGCTGGCTGCCGAGACCCGGTTCGAGCTGGACCTGGCCGCCGACGTCCTGCGCCGCGCCGGCATCGACAGCCGGGTCCGCGACGACCGCGCGATCGCCGCCACCGGCACCCTCGCCCTCTGGGAGGTGAGCCGTCCCCGGTGGCCGATCCTGACGGTGTACCCCCATCTCGGCGGCGGCCAGGCCCTGCTGCTGGTCGACGCCGCCGAGGCCGAAGCCGCCGAGGGATTGCTGCGGGAGGCCGGCCAGGCGGGGTAATACCCAGGGCAGGCCGGGGCTGAGGCGGCCACCCTCGTGGGATTGGCCCACTCCACCCGATGGCCTATGATGAGGCGCCCGCCACGCCTCCCTCCCCACGGAGAGCCCCTCATGGAAGCCCGATCCCCCCTCTTCATCCACTACGTGGCCGACATGGAGAGGGCGATCCGGTTCTACACGGGCGTCTTCAACGCTCCCGTCGCCTTCCGCTCCCCCGGCTGGACGACCCTGGAGTTCGATGGCTTCCAGCTCGCCCTGCACGTCTGGACCGCGGACCGAATGAAGGAGGTGCTCCTGCCGAACGCCGGGCTCTGCCTGCTGGTCGACTCGATCGAGGAGTTCCAGCGCGCCATCGAGTCCCACGGCGGATCGATGTCGAGCCTCCGGGAGCCGAAGGAGAACGTGCCGGTCCGGGTGGCCTCCTTCCTCGACCCGGAAGGCAACGGCTTCGACCTCCGGCAGGAGGTCCACTCCGGCTGATGTCCCGGGTGCGACTGGCCCTCGTCGGGTGCGGCGGCATGTCCCGGGCGCACCTGCGCCGCTTCCACGTCCTCTCCGACCGCCTGGAGCTGGTCGCGGCCGTCGACGTCGACGCGGGCAAGGCCGCCGCCGTGGCCGAGATGATGCCCGGCGTGCGCGCCGCCTCCGACTACCGCGAGGTCCTCGACGACGTCGACGCCGTCCTCCTCGTGCTGCCCCATCACGAGCACCACCCCGTTGGGCTGGCCTGCCTGCGGGCGGGCAAGCATGTCCTGCTCGAGAAGCCGATGGCCATCGGCGAGACCGCCTGCCTGGAGCTGATCGACGCCAGCCGCGCCGCCGGGCGGGTGCTGATGATCGCCTACTGCATGCGCTTCCACCCCCTCGTCTCGGGCATGAAGCAGCTCATCGACGAGGGCGCCTGCGGCGACGTCTTCCAAGTCTCGATCTGGACCGAGCAGCTGACCCGCTACCACGAGGGCCACTGGGCCCTGAAGGAGGCCACCCTCGGCGGCGGCCAGTTCTTCAGCCACGGCTGCCACTACGTCGACATCCTGCTGTGGTACCTGGGCCGGCCGGTGCGCGGCGTGCACCTGGGCACCAACCGCGGCACCCCCTGGATGGAGCGCGAGGGGACCAGCAACGCCGTCCTCGAGTTCGAGGGCGGCCGCCTGGGCTACCACTTCGGCACCTGGGGCGCCCGCGGCACGCGCCTGGGCTACGCCTTCCACGCCCACGGCACGGAGGGCATGATCGAGGCGGACATCCGCGGCGGCGAGCTGCGCCTGCTGAAAGGCGGGGAGACGGAGGTCGTCGGCCGCCACGAGACCGGCAAGCACACGGAGAACGAGATGGCTCACTTCCTCGACTGCATCGAGAGCGGCGCCGAGCCCCTCACCGGGGGGCCGGCGAGCCTGCAGAGCCTGCGGGCGATCTGGCGCATGTACGAGGCCGAGGTCTCCGGCGGGATGGCCGACCTGAGGGGCCTGGGCCTGGACCAGGTCGACGACCGCGGGAGGCTGACGTGAGAGTCGGCGCCGCCCGTGTCGACATCACCCCCCGGGAGCCGGTGTGGCTCACCGGCTACGCGAACCGCGACCACCGCTCGGAGGGCTCGTACGCCCCCCTCTTCGCCGGCGCCCTCTACCTGGAGGGAGACGGGGACCGCGCCCTCGTGATCACCGCCGACGTCATCGGCTTCTCGCCGCCCTGCGACGCCGAGGCCCGGCAGGCGGTCTGCGACGCCACCGGCCTGTTGCCGCGGCAGGTGGTGCTCACCGCCACCCACACCCACTGCGGGCCCTTCCTCTCCCCCTGGAACATGCCCGGCGAGGTCGAGGCCGGGTACGCGGACTGGCTGATCGGGCGCCTCCAGGAGGCCGCGGTCGCGGCCGCCGGGGCCGCCGTCGAGGGGCGGGTCGAGTTCTCCCGGGGGCGCTCGACCTTCGGCGTCAACCGCCGCCTTCCGGACGGCCGCGGCGGCGTCAGCTTCGCGCCGAATCCCGACGGACCGATCGACCGCGACCTGGACACCCTGTGGTTCCGCGGCGTCGGGGGGGACCTGCTCGCCTCGCTCACCGCGTACGGGTGCCACCCCACCAGCATCGGCGGCTACCTCGTGGGCCCGGACTACCCCGGCTTCCTCTGCCGGCACCTGGGGGCCCGCACCGGGGCCCCCGCCCTTTTCGCCACCGGCTGCGCCGGCGACGTGCGGCCCTGGTTCGGCGCCGGCGACCACGACGGCTTCGCGCGCCCCACGCTGGAGGAGCTGGAGGAGGCCGGGGCGGGCATGGCCGCCGAGGTCCTGGAGACGCTGCCCGCGGCCGGGGCCGTGGCCGCCGACGGCCTGCGCGTCGACCACCTCTACCACCGGCTGCCTTACGCTGACCTCCCCTCGCTGGAACGGCTGGAGGAGGCAGCGGGCAGCGGCGACGACCGCTGGCGCGACTGGGGCGAGATGATGCTGCCCCGGGCCCGCGCCGGGGGCCTGGCCGACGCCTGCGTCCACGAGATCCAGATGCTGCAACTGAACCCGGACTTCCGCGTCGTCTTCCTCGGCGGCGAGGTGCTCTCCGAGATCGGCCTGCACATCAAGAAGGCCCTCGCCCCCGCCACGACCGTGACCGTGGCCTACGCCAACGGCCTGATCGCCTACGTGCCCGCCGCCGCCGCCGTCCCCTTGGGGGGCTACGAGGTGGACGGCTCCTACCACTACTTCATGAGGCCCGCCCCCTTCACCGCCGACTGCGAGAGGCTCCTCGTCGAGGGGACCGCCTCCCTGGCCGCCCGCCTGAGCTGAGGACATGCGCTACGATCCGGAGAACCGCACCTTCGACTGCGACCCCACCCTGAACGACTCCCAGGTCCTCGAGTTCTGCCGCGAGGGCTACCTGATGCTTCACGGCGCCGTCCCCGACGAGATCAACGAGCGCGCCTGCCAA
Source organism: Gemmatimonadaceae bacterium (assembly GCA_026706075.1). GTDB lineage: Bacteria > Latescibacterota > UBA2968 > UBA8231 > UBA8231 > UBA8231. Next base: position 94,041 of record JAPOZM010000021.1, read on the forward strand.
TACCTGAACGGAGAGATCCCCGTGAGTCCGTCGTGGTTGCCGGACGGAGTGACCGTCGCGGAGGTCGAGCGCATGCGCGGGACCCACGAGCCGAGCGGGATCCTGCTCGAGGACTGGTTCGTCGAGCACGTGCTGCTGAACCCGGCCCTGGCCGGGGCCATGCGCTCCCTCCTCGGCGCCCACACGGGTCTGCCGGTGCTGGTGAGCAATCACCGCGTCGAGTGTCCCGCCGAGGCCCAGGGCTGGCACCACGACGCCGACCGCGTCTTCGGCCCGGAGCTGGAGTTCGCCGAGGTCTTCTACTTCCCCCAGGACACGCCGCCGGAGCTGGGGCCCACCGAGATCGCCCCCCGCACCCACATCTCCCGCAGCGACGGCGACTTCACCGGCGAGAGCGTCCTCGCCGGGGGGCCCGCCGGCACCCTCGGCATCCACCACCAGAGCATCCTGCACCGCCGCGGCGCCTCCACCGCCTCGGGGGTGCGCCACATGCTCAAGTACAACTACTGGCGCACCTCGCCCCCCTGCCGCGACTGGATCGAGGACCCGGAGTTCGACCCGCGCACCGCCTGGTACGGCGGCCACGCCCACTGCCAGTACGTGGCCCACATGCTCTGGTGGCTGCAGGGCCAGGGCGACGAGTACCGCATCATCGGGGGCCAGGGCTGGCCCTTCCGCACCCCGAACCAGATCGGCCCGTCCTACGGGTACGGACGGCCCGACGGGTACCAGCCGGACTGGCGCAGGAATCCGGACGGGTACTCGCGCTGAGGCTGGAGAGGCCCGGGCATCAGCGCGACAACTCTTCCCCTGGCCGGGTCACTCGACCCGGAGGTCCCGGGGAGCGTCCCGAGCCGACGACTCCGGGGCCGTGTCTACGAGGCCAGGAGCGGTGGGCTGAGCCCCGGAGGCCTGCCGGCGTCAAGGCCTTCATCCCAGAGCAGGTCGAAGCGCTGCGCCCCGGCTCTCCCTACCGGATGAGGGCGAGCTTCCCAACGCGGAGCTGACCGCTGGCGATCAGCCGGTAGAGATAGAGGCCGGAGGCCAACAGCCGGCCGTGCTCGTCGGTGCCGTACCATTCCCGGGCGTGCAGTCCGGTCCCCAGGATCTCGCCGCGCACCAAGCGGGCCACGACCTGGCCGGCCGTGTTGTAGACGGTCAGGGTCACCGGGCCCGCCTCCGGCAACTGGAAATGCAGGGTAGTGCTCGGGTTGAAGGGGTTGGGCGCGGAGCGCACGGCCAGCGAGTCGGCCGCCGCCAGCCAGCCGGCCGGCCCCTCGGCCACCGGCTTGGCGACGACCACCACCTCGTCTTCGCCGGGTTCGGGGACCTCGCCCTCGGGCATCAGTTCGTCTTCGGTCTCTTCGTCTCCGCCGGCCCCGTCGTCCTCGTCGGCCGTGCCGCCGGGCCCCAGGGCCGACGCCGAGACCTGGGCGGTGGTGCCGTAGCCGACAGGGTTGCGGGCTCGCACCTGGAAGACGTACGAGGCGCCGTCGTCGAAGTTGTTCCACGACTTGCTGCGG
>JAPOZM010000048.1 GCA_026706075.1 Gemmatimonadaceae bacterium
CGGGAGCCGGTCCTCTACCTCGGCGTCGGCATGGACCTGATGCACACGAGCGAGACGATCCGCTGTCACGTGGAGGAGTCGGACGGCGGGCGCCTGCACTTCTACTTCCGCCCGGCCTCGCCCGCCTACCTGCCCCACGGCGTCACCTACGACAACATGCACCTGGCCCTGCGCTGCCTGGCCGTCATGTCCACCGCCGACGGCATCACCTGGGATCGCCGCTTCGTCCTGGGGCCCGACGGCCACGACCGCCTGGGCTCCCAGTTCTACGCCATGGGGCTCCTGCAGCGCTTCGGCACGACGGGCGACGCCCCGGGCCGGACCGTGCTGGCCAGGGGGAAGCACAAGATCAACCAGGCCTTCCCGCGGCGGAACCTCTACCTCGGCTCGGTGCTGCTCCACTGGGGGATCGAGCAGACCCAGGAGCCGGAGCTGATCTGGACCCGCGACCTGCTGCACTTCAAGCGCTTCACCCGCCAACGGCGCAGCCTGATCGAGTCCAACGGCCCGGGCACCTACGACTTCGGCATGATCCGCGACCACTACAAGTACAGCGAGTTCGGCGGCCGGTGGTGGTACTACTACACGGCGATCAACACGCGCCACAACGGCTACGGGATCATGGCGCGGGAGACGGACCTGGACGACCTCCGCCGCAGGCGCCCCAACCACGCCGAGGCCCCCTACTTCACCACCTGGGAGGGCTACTGGGCCGACGGCAAGCAGACGAAGTACCTGCCGGCCTGCGCCCGCTGCCGGCCCTTCCGCGTGGCCCACGCCGAGCCCGTCGACGGGAGCGGCCGTCTCACGACCCGCCCCATCCTGGTGGACGGCGACGAGCTGCGTCTCAACGCGGCCACCGGGGGCGGCTCCATCGGCGTCGAGCTCTTGGACGAGGCGGGCGAGCCCCTCGGACCGGAGCCGGCGGTCTTCGAAGGAGACGAGGTGGACGCCGTGGTCGCCGACCTGGGCGCATGGCGCGGACGGGCCGTGCGCCTGCGGTTCACCCTCGACCGGGCCCGCCTCTACGCCTTCCGGATCGCCTCGCGGGAGTGACGGCGGTGGAGTCGGCCGACGGGGCGCCGGACCGGGAGGTGGTCCTCACCCTGGACCACGGCGTGCTCCTCATGCACGACCCCCGGGCGGCGGAGGCCGCCTTCATCGACGAGATCTTCGAGAAGGCCCGCCGCCGCGGCATCGGGACGATCCTCTGGCGGACCCTGGCGGGAGCCCGGGGGCTCTACCGCAGCCGCTCGGTTCCGACCATGGCGGACCAGTCCGAGGCGTGGGAGCAGTTGCTGGCCGCCATGGATCCCCTCCAGGCCGCCGTCGACAGCGCCCGGCGCCACAACGTCCGCCTCTTCGCCTGGGCGACCCTGCAGGACTTCCACATCGTCCGCGACTGGGGCGTGCGCAACACCTCCCCCTTCTTCGATGAGCGCCCCCACCTCTACTGGTCCGGCGTCGACGGCCGAACCCGCCACCCCGGGATCCCCTGCTACGCGTACGAGGAGGCCCGGCGCTACTACCTGGGCCACCTTGCGGAGGTGCGGGAGTACGGTGTGGACGGCCTCTTCGTCTGCTTCCGCAGCCACGCCGGGGAGCCGGCCGAGGACGACGCCTTCGGGTACAACCAGCCCTGGCTCGAGCAGCTGACCCAGGAGACGGGGGTCGACGCCCCGCCCGGGCGCATCCGCGAGTTGCCCTGGCTGGCGTGGCGCCTGCAGAAGATCCGCGGAGACTCGTACACGGTGCTGTTGAGGGAGGTCCGCGAGGCGGCCGGGTCCCTGCCCGTCTGGGTGAGCACCTCGGAGGAGCCGGACATCCTCATCGCCGGCCACTCGGAGAAGGAGAACCCCGGCCGCGCCCTGCACAGGTCCCGCAACGACCTGGGCCGGTGGTGCCGGGAGGACCTGGTGGACGCGGTGGTCGTCGTCACCAGCCGCCTCAACCCCTGCGACCCGTCGGTGGCCGAGGTCTGGCGCGACACGACGGCGCGCTCCGGCAAGAAGCTCTACACCTGGCTCAACATGATCTGCCACTTTCACGACGGGGATGGCCAGCTCGCCAAGCGGACGCCAACACCCATGGAACTGCGCGGCATCGTCCAAGCGGCGCGTCATTGCCGCATCGACGGCCTGGTGCTGCACGAGACGGCGGATCTGGAGACCTCCTACCGGAGGGTGGTCGTCGACGGGGAGAGACGGGTGGTCAACGAGCCCCACAAGGACCCCGAGGCCCAGTGGGACGCCCTCGCGCTTTGAACCAGGCAGCCACGCTGGGCCTGGTGGGTGCCCTGGCCTTCGCCGCCTGCGGCCGCGATTCTCCGCTGGGGGGCGCTGGAGGCGTAGCCATCCCCGATGCCAACCTGCGCGCGGCCATTGCGGACGCTCTCGGCAAGTCGGGAGAGGCGCCGATCACCGTCGACGAAGTGGCGTCCCTGAGGCGCCTTGACGCATCAAACTCAGGCATCCGCGATCTGACCGGACTCGAGTCTGCAACCAGCCTGACCAGACTCTGGCTTGGGTACAATGACCTCTCGGACCTGACGCCTCTCGCTGGACTGACCAGCCTGACCGAGCTCTGGCTCGGGCACAATGATATCTCGGACGTGACGCCCCTGGCCGGCCTGACCAACCTCACAGAATTGTTTCTGCAGGGCAATTCCATTGAGGATCTGACGCCTGTCGCCGGCCTGACCAACCTGACATGGCTGAGGATTGGCGGCATCGGTGTCTCGGATCTGACGCCCCTCGCCGGGCTGACCAACCTGACCCGGCTGGGGGTTGGCAGCATGAGGGGTTTGGATTTGACGCCTCTCGCCGTGCTGACCAACCTGACAGAACTCTCTCTGGACCACAGCTCCCTTGAGGACCTGACGCCCCTCACCAACCTGACCAGCCTGACCGAGCTGCGGCTCAACGGCAACACCATTGCGGATCTGACGCCCCTCGCCGGACTGACCAGCCTGACATGGCTGTGGCTGGGCAGCAATTCGATTGCGGACCTCACCCCCCTCGCCGGGCTGACCAACCTGACACGGCTGGCTCTGGACCACAATCGCATCTCGGACCTCACCCCCCTCGCCGGGCTGACCAACCTGACATGGCTGCGGCTAGGCGACAACGCAGTCTCCGACTTGACGCCCCTGGCCGGGCTGACCAACCTGACCGAACTGCGCCTCGAGAACAACAACATCTCCGATCTCGCGCCATTGGTGGAGAATCCGGGATTGGGCCTTGGAAACTGGTTGGATGTGCGGGGCAACCCGCTGAGCGACGAATCGATCGACACGCATATTCCGGCCCTGCAGGCCAGGGGAGTGATCAGCGATGGCGATGGGGGGGAGACGCCCCTTGTCATTCCCGATGCCGGACTGCGCGCGGCCATCGCCGACCGGCTCGGCAAGGCAGGCGGCGACCCGATCACCGCCCGTGAGATAATGGCCTTGAGTCACCTCTACGCCTTCAACGCGGATATTGTCGAGTTGACCGGACTTGAGTACGCCATCAACCTGGCAACACTACAGCTTGGTCACAACCGCGTCTCGGACCTGACGCCCCTCGCCGGATTGAAGAACCTGACAGCGCTATCCCTTGGCCTCAATTCCATTTCGGACTTGACCCCCCTCGGCGGGCTGATCAACCTGAAGACGCTCTACCTCAATGACAACAACGTCTCGGACCTGACACCCCTCGCCGGGCTGAGCAGCCTGACGGATCTATATCTCCATCTCAACGACGTCTCGGACCCGACGCCCCTCATCTCGTTGACCAACCTGAGAGTGTTGCATCTTCGCGGCAACTCCATTGCGGATCTGACACCACTCGCCGGCCTGACCCACTTGACAACCCTGGAGCTTGGCGACAACTCGATCTCCGATTTGCCCGCGGGCCTGTTCGCGGGCTTCGCCGACCTCGAAACGCTTGATCTGGCCAGCAACCCGGGTGCTCCCTTCGCGTTCACCCTCGAACTTGAACGCACGGACACGTCCAACCGGTTGGCGCCGGGCCCCGCGGGTGTAGCCGTCCAGCTGACAGGGGGAGCCCCGTTCGAGATGACCGTACCCTTTTCGGTATACAACGGCTCGGTCTCTGTCTCTTCGCTCACCATCGGCGCCGGCGACACCAAGAGCTCCCCTGTCCAAGTCACGGCGCCCGTGGGCACCCCCACTGCGACGCATGTGGTCCTGGATCATGTCCCCCCGATTCCGGGCGGGTTCACGGGCATTGAGGTTCAGACCGGCCGCCCGCTCGTCTTGTTCGCCGAATCCGACAACCACTTTCCGGTGGCCGAAGAGATTCCACCCCATATCCTTCAAGTGGGCGGCCCGAAGCCGATGTTGGACGTGACGGAGTATTTCTCGGACGCCGACGGCGATGAACTGGTGTATTCGGTGACGTCGAGTGACGATCGCCTGGTCGGCATCCGGGTGAACGGGGGCGAGGTAACCTTGACCCCCCGTGCGGAAGGCCATGGTTCGGTTGTCGTGACCGCGACCGATCCCAAAGGATTGAGTGCATCGCAGGAGCTTTCCGTCACGGTACTGCCGGCTCCGGATCCTCGTTCTTTCGATATCGACCTCGTATTCGTCGGGCCCACTACGGAAGAGTTCCGTTCAGCGGCCCTCCGAATGGCAAAGCGCTGGACCGAGGTCATCACTGGCGACCTCCGGGATGTTCCCGTACCCGACAACATCGTCGATTGCTTGGGAGAGCATCGTTTCCATGGGACCGTGGATGACCTTGTGGTCTTCGTGAGAGTCGGGTCCCTCAGCGGCACTTCGGGATTGGCATATGTGTGCCGGCTGCGCGACAGATTCACCCCATTTGAAGCCAGGAGAGACAATGGTTCGTCCCTGCCCTATATGGGGAGTATCCTGCTGGACAGGGAGTTGGTGGCCCGGGGGAGCGAAGCTCAGGTATTGAAGGTGATCCTCCATGAGATAGGGCATGTCCTGGGAGTCGGGTCCCTATGGTATCGTTCCGGCTTTCTGCAGGATCCTTGGGGACCCGACCCCCACTTCAAAGGACCGCTGGCCATCGAGGCGTTCGACGCGGCCGGAGGCACGGACTACACAGGCGCCAAGGTGCCGATCACCTTCCGCGAGAGAGGAGGCCATTGGAGATTCTACGGCGAACTCATGAGTCTTGGCGGCTCCGCTCTCAGCGCCATCACCGTCCAGTCTCTGGCGGATCTCGGCTATGTCGTCGATGTCAGCCGGGCCGACCCATACCGCCTGCCAGGCTCGGCCAAGGCGGTTGCGGGGCCAGGCCTCGACCTCCACGACGACATCCTCCACGGTCCGACAGGCGTGGCCGACGAAGATGGGCACGTCGTGCGCGTGATACACCGATGAAGGCCGAAGGAGCCTGAGATGGACCCGCGCCTGAAGGAGAAGGTCGCCATCGTCACCGGCGCCGGGTCCGTGGGGCCCGGCTGGGGCAACGGCAAGGCCACGGCCGTGCTCTTCGCCCGCCACGGGGCCCGCGTCCTCGCCGCCGACATCAATCTGGCCGCCGCCGAGGAGACGCGGTCGATCATCGAGGACGAGGGCGGCCGCTGCACGGCCCACGAGGCCGACGTCAGCCGCGGCGGCGACGTGGAGGCGATGGTGGAGCGGTGCCTGGCCGAGTACGGCCGCATCGACATCCTCCACAACAACGTGGGCATCCTCGAGGTCGGCGGCTGCGTCGAGGCCAGCGAGGAGAGCTGGGACCGCGTCAACGCGGTCAACCTCAAGAGCGTCTTCCTCACCTGCAAGCACGTCCTGCCCCACATGGAGCGCCAGGGGGGCGGCGCCATCGTCAACATCTCCTCGGTGGCCGGCATCCGCTGGCTGGGCGTGCCCTACGTCTCCTACAGCGCCACCAAGGGCGCCGTGAACCAGCTCACCCGCAGCATCGCCATGCAGTACGCGAAGAAGAACATCCGCGCCAACGCCATCCTGCCCGGCTTCATGGAGACGCCCATGGTCGTCCACTCCCTCTCCCAGACCTACTCCGGGGGCGACGTGGAGAAGATGGTGGAGATCCGCAACCAGCTCTGCCCCACCGGCAAGATGGGCGACGCCTGGGACGTGGCCCACGCCGCCCTCTACCTCGCCTCGGACGAGGCCCGCTACGTCACCGGCGCCGAGCTGGTCGTCGACGGCGGCCTGACCTGCTCCATCGGGGCATGATGCCCGCGCAGGCAATAGCGTGAACATCGGCGACCTGCTGACCAAGGCGGCCCGGACCTTCCCCGGCAACCCGGCGGTGGTCTACGGGGAGCGGCGCCTGGACTACGCGGAATTCGACGGGCGGGTCAACCGTCTGGCCGCGGCCCTGTACCGCCTCGGCCTCGAGCCCGGCGACACGGCGGCCGTGCTCATGCACAACCGGCCGGAGATGCTGGAGTCGATCTTCGCCTGCTTCAAGGCGGGGTGCGCCGCCGTCCCCCTCAACTTTCGCCTGCACCCGCGGGAGCTGGCCTACATCATCGACCACGCCCGGGCCCCGGTGGTGCTCGCCAGCGATGCCTTCGCAGAGACCGTGGCCGCCATGCGGGCCGAGCTGCCCCACGTGCGGACCCTGGTCGTCGCCGGAGCCGCCGGCGGCGGCGCCCTCGACTACGAGGAGCTGCTGGCGGCCGAGTCCGACCGCTTCGACTCCGCCCCGGCGGAGCCCGACGACACGGCCTGGCTGTTCTACACCTCGGGCACCACGGGCCTGCCCAAGGGGGCGATGCTCACCCACCGCAACCTGCTGGCCATGACCATGGGATTCTACGCCGACATGTGCCCCGGCTTCGGGACCGCCGAGGTGGTCCTCCACGCCGCCCCCCTGTCCCACGGCAGCGGCCTCTACGCCCTCCCGAACGTGGGCAAGGCGGCGGCCCACGTCATCCCGCCGTCGCCCTCCTTCGACCCCGAGCAGGCCCTGCACGACATCGAGGACCACCGGGTGACCAACCTCTTCGCGGCGCCCACCATGGTGAAGCGGATGGTCGACAGCCCCGCCATCGACGAGCGCGACCACGGCTCGCTCAAGGCGGTCGTCTACGGCGGCGCCCCCATGCTCGCGGAGGACCTGCGCAAGGCGATGGAGAAGCTGGGGCCCTGCCTGGTGCAGCTCTACGGCCAGGCCGAGTCGCCCATGACGATCTCCCACCTGCCCCACGGCGACCACGTCCTCGACGGCAGCCCCGAGCAGACCCGGCGCCTCTCCTCGGCCGGCATCGCCCGCACCGACGTGGAGGTGCGCATCGTCGACGCCGGGGACCGGCCCCTGCCGCCGGGCGAGACCGGGGAGATCGTCACCCGCTCGGACCTGGTCATGAAGGGCTACTGGCGCGACGAGGAGGCGACCGCCGCGGCCCTGCGCGGGGGCTGGCTGCACACCGGCGACCTGGGCTACCTTGACGGGCAGGGGTACCTCTTCCTCATGGACCGGTCCAAGGACCTGATCATCAGCGGCGGCGAGAACATCTATCCACGGGAGGTCGAGGAGGTGCTGGTGCAGCACCCCGCCGTGGGCGAGGTCGCCGTCATCGGCGTGCCCGACGAGGAGTGGGGCGAAGCGGTGAAGGCCGTCGTCGTCCTGGCCCCCGGCCGCGGCGCCACCGCCGGGGAGCTGATCGACTTCTGCCGGGGCCACCTGGCCAGCTACAAGAAGCCCCGGTCGGTGGACTTCGTCGACGAGATCCCCAAGAACAACTACGGCAAGATCGTCAAGAACGAGCTGCGCGAGCCCTACTGGCGGGGGCGCGAGCGGCGGGTCGTCTAACCACAGGAGCAGCGATGATGTCGAAGAAACGCAGACTCGGCCGCGGCGTGGCCATGGTGGGGGCGGGCATGTCCCGCTTCGGCATCTTCCCCGACCGGGACACCAAGGACCTCTTCACCGAGGCCTTCCAGTCGATGCTCGCCTCCGTCGACAAGGGCGCCGACCCGGCCGACATCGACGCCCTCTACCTGGGCAACTTCACCAACGACTTCTTCGCCGGCCAGTCCCACTGGGGGCCGATCCTCACCGACGCCCTCGGCATGATCCCCAAGCCGGCGACGCGCACCGAGGGGGCCTGCGCCTCCAGCGCCATCGCCTTCCGCGAGGGCGTCTTCGCCATCGCCTCCGGGTTCTACGACATGGTTCTGGTGGGCGGCGTGGAGGAGATGTCCAAGCGCTCCACCGCCGACGTGGCCGAGGGCCTGGCCCTGGCCGCCATCCCCTACGAGCGCCAGTCAGGCTTCACCTTCCCCGGCGTCTTCGGCGCCATCGCCACCGCCTACTTCGACCGCTACGGCGCCGACCGCCGGCACCTGATGGACGTGACCATCAAGAGCCACGACAACGCGCCCCTGAACCCCAGGGCCCAGTACCGTTCCTCCATCCGGACGATCATGGAGAGCAAGGCCGAGCGCGCCCGGAGCAAGGGCGAGGAGGTGCCCGAGTGGGAGGACGAGAAGGAGTTCCTCTCCGACCCGCGGGCCAACCCCGTGGTGGCCTGGCCCATGCACCTCTTCGACTGCTGCCCCATCAGCGACGGGGCCTGCTGCATCCTGCTGGTGGGCGAGGAGCTGGCCCGCCAGTTCACCGACGCGCCCCTGCACGTGGCCGGCCTCGGACAGGCCAGCGGCCGCGGACTGCACGCCGCCGAAACCCTCACCAGCTTCGAGGCCACCCGCCACGCCGCCGCCGAGGCCTACGGCATGGCCGACATGGGCCCCGGGGACATCCAGGTGGCCGAGGTCCACGACTGCTTCTCCGTCTCCGAGATCCTCCACCTCGAGGACCTCGGCTTCTACGAGCCGGGGGAGGGCTACAAGGCGGTCTCCGACGGGGCCACCCGCCTCGACGGCCCCAAGCCGGTCAACACCTCCGGCGGCCTCAAGTGCAAGGGCCACCCCGTGGGGGCCACCGGCGTGGCGCAGCTCGTGGAGCTGTGGGAGCAGCTGCGCCACCAGGCCGGCGACCGACAGGTGCCGAATGCGGACCTGCGCGTCGGGGCGGCCCAGAACCTGGGTGGCACCGGCGGCACCTGCACGGTGACCATCCTCGAGAGGAGGTGAGCCCCGTGTCCTCCCCTCCCCCCCCGATGACCGACCACTCCTTCGGCCGCTTCCTGCTGGAGGAGAAGCTCATGGGCAGCCGCTGCGCCGCCTGCGGCGCCCTCTTCGTGCCGCCCCGGGCGATCTGCCCGGAGTGCCGCGGTGCCGAGATGGCCTGGGAGCAGATGCGGGGCACGGGCACCCTTACGGCGTTCACCTGCATCGCCATGGCCACCCCCGCCCTGCAGGCCGAGGGCTACGGCCGCGACAACCCCTTCTGCACCGGCGTGGTCGCCCTGGACGAGGGCCCGCGGGTGGTGGCCCGCATCGAGGGCCTGGACACGACCCGGCCGGAGGAGATCCGCCTCGGCACGCCGCTGCGGGTGCGGTTCCTGCGCCGGGGCGAGGGGGAGGCCGAGCGGGCGGTGCTGGCCTTTGGGGTGGGGACTCCGGATGATTGACGATCCAGTGGTCGAGGAGATGCGCCAGCACGCCAGGGCTCACGCAGCCGAGCACGGCAATGACCTCGACCGTATCGTCCAGGCCCTCCACAAGCGTGAGCGAGACTCCGACCAGTCGTTGCTGAATCCGGGGCCGAAGCCGTTGAGCCCGACCGGGAGCTGAGTCGATCAGCATCCCCCCCTCCCCCCACGACACCGGGACCTACCCGGCGCGGACCTACCTGTTCCTGGACGACCTGCACGTCGCCCGCCTCGACGGCCTGCGGCGTCTTCCCGGGCCGGTGACCCATTCCGCCGACGGTCCCGTGCTGGAGCCGGAGGAGCCCTGGGAGGGGCTCGGCCTCATCGGCCGCAACTGCATCCTCTGGGACGAGGAGGAGTCCCGCTTCAAGTGCTGGTACCCGTCCTTCGATCCGGCCCTGCCCGGGGAACCGGTGGGGGCCCGGCGGCGATGGGCGTACGCCGAGAGCGCCGACGGCGTCCACTGGGAGCGGCCCGACCTGGGGCTCACCCCCTTCGCCGGCTCCACCGCCAACAACCTCCTGCGCCTGGAGGGGCTGGACGAGTCGGCGGCGGTCCTGTGGAGCGTCGCCAAGGATCCGGACGACCCGGACCCGGGGCGGCGCTACAAGGCGATCGGCATGGACCGCCACCCGCGGCGGCCGGGCGAGCCGACCTGGACCGGTCCCGATGGCGAGGACGAGTGGTACCGCAGCCAGGGCCGGCACATGGGCTGCGGCGTCTTCATCGCCTTCTCGGCCGACGGGCTGACCTGGCGCCAGCGCGAGGGCTGGGCCGGCTCCGGCGCCCTGATCATGGACAACACGATCCTCCACGGGTACGACCCCCACACCCGGCGCTGGGTGCTGTGGCAGCGTCCCCGGATCCTGCCCAAGCACCGGGTGATCGGCGTCAGCTTCTCCCCCGACTTCGAGGATTGGACCTTCCCCGAGTGCGTCCTCGTGCCGGACGAGGACGACGCTCCGGACACCCAGTTCGACCAGCTCTCCACGGTGGCCGCCTCCGACGGCGGCTTCGTGGGGCTCCTGTCCGCCTCCTCGGCGGTGCGCGCCGACCGCGGCGTGACCGACATCGTGCCCCAGCTCGTCTACTCCCGCGACGCCCGGCGCTGGACCCGCGTCGACCGCGGTCCCTTCCTGGGGCCGAAGGAGGCGCCGCCGACCTGGGACGACGGCTGCATCATCCCCTTCAACCCGCAGGCCGCCGGCGACGAGGTCTTCATCTTCTACTACGGCAAGAACGCCGGCCACATCTGGGGCGAGCCCACGGCCGACGGCCGCGTGACCCGCTCCGCCTTCGGCCTGGTGAAGCTGCCCCGCGACCGCTGGGTCGCCCTGACCCCGACGGCCGGCGGCTCCGCGGCCGGCGGCGAAGGCACCCTGACCACGAGCCTGATCAGCTTCTGCCGCCCGGAGCTGCGCCTGAACGCCGACGCCTCGAGCGGCTCCATCGCCGTGGAGCTGGTGGACTGCCAGAGCGGCCGGGCGGTGCCCGGCTTCGGCCTGGAGGACTGCGACCCGGTGCGCGGCGACTCGCTGGACCACCGGGTGAGCTGGCGCGGCATCGGCGACCTGTCGGCGGTCATCGGCACCGGCAGCCGACAGCCGCAGGTGGGCCGGGCCCTGGTGATCCGCGCCCGACTCCGGGACGACGCCCGGCTCTACGGGATTTCCTGCTGAGAGGTGCGGCGCCCGACCCTCCGGCGCCTCAGGTCAGCCGCCACTCCACCCCGTGCTCGGCGGTGGTCTGGCGGAACCAGTCGATGACCTCGGGGTGGTAGGGGATGCCCCGCTCGGCCCGCTCCACCGCCGTCTGCGCCTCGGGCCAGCCCGAGTAGAGGACGCGGTCGGCCCCGGGGGCGGGCGGGCACTCCAGCAGGTCGGTGAGGTACTGGTCGAGGTCGGTCTTGAAGTCGGCGGGGTCGCAGAAGCCGGCGATGTCCCAGGCGACGAAGTGGTGGACCGAGTCGCTCCGCCGGCGAGGACCGGCGCCGGTGGCGGTGAGCACGGTGGTCAGCACCTCCGACATGACCGACAGGGCATAGCCCTTCTGCGAGCCCCCCTCCCGGGTCGAGCCGAGGGGCAGCATCATGTAGGACTCGGGGATCTCCGCCTCCTCCAGGATCGGGGTGCCGTGCTCGTCGGCGATCCAGCCGGGGAGGATCGTCTGCCCCAGGCGCCGGGCCAGGAAGATCCTGTTGGCGGCCACCACGCTCGGCGAGCCGTCGTAGACGAAGGGCGGGTGCTTCCCCGCCGGCGCGGCGAAGGCCATGGCGTTGAGGCCGAGGAGGGCCTTCGAGCCGAAGGTGGGCACCATGCCGAGGCCGCCGGTGGTCGTGGCCAGGCCCAGCATGTCCCGCTCCAGGGGCATCTCGGCGTAGTAGGAGCAGGGGCCCAGGTGCCCGCAGTTGACCGCCGACACGGCGCCGACCCCGAACCGGGAGGCCCGCTCGATCGCCTCCTGCATGGCTACGGGGGAGACCACCATGCCGTGGCCCCGGTCCCCGTCGATGAGGCAGGTCGCCTTGTTGTCGCGGACGATCTTCCAGTCCGGCGTGGGGTTGATGGCGCCCGAGGTCAGCCCGCCCAGGTAGAACCTGAGCAGGTTGGAGACGCCATGGGTGTCGACGCCCCTCAGGTCGGCGTAGATCAGCACATCGGCGGTCCGGCCGGCGCCTTCCACCGGCATCCCGAGGGCCTCGAGCAGGCGCTCGGTGGTCCACCTCATGTCCTCGGGCCGGACCCGGACCCCCTGGTCCTCGGACACCTTGTACTTCTCGAGCATGTGCGGTCTCCTTGGGGACGGTCCCCCGGCGCAGCGGACCCGGCGCAGCCGGGGCGGGACCCTCCATCGGCCGGCGGCGCGGCGCGGCCGGCGGGCGCCTCAGGCCGGTCCCGGGTGCAGGTCCAGGGCCAGGGACCGGAAGTCGCGGACGCGGTGGAGGGTGACCCTGTCGTTGTCGTGCTGGTTGCGCGAACTCTCCGCCGTGCGCGACGAGACGAGCAGGTCGTCTCCGTCGACGAGGGCGGCGTTGTACTGGAACCCCTGGCCGGGGCCGGGCCAGCGGGCGATGCAACCGGCGGGGAACCAGTTCAGGGCGTCGAGGCTGTAGAACAGCATGAGGAAGCGGCGCTCGTTGCCGGCGCCCCCGGCCAGGCCGCGTTCGGCCATGGCCCGCCCCCACCCCACGTCCTGGGCCCGCGTCGGCAGGTTCACGGGGGTCCAGTAGTAGCCGTCCGGCCCGTCGCGGATGACGTGGAAGTAGGCGTTGCCCGGGAAGGGGTGGAACTGGGTGAAGCGCAGGTCCAGCTCCCCGCCGTCTTCCTCCAGGTCGCAGACGGCGCACAGGTGGGGCGTCGACTGCCCGTCCACCCGCAGGCGGACGTAGACCCGGACCCGGCCGTCCACCAGGACCACGTTGGGCTCCAGCCAGTGGTCGCCCATGTCCGGGGCCTGGTCACGGAAGCTGGGCGCCCCGGTGGCTCCCGGGTACTGGACCGCGGCGTCGACCTGCTCCGCCAGTCCCGGGCTCAGCCCCGGCGGCGTGCCCGGATAGGTCAGGGGCGCCGAGATGCGCCACGCCGAGGGGTCCATCAGGTCTTCGGCGCCGAGATCGCCGGCGACGGCGGCGATCCTCGAGCCGACGCGGTTGAAGTCGCCCGCCTCGTTGGCGGCGCCGAAGCACCAGTAGAGGGTGTCGCCGCGCACGGCGTGGGGGGTGAAGGTGTTCCAGTAGCGGCCCCTGAAGAGGACCACCGGATCGCTCCAGGTGGCGCCTTCGTCGTCGCTGGCCGTCAGCAGGATGTCCCGGCGGCCGCGGCCGTTGCACAGCAGGTGGAGCCGCCCGCGGTGCACGAAGACGAGGCCGTCGCCGACCCGCGCCCGGCCCTGGCGGCTCCAGGTGGCGCCGCCGTCGCCGCTGATCCAGAAGCGGGTCCTCAGCTCCTGGTCGGGGTTGCCCGGCAGCCGGTTCAGGCGCGTGAGCAGGGCGAAACTGCACAGCAGCCGGCCGCCGGGCAGGCGCACCAGGGAGGGGGCGGAGCTGTAGACCTCCGGGTCGGGTAGCCGGCAGACCTCGGTGTAGTCCTGGGCCAGGGGCTGCGACCAGGCGTGCGAGGGGGTCCGGGACATTCGGTCAGCCTCTCGGGGCGGCGGGGATCCGGAGGGCTCAGTCGCCGAGGGCGGCGACCGAGTCCAGGCCCTCGGGCTGGGGAAGGACGTAGCGCACGGGCTGCACCGAGCCGTCGGCGCGGGTCACCCGCCGCACGCGGCGGGTCTTGATGACGGAGTGCTCCACCAGCACGCCGTCGTCGATGCGGCAACCGTAGAGGTAGGTGGTGCCCTTCACCGTCACCCCCCGGCCGACGTGCATGGGGTGCTCGTCGGATCCGGTCATGATGACGCCGGACTCGATTCGGCTGCCGGCACCGACGACGGTGTGGCCCTTGAGGACGCTGCGGTCGAGGACCTCCACCCCCTCCTCCAGGACCATCGCCTGCCGGGGATAGGTGCTCAGGCGCACGCCGGCGCCGATGCGCACCCCCTCCCCCAGGATGACGCGGCCGCTGAGCTCGCAGCGGTCGCCGAGGTGGACCCGGCGGTCGAGCTGGACCCCGGCGCCGACGCTGGCGCCCTTGCCGATGACGATGTCGAGGGGGCCCCGGTCCTTGTCGAGGGCGACGATCTGCTCGATCACCTCGTCGGCGAGGTAGAAGTCCTCGTCGTCGACGATGGTGACGATGTCCATGAGGCGCTCGTAGGCGCGGCGGCGGGCGATCGCCTCCATGCGGCGCCAGACGCTCTTGACGTTGAAGCCGAGGATCTCGTCGCCGTTGGCGGCGGGAACGGCGCGCACCACGAGGCCGTGGCCGTTGAAGATCTCCACGAGGTCGGTGATCATCAGCTCGCCCTGGACGTTGTCGGTGTCCATGGCGCCGATGTGGGCGCGCAGGGCCGACTCGCGGAAGCAGACGACGAGGGTGTTGATCTCGCGCGTCTCCAGCAGCTCCCGGCGGCTGAAGACGTAGCGCCGGCCGCGGTAGACCAGCTCTTCGCAGCCGCCCTCGGGCAGGCCCAGGATGTCACCGTTCTCCTTGATGGCGATCACCCGGCCGGCGTCCTCCCCGGCGTCGCCGCCGTCGGCGTCCACCGGCGGAACGCGGACGATGCGGCCGTAGTAGTTCTGCTCCGGCGGCCCGTCGTAGAGGCCGGTGAGGACCATCATGTCGCAGGGCTCGGACTCGAAGGCGCGGCGGAAGTGGACCACCACGTTCTCGGTGAGCAGCCCCATGTCGCCGGGGAAGATGTAGACCTGGCGGTCCCGGCCTTCGGGGGGCGGGTCGAAGTGGTCGAGGGCGACGCGCACAGCGTCGCCGGTGCCCGCGGGCAGCCCGAGGACGGGGTTCTCCTGGTAGGCGAAGCGGCGGCCGGGGCGGGCGCCGAGGTGGTCGGCCACCTCCTCGGCCTTGATGCCGACCACAAGGAGCTGGTTGGGGCTCTCCAGGCCGTCGGCCACGGCGTCGGCGACGCGAACCACCGTCGGCCGGCCCCAGATCTCGTGGAGCATCTTGGAGGTGTCGGAGCGGATGCGCTTGCCGTGGCCGGCGGCCAGGACCACGCCGACGCGGTCCGGCTGGTCCAGCAGCGGCGAGTCCAACTCGCGCAGGCGGGCCCGCAGGCGGCGGCCGTCCCGGGGCATCAGGCCGCGCTCCCGACGACGGCGCTCCCGACGGCGCCGTTCCATCCCGTCAGGGGCGGAAGCTCCGGGCCTCCGTCCTCGCCGCGGGCGATGGCCATCAGCGCCTCCTGCATGCACAGGGCGGGCTCCCCGCTCTGCGGCTCCAGGCGGACGTAGCTGCCGTCGGAGAGACAGACCCGCGACTTGGAGCGGTCGGCCAGGCACAACTGCAGGTAGTGGTGCAGGCGCGCCTTGATGCCCTCCTCCTCCACGGGGAAGACGACCTCCACGCGGTTGCGCAGGTTGCGGTTCATCCAGTCGGCGCTGCCCGTCCAGATCTCGGGATCGCCGCCGTTGGCGAAGTAGAACACGCGGCTGTGCTCCAGGAAGCGTCCGATGATGCTGTGCACGCGGATGCGCTCGCTGATGCCGAGCAGGCCCGGCCGCAGGCAGCAGATGCCGCGCACCACGAGGTCGATCTCGACGCCGGCCATGGAGGCGCGGTAGAGGGCGCGGATGACCTTGGCGTCGGTGAGTCCGTTCATCTTGGCCACGATCGCCGCCGGGCGTCCGGCGCGGGCGTGCTCGATCTCGCGGTCGATGCGGCGCAGGAAGCCGGACATCATCGTCGTGGGCGCCACCAGCAGCTTGCGGAAGGTCTCCTCGGAGCGGGCCGTGAGCAGGTTGAAGACCTCCGCCACCTCGCGGGTCATGTCCTCGCGCGCCGTGAGCAGGCCCAGGTCGGTGTAGAGCCGAGCCGTCACGTGGTTGTAGTTGCCGGTGCCCAGGTGGGCGTAGCGGCGCAGCTGGTCCCGGTCGCGGCGCACCACCATGGAGAGCTTGCAGTGGGTCTTCATGCCCAGCAGGCCGTAGACGACGTGGACGCCGCCCTCCTCCAGCTTCCTGGCCCACTCGATGTTGAAGGCCTCGTCGAAGCGCGCCTTCAGCTCCACGAGGACGGCGACCTCCTTGCCCTGGTCGGCCGCCTCCATCAGGGCCTGCACGACCTCGGAGTCCTCGCCGGTGCGGTAGAGGGTCTGCTTGATGGCCAGCACCCGGGGGTCGCGCACGGCCATGCGGATGAAGTCGATGACCGTGTTGAACGACTCGTAGGGATGGTGGAGGAGGACGTCCCGGGCCCGCAGGCTCTCGAAGAACCGGTCGGGGTCGGCGGGCAGGTTGACCTCCAGGGGCGTGAAGGGCCGGTCCTTGAGCCCGGGCCGGTTGACGAGGCCGTAGATGGTGGTGATGCGGTTGAGGTTGACCGGGCCGTCGGCGGTGTAGACGCGGTCCTGGTCGACCTCGAACTGGGTCATGAGGAAGCGCACCAGGCGCGTCGGGGCCTGCTCGTCGATCTCGAGGCGCACCACGTCTCCCTTGCGCCGCTGCTCGAGGGACTCGGCGATCTCCTCGAGGAGGTTGTCGGCCTCCTCCTCGTTGACGTAGAGCTCGGAGTTGCGGGTGACGCGGAAGGAGCCGTAGCCGGTGACGCGGTAGCCCTCGAAGAGCTCGGTCAGGTAGTGGGCGACGATCGCGGCCAGGGTCACCATGTGCACGGCGCCGTCGCCGGCGTCGGGCAGGGCCAGGATCCTGGGCAGCACCCGGGGCACCGTGACCACGCCCACGGCGGTGCCTCCGTCCTGCTCCAGGAGGACGCCGATGCACAGGGCCTTGTTGAGCACCCGCGGGAAGGGGTGGGCGGGATCGATGACAATGGGGGTCAGGATCGGCTCCAGCTCGTCGCGCCAGTAGCGGCGGACGAAGGCCAGCTGCTCGCCGCGCAGCTCGGAGGGGTCGTGGAGGTGGATCTTCTCGGCGGCCAGGGCCGGCAGCAGCTCCTCGTTCCAGCAGCGGTACTGGGCGGCCACCAGCTCGTGGGTGGTGCGGGAGATGGCGGCCAGCTGCTCCTCCGGGGTCAGCCGGTCGGGGCCGGTGCTGGTGCCGCCGCTCTCCTGGACCTGCAGGATGCCGGCGACGCGGACCTCGAAGAACTCGTCGAGGATGTCGGCCACGATGCCGAGGAAGCGGACCCGCTCCAGGAGCGGGTTGCGCTCGTCGCGGGCCTCCTCCATGACGCGGCGGTTGAAGTCGAGCCAGGAGAGCTCGCGGTTGATGTAGTATTCGGGACGGGAGAGGTCGACAGCCACGTTCGTTGATCCTGTGAGACTTGCTAAGGTAACCCGTTGCCGCGGAAAGAGGCAATCAGCGGGTCCGGCCGCCGCAGGGGCGATGCCTCAGGGCCGCCAGAGTTCCCCGACGAAGGCGCGGTCCCTGGCGGCGTTGGCGAGGACGCCGGCCAGATCGAAGGCCTCCCCCTCGGCGGGGGTGATGCCGGCGGTGAACTCCAGGCACATGGGGCCGTCGAAGCCGGACCGGCGGACGTGGGGGAGGAACCTCCGGTAGTCGGTCCAGTCCCCCTCCTCCAGACGGGCGGGGCCGCCCGGCCCGCGGTTCTGCAGGTGGAGGTGACGCACCCGCGGGCCGAGGGCGTCGAAGGCGGCGATGGCCGCCGCCGTGTCGTGCTCGACGTAGGGCTGGAAGCAGATCCCCACGCCGTCCTCCGGCAGCTGGTCCAGCAGGCGCCGGGTGCCCTCGAGGGTGTCGCACAAGGTCCCGCCGTGGGTCTCGAGGGTGAGCAGCATGTCCGCCTCAGCGGTGCGCCCGGCCAGCCGGCGCATGCCCTCCACCGAGCGGCGCCAGACGGTCTCGCCGGCGTCGGCGCTGGCCACCCTCCCCGGGAAGATCTTGAAGACCGAGGCCCCGAGGTGCACCGTGGCGGCCAGGAGCCGGTCCAGAGCCCGGCGCTGCTCCTCGTCGGCGGCACCCTCCAGGTGGAAGGAGGGGTAGGCGCCCACGCCCACGGCGCGCATCCCCCGCGCCTGCAGGGCCCCGGCGAGGTGCTCAACCTCGGCCTCGGAGAGGCGGTCGAGGTGGTAGCCCCAGACCTCCAGCTCCCGGAACCCGGCCGACGCGATGGGGTCGAGGAGGTCCACCAGCGGACGGGTGAGGGCGTGTTCCGCCGTCCAGCGGTTGGGCTCGAGCATGATCGTGTTGAGGAGCAGCTGCATGGTCCTTTGTCTCGCGTTTCGCGGCGGCGGCTTCAGCCCCCGAGGAAGCGCACACCGAGCTTGACGTTTTCCTCCGGGGCGGTGGCGATCTTCGGGTACTCCACCAGCAGGTCGTCGAAGTCGACCACGGGGCGCACCACGGAGACCGCATCCAGGGAGCCGTCGCAGAGCAGGCCCCAGACGACATCGAAGAGGCGCCCCTCGTCCCAGCGCGGGTGCTCCGGGTTGGGCTCGGAGCAGGCCCGCGAGAACACCAGGGTGGGCCGGTTCATGTGGGCCTCGGCGCCGAGGTCGAGGCCCGCGGGCCAGGCGCCGGGGGCTGCGCCGGGCACCACCGTCCCCAGGTAGGCGACACCACGCAGGGCCTGCTGCAGGGCCGCGGGGTGACCGCTGTAGTCGATGCAGACGTCGGCGCCGCGGCCACCCGTGGCCTCGCGGATCTCCAGCCCCGCGTCGCAGGCCGTCGGATCGAGCGTCAGATGGGCGCCGGTTTCCGCGGCGACCCGGCGGCGCAGCTCGATGGGGTCGACGCCGATCACGGGCGACGCACCCGAGAGGCGCGCCAGCTGCACCACCATGAGGCCGATCGCCCCGAGGCCGAAGACGGCCACGGCGTCGCCGAGCCGCACGTGGCCGTCGCGCACCGCGCCGAGGGCGAAGTCGGCCGGATCGAGGCAGACCGCCGCCTGCCACGGCACGCCGTCGGGCAGGTGCCGCACCCGGCCGCTCTCCCAGACGTGCTCCTCGCGGAAGGGGCCGTGGGCGAAGACCGTCTCCCCCACGGCCACGCCCTCCACGGCAGCTCCCGCCTCGACCACCTCGCCGACGCACATGTTCCCGAGGGTCACGGGGTAGCGGACGCCGGGCCGCTCCGCCCGGAAGAGGCGGCTCTCGCCGTCGAAGGCGCCGCGGGGGCCGGCGTAGCCGCGGTACTGGGACATCTCGGTGCCGTGCTTGGCCGCCCCCCAGCGGCTGCGCACCCGCACCTGGGTCGGCGCCAGCGGCGGGGACTCGACCTCTTCGAAGGCCACCTGCTCGGGGGCCGGGGCGATCAGTTGTCTGGGCATGCTCTGTTGACGAAGGCACGATCCCGGGCGGCGTTGCCGAATACCGCGTCCAGGTCGAAGGCCTCCCCCTCGGCGGGGAGGATGACCGGCGCGCAACTCGCGGCAGACGAACATCAATTCCGCGACGACGATACCCTGGGGCAGCCAGGTGGCCAAGTGTTCCCGTTCCCTGGGCTCTGTTACCGAATCAAGGCGATCTTGCCGACGCGGATCTGGCCGCCGGCGATCAGCCGGTAGAGATAGAGGCCGGAGGCCAGCGGCCGGCCGCGCTCGTCGG
>JAPOZM010000053.1 GCA_026706075.1 Gemmatimonadaceae bacterium
CGGACGGGTGAAGTCGACGGGCAGCCCCGCCTCTTCGGCGCCGGCGCGGATGCGCTCGCGCCAGTCGCTGTGGATCTCCCCGGAGAGGTACACCTCCCATCGTCTGCTCATGTTCCAGCTCCTTTGAATTCCTTGAAGGTAGTCCTCCTCCCCCGTAGTTTCAGCGGCCGTTCAACCGAAACTCAAGCAGAAGGCACGGCGATGAAATCAGCACTTGAGTTGGCCCTCGAAAAGTCGGAAGGCCTCGTCGACAAGGACCGCGCCAGGCTCGGCCCCGAGCAGATCGCCGCCATCGACGAGACCCGCAAGACCTACGAGGCCAGGTGGGCTGAGCAGGAGATCGTCCTCCGCCAGCGGATCGAGAAGGCCGGGGCCGGGGAGGATCCGCAGGCCGCCGCCGAGCAGCGGCAACAGCTTCAGGAAGAGATGAAGTCCGTCCGCGAAGGGTTGTTCGCCGAGCGCGACGAGAAGATCGAGGCCATCCGCCGCGGCGAGTGACCGCGGCCGGGCCCGGCATCGAGACGGGGCAACGGGGACGGCGGTTATGGCGGCTGCCGTCCCCGTTTCCGTGTACGGGATCAGCGGACCAGGACCACCGGCGCCCGGTGGTCGACGCGCTCGCCGCCGGCCGTCGCCGTCAGCACGTAGAGGTAGGTGCCGCTGGCCAAGGGGCGCCCCCCTTCGTCGCGGCCGTCCCAGGGCAGTTGGCCGAAGCCGGCTTCAAAGGCAGCTGGTCCCAGGCTTCGGATGCGGCGGCCGCCGAGAGCGTACATATCGACGCCGACCTCGGCTTCCCTCGACAGGAAGAAGGTGAAGGCGGCGCCCTCCCCGCGCACCGGGTGGGGGTGCACGAGGACGTTGGCGGCGTGGAGGCCGGGGCCGACCAGGAGATCGATGCGCGACACGGCGAGCTCTCCCTCGTCGTCCACCAGTCTCGCCTCCACCTGCCGCAGGCCCTCGGCCATCCGGTGGAGGGCGCTGGCGCCGGAGGCGGTGGTCCACGTCGAGTCCGCCGTCACCGGTGAGCCGTCCACGGCGAGCTCGATGCGGCCCGGGCCATCCGCCTCGACCCACAACGCCCGGGTGCCGAGGGCGTCCCCGCTCTGCAGCCGTTGCCCCCCCGGCCAGGCCCGGAAGATCAGCCGCGGACCCTGGAGGGCCAGCACGAAGGCGTCGTTCCCCGGGTCGGCGTCGGTCCCCATGTACAGGACCCGCACCCGGGCCCCCGCCGGCAGCGGCCCCAGCGAGTCGAAGGCGGCGGCCACCAGCGCCCCGGCGGGCAGAGCCGGCAGCCGGCGCTCCCGAAGCGGCTGCCCCAGCCTCGCCTCCAGGCGGAGGGACGCCGGCGGCGACGGCACCTCCCCCCGGTTGCGGACCGCCGCCCGGATCACCCCCTCGCCGGCCTCGGCGGCGGCCACCTCCAGGTCCGCCAGACCCGTGTAGCTCACCTGCCACTCCGAGAGGCGGGCTCCGGCCGCGGTGTCCACGAGCGCCGCCAGGCGCAGCCGCCGGAAGCGCTCCGCCTCGAGGCCGGAGAGGTCCATCGAGCCGGGGGCGGCCACCGCCCCTTCGGGGAGATCCGTCCAGCCGCCGTCCTCCTCGGGAGCCTGGACGCTCACCCTCACGCCGCTCCCCTCCACGGTCAGAGTCCCCCAGGCGGCGGCCGGTCCGATGGGCGGCGACCACAGGCGGGCCGGCTGCCTGCGGCCGTGGCGCCCGTAGCGGAACAGGGAGGCGCCGGTCTTGTCCAGGGGCTGTCCCGGCCTCACCACGGCGCCGAGATCGGCCAGCCAGACCTTGTCGTTCACCCAGTCGTACTGGCCGGCGAGGATCCCCGTCTCCTCCTGGTCCGAGGTCCACTCGTCGATGAAGGATCCGTCCAGGGCGCTCACGGCGCGGATGCGGCGGCGGCCGGCGTACTCGATCAGGTAGAGGCGCTCGCCGTCGGCCAGGATCCCGTCGGTCCACAGGTAGGTGAAGCCCGTCTCCGTGGGCGGCGCCACGAACTCGCGCACCAGCCGCCAGCCGGCCTGAGGCTCGAAGACGCGCACCCTCCAGCCGACGCGCATGCCCACGGCGGAGCTCATGGAGACGTTGTAGACGTAGCGGCCGTCGGAGGTGATCAGGGCGTGGATCACCTGGCCGGGGGCCGGCTCCTCGACGACCTGGCCGGTCTTCCAGTCGACCAGGCCGTCGGGGACCCGCACCGTGTCGAGCCGGCCCGTGCGCGGGTCCATGCGCTCCAGTTGGAAAGTCTGCCCCGCGTCGCAGTAGAGGTAGCCGTCGGAGTGACAGGTGGCGGCGATCCCGCCCGAGGTCGAGTCGGGCAGGAACCCGTAGAGCTGGCCGCGCTCGGTGCCGCCGAAGCCGGTGCCGATGCGGGCGAAGAAGTCGCTGCCGGCGTAGGTGGTGGACGGATCGTTGAACCAGCGCTTGGCGTAGAGGTACTCCCCGTCCGTGGCCACGATCCCGGCGCCGTCCAGCTCGCCGACGGTGAAACCGTCCTCGCGGGTGGCCGCCATGGGCCGGAAGGCCGGCCGGCGGGAGGAGACCGCCACCGCCTCCCCCTCGGCGGCGAGATCGCCGTCGGACTCGCCGTGGGCCAGGAGTTGAGGCCCGCGGCTCCTCCACAGGCCGTCCGCGGCTCCGGGGGGCGAAGGCTCCAGCGCGAAGGTCCGCACCGCAGACCACGGGCCGGTGACGGCGCCGTCCACGAGCCGCACCCGCCAGTGGATGGGCGATCCTGGAAGCGCATCAAGGGCGTCGAAGGCGTGCTCCGCCAGGCCCTGGCGCGCCGGCACGGGTCCGGACCACGCCGTGGCCGAGTCGGGGAAACCCGGCTCGGTGGAGAGGGCGAACTCGCAGGCCAGGCCGGCCGATTCCCCCGAGGCGTCCACCGGCGTCAGCGCGCGCAGCGCCGCGGCGGGGGCCAGGCCGCCGTCGGGCGGATACAGGGGCGAGGCGGCGCGGGCATCGAGGATGTGAAGGGACAGGTCGAAGCGGTTGTCGCTCTCGTCGGCCTCCTCCACCTGGTCGTTGGCGTCGACGATCAGGGAGAGGAGGTAGGGCCCGCGGCGGTCGCCCACGGCCCAGTCGACGCGCAGACTGTCGCCGCCGGCGAAGGGGCCGCGCCGCTGCACCCAGAGGGTGTCGGGATCGGCCCCGGGCGCCTCTCCGAGGAGGGCGACGGTGAGGCTGTCGGGCCCCAGGCGGGTGTTGTTGCGCACCCGGCCAGTGAGCGTCACCGTGGCGCCCGTGGTCACGCGGCCTCCGAGCACGGCCAGGTCGACGGCGGCGTAGTCGGCACCCGGCGGCAGGGCCAGCTCCTGGGCCGGATCGCCGATGAGCTGCATCGTCTCCACCACATCGCGGTAGCTGGAGTGAGCCGCCAGGACCCGCGCCTTGGCGGCGTCGAGGACGGGCCCGAAGCGCAGCCGGTCCTCGGCGAAGAGCTGGCTGTAGAGGTGGTCGCTCAGCAGGCGGTTCTGGGCCGTCCGCGACAAGGCGGTGGCGGAGATGAAGGCGATGGCGCCGCCCTCCTCGTGCTCCGTCATCAACTCGCTGAGGGCCTCCACCCTGGGCAGGGTGAAGAGCCCGTTGAGGCACGAGAGGGCCATCATCAGCGGCAGGCGGCCGCCGTTGCGCACCTGGTTCAGGTACTCCCAGTCCGGGTACCCCGTGGAGAACAGGTACTGCATCGCCCCGGCCGCTCCGTGCCCGGAGAAGTTGACGATCAGGGCGCCGTCGTTGAGGGCGTCGAGGAACGCCTTGCCCCGGGGGTTCGGCAGGGGGGCCTCGTCGGGGGCGTAGATGCGCACCGACTGCAGGCCCGCCGGCTCCGTGTAGCGCGCCGCGAGGGAGTCGAGGGGACCGGAGAACTCGTCCTTGGCGTGCCAGTTGGCGGCGAAGACCGAGCGGCTGCGCCAGTCCCCCGGCTCGGGGCTGGTGTCGTAGGCGATGATCTTGTCCACCACCCGCTCCGCCTCCTCCGCCGAGTCGACGGCCAGCCGCCCCACGGAGAGGTCGGCCAGCAGGTCGTCGCCGTCGACGAGGGCGAGATGGTAGTCGGAGGGCGAGAACCCCCGTTCCCGCGCCAGGTAGTAGCGGGTGGGCACGAGCGTCCGCTTCGGCTTGCCGGTGTAGACCCCCCGGTAGTCCCAGGTCGCGTCCCCGAGGAGGGTGACGAAGGCCGGACGCGGCGCCCAGGCTTCGTAGGCGTGACGGATGAAGTCGGCCACCGCCTCGCGCTGGACGCGGCCGAAGCTGAACTCGTCGTACACGTCCTCGATGGAGACGACGGCGACCCGCAGCCCGTGGCCGCGCCGGTGGCCGGCCAAGCGGTGGGCGGCGTCGAGGAACTCCGGGTGAGATAGGATCACGTAGTCGGCGCCGTGGGTCCCCGAGCGCCAGTCGGAGGGCGTGTCGGGGACGCCCTCCGGCTCCCTCAGGGAGAGGCTGTCGGCGGCGACGTACAGTGGCGGCGAGGCGGGAGCGTCCTCGAAGGTCGCCTGGAAAGAGGTGTCGGCGGCGGTGACCGCCGCCCCCGTCAGGAGCACGCCGTTGGCCGCGTCGAGGAGCACCACCTCCGGGTGCCCGAACCCCTCCACGGTGATGCGATGGCCCTCCGGCGCGGCCTTTACCGGCGCCGCCAGGAACCCCGGGTGGGCGTCGAACCGGCGGCGGTAGGTGACCCGGAACCAGTTGAACCAGATCTGGTCGACCTTGATGCTGTCGGCGTAGCCCTGCAACAGCACGCGGTTGCGCGGCTGCAGCCAGCGGGAGGGCACGGAGGCGTCGATGACGCGCCGAACCTGCCCCGCCCAGTAGGCCTCCTCCAGGACCCGCGAGCCGGTGCCGGTCCAGTTGAAGTGCACCACCGTGTGGTGCTCTCCGAAGCCCTCGCCCGTCCGTCCCTGGAGGGCGACCTCCACCCGCGCCTCGTACTCCTGCTCCTCGTACAGGGCCGTGATGTCGCCTGCGAAGCTCTGGCTGGAGGGCTTGTCCGGGTGGGTGGCGGTGAGCGCGTCCTGGGGCGGCTGCCAGAACCAGCGGTCGAGGTGCGGGTCGGTGGCGAACCCGAGTTGGTCGAAGCTGCGGTCGATCTCGTGGTGCGCCGCGTGCACGTACCACTCCCTCTCCGGGTAGCCGCGGTCCGGCGAGACCTCCCGTTCCTCGTAGCGCCGGCCGGGCGCACCACCCCAGGTGAGCCAGTACGTCTCCTCCGGGCCGTACTCGCTCTCATGGTCGCGCTCCTGCCCGGCGGTGACCGCACGCCGGTAGCGCCCGTAGAGCAGGATCTCGTCGCCGGCGTCGAAGGACCCGTCACCCTCTCCGCGCACCACCAGGGGGATCTCGGCGCCGACGTGGAACAGGCGGAAGGTCCGCGGATCGATCGACTCCGCGCCGAGGTGCGAGAGCGGTTCCCACGCCGGCGTGATGCGGTACACGCCGTCGGCCGGGACGAGAACCTTGATCCAGGGGAGCGCGGGGTCGTACCAGCCGTCGGCGGCGGCAGGGCGCGCCGCCGGATGCGGAGCCGCCCAGGCGGATGGGGGCGGGTTGATGAAGGCCCCCCGCAGCAGGTCTCCGTGGGGGTCGGGGATAGGCGCGGGTCGGTGGGCCCCCCCGCCGTGGAAGGTCACGTCCACCAGAAGCCGGCGGTGCACGCGGATCCGCCCGGTGACCGGGTCGACCTGCCACGGAAACAGCCGCAGCCGGTGGGCCGGCGTGCCGCGCAGCCGCCCGAGAGGCTCCGTATGGGCGAGGGCCGCCACCTGGCGCGGGTCGAGGACCACGGCATGGCTGTCCGCGGCGGCCGCCTCCACGCCGGAGTAGTCCTCGTGGGCCTCGGACTTGACCGCCAGCCGCAGGCGCGCCCCGGCCGGGGCCGCCACCAGGGCCGCCACGTAGGGCAGGCCCACCCCTCCCGGGCCAACCGCCCGGGGCAGCCCCGGCGCAGTGAGGCCCCGGCCTCCCGGTCCGATCCCGTCCTCCACCTCCAGCACGAGGCGCAGGCCCCAGGCGCCGGAATCGACCAGGCGCAGCCCGGCGGCGGAGGGATCGGCGGCGGAGGGGGAGGCGGCGATGGCGGCCGCCACCGCTCCGGCGAGGACTAGCAGGGGACGCCCTCGGAGGATCGCGAAAGGGCCGGGTCCGGCGGCGGGATCTGGTCGTAAGCGCATGGGAGAGAAGCGAGTCCGCATGGCCCAAGGTACGGGCGACGGGATCGCCGGGCCAAGACGCCGCGGTCCACCGCCCCGGGGCCCGGACTATCGGTGCAAAACCGTCGTCAGCGGCCCTCAGCCCCCGTCCCTGAATTGGAAGGCGTAGAGCTTCATTCCCCGCATGACGAAGCGCAGCCGCACCGGCGTGCCCGCGTGCGGGGCGAGGTCCCCGCCGCGCCAGGTCACGGGCTGGTGGAGGCTGTTGCCGCGCACCGTATCCGCCTCGGCCAGGCTCAGCCCGGGCAGCGGCAGGCCGTCCTCGCCGAGGACCTCCGCCTGGAGCCAGCCGCCGGCGCTGCCGTCGCAGTTCACCTCGAGCCGGTCGCCCTCGAAGGTGAGCAGCGGCGTCGTGAGGGTGCCGCCGCCGTAACCGGCGTCGGCGGAGACGAAGCCGTCGCGGCGCAGGCTGGCGCGGAAGATGCCGGTGCGCCGCGCCAGGGCTTCCCGGTCCTCCCCCGGCCGGGGGTTGCGGTGGAGGCGGGCGGTGCCGGAGTAGTAGAGCCACAGCTCGTCGCCCACCGGGATCAGCCAGGGGTTGGCGTAGATCATGCCGCTGGTGGAGCTGCCGTCGAAGCCCTGGCGCAGGAAGGGCTCCCGGTCCCCGGCCCGGCCCCAGCTGATCCCGTCGCGGCTGGTGAGCAGCTGCACGTCCAGGGTCGCCGGGAACTGCTTCCGGCCCCAGTGGTAGTAGACCGCGGGCAGCATCAGGTAGACGTCTTCGGCCCACGGGTACTTCATGGCGCAGCTGGTGTAGATGTCGACGCAGGGACGGCCGGACTCGTTCTCCTCCGGCAGCGGCATGCCGGTGTCGGCGCCGTCCGCCTCGAAGACGATCTGCAGCGGTGTCCAGTGGCGGAAGTCGGTGGAGGTGACGCGGCCGACGCTGCGGTACGGCTGGCCGACGGCGTCGGCGGCCTCGTCCCGGTGCTGGGTGGCGCTCACCCGCGTGTAGCCGACGTAGCACTGCAGCCGGTCGTCCACGAAGAGCATGTTCTGCGTGTCGCAGGCGCCCCGGTGGTCCGGCTGACCCTCGTAGTACCGCCAGCGCAGGCCGTCGGGCGAGTGCATCGCCCACAGACCGGGCTTGACGCCGGCGGCCATCTCATCGTCGGTGGGCCGGTATTTCGTCCACAGCTTGTAGCGCTCTTCCTCCAGGGCCGCCTCGTCGCGCAGCACGGTGGCCCCCTGCATCGACTGCCGCTCCAGCAGGGGAGCGACGATGTTGTTCGCCTTCGAGCCCTGAAACTCGATCAGGCCGAGGTCGGGCTTGGTCCAGGTCAGACCGTCCTCGGACTCGGCGTAGCCCAGCCGCCGGGCCCCCTCGGCGGGACCTCCACCGAGGGCGGTGGCGTCGTACCACAGGCGGAAGCGGCCGTCCGCCTCGAGCATGGCCGTGTTGTAGGCGCCGATGCCGAAGCACTCCCAAGGCCGGTCGGCCGTCAGCACCGGCTCGGGGTGCTGCACGGGCGGGTTCATGCGCAGGCGCACGCCTTCGGAGCGCTCGATGAACCGCTGGTCTAGGAAGAGCTGCCGCCGGGTGCCGACGTTCCACATGATTCAGGCTCCTGCCGGGGGGATCATCGCATGGGGAGCGCCAAGGTAGGCGTGGCGAAAAAGGGCGGTCAACCACACGGCGAGGGGTCGCGGATCCCTCGGCCTGGCGCCTGGCGTCGGGCAGATCCCGCACGGGACGGACTCTCCGGTGGGCCGAAGCAACCGGCCGGCAACCGACTATCTTGGAGCACCGCAGCACCTGACGCGAGGAGCCAGCAAATGACCACGGACACCGTCCTATACCTGAACCGCCGAGACGTGGAGCAGGTCGACCTCGGCATGCCCGCCATCATCGACGCCCTGGAGGCGATGTTTCTCGAGAAGGGGCAGGGCCGAGTCGAGATGCCGCCCAAGCCCGGCATCCACACCAGTCCCGACGCCTTCATCCACGCCATGCCCGCCTGGATCCCCAGCCTGGAGGCGGCCGGCGTCAAGTGGATCTCGGGATACCCGGGCAACCAGGCCCGTGGGCTGCCCTACATCAACGGCCTGCTGATCCTCAACGACCCGCAGACCGGCATCCCCACGGCGATCATGGACGCCACCTGGATCACGGCGCAGCGCACGGGCGCCGCCACCGCCGTGGCCGCCCGCCACCTCGCCCGGCCGGAGAGCGAGTCGGTGGGCATCATCGCCTGCGGCGTGCAGGGCCGCAGCAACCTCGAGGCCCTCTCCTGCCTCTTCGACCTGAAGACCGTGCGCGCCTTCGACCTCCACCGCGAGGTGGCCGATCGGTTCGCCGCCGCCATGTCGGAGAAGCTCGGCCTCGATGTGGAAGTCGTGGGGGAACCCCGTCAGGCGGTGACCGGCGCCGACCTCGTGGTCACCAGCGGGCCGATCCGCGAGGAGCCCGAGCCGGTGATCGAGGCCGGCTGGCTGGCGCCCGGCGCCTTCGCCTCCCCCGTCGACTTCGACGCCTACTGGACGGGCGACGCCTTCGCCGAGGCGGACAAGCTGGCCACCGACGACCTCGGGCAGTTCGATTACTACAGGCGGCAGGGCTACTTCCGGGACACGCCCGAGCCGCAGGCCGACCTCGGCCAGATCGTCGCGGGGCTCAAGCCGGGACGGGAGCGCGAGGACGAGCGCACCATCGCCATCAACCTCGGCATCGCCCTGGAGGACATGGCCACGGCGATCCTGGTCTGGCGCCGCGCCGTCGAGATGGGCATCGGCACGCCCCTGCCGCTGTGATCCCCCACCGCCACCAAGAGGAGCCGACATGATCGACAACCAGTTCACCCGCGGGCCCGAGGGCTGGTGCTCCTACGACTACCACGCCAGCATGATCACCGGCGGCAACGTCTTCGTCCTGGCCACCTGGGACCCCACTGGCGGCGTCGACGGCGGCGGCTGCGTGTTCTCGGACCACACCCGCTGGAGCGCCGACACGCCCGAGAACCCCCTCTCCATCCTGCCGCTGCTCCACTACCGCGGATGGGTCGACGCCGACCCCGTCGACCTGCGCAACGCCGAGGTCTCGGTCTACCTGCGCGGCGACGGCCTGAATCTCGACGGGGCCCGCTGCTACTTCTGGGCCCACGTGACGCGCACGCGCTGGCACCTGACGAGCGCGCCCCTGCGGATCGGCGACGGCGCCTGGACCTCGGAGCCGAACCGCTTCCGGCTGACGCCGGACGAGAGCCTGTGGCACAACAGCTGGACGGCCGAGCCGGACGGGCCCCGGCCCCTCGAGCCGCTGCTGGCCGAGGCGGAGAGCTACGGGATCTCCTTCGTCGGGTTCTCCAGCGAGGTCACCGGGCGGCTGTCGATGTCCCGGTTCTCGATCGAGCGCTGATCCCTCAGGCGTCGAGGGCCCGGTCGACGGCCTCGACGAGACCGTCCACGTGCCCCGCCTCCATGGGCAGGGAGAGGGCGTTCATCCCCATGGAGTGGCTCAGCAGGCAGCCCTGCAGCAGCACGGAAAGGAAGACGCGGGACCCGCGCCCCCTGTCGCCGCGCGCCATGTCGCGCCAGGTGCGCAGCGGCGGCTCCAGGAAGTGAAAGCTGAAGACCGAGCCCGTGACCACGAGCTCCACCGCCGCGCCGCGGCGCTCGAAGACCTCCCGCAGTCCCGCCCCCAGCCGCTCGCCGAGGCCATTGAGATGGTCGAAAGCCTCGGGCGTGAGCTGCCGCAGGGTGGCCAGCCCCGCCGCCGCGGTCACCGGGTGGGCGCTGAAGGTGCCGCTCTGGCTGAACCCGGTGGGTGATCCCGTGTTGTCGAAGCGGTCCATCAGGTCGGCGCGGCCCCCGAAGGCCCCCACCGGGAAACCGCCGCCCACCATCTTGCCGAAGGTCGTCACGTCGGGATCGATGCCGTAGTGGGCCTGCAGGCCGCCGGGGCCCATGCGGAAGCCGACGATCTCGTCGAACATGAGCAGCATGTCGAGGTCGCGGGTGATCTCGCGCACGAAACGGACGAACTCCGGCCGCTGGGGCAGGATGCCGTACTTCGGGTCGAGCAGCACGCAGCCGACCTCGTGGCGGTGCGCCTTCAGCAGGGCCTCGACGGCGGCCTCGTCGTCGTAGGGCAGGATCAGCGCCTCGGCCAGCGCCCCCGGCGAGATCCCCCCCGTGCCTGCCACGGCCACCGGCGCCGAGGCGGGACCGGCCTTGTCCAGCGGCGGCGCGACGCTGATCTCCACGGCGTCGTGACTGCCGTGGTAGGCGCCCTCGAACTTGGCCACCCGCGGGCGGCCGCTGACGCCGCGCAGCAGGCGCACGGCGTGCAGGGTGGCCTCGGTGCCGGAGTTGGTGAAGCGGATGCGCTCCACCGAGGCGACGCGGCGGCACATCTCGGCGGCCAGCTCGACCTCGGCCCCGGCCTGCCCCCCGAGCACCACGCCGCGCTCCAGCTGCTCCTGCACGGCGGCGCTCACGGCGGCGTTGCCGTGGCCGAGGATCTGGGCCGTGTGGTGGTTGTTGAAGTCGACGTAGCGGTTGCCGTCCACGTCGACCAGGTGGCAGCCCTCGCCCCGCTCCATGGAGAGGGGCCAGGGCGCGTGGAAGTAGGCCCCCTTGACGGCGCCCGCCGTCGAGGCGCGGGCGGCCTCGAAGCGGCGGCGCGACTCGGGGGTGGCCTCGCGGTAGCGCTGCAGGTCCTGGCTCATGGAAACCTCACGATCCGGCCGCCGTCGGCGGACTCCCGCGCCAGCAGGCAGGCCCGGGTCATCTCGATGGCGTCCTCCGGCCCGAGGAGGGGCTGCACCTCTCCCGCCGCGGCGGCTGCGAAGTCGGGGAAGATCTGCCGGTCGCAGTGCACCGGCAGGCGCTCGTCGCCGTCGCCCCCGGCGCGGGTGAGGATCACCTCCCCGCCGAGGACCTCGATCACCCCCTCGGTGCCGGCGATGCGCACGCGGTCGTCGCCGTGGCTCGGCGCCTCCGCCGGCCGCAGGTAGTCGATGCTGACCGAAGCGAAGACCTCGTCCTCGAGGGTGAGGTGGCAGACGGCCGAGACCTCCAACTCGCCGTGGTCGCGGTTGCGGGCGGCCGAGTGGGTGGCGTAGACGCTGCGGAAGGCCTTCCCGGTGTACCAGCGGATCCAGTCGAAGGCGTGGCTGCCCACCCAGGGGATGGTGCCCCCGTAGATGGACCGGTCGTGGTAGAAGGGCGCCCGCCGGCCGAGGCGGTAGGACTTCTGAGTGTTGAGCAGGCAGATCTCCCCCACGGCGCCCTCGCGGACCTGGCGCCAGGCGGTGTGGAAGGCGGGATCGTAGCGCAGCCCCATCATGGCGGCGAAGTGGACACCCGCGGCCTGCCGCGCCTCGGCGACCTCCTCCAACCCCTCGAGAGTCAGGGCCACCGGCTTTTCACAGAAGACGTGGATCCCGCGCCGGAAGGCCTCGACGCAGATCTCGGCGTGGCGGTGGAAGGGGCCGGCGATGGAGAGGAGATCCGGCCGCACGGCGTCGAGCATCTCCGCCGGGTGGTCCCAGACCTCGGGCTCGTGCCCCAGGTCCCGGCACTTGGACAGCAGCAGCTGCGGGTCGTCCTCGGCGGCGGCCGTGCACACGCCGGCGACGCTCACCTCGGTCAGCGGCAGTCCGGAAAGCACGTAGTTGTTGTGCCCCCGGACGCCGACCATGCACAGCTTCATGCTCACGCCGGCCGCAGGCCGACCCCCGGCCACTGCTCGTCGCTGCCCGTGACGTCGACGGTGATGCCGTCCGGGTCCTCCACCTTGAAGGCCGTGTCCTCGATGTTGTTCACGTCCACCGGCACCTTGCCGGAGAGGCCGTCGGAGAAGATCTCGTAGCCCATGTTCAGCAGACGCTGGGCCGCGGCCTCGAGATCGGGCACGCGCACGCCGATGTGCAGGTAGTCGAGCATGCCGCTCACGTGCCCGGGGCGCTCGGGGCCCTCGTGCTGGAAGACGCGGAAGTTGTGATGGCCGTCGCTCAGGTCGAAGGACTTGCCGCGGTCGGCGACGACGGGCAGGCCGAGGCCGTCGCGCCAGAACCGGATGGTGGCCTCGATGTCGGAGGCGCGGACGCCGACGTGGACGAGGGTGGTGGTCACGGTCGATCTCCTGGTTGGGGGGGAGTGGGTGAGGGGATGAATCAAGCCCAGATCGAGGCCATCTGCCAGCCGTCGAGGGAGCGCAGGCGGCTGTCGACGCCCCGGGAGCGGAAGGAGACGCCGACGCTGTCCTCGCGCTCGGGATAGACCCGGGCGGCGACGCACTGGCGCCCGTTGACGAAGACCTCGACGACGCTCCGGTCGACGAAGACCCGCAGCTCCAGGGGCTCGTCGGGGGCCACCCACACCGGCGCCGTCTCCGGGGCGCGGCAGGTCACGTCCGCCGCCGTCGAGGAGTACGACGTCTCCAGGGTGACCAGGCTCTGCCGACCGCCGCCGCCGAAGCGGTCGCTGAAGCCGCGCTCACGGAAGAAGGCGATGCGCGTGTGCTCCTCCCGGTCCGGCGAGCGCAGCACGTTCATCTCTACCATGGGCGCGGTCACCGGGTCCAGGCAGGCCCGCAGCTCGACGGTGTTACCGCTCACCGCCTCGACGAGGACCTCCTCGTTGGCGGGCAGCCTCACGTCCTCCAGGCGCACGCCCTCCCGGCGCAGGGACTCGACGGCTGCCACCGGCTCCATGGAGAGCTCGTCCCCGTCCACGGTCAGCCGCCGGGGCAGGGTCATGATCTGGTTCCATCCCTTCGTCGGCTTGCCCGGGTTCATGTTGAAGATCACGATCAGCCCGCCCTCGCCGTCCGGCGTGGCCGAAGGCGCGTGCACGCCGCAGGGGACGGAGGCCCCGAAGTTGAACTTGCCGCCGTGGGTGACGACGAGCTTGTCGCGCTCGGTGTCGTAGTCGCCGAGGAGGTACTGGCCGCCGCTCATGTGGCTGAAGAACAAGAGCACGTGGCGGTCGCCGATGGGCCAGAAGTACGGGCAGGCGCCGTCGTCGCCGACGAGGGTGTAGTGGTCGTCCTCGACGAAGGGGTGGAGGTACTCCCAGTGCTCCAGGTCGGGCGAGCGCAGCAGGAAGTTGGCGCGCACCGGCTTGCCCGCCGGACCCGCCGGCCGGGTCCCGGCCGAGAGCGAGTAGTAGTGGTCCCCCTTCTTCCAGATGCAGGGGTCGAAGACCCGGTACGGCAGAGGGGAGCCGTCCGGCGCCGTCATGGGGACCACCGCCCGCCCCGCCACCTTCTCCCAGTTCAGCAGCAGCGGATCGCTGGATACGGCGACCATGTTGCCCACCTCGGTGCCGTGATACATGGCGATGACCCGGTCGTCCTCGACGAAGGTGGCGCCGGAGAAGCACTTGTCCTCGGGGCCGGGGTAGATGCAGTAGGGCAGGTCGCGCCAGCGGATCAGGTCGTCGGAGACGGCGTGGCCCCAGTGCTGGCGCCTGTCCTCCGGCGGATAGGCCTGATAGAACAGGTGCCAGCGCCCCTGCCAGCGGCACAGGCCGTTGGGGTCGTTCAGCATCGCCTCGGGGTTGACGTAGTGGTAGAGCGGCCGGTGGCGGTCGCCCTCGTACGAGCGGCGGGCCTCGTGCAGCCGCTGCAGGAGGGGGTTGGCCGCCAGGGCCGCCTCCTGCTCCCCGAGGGTGTCGGGAAAGGTGTACTTCGGGACGAGGGACGTGGTGTCGGTCATGGGACCTCGTTTTCGAGATGAGGGGGATCGGCCGAAAGATCGACACCGGGACGTAGGTACTCCAGCCGCCGACGGCCGTCGTACATTAGCGGGCAGCCTCACAATCCGGAGAGAATCGATGATCGACTTCGAGCGCTCCCTCTTCACCTGGAAGCACCGCCCCTGGACCCACGACCCCCACTACCGCTGGGCCGGCGGATTCGTCGGCGAGGAGGGCCAGTCCTACCACGTGCGCTTCCGCCTGGAGGCGGCCTGCGAGATCCTCGACCCCGGCACGGGAGAGGTGACCCGCCTCTATGCCGGGGCCCCGTGCCGCTCCGAGTACACCATCGCCCGCCGCAACATGTTCCAGATCCCCAGCACCGAGTGGCGCCTCGTCTTCGGCGACGAGGACCGCGTCGACATCGCCCGGCGTCCCAGCTGGGAGCCCGAGCCGGGGGAGCGGAGCCCCCTGTCGGAGTCCTTCGCCGAGACCCGGCTCGACCTGCGCAGGCACGACCCGTACCGGGAGCTGGCCGACGGCGGCGAGATCTCGGCGGCGACCCTGGCCGGCGACCTGATGAGCGCGCGCTCCACCTACCAGGACGAGGAACGAGGGCTCACCGTCACCGTGGAGTACCCCGTGAACCTGATCAACATCCACGAGGCCGGCGGCGAGTTCCAGGTCTGCACCGGCCCGGTGGTGCTGCCCGACCTGGCTACCTGGGACGGGACCAACGTGTCGCGCGTGTTCATCGCCGACGTGGCGATCACCGCCTTCGACTGGGTCGAGTTCATCCTGCGGCGGGAGGTGCAGGCCGCCGACTCCGAGCGCGAGTGGCTCGACCGGCCCCGGGGGCGGGACCGCCAGGAACTGTGGGATCCCGAGGTGCGCCCCGAGGGGTATCCGCCGGCGCGTCCGCGCCCCACCGTCTACAACGAGACCTGGGAGCTGGAGGCGTCCAACGTCGTCCTCGCCGCTCCCAACTCGTAGAGGGCTACCCCGGCTTGCGGGCGCTGATCAGATGGTAGTAGCCGTGGCTGGCGGCGGACTCGAAGTCGACGAACCCCGCCACCCCCAGCATCTCCTCGAGCTCCGACAGGGTGTACTGCTTCCCCTTCTCGTAGAGCAGCATGGCCACCGAGAAGCAGGCCACCGTGAGGGGGCCGTCCCGCGTCTCGGCCAGGGGCATCTCGTGCAGGAGGACGCGGCCCCCCGGCTCGAGGGCCTCGAAGGCCCGGCGCGCCAGTTCCGCGCACGAGGCGGGGTCCCAGTCGTGGAAGATGTTCCCGAAGAGGGCGGCGTCGTGGCCGCCGGGCCAGGGGTCGCGGAACATGTCGGCCGGACGGGTGGCGACCCGGTCCTCCAGGCCGTAGCCGCGGATGTTCTCGGCGGCGATGGCGCAGACCTCCGGCAGGTCGAGGAGGGTGCAGCGCACCCCTGGATGGGCCGCGGCGACCGCCGCCGAGAGCGACCCCGAGCCGGCGCCCACGTCCAGGAGCAGGCCCACGCCGCCGAAGACCGGCTGCCGCGCCAGGCTGCCGGCGGCGGGCAGGGTGAGGGCGTGCATGCGGCCGATGAACTCGCGCACCTCCGCCTCCGGGAGCGCTTCCATGGCCACGGCGAGGGGGGACGCCGGCTCGCCGGAGCGGAAGGCGCTGCGCAGCTCATTCAGGATCGGGTCGTCCCCGCGGCCGAGGCGGCGGCCGAAGGGGCTGGCCGGCAGCAGGTAGGTCCGCCCGAGGTCGGTCAGGGCGAAGCGGCCCCCGCCGTCGTTGCGGGCGAAGCCGAGAGCGGCGACGACGGCGACCATCGCCTCGGCGGCCCTCGGGGTCACGCCCAGGGCCTCGGCCGCCTCCGGGATGGTGCGGGGCCTCTCCAGGAGCAGCTCGCAGAGGCCGGCCTCCTGGGCCAGGGCCGCCACGGGCGCGGCGAAGCGCCGGTACTGCAGGTCGTAGAGGGACTGGTCCCCGACGGGCGGCGGGGCCGGGAAGGCGCGGGTCATGCGCCAAACTTGCGGCCGCCATGGCCGCCCGGCCAGCGCCCCCGGTCCGTAGGCGACCCAGGTGCTCGGGAAGCCGCCAGCCCTCTCCTGGCGCCGGTCCCCACCCCGGGGAAGTCCCCGAACCGTCCTCTCACGCCGGCCGCTCCGCCCGCGCCGTCCCCGCACGGGCGCCCGGGGCATCCAGCCCCACCTGCGTCCCGGGAAACCCCGCACCGCCTTCGGGCGCCGGCCGGACGTTGCTGTGCGCCGGACACCCCACCAGCCGCCCAAGGCGCCGCCCGCCGGGGATCCCCGCCCGACCGCCGCCAGGCGCGGGATGCCCCTTCCGGGGGAGCCCTGGCCGCCCCATTGGTGGCCGCGCAGGGCGCCGCTCGCAGGGGGTCGCTACCCGGGCGCTGGTGGGCGTCCGACCCCCTTTCCGGGGAATCCCCGGCCGAACTCCTGGGGCATGCGGACCCGCGGGACCATCGGGGCGGGCGCCGCCGGTGAAGATCCTCCACACCTCCTACGACGACCCCCGCAACCCCTGGCTCGGGGGCGGAGGCGCCGCCCGCACCTTCGAGATCTGCCGGCGCCTGGCCGGCCGCCACGAGATCACCGTCGTCTGCGGCTCCTACCCCGGCGCCGCTCCCGAGGAAGAGGTCGACGGCCTGCGCGTCCTCCACCTCGGCAGCCCCCGGTCGTACGCCATCAGCCGGCTCACCTTCTCGGCCCGGGCCAGCCGCTTCCTGGCGCGCTCCGACGCCGACCTGTGGGTCTACTCGTTCTCGGCCTTCGCACCCCTGTGGGCGTCGGCCCCGCGCCGGCGGGCCTCGGTCCTCGAGTTCTTCCACCTCATGCAGGAGCACGCCGCCCGCAAGCGCCCCGTCCTCGGGCTGCCGGCCGCCGCCATCGAGCGCGCCACCCTGCGCGCCTACGACCGCGTCATCGCCATCTCGCCGAGCGTCGCCGAAGGCCTGGCCGCCATCCGAGGCGACTGCGGCCTCCACCTGGTCTACACCGGCGTCGACGACCGCTGCTTCCTGGAAGGCGCCGAAGAGGGGGACTACGTCCTCTACTTCGGCCGGCTGGACACCTACACCAAGGGGCTGGACCTGCTCCTGGAGGCTTTCGGCCGCGTCGCCAGCCAGGAGCGCGGGATCCGCCTCGTGGTCGCCGGCCGCGGCACCCCGGAGCGGGTTGCCGAGCTGAGGGAGCTGGCCCGGCGCGCCGGCGTCGAGGAGCGGGTCGAGCTCATCGGGCCGGTGTCGGCGGAAGAGAAGACCCAGCTCTTCCGGCGGTCCCTGTTCAACGTGGCCCCCTCCCGCTACGAGGGCTGGTGCATCGCCGCCGTGGAGGCATCGGCCGCCGGCAAGGCGGTGGTGGGCACCCGCATCCCAGGCCTGGTGGACGCCGTGCGCGACGGCGAGACCGGACTGCTGGCGGAGGCCGAGGACGTGGAGGGGATCGCCGGCGCCATGCTGCGGCTGCTGCGGGAGCCGGGGCTGCGCGCGCAGTTGGGCGCCGCCGGTCGCGGCTGGGCGCAGCGGTTCCGCTGGGACCGCATCGCCGACGAGCAGGAGAGAGTCTACGAGGGGGTAGCAGCCGTCCTCCTCGGCGCCTGAGCGCAGGACCGGCGGCATCCCTGGCCTGGCGCGACGCCGGGGTTTCGGGCCGGTCGGGGGAGAGCCCTGGCCATCGTGATGGTCCAGGGCTTCGAGGTCGCCGCGAGCGGGCCCGAGCCTGGGGACCTCGGGCCACAGACGGCAAGGGGCCGGTGGCTACGGGCGCAGGAGGGTCAGAGGAACCTGGGCACCAGCCGCGTTGGCACCGCCCCCGACGGGCGCCTGCCAGCCTCCGAGGCAGGCCGGCCGTCGGTGGCTCGGCGCTGGTCCGCAGGCCATCGAGGTAGTGGAGGGGCCGGTGGCGCCTGACCGTTGGAGGTCGGGACTCCCCAAGTCGAGGCACGAGGCGGCTGGCGCCTGGCCGCCGGGTCGAGACGCCCAGTCCCGAGATGCCGAGCCCGCCGGCAGCCCCGGCCCGCTCCGGCGGTCAGCCCTCCAGACCAGCGAACAGGCAGTCCACCGGCATGGGCGGGAAGCTCCCCCGCAGGCCGCCGAGACCGTAGTGCTCCACCTCCATCATGTGCGGCCTCTTCCCGACCTGGGCCCGCACCTGCTCCCCGGTGCCGAACTGCGAGGCGTGGGCGCAGATCGCGGCCAGCTTGCGCTCCCGCTGGCCGCTGATGTCGACGGCAGCCGCCACCGAGTCCGCCGACACCCCGAACAGATCGGCGTCGACGTCGGACATCGTCGCGCCGGGGTCCCCCTGGGTGCGGCGCACCGAGTCCAGCGGATAGACCGGGTAGTAGAGGCGCCTCGGCGCCGGCTGCGCCACGCTGCCCGCCGACCAGAAGGCGGCCTCCGCGGCCCTGCGGATGGTCACGTGGTCGACGTGGGGATAGAGGCCGTGGGGGTCGAAGGTGATCATCACCTCCGGCTGCAGGTCGCCGATGACGGGCAGGAGCTGCCGCTCGAGTGCGGTCACCTCCTGGTTCATCAGCGCCCGGGGGTTCCGCCGCCCGACCTCCACGGGGAACCCCGAGTCGCAGTGGTCCAGCCAGATCGGCGGGTGGATCCCCAGGGCGGCGCAGGCCCTCTCCAGCTCGCCCTCCCGCAGCCTGCCCCGGGCTTCGCCCTTGGGGTGGCGGTCCGCGTCGATGTCGGGGTGGACGATCTCGCCCTCCTCGCCGCGGGTGGCGCAGACGAGGTGGACCTGGCGCCCCTCGGCGGCGGCCTTCGCCAGGGCCCCCCCGCAGATGAAGGACTCGTCGTCCGGATGGGCGAAGATGGCAAGCAGATTCATCGACCGGCGTTTGTATCGTTTGTATAGCGGATTCGGGCGGTCAGTACCATATATTGTGCCTCGTCCGGGCGGGGGACGCGCCGGACGCCAACCTACGCAATCAACCTTCACACCGCTTCACAAGGGAGGCACTCAGATGAAGCGCACTTTCCTTCTCGTGCCGCTGCTATCCGTCGCCATCGGCGCCGGGCCGGCCGCAGCCGAGGACGTGTACGAGATGGAGGAGGTCATCGTCACCGGCTCCAAGCTGCCGCAGACGCCGGGAAACGTGACCCAGAAGATCTCCATCATCACCGCCGACGACATGGGCTCCCTGGTCCAGGGCAACGGCAACCTGGCGGAGCTCCTC
The DNA here is from genome assembly GCA_026706075.1 of Gemmatimonadaceae bacterium. Classification (GTDB taxonomy): domain Bacteria; phylum Latescibacterota; class UBA2968; order UBA8231; family UBA8231; genus UBA8231. The sequence goes on from JAPOZM010000053.1 coordinate 19,061, forward strand.
TCCTACTCCCCGGGCAACTTCGCCAACGTCCTGTCCCGGAACGACGCCAACTGGGGCTCCTCGGGCGGCCTGGCCCACACCTACAAGGGCTACATGCTCGACGGCCTGCCCATCGACGCCTTCGTCGATCTCCAGAGCCTCGACCCTTGGGCCTTCCAGCGGGTCGAGGACCAGCGCGGCTCGGCCTCGGTCCTCTATCCGACCTACCTGGCCATGGACTTCGCCGGCAACCAGTCGCCGCTGGCGGGCACGGCCAACTTCATCCTCAAGGAGCGGGTCCGCAGCACCCGCACCAGCGCCTCGGTCTACGGCGGTTCCTACAGCACGATCGGGGGCCGTTTCTTCCACCAGCGCGCCGCCGGCAACCTGCACCTGTTCTTCGGCGGCCATCACGAGGACTCCGACTACACCGACTACGGCACCGAGGGCTCCTGGCTGCAGATGGACGACAACCCGGAGTACGAGAAGACCAAGCT
>JAPOZM010000014.1 GCA_026706075.1 Gemmatimonadaceae bacterium
GGGGCAGTAGCTCAGTTGGGAGAGCGCGGGCTTTGCAAGCCTGAGGTCGTCGGTTCGATCCCGATCTGCTCCACCACTCCCAGGCCTCGCATCGGCGACGGGGGACGCCGCGGCTCAGCGTTGCGACCGGTACCCGCCGGTCACGCCCCCCGGGGACAGGACGATCTGCCACACCTGGTTCCGCCGCGCCCGGAAGGACCCGGCGCAGGCGAGCAGGTAGTAGCGCCACATCCGTCTGAACCGTTCGTCGTAGTGCGGAATCTCGTCCCAGCGGGGCTCGAGGTTGGCGTGCCAAGCCATCAGGGTGGGGTCGTAGTTGGCGCCGATGTTGTGCAGGTCTTCGAGTGCGAACAGACCCTCCGCCGCCTCGGTGACCTGTCGGACCGAAGGCAGCTTCGCATTCGGAAAGATGTAGCGGTCGATCCAGATGTCGCCGGCCAGTTTGGAGCGGTTGCTGCCGATGGTGTGCAACAGGAACAGCCCGTCCGTAGCGAGACAGCGGCGCACGACCTGCATGAAGACCCGGTAGTTCCTCACGCCCACGTGCTCGAACATGCCCACTGACAGGGCGCGATCGAAGGGCCCCTCCAACTCGCGGTAGTCCTGAAGCCGGATCTCGATCGGCAGATCGCCGCACCGCCGTCGCGCATGCTCCGCCTGGTCCCGTGAGATAGTGACGCCCACGCCTTCGACGCCGTAGCGCTCGGCGGCATACTGCAGCGTCCCCCCCCAGCCACAGCCGATGTCGAGCACTTTCATGCCCGGCCGCAGACCCAGCTTCCGGCAGATGAGGTCTAGCTTGGCCTCCTGGGCGGCGTCGAGATCATCGGCCTCATTCCAGTACGCACAGCTGTAGATCATGCGCTGGTCGAGCATGCGCCGGAACAGGTCCTCGCCGATGTCGTAGTGGCGCTGCCCGACCTGAAAGGCGCGGGAGACGCTTTGCAGGTTGACGAAGGAAGCCCGCAAGCTGGCACCGACCCGGGACCAGCCGATGGCGCTCTCCTTCACATCGCCCCGCAGGATCCGGTAGATCATCTCGTCGAGGCGGCGGCAGTCCCACCAGCCGTCCATGTAGCTCTCGCCCATCCCCAATGAGCCCGCACGCAGCAGCCGGCCGTAGAACCGGTCATCGTGCACCTGCAGGTCCCAGGCCCGCTTGCCGTCGACGCCGACATCGACGGTGGCCAGCCGGCCGATGACGATTCGGCGGGGGTTGAGGCGGGAGAGGGGCCTCGGATCTGGCGAAGCCTGTCCCGGAGGGGACTGCTCGTTGGGATCGTCAGGGGTCATGGCGGCAACGGCGCACCTGGCGCCGACAGACGGCTGGCGTCGCATGGGGCCGGACCGGGTCGATCCCGCGCGCCGGCCACCTGATTCTGACGAGCCGTGGGCCGGCCGTCAAGAGTGCCCGGAGGCCTTTATCCGGCCGGTTTCACTCCATACAGCAGGGCCAGGCTAAGTCCCGCCCACAGGGTCAGGGCGAGCTGCAGGGGGCGGTCGTGCCACAGCAGTGCCGTCGGGTCCCCTCCAGCCTCCCTGCGGTGAACGAGATAGAGGTAGCGCAGCACCCCGTAGAGAACCAGGGGGATCGTCCATTGCATCCGATGACCGGCGGAGAGTCCCCCCTCGCCAACTCCGGTTGCGTACAAGGCGTAGCAGACGATGGTCGCCGACGCCAGCACTCCGATGACCTGGTCGAGGAAGGGGATCCCGTACGCCGCCAGGGCCGGTCGATGACCTGCCGCCTCCTCTCGCAACAGGTCGAGCTCGCCGCGGCGTTTGGCTGCGGCCAGGAACAGGGTGAGGGTGCAGGTGCAGAGGATGAACCAGGTGGAGATGGCCACGTCGATGGCCACGGCGCCGCCCACGGCCCGGAGGAAGAACCCGGCGGCCACTATCAGAATGTCCACCAGGAAGGCGTCCTTGAGCCCGAGGGAGTAGGCGAGGTTGAGGGCCGCGTAGATGGCGAGGACGGCGGCGAAGGCGGGCTGCAGGAACCAGGACCCCGCGAGGCTCCCCGCCAGGAGCACCGCCGCCGCCGAGACGGCCACCCGGGGAGGGAGAGCGCCGCTGGCCACGGGGCGTCCGGCCTTCTGCGGATGCAGCCGGTCACGACGCGCGTCCGCCACGTCGTTGATCAGGTACACGGAGGCGCTGCTGAGCAGGAAGGCCAGGGCCGCCGCCACGGCGGTGAGCGCGAAGTCCGCATCGAGGAGGTGCCCGGAGAACACGAGAGCGGCGAGAACGAACAGGTTCTTCACCCACTGCCGGGGCCTCGCAGAGCGCAGGAGAGGGGCGATCACTGCGACGCCGCCTCGCCTGCTGCAACTCTCGGGAGCCTCGGGAGCGCGCAGTGGCTGCCTTCGACCTGCGCGTCACTCATCCTCAGGCTGTCTCTGGTCCCGTTCATTGCGAGCTATGCGGTCTCCCCGAGCACATCAGTCCTCGTCGGCGAGCGCAAAAAAGGGCGACGCGGCGGTGCCGCATCGCCCGGGGACCGCCGAGGACATGCTCCTGTCAGACCTCCATGATCTCCGTCTCTTTGTTCCTGATGGTCTCGTCCACCTTCTTGACGAACTCGTCGGTAAGGGTCTGGATGCGGGCGTGGCCCTGCCTCGCCTCGTCCTCCGACATCTCCCCCTCTTTCCTGGCCTCGTCGATCAGGTCCAGCCCGTCCCGACGGGCGTGGCGCACGGCCACCCGCCCCTCCTCGGCCCGGTTCCGGGCGACCCGGGTCAACTGGATCCGGCGCTCCTCGGTCAGCTCGGGGATCGGCAGGCGGATGATCTGGCCGTCGTTGCTGGGATTGAGGCCAAGAGAGGCCTCGGCGCGAATCGCCTTCTCAACGGGATCGATAAGGCTCTGCTCGTAGGGCCGGACGGTGAGCAGACGCGGCTCCGGAGCGCTGATGGAGGCGAGTTGGTTCAGGGGTGTGGGCGTGCCGTAGTAGTCGATCCGGATCCCGTCCAGAAGGGAGACGGTGGCGCGCCCCGTGCGGATGCCGGTGAGATCCCGCAACAGGGCGGCGATGGCGTTTTCCATCGCCTGCCGAACCTCGCCGAAGATCTCTTCTAGCATGTCATCGGACGCCGTTGACGGCAGGTTCCGGACTCACTCCTCGCCGAGACGAAAGCAGGCGAATCTCCGGATCGTGATCTTCTCCCCGATCTTCGCCGTCTGCTCGGTGACCAGGTCTTCGATGGTCTTGTCCGGATCCTTGACGAAGGCCTGCTCCAGAAGGCACACATCCTGGAAGAACTTGTCCAGCCGGCCGGTGACGATCCGCTCCGCGATCTGCTCGGGCTTGCCCTCGTTACGGGCCTGCTCCAGGTAGATCTCCTTCTCCTTGTCCACCACCGCCTGGTCGATCTCCTCGCGGCTCACGGCCAGGGGCTGCTCGGCGGCGATATGCATGGCCACGTCGCGGGTGAACTCGCGGAAGTCGTCGGTCCTGGCCACGAAGTCGGTCTCGCAGTTGACCTCGAGGAGCACGCCCAGTCGGCTGCCGGGATGGATGTAGGAGTTGATCAGCCCGTCCTTGGCATCCCGCCCCGAGCGCTTCTCCACGGCTGACATCCCCTGCTTGCGCAGGTGCTCAACCGCCTTCTCCATGTCCCCGCCGGTCTCCGCCAGGGCCTTCTTGCAGTCCATCATGCCTATGCCGGTGCGCTCGCGCAATTCGCGAACCCTGGCAGCGGTGATCTGAGCCACGGTTGTTCCTGCCTCCCTTTCAGGTCTCCGGACGCGCCTCAGGCGGAGGTCGCGGCTTCGGCGGGCGCTGCAGCCGGCTCGTCTTCTTCGGTACGGGCACCACGGCCCTTGTCGGCGGCGGCGCTCCCCTCGATGACCGCGTCAGCCACGGCGCGCGTGATGAGCTCGATCGAACGGATGGCATCGTCGTTCCCGGGCACCGGGTAGGTCACCGCCTCGGGGTCGCAGTTGGTGTCGACGATCGCCACGGAGGGGATGCCGAGCTTGCGCGCCTCGGCCATGGCCAGCCGCTCCTTGCGGATGTCGATGATGTAGATGAGCCCCGGAATGCCGTTCATCTTGCGGATCCCTTCCAGGGTCCTGACCATCCGGGTCCGCTCCTTCTCCAGGAGCAGGACCTCCTTCTTCTTGAGCTTCTCGTAGGTTCCGTCGCTGGCGATGCGGTCCAGGTGGTCCAGGTGGCGGATGTTCTGCCGGATCGTCTGCCAGTTGGTCAGCATGCCGCCGAGCCAGCGCTCGGTGACGTAGAACATGCCACAGCGCTCGGCCTCGGACCGGATGACGTCCACGGCCTGCTTCTTGGTGCCGACGAATAGCACCGCCCGCCCCTCCTGTGCCGTGCGGCGCACGGCGTCGGTGGCCTCCTGAAGGCGCTTTACCGTCTTGTTGAGATCGACGATGTGGATGCCGTTCCGCTCGGTGAAGATGAAAGGCTTCATCTTCGGATCCCAGCGGCGGGTCTGGTGGCCGAAATGGGTGCCCGCCTCGAGCAGATCGCGGAGGCTCACTTCTGTCATGGAGGAGTCGTCTCCTGGGAGCTTGTTGAGGCTTCCACCCGGCTCGCCTGCGGCGCGCCTATCTCTTGGAGAACTGGAAGCGCTTTCGGGCGCCGGCGAGCCCGTACTTCTTGCGTTCCTTCTCGCGGGGATCGCGAGTCAGGAAGCCGGCCTTCTTCAGCGTCGTCCGCATGGTGGGGTCGTACGCCACCAGGGCACGGGCGATTCCGAGGGACATGGCGCCTGCCTGACCGCGCAGGCCGCCGCCCTGGCTGCTGATGTGGATGTCGAACTTGTCGCGCGATTCCGTCACCTGCAAGGGCTGGACCATGATCATCTCGAGGGCGTCGCGCCTCAGGTAGTCCTCGACGCGGCGGCCGTTGATCAGGATCTGCCCGGACCCGGGGCGCAACCGCACTCTCGCCACGGAGGTCTTGCGCCGTCCTGTCGCTTCGAACCTGTGTTCCTCAGCCATGATTCCTCGACGCGGTCCGACCTAGAGGTCGAGCACTTCGGGTTGCTGGGCCCCGTGGCCGTGTTCGCCGCCGACGTAGACCCTCAGCTTCTTGAACATGCGCCGGCCGAGGGGCGTGCGGGGCAGCATGCCTCTGACGGCCGTGCGCAGGATGCGCTCCGGGTGCTTCTCCATCATCTGGGCGAAGCTGGTGGTGCGGATGCCGCCGGGATAGCCGGTGTGCCGGTAGTAGACCTTCTGCTCGGCCTTGTTGCCCGTGACGCGGATCTTCTCGGCGTTGATGACCACGATGTGGTCTCCCATATCGTGGTGAGGCGTATAGGCGGGCTTGTGCTTTCCCCGCAGGTAGTGGGCGATCCGGGTCGCCAGTCGGCCGAGGGTCTTGCCCTCGGCATCGACCAGGTACCAGCGGTTCTCGATCTCGGCCCCTTTCGGGGAATAGGTCCGTGTCGTCAACTCCGGATCCACCTTTGGAGAGCCCGGCATTCGAGGCCCGACAGCTGCTTGCGGCAATTCGAAAGGAACATGTGAAGCTATCCCGAACGGCTCCGATTGTCAATGATGGAACGACGCCGCAGCCACACGCGAAGCCCGGCCAAGGCCGCGGCGGCGGCCAGCAGGACCATCATTGCCCGGTTGTACCGGGCAAGCAGCTCCGAGACCCGATCCCAGTTCTCCCCGAGGGCCATCCCCGCGTACAGGAGAAGGCCGTTCCACAGCAGCATGCTCACCATGCCCAGCCCCGCCACAGTGGGCCAGCCCAGCCCACCGAAGCCCGCGCTGATGGCGATGACCGACCTTACGCCGCTGAGAAACCGATTGCCGAGGACGAGCCAGGCGCCGTAGCGCTGCAGCCACCGGGACGCCCGCTGCATCCGCCGCTCCGGGAAGATCCGGGCGCGCCAGCCGCCGCCATGGAGAAACCCGCGGCCCTGGGACCGGCCGATGGCGTACATGACCAGGAATCCCGCCGTTCCCCCGAGGCAGGTCACGGCGTAGACCGGGACCCAGGAGAGCACCCCCCGTCCGGCCAGGTAGGCGGAGAACACGACCACCGTGTCGCCCGGAACCGGCGGCAGGACGTTCTCGAGGAAGGCGCTCAGACCCAGGGCGGCATAGGCCCAGGGCGCCGGGAGCTCCCCAATCCGCTGCACCAGCTGCTCGAAATACTCCCCCACGGTCAGAGCCGCACAGAGGCCACGGCCTGCGCCGCCATCCCCTCCTGCCGGCCGACGAACCCGAGACGCTCGGTGGTCGTCGCCTTGACGCTGATCCGGCCGGGATCGATCCCCAGGGCGCCGGCGAGGGCCTCGGCCATCGCCCCGGCGTGCGGGGCCAGCTTCGGCGCCTGCGCCATGACCACGGCATCGACGTTGACGACCTCCGCCGCCACCGCCCGCAGGCGATCCCGCACCCTGGCGAGAAGGACGAGGCTGGAGATGCCCTCGTACTCCGGGTCGTCGTCGGGGAAGAGACGCCCGATGTCCCCCAGGCCGGCGGCTCCCAGGAGGGCGTCGATGACGGCATGGGTGAGGACGTCCGCGTCCGAGTGACCCAGGAGTCCCCGGTCGGACCGGATGGCGACGCCGCCGAGGACCAGCGGCCGTCCGGCGGCGAAGGGGTGCACGTCGTAACCGATCCCGGTGCGCACCTCGGCGGCGACCCGGAGATCCTCGGGGTGGGTGATCTTCACGTTCGCCTCTTCTCCTGGCACCACGTGCACCGGGATCCCCGCCCGCTCCAGCATGGAGGCTTCGTCCGTCGGCTGCGGGCCCGGCGCGGGGGATCGGAAGGCTGCATCCAGAAGGGAGCGGCGGAAACCCTGGGGGGTCTGGGCCCGGAAGAGGCGGCTGCGGTCCGGGGACTCGAGGACCCGGCCGCCATCGACGACCTTGATCGTCTCCGTCACCGGCAGGGCGGGCACTGCGGCCCCGTGTTCCTCCGCCACCGCCGCGACGCGCTCGATCAGGTCCGTCGACACCCACGGGCGCACGGCGTCGTGCACGAGGACGATTTCTTCGCCGGCGAGGGCCTCCAACCCCGCCCGCACCGACTCCGACCGCGTGGAACCGCCGAGGACCGGAGCCTGGAGCTTGTCGAGGAAGGGATCGGAGGAGATGCTCCCGAAACGCTCCTGGTCATCGCCGTGGATGGCCGCGATGATCCGGCCGATTCTCGGGCTGGCCTGCAGGCGCGCGAGGGTGTGCCAGAGGACGGGGCGCCCGCCCAGCAGCCGGTACTGTTTGGCCGGCCCCTCTCCCATGCGGAGGCCCCGGCCGGCGGCGGGGACGATGGCGGCGGCCGTCGCCATGTCAGGCGATGAACATGGCATCGCCATAGCTGTGGAAGCGATAGCCCTTGCGCACCGCTTCGGCGTAGGCCTCCAGGAGCCGGTGACGGCCGGCAAAGGCGGCGGCCAGCATGAGAAGGCTGGATCGCGGCCGGTGGAAGTTGGTGATCAGGGCATCCACCGCCCGGAAGTGGTGGGGAGGTCTGATTACGAGGTCGGTCCAGCCCTCTCCCGCCCGCAGGCCGCGGCCGGCCCAGGCAGACTCGAGGACGCGCACCGCCGTGGTGCCCACGGCGATCGCCCGGCCTCCCGCCCGGCGGCGCCGGTTCACCTCCTCGGCGGTCTCGACGGGCAGGCGGTAGTACTCCGCCGCCACCCGGTGGCGCCGCGGGTCGGCGCAGCGGATGGTCTCGAAGGTCCCGGGGCCGACGTGGAGGACGAGGTGCGCCACCGCCACACCCAGCGACCGGATGCGGTCCAGCAGCTCGCCCGTGAAGTGCAGTCCGGCCGTGGGGGCGGCGATCGATCCCGGGTCACGGGCGTAGACGGTCTGGTAGCGGTCCCGGTCCAGGGGCTCGCCCTCCCGGCGGATGTAGGGCGGCAGCGGCACCTCGCCGGAACGCTCCAGCAGCGGCAGGAGGGCCTTGAAACCGGTGGGATCGTCCCCGGGCGCCCCTGCCCCCGCCCGGGGCAGACGCACCCGGACCCTGTCCTCGACCCGCCCGACCACATCCAGGGATTCCTGCGAGCCGTCGAGTTCGATGCGGTCCCCCGCCGCCAGTCCCCGCAGGGGCCGGGCCATGGCCAGCCAGCACTCCTCCTCCCGGCCGAGGAGGAGGATCTGAACGCGCCCCCCCGTCCTCGCCTTGCGTCCGTTGAGGCGGGCGGCCACCACCCGGCTCTGGTTGAGGACGAGGACATCTTCGGGGCGCAGCAGGTCGGGAACCTGTCCGAAGAGGAGATGGCGCCGGCTGCCGCCATCCCGATCGATGGCCAGCAGGCGCGATGCGTCGCGGCGGGGGGAAGGGTACTGGGCTACGAGCCCCTCGGGCAGGTCGAAGTCGAGGTCTTCGAGGCGCATGGGGGGGCTTGCTCCGGGACGCGGCAAGCTACGGGTGGGGGGAAAGGGGGTCAAGACCGCCTCGCGGCGGCTCACCGACGGGCGTGGCGGAAGATCGTGCCCAGGATCTTCCACCCGGCCCGCACCGTCCCTGCCCAAGTCCCGGTGACCTTCGAGGCACCGGCCAGTCGGCGCCGGTAGCTGACCGGCACCTCGACCGCGGCCACCCCGAGACGCGCCGCCTTGACCTGCATCTCGACGGTCCAGCCGAAATCGCGGTCGGACATGCCGATGCGCTCAAGGGTTTCCCGCCGGATTGCACGGAAGGGCCCGAGATCGGTGTACGATACACGGTACAGCCATCGGATCAGGACGGTGGCCAGGGCGTTGCCGAAGCGGGCCTGGGGCAGCATCGCCCCGGGCTCCCGCCGCCCGAGGACCCGTGAGCCGACGACGAAGTCCACCTGGCCTGCCAGCAGCGGCTCGAGGAGATCCACCATCTCCCCGGGGTAATCGCTGTAGTCGCCATCGAGGAAGACTACGATCTCGGTCTCCGGATGCAGCGCGGCGATCCCGGCCAGGCAAGCCTGCCCGTACCCCCTTCGCGGTTCGTGGACGACGCGGGCCCCCCACTCGGCGGCCCTCTGAGCGGTTGCGTCCGCGGAGTCGTTGTCGACGACGATGATGTCGTCTGCGGTTGCGGGCGGGATGTCGGCCAGGACGCGGAGGATGGCGTCCTGCTCGTTGCGGGCGGGGATGATGACCGCGACCTTGCCCGCCAACTGGAGGACCGTCGGCGCCCGGAGGCGGCCTCTGCTAGAGGTGCGCCTGGAGCCAGTCGAGGATCCGCTGCATGACCCCCGGCGTGTTCAGCAGCTCGAAGCCGTGGGCGGGGCTCTCCTCGACGATGTGCAGGTCCGACTCCGGCGTGTTCTCAGCCAGGACAGAGGCCCACTCCGACAGATTGATGACGGTGTCGCCGAGGGTCAGCGTATCCGCGCCCCCCACCAGGTAGAGAATGGTGTGGGGTGCGAAGGGTGAGATGCCCCCACCGATGACGACAGGCCGCAGGTCGGGATCCCAGAACCCCGGGGACAGGGCGACGCCGGCGCGAAGGTCGTCGGCGAAGGCCCCCATGCTCACGAAGGCAACACTGGCGCCGAGGCCGACGCCGATGACACCGATGCGGGCCTTGTCCGCCGTGGGCTGGCCTCGCAGCCAGCTGATGGCGGCACCCACCTCCAGGTGCATCTCCTCGAGATCGGCGTAGGTCAGCTGCCCGGCTGGACGGCCGTCGTCGGGCAGGGGTGTCTCCCCGTGGCCTCGCAAGTCGATGGCCAGGGCGTGGTAGCCGGCCTCCAGGATCGCCGGAAATCGATCGGACAACACCCACTCCAGGCGGGCGAGGGGATCTCCAAGTCCGTGGATGAGGATGACCACGGGGCGGGTCTCCTCGACGGCGCGGACGTAGGAGGCCGCCACGGGGATCTCGTCGACCGTGGGAAAGGTGACCTCCCGGATTCGGTAGAGACGCCCCTCCGCGGTTGGCAACTCGGGCCCCGTGATCTGCGGGCGGTCGTCGTCGTCGGCGCAGCCGATGGACAGCGCTGCGGCCAGCACCAGCGGGCGCCGGAACCTCGCGAGGAGGGATCCGATCAAAGCAGCCTCTCAGGCTTGGCGGCCGTCACCGGCCGCGATGCGTCACTTGACGGGCGCCGGAGAACAGGCGCCCTTATGAGCAGGATTCCGAAGGTAACCCCCCGCCGTTGCCGGGGCAACGCATCCTCCACTCCCGGGCGATGATCCGTACTCGAGCCCTCTCCGTCGAGCACCCGGGCGGCATCCAGGCCCTGCGTGGCCTCGACCTGGAGGTGGCCCCGGGCGAGTGGGTGGCGCTCATGGGTCCGAACGGCTCCGGAAAGACCACCCTCGCCCGCACCCTCAACGCCCTTCAACTGCCGACTTCGGGCACCGTCAGCGTCGACGGTCTGTCCACGGCGGAGGAGGCCCACCTCCCGGAGATCCGGCGCCGGGTGGCGATGGTCTTCCAGCATCCGGACGACCAGCTCGTGGCGCCGACGGTCGAGTCCGAGATCGCCTTCGGACTGGAGAACCACGGCGTCGAGCCTGGGGCCATGCGCTGCCGGGTGGAGGAGGTCCTGCGGGAATTCAACCTCCAAGTCTACCGGAACCACCCGCCCCATCTGCTGTCGGGCGGAGAGCGCCAGAGGCTCGCCATCGCCTCGGCCGTGGCCGTGCGGCCCCGCTACCTCGTGCTGGATGAGCCTACGGCTCTGCTGGACCCCGGGAGCCGCCGGGGCCTGATCGAGACCATGGCCCGGCTCTGGCGCCGGCACGGCCTGACCCTCCTGCAGATCACCCAGTCTCCGGAGGAGGCGGCCGAGGCCGGGCGCCTCCTGATCCTGCGCGAGGGCCGGATCCTGGAGGACGGCCCGCCGTCCAGGGTGTTTTCCGGCGGCTCCCGGCTGCGCCGGATCGGCCTCTCCGCGCCCTTTGCCGCCGAGGCCGCTGAGGCGGCGGGAGGGAGTGCTGCCGACGCCCTGGATCTGGAGAGACTCGCCGGCTGGCTGACGGACCGCTTCTCTGCGCGCCGTCACCATCCGGAAGCTCCCACCTCCGGCGACTCCGAAGCCGCTCCGAGCCGGCTGTCCGCACGCCGGGTGAGACACACCTACCGCAGCGGTCTGCCGACGCCGGTGCCGGCTCTCCACGGGGTCGACCTGGAGGTCCCCGGCGGCCTGATCACCGGCCTGCTGGGCCCCGGTGGTTCGGGCAAGACCACCCTGGCGCAGCACCTCAACGGGCTGCTGCGGCCGACGAGCGGGCAGGTCCTGCTCGACGGCAGAGACATATGGCGCACGGGCGACGCGGCGGCCGTGCGCCGGGAGGTGGGGCTGGTCTTCCAGTTCCCCGAGACCCAGCTCTTCGAGGAGACGGTGCAGGAGGACGTCGCCTTCGGCCCGCGGAACCACGGCCATGACGAAGCCGAATCGCAACGGCGGGCCCTCGCCGCACTCGACGCCGTGGGCCTGCCCGCCCCGGAGTTCGGCTCCCGGCCTCCCCTGGGCCTCAGCGGCGGGGAGCGGAGGCGGGCGGCGATCGCCGGCGTGCTCTCCATCCGTCCCTCCATCCTGGTCCTGGACGAGCCCACCGCAGGGCTCGACCGCGGCAACCGGGAGAGGATCGCGGCCCTGCTCACGGAACTCGCCGGCGACGGCCACGGGCTGGTGCTGATCAGCCACGACATGGACCTCGTGGCGGAGCTCTGCGGCCGCGTCACCTGTCTGGACGCCGGACGGGTGCGGTGGCACGGCGACACACGGCAAACCCTCGACCGGATCAGCGCTTCCCCGGACCCGGAGCATCCGGTGGAGCTGCCCGGCGCCCTCCAGCTCGCCGTCGCCCTGAGGCACCGGGGGTGGACGGTGCCGCCGTGGATGACTCCTGCCGAGGCCTGCGGCTTTCTTCGCAGTCTGCGGCAGGCAGAGGAAGGAAGAGAATGAGGGGAGACACCGGGGGGGACCTGATCCTGCGGGGTGGACGGGTCGTCGACCCCGCCCGCGGCGTCGACACCGTGGCCGATCTGATCATCTCCAAAGGCCGGGTGGCCGGCCGGGCAGCGGCGGGAGCGAAGGTCCTCGACGCGGCGGGGCTGATCGTCTGCCCGGGCTTCATCGACTCTCACGTGCACCTGCGCGAGCCCGGGTTCGAGCACAAGGAGACGATCGCCTCCGGCACCACCGCAGCCGCCGCGGGCGGCTTCACCGCTGTCGCCGCCATGCCGAACACCGAGCCGCCGCCGGACTCCGCCGACCGCGTGCGCGACCTCACCGGGCGCGCCCTGAGGGACGCCCGCGTCCGGGTCCACGTCATCGGGTCGATCACCCTGGGCCGGGCCGGCCGGGAGCTGGCCCCCCTCGCAGAGATGGCGAAGGCCGGGGCAGTGGCGTTCTCCGACGACGGCGACCCGGTGGAGGAGGAGGGTCTCATGTGCGCCGCCCTCGAGGAGGCTCGGCGGCTCGGCCGTCCCCTCTTTCCGCACGAGGAGGTGCGGTCCCTCACCGCCGGCGGCTGCATGCACGAGGGCGCGGTCTCCGTCCGTCTGGGCGTGCGGGGCATGCCCGCGGCGGGCGAGGAGGAGATGATCCGGCGGGATATCGACCTCGTCCGCCGGACCGGCGGGCCCCTGCACATCGCCCACATCAGCACCGCGGGCACGGTGGAGCTGGTCCGAGCCGCCAAGGCCGAGGGCCTGCCCGTGACCTGCGAAGCGCTGCCCCATCACTTCATGCTCACCGATGAGGAAGTGGCCCGCCAGGGACCGCTGGCGAAGATGGCGCCCCCCCTGCGCTCGGCGGCCGACGTGGCCGCCATTGTCGCCGGGCTGGCCGACGGGACGGTCGACACGATCGCCACCGATCACGCGCCGCACACGGTGGAGGAGAAGACCTGTCCCCTGCCCGAGGCAGCCTTCGGCATCGTCGGCCTGGAGACGGCCATCGGACTCTCGATGACATCCCTCGTGGAAACCGGCCTGCTCGACATGCCGGCCCTCGTCGATCGCTGGTCCGCGGCGCCGGCCCGCATCCTGGGTCTGCCCGGCGGACGGCTGGCCGAGGGCGATCCGGGGGACGTCACGGTGATCGACCCGGCCCGCCGCTGGACCGTCGACCCCGCCGCCTTCCGCTCCAGTGCACGCAACACCCCCTTCGCCGGCTCCGAGCTCGTCGGACGGGCGGTGGCGACGGTGGTGGCCGGACGGGTGGTGTACCGAGGACCGGGGCGGTAGGATCGGCGGTCCGTCTCAGGCCCCGGCGTCGAAGGCGTCCTCCATGTGCTCGACGGCCGGAGTCCGGGCGGAGAGATCGACGGCGACGACGTCGAACCGGTACTCCGTCCCCGGGGCGGCGGATCTCTCCACGAACTGACGGGCACAGCGGATCAGCTTTGCGCGCTTGTCCCGGCGGACCCGGTCCTCCGGTCGATCCGAGGCCCGGTCGGTGGACTTGACCTCGACGAAGACACAGCAGTCGCCGTCCGCGGCGATGAGATCGATCTCGCCGCCGGCGGCGCGGTATCGGCGGTGCAGGACGCGGTACCCCTTCTCGAGGAGGTAGTCGGCGGCGACGGTCTCCCCGTCCCGCCCGGTGTCCGGGCCGAGGTCCAGGCTCAGCTGCTCGCGCCGAGCCAGGGGCGAGAAGGTGCGGCGGTGGAGCGCGCAGGGACCGTGGCGCGCCAGGGCCTCCCGGTGCGCGGGGCTCGCGTATCCCTTGTTGGTGTCGAAGCCGTACTCGGGAAACCGCGGGTGGAGCGCCTCCATCATCCGGTCCCGGTGCTCCTTGGCCACCACCGAGGCGGCGGCGATGCTCAGGGAGCGCGCGTCGCCGTCGACGACGGCGGTCTCGGGCAGGCCGCTGCCCGGAGCCCGGGCGCCGTCCACCAGGACCCGGTCCGGGGCCGGGTCGAGGCCCGAGATCGCCATGCGCATCGCCTCCATGGAGGCCTCGAGGATGTTGATCCGGTCGATCACCTCCGCGGCCACCGGGGCGACACTCCAGGAGAGGGCCAGCTCGAGGATCTCGTCGTGAAGCCGGGCGCGGGTGTCGGCATCGAGGACCTTCGAGTCGTCGAGGTCGAACAGCTCTACGGCCCCGGACGCCTCCGGCGGCAGCACGACGGCCGCGGCCACCACCGGACCCGCCAGGCATCCCCTCCCGACCTCGTCCACCCCGGCCACCGCTGACAGGCCCTCCTGCCAGTAGCGCTCCTCGAGATCCCGCAGCCGGCGACGGCGCCGGTTCTCGGACATGCGCGCCCGGTAGCGCCGCCGCTCGCGCATCGCCAGCCGACGCACCCCGGCGCGGGGGTCCCGCTCCAGGAGGGCGATGACCCGCCGGCCGGCGCCGGCGGCCGCCAGGGCCGCCTCGATCTGCGCCACCGTGGCCCGCGGGATCGAGTCCACGTCCAACCTCATGTCGTTGACGGCCCCACGGCGAACCGTATATTGCCGAAGACCGCCGTTGGAAACGAGTTCGCCTTGCGGTGCAACACCTTACGCGGGAGGCACGCCATGCGTCCGATGATCTCTCTGATCGTGGTCACCTGTCTCGCCCTGCAGCCCGCGGCGCTGCTGGCGCAGGGCGCTCCCGACGCCCGCATCTACCTGGCCGACGGCACGGTGGTCATGGGGCAGCTGCTCAATCGCGACGACGATCTCCTCATCCTGCGGAGCGGAGACGGAGAGATCCACACCTTCGACGTTGCCGAAGTCGCCAAGGTGGTCACCCTCGATTCCCTGGGCAGCCAGGCCCGCGTCGTCCAGGTCCGGGAGTTCCCGTACATCAGCTTCCTCGGCGGGACCGTGGCCCTCGGACTCATCTCCTGGCTCCAGTTCGACACCGCCTCCGCCCGTGATGAGGAGGCGCAGATAAACCGGAACAACGACTCGAATCTGGAAGATCAGGCCGGCCTGCTCGCACGGGCCCAGGATCTCGAGGACAAGGCCGACCGGGCTCGGCTCTGGGGCTGGAGCTCGGGCGTGCTCGCCGCCGGCTGTCTGGGTGTGGCCCTGATCCCTCGCACCAAGACCCGGAAGGTCTTTCCCACCCTGTCCCTCGACGCCGCGGGAAGGCCCGCGGTTCAGCTCGTCTACCGTCACGCCTTCTGAGGACCTGCCGCCCCCCGGGACTCCGGCCCTGCGGCAAGCGATCTCTCTCTCCGGAGGCGGCTGTCGGTTCCGCCCTCAGTCGTCTTCCGCCCGTACCCGTCCCACCACCGCGCGCAGTCCGAGGACATAGCTGTCCGGGCCGAAGCCGGCGATCTGGCCGAGGCAGACGGGGGCGATCACCGAACGGCGGCGGAAGGACTCGCGGCCGTGGACGTTGGACAGGTGGACCTCGACGGTGGGCAGTCCCGCCGCAGAGACGGCGTCGCGCAGGGCAAGGCTGTAGTGGGTGAAAGCCCCGGGGTTGAAGACGGCACCGTCGGCCCAGCCGCGGGCCTCGTGCAGGGCCTCGACCAACTCGCCCTCGTGGTTCGATTGCCGGCAGCGGACCTCGGCGCCCAGCTCGGCGGCGGCGGCCTTCACCCGCTCCTCGATGCCGGCGAGGGTATGGGAACCGTAGACCTCGGGCTCCCGGGTGCCGAGGAGGTTCAGGTTGGGACCGCTCAGAACGAGGATGCTGCAGTCTCTTCGCATTGCCACTCCATCACGGTGATGACCATCGCCGACAGGACGACGGCGGCCGTCTCGGCGCGCAGCCTTCGATTCCCCCACGCGAACACCCGCGCTCCGAGGGAGCCCAGGGCGTGCAGCTCTTCCGGCGCGAAGCCCCCCTCGGGCCCCACGAAGAGCGCCGCGGACCGGACCCCGGGGTCGCAGACCGAACGAAGATCGCCGGGCGCCGCGGGGTCGGCCACCAGGAGCCGGGCGCCGTCGGCCGCCATGGCCCCGGCGGCGTCGAGCAGGGGGACCGGCTCGCTCACCGGGGGCACGCGGCTCCGCCCGCACTGCTTGGCCGCTGATCGCGCCAACCGCCGCCACCGGTCTCCGCGCCCCCCGGGGCGGGCCACGCTGCGCCGCGCCGTTACCGGGGTGATGGAGGCGACGCCCACCTCCGTGGCCTTCTCGACCACCAGGTCGAACCGGAGGCCCTTGACGATGGCTGCCGCGAGGTGCAGCCGCACGGGGCTCTCGCCGAGATCCGACCTCCGCTCCACGATCCGGCCCGTCACCCGTTCGTCCTCGATCGCCTGGATGCGGATGCGGTACCCCTTCCCCTCGCCGTCGATGACGTCGACCTCGTCGCCGGGGCGGTGCCGGCGAACGCGGACGTGATGGGCCTCCTCCGCCCCCAGCACCACGCCCCCGTCCCGCACGGAGGCCGCGTCGACGAGGAACGCCGGCATCAGCCCCCTTCCCTCCGGGCTCGCAGGGCGATCCACTCTCCCCGGGTCCAGCTCCCGTCGACGCGCAGGCCAACGGCGATGAGCCAGTCCTCGAAACGGGCCCTCTCGTTGACGACCAGACCTGAGAACAGAGCGACGCCGGCGGCGGTCAGGGAAGAGGCGATGGCGGGCAGCAAGGGACGGACCAAGTGGCTCTCGAGATTGGCCACCACCACCTGGCAGGCCTTGTCCGGGGCCGCCTCCAGGCTGCCGCAGAGCACCCTCGCCCGGTCGGCATCCCTTCCCAGGTTCCGCCGCAGGTTGTGCCTCGCGTTGTCCACGGCGACCGGGTCGGTGTCGACAGCGGTCACCCGGCGGGCGCCGAGGCGCATGGCGGCGATGGACAGCACGCCGCTGCCGGTGCCGACATCGAGACAGACGAGATCCTCGCAGCCCGTCTCCTGCAGGGCCCGCAGGGCCAGCTGGGTCGACTCGTGTCCGCCCGTGCCGAAGGCCATGGCCGGGTCGATGGCGATGGCGATCTGACCGGGGCCGGTGTCGACGGGAAGCCAGGGCGGGTGCACGACGATCCGCTCGGTGGCCCACTGCGGGCGGTAGAAGCGCCGCCAGCCCTCGCTCCAGTCCCGCTCGGGCTGGACATCCATGGCCATGGGGAACTCCCCGGAGAGGCCGTCCGGAAGGCCGCTCCGCAGCTGACGGCCCAGCCCGCGGAGGTCCGCGGGACCCTCGAAGTAGACGAGGAGCCGCGTCCCCTCTCCCCGCTCCTCGGCGCAGACCCCGCAACTGCCGAACTCGAAGCAGAGGGCCGCCACCTCGTCGCTGGCCCGGGACGGGACGTCGATCGCGACCCGGTGCCAACTGCGGGCCTCGGCTTCCATCGCGACTCAGGACCCGGCCCAGTTCAGTTGCTGAAGCGCCGTACGCAGCGACCCGGGCTCGGGTGGGCAGCCGGGCACGTAGGCGTCCACGGGGATGACCGCGTCCGCGGACACTACCTGGTCGGTGTCGTAGGCCCCGCCGGAGCACGCGCAGGTCCCGAAGGCGACCGCCCGCGCCGGGCGGGGCATGGACCGGAAGGCCTGCAAGAGATGGGGGGCCAGGGCCCGGGTGACGCGGCCGGCGATGACGATGGCGTCGGCCTGGGAAGGGTCGTGGACGAGACGCACGCCGAAGCGGCCGAAGTCGTGGGGAGGAGCGAAGAGGGCGGCCAGGTCGGCGGCGCAGCAGCTGGTGCCGAAGGGCAGGAGCCAGATCGACCGCCGGCGCGCCCAGCCCCGCATCAGGACAGGCTCTCCAGGACCCGGATCAGGCCGGCGGCGACGGTGTCGAAGGCCCGGGCCCGCGCCGAGTCCGGCTGGGCCAGCATCAGCGGCTGACCACGGTCGCCCGCCTCGCGGATCTCGCCGTCGAGAGGGATCTCTCCGAGGAAGGGCACCTCGAGGCGCTCCGCGGCCTCCCGTCCCCCTCCGTGGCCGAAGATCTCGTGGCGGGCGTCGCAGTGGGGGCAGAGGTAGTAGCTCATGTTCTCCACCAGCCCGAGGATGTCGACATCGACTTTGTCGAACATCGCCATCCCGCGCTCCACGTCCTGGAGGGCCACGCCCTGGGGCGTGGTGACCACGACGGCGCCGCTGAGGGCGACCACCTGGCTCAGGGTGAGGGCGATGTCGCCGGTCCCGGGGGGCATGTCGACGAGGAGGAAGTCGAGCTCCCCCCACTCGACCTGCTGCAGGAACTGCTGAACGGCCTGGCCAAGGAGGGGCCCGCGCCAGATGACCGGCGTCTCCCGGCGGGTCAGGAAGCCCATGGACATCATGGCCAGGCCGTGGGCCTGGAGAGGCCGGATGCGGTCGCCGTCGCCGACCTCCGGCTCTTCCCGCACCCCCGTGAGCACGGGCAGGCTGGGACCGTAGATGTCGGCGTCCAGCAGACCGACCCGGGCGCCGCGGCCGGACAGGGCCAGGGCCGCGTTGAGGGCCAGGGTGGACTTGCCGACACCCCCCTTGGCGGAGGAGAAGGCCACCGCGTTGGCCACTCCCGGCAGCGTCGTGGAGTCCTCTGGCAGGGTCCGCGGGAAAGCCATCTCACACCCGTGGGAAGCCCCGGCGGCCTCAGCCGAAGGCACTCAGCATGCGGTCGAGGAGACTCTTGCCCTCGCTCTCGGCGCGGCTCTTCTGGATCTCTTCCAGCTGCTCGAACAGACGCCGCTCCTCGGCTCCCAGATGGGTGGGCGTCCAGACCAGGACCTCGACGAGCTGGTCGCCGCAACCGCGCCCGTCGACATCGGGAATGCCCTTCTGCCGGAGGCGGAAGGCATGTCCGGACTGGGTTCCCTCGGGGATCTTCATCCGCACCTCGCCGTGGAGGGTGGGCACGGCCACCGAGTCGCCGAGGGCCGCCTGTCCGATGGTGATGGGCAGCCGGAAGAGGACGTCGTTGCCCTCGCGCGAGAAGTGCTCGTGCTCCTCCTCCTCGATGAAGACGAGGCAGTCCCCCGGCGGGCCCCCGCGCGGACCCGCGTCGCCCTGGCCGCGCAGAGGGATGTAGTTGCCGGTGGTGACCCCGGCGGGAATGCGCACGGTGATCGTCGACGAGTCGCGCACGCGGCCCTCTCCCCTGCAGTCGCGGCAGGGGTCGGCGACGGTCCGGCCTTCGCCGCCGCAGGCGGGGCAGGCGGTGACGGTGACGGACTGTCCGAAGAAGGAGCGCGACACCTGCTGCACCTGGCCCACACCGTTGCAGGTGCCGCAGGTCCTGGCCTCGGAGCCGGGAGCCGCCCCGCTCCCCGCGCAGGCGCCGCAGCGCTGCTGACGGGTCAGGTTGATCTTCTTCTCGGCGCCGGTGGCCACCTCCTCGAGGGTGAGCTGGAGGGCGATGCGCAGGTCCCTGCCCTTCGGGGGGCCGGAAGGACCTCGGGCCCGGCGGCGGCCGCCGCCGAAGATGCCGCCGAAGAAATCGCCGAGGATGTCCTCCACGTCGGTGGCGTGGGTGAAGTCGGACCACTGGAAGCCGCCGCTGCCGAAGTTGCCCTCGACGCCGGCGTGCCCGTAGCTGTCGTACTTCTGCCGCTTCTCCGAGTCGCTGAGGACCTCGTAGGCCTCGGAGGCCTCCTTGAAGCTCGCCTCCGCCTCGCCGTCGCCCGGATTGCGGTCGGGGTGGTACTTCAGCGCCAGCCTTCGGTAGGCGCTCTTGATCTGGTCCGCACCCGCATCCCGTTCGAGCCCGAGGACTTCGTAGTAGTCGCGCTTCGCCATCCCCTACCCTTCGTCCTCGGCTCCCTCGCCGTCCGGTCCTCCGGACCCGGCCCCGGAAGGGCCCTCGTCGACCGGTGCCGTGCTGACCAGGACCCTTGACGGACGGATCACGCGGCCATTGAGCTTGTAGCCCTTCTCCATCTCCTGCATCACCGTTCCGGGCGGATGCTCCTCGGAGGGCATCTGCAGCATGGCCTCGTGCTGGTTGGGGTCGAAGGCCTCTCCCTCGGCCTCGATCTCCTCGAGACCGTATCCGGAGAGGATCTCGTTGAACTGCCGGAAGATGATCTCGATGCCCTCGCGCAGCGCCGCCGAATCGGATGCCTCCTGCCCCAGGGCGCGGCGGAAGTTGTCGAGGAGAGGCGCCACCTGCAGGAGCACGTCGCGCAGGGTGTCGTCCCGGGTCTCGGAGCGGATCCTGACGGTGCGCTTGCGGAAGTTGTCTAGCTCGGCGGCGGTCCTGAGGTAGCGGTTCTGGTTCTCTTCGGCCTCCGCCAGGGCGCGCTCGAGGTCGGTGGGCCCGGCCTCGCTGCCGGTCTCGTCCTCCGCCCCGGCCGGCTCCGCCGCCTCTTCCTCCGATGCCTCCACCCCAGGGGCCTCGGGCTCCGGGTCAGGCGAGACGTCGGGCTCTTCGTCGGGTTGGTCCTTCACTTCTCGACTCATGGCTGATCACGCTCGATGGTTGCGGCGGCGGCGCACGAGGGCGCCGACCGCCGAATGCAGCGGTCCTTCCCGGAAGCGCGGGGCTTCAGGAGACCAGCTCCGGCGCCCTCGACGCGGTGTAGTTCACCAGGGCCATGACGCGGTCGTAGGGCATGCGCGCCGGCCCCATGACGCCGATGACGCCGATGGCGCCGTTGACCTCGTAGCTCGCCGTCACCAGGCCGCACAGCCGGAGCCCCTGCGGGTCGTGCTCCTCGCCGATGGTGACGACCACCCCTTCGCGGTCGGAGAGCAGTCCGGCCAGCTCGTCGCGGTGCTCCACCAGGTCCATCAGCTCCGCCACGTCAAGGGCGTCCCGGAACTCCGGCTGCTCGCAGATGTGGCGCGCCCCGGCCACGTGCAGGGCGGGGCCCGCGGGGGACGCCATGGACTCGAGCTGCTCGATCACCTGGCGCAGCAGGTCCTGCTGCCCCCTGGCCATGTCGCCGAAGCGCTCTCGGACGGTCTCGCGCACCTGGGCCAGGGTCAGGCCCGCGAGGCGCTCGTTGAGGCGCGTCGAGACGCCGACCACCTCGCCGGGGTCGACGCTTGAGCCGACCTCGATCACCAGGCTCTGGACCGGCCCCGTCTCGAGAGAGACCACCAGCAGCAGCCGGCCCTCGGCGAGACGCATGAGCTGGAGCTGCTGCAGGCGCACCTGCTCGAAGCCGGGCGCCAGGACCAGCCCCAGCTGCATCGACAGGTCGCCGATGATCCCGGCCAGCTGCCCGTGGATCTCGTCGGCCGTAACCTGCTGGAGCCTGGCCTCGAGCTGACGCCGCAGGACGCCGATGTGCGTGAGGTCCTGCCCGTCGAGGGCGTGGGAGGCGTAGAACCGGTAAGCCCTGTTGGTGGGAAGCCTTCCGGCCGAGGTGTGGGGCTGCCGGAGGAAGCCCTTCTCCTCGAGGCTGACCAGGATCTTGCGGATGGTGGCGGGGCTGGCCTCGAGACTCTCCCGCTCGAGCAGTCCGGCCGAGGCCACGGGGCTGCCGACCTCGACGTGGACGCGCACCAGGGCCGCGAGGACGGTCTCCTCGCGCGGGGTCAGCAGTTCTCCCGGCAAGAGGCGCAGGTCCCTGCCTGCGATTCCCCTCCGTGGCCCGGGGGCGCGGGGCCCCGGGCGGAGGGCGGGGCCGCCGGCCTGACCGTGGGAGGGTTGTATGGGAGGGAGGCCATCTCGATCGAATTCGTGAAGGTAGGTTCGAGCCGCACCCTGTCAACCCGCTTGCAGAGCCGCCGCAGGGGATCGGCGGCCGGCCCCGTCGGGACTGGAATGACCCCGCGGGGGCGATCCCGGACTGCCTCCGCCCCGGTTGCCCGGTGCCCCGTCCCGTGCCGAACTTTCCGCGGCCCCACCGCAGTGGATCTCCCCCATCCCAAGGAGCGACCGTGTCCCTTCCACGTGCCTTGCCCGGGTTCCTCGCCGCCAGCCTGATCGCCTCCAGCTTCGCGGCCCGGGAGGCCGCAGCCGCCGAGGGGCCGCCCACCGTCTTCAGCGAGTCCCCCCTCCCCCTCTACATGGTGCGCCAGGCCGGCGGAGAGATCTCCGTCGACGGCCGTCTCGACGAGTTCGACTGGGCCGCGGCCCCCCAGATCGACGCCTTCACCCGCATCCTCAACGACTACGGGCGCGTCGCCAGTCCCACGCGGGCCCGGATGCTCTGGGACCACGAGGCCCTCTACATCGCCTACGCCTGCCGCGACCCCGACATGTGGGCCCTCTTCACCGAGGAAGACGACCCCATGTGGTCGGAGGAAGTCGTCGAGGTCTTCATCGATCCCGACGGCGACGGCCTCGACTATCTCGAGCTCGAGGTCAATCCCCTCAACGCCATCGTCGACCTCCACATCGGCCGGATCCACCCCGAGTGGGTCTCCGACAAGGACTGGGACATCCTCGGGCTGGAGACGGCCGTTCACGCAGTGGGCACGGTGAACGACAGCACCGACGTCGATCGCGGGTGGGCGGTGGAGATCGCCATCCCGTGGACGGCCTTCGCGCCGACCATTGCCGGGGGCGGAAAGCCGCGGGTCGGCGACCGCTGGCGGCTGAACCTCTACCGCATCGAGCGCGGCGCCGGCGCCGGGGTCCGGGCCCGGCTGCGCGAGCTGGGAGAGGCCGAGGCACGGCTGACCGAGAGGCTGGAAACCCTGGGCGAGGACGGGGATCCCGGCGAGCGTTCCCGCCTCGAGGCGGAGCTGGGGGTGCTGCGGGCGCAGGCCGAGCCCCTCGGCGAACGCTACCGCGGGGAGACCGAGTACACCGCCTGGAGCCCCACCTTCCAGAGGGGTTTCCACCATCCCGCCCGCTTCGGCGTGGTGGAGTTCGCGCCATGAGCCACGTCCCCCGGGGGAACCTCCGGGGAGGGGCCGCCCTGTCCGCCATGGCCGTGCTCCTGTCCGCCCTGCCCGCAGTCCTCCTGCGGGCCGAAGACGGCGGAACGCCCGCCGCCTCGGCCGGCATGGTCCGCGTCGACGACTTCTGGATCGACCGCTACGAGTACCCCAACGTGGAGGGAGAGCTGCCCCGGGTGGACGTCACCTGGCGCGAGGCCTCGGGTCTGTGCGCCGCCCGGGGCCTGCGCCTGTGCACGGAGCGCGAGTGGGAGCTCGCCTGCCGGGGTGCCCGGAACTTCGTCTACGGCTACGGTCCCGACTTCGAGCCGGAGCGCTGCAACACCCCCTTTCTCGGCGCCGACGGGACCTGGGTGCGGGACCGGGGAACGGCCCCGAGCGGAGCCCACGACGGCTGCGGCAACGACAACGGCGTCCGCGACATGATCGGAAATGTGTGGGAGTGGACCGACGGATGGTACGACGCCGGCAGCGGATGGCGCGTGGTCCGCGGGGGTTCCTGGTTCCACAGCGCCAACTACGCCCGCGCCGACTCGCGCTACGGCCGCCTCCTCGACGAGAGCTACAGCCTCGACCTCATCGGCTTCCGTTGCTGCCGGTCGGCCGGTCCATGACTTCTGCCCCCGAACCCGGAGTCGGCATGATCCGTCCCTACCGACCCGCCGACCTCGAGCGCCTGAAGGAGATCACCGCCATCTGCTTCGAGAGCGTGTCGATCGACCGCAACATCGAGCAGATGTTCGGCCTCATGGGGGGCCGCGACTGGCGGTTCCGCAAGCTGCGCCACATCGACGCCGACGTGGCCGGGGAGAACGGCCGCGGCGTCTTCGTCTGCGAGGACGGCGGCGAGATCGTCGGCTACATCACCACGCGGACCGACGGGGCTTCCCGCATCGGCCACATTCCGAACACGGCGGTCCACCCGGCCCACCAGGGCCGCGGCATCGGCCGGCGACTGATGGAGCACGCCATCGAGTTCCTGCGCGGCCAGGGGATGGAGGCGGTCAGGATCGAGACCCTGGAGCAGAACCCGGTCGGCGCCCGCTTCTACCCGGACGTGGGGTTCCAGGAAGTGGCCCGCCAGATCCATTACGCCATGCGCCTCTGAGGGAGGACGGGTGTCCGATCGGGACAAGGAGCTGGCCGCCCGCCGGGCCGTGGAGTACGTCGTCGACGGCATGGTGGTCGGCCTCGGGACGGGCTCGACGGCGGACTTCGCTATCCGCGCCCTTGGAGAGCGGGCGCGGTCGGAAGGACTCGAGGTCCGGTGCGTGCCCACTTCCCTTGCCTCCGCCCGCCTGGGGGAGCAGGTCGGCCTCGACATCCGCAGCCTCGAGGACTGCCCGGCCGTCGATCTGACCATCGACGGCGCCGACGAGGTCGATCCCGGCCTCGATCTGATCAAGGGACTCGGGGGCGCGTTGCTGCGGGAGAAGATCGTCGCCGGCGCCAGCGGCCGGGTGGTCATCATCGTCGACGCCTCCAAGCGGGTCGGCCGCCTCGGGACGCGGTCGCCCCTGCCGGTGGAGGTCGTCCCCTTCGCCTGGACCCTTGCCCGCAAGCGTCTGATGGATCTGGGTCCGCAGGTCGAGCGCCGGCCGGACCCGCAGGGTCAGCCCTTCGTGACCGACAACGGCAACTTCATCCTCGACTGCCAGTTCCCGGAGGGCATCGCCGACCCCGCGGACACGGAGCGCCGGATCGACGGGATCCCCGGGGTCGTCGGGAACGGCTTCTTCATCGGCATCGCCGACACCGTCGTCGTCGGCGACGACGGCCGGTGCCGGGTGCTGGAGCGGGAGGGCCGGTGACTGCTGCGCGCGGGCACTACAGCCCGCGGACTCCGATCCCCCGCTCGTAGACCAGGGCCCCGCCCTGGAGGCCCGCGACCCAGAGCAACCCCAGGGCTGCCGCTCCCGCCACCAGCCACGCCGGCGCCAGGACGGCCTCCCCGCGGAGGAATCCCGGCAGACGGCCCAGGGCCGCGGCCAGGTAGAGCAGGAGGGCGAGGGTTGCGTAGTCCTCGTGCTGCTGGATCGCCTCGGCGTGCACGGAGCCGCGGAGGTCGGCGGCGGCGAGATTGCCGGTGATCACCGCGGCCATGGCGCCCGCGGTGCCGGCGAGGAGCAGGGCATATCCGAGCCGGTGCCAGGGGCGGCGGGCCACCACGCCGGCCACGTCGAGGCAGAAGCCGAAGGCGAGCAGGGCCAGCGGGAAGTGGACGACGACCGGGTGCAGGGGCATGGAGGGGGGAGATGGTAAACCGGCCCCCCAAGATCCTGCAAGGCAGCGCGCCGGAGAGTTGACCCCTCCGGGAGGCTGCGGCTATCATGCCCTCCATGGCTTCCGATCTGTCCGAGCACATCCAGGCGACCCCACTCTGCGACACCCACGAACACCTGGACAAGGAGAGGATCTGGGTCGAAGAGGGACCGGCCGACGTCCTCTGCGATCTGTTCAGAAACTATGTCCCCGCCGATCTGATCAGCGCCGGCGCCTCGCCCGGGGCCGTGCAGGCCCTGAGCCGCCCAGAGGCGGGAGATCTCGAGTCGCGGCTGAAGGGCGTGGACCCCGCCTGGCGGGCGATCCGGCACACCGGGTACGGCGAGGCGGTCCGCATCCTCGCCGAGGAGATCTACGGGATGCCCCCCGACTGGGGCGCCGCGGACCTGGAGGCGGCGCAGGCGAAGCTGGCCGACTGGCGGCGGCCGGGGGGACGCAGGCGCCTGCTGCAGGAGACGGGCGGCATCGATCACACCCAGACCGATGACGGTTGCTGGCCCTGTCTGCCCGACGCCTCGGGCCCCGGGTTCTTCTTCTACGACATCACCTGGGCCGCCTTCTGCAACGGCGACGTGCGCCCGGCCGATCTCGCCGAGGAGACGGGCCTCACCGTCGGCGACCTGTCGTCGCTGCGGCTGGCCATGGCCGCGATCTTCACGAGGTACGCCCCCTGCGCCATCGCCGTGAAGGCCCAGCACGCCTACAGCCGAACGCTGCACTGGCGGGAGCGGACCGACGCCGAGGCCGCCGCCGCTCTCCAGGCGGTCCTGAGCCGGGGCCACGGCAACGTGCCCGAGGAGACACGGCTGACCCTCGGGGACTGGTGCTGGGCGCGGGGCGTGGAGCTGGCCATCGAGCACGATCTCCCCTTCAAGCTCCACACCGGCTACTACGCCGGCAACGACCGCATGCCGGTGAGCCGCATCCACGGCGGCAATCTGTGCGCCCTGCTGGCCCGCTACCTCGACTGCCGTTTCGTGCTGATGCACATCGCCTACCCCTACGGCGACGAGCTCGTCGCCCTGGCCAAGCACTACCGCAACGTCTACGCCGACCTCTGCTGGGCCTGGTCGATCGACCCCTTCTCCAGCGTCGACTTCGTCCGCCGCTTCCTCCACGCGGCGCCGGTGAACAAGCTCTTCGCCTTCGGAGGCGACACCCACTGGCCCACGAGCGCCACGGCGTACGCGATCCAGGCACGGCGGTGGCTCACCCGGGCCCTGCAGGCCGAGGTCGAGGACGGGTTGATGAGCGAGGCCGAGGCCATGGCCGCGGCCTCTCGGCTGATGCGCGACAACCAGTATGACTGCTTCCGCGTCGAGGCCAGGCGGGAAAGCGTGGCCGCCGCAGCCGGCGGAAAGGGAGTCCGATGATACGGCCGAGCCGGACCATGGTCGAAGGGCCCTCCCGCGCCGGGGCGCGGGCCATGTACAAGGCCGTCGGCTACGACGACGAGGCCCTGGGCCGGCCGCTGATCGGCATCGCCAACACCTGGACCGAGATCGGCCCCTGCAACTACCACCTGCGGGACCTGGCGGAGCACGTGAAGCGGGGCGTGCGCGAGGCGGGCGGCACGCCGCTGGAGTTCAACACCGTCGTCGTCTCCGACGGCATCACCATGGGCACCGAGGGCATGAAGACCTCCCTCGTGAGCCGCGAGGTGATCGCCGACTCGATCGAGCTGGTGGCGCGCGGCCACATGCTCGACGGCCTGGTGGCCATGACCGGGTGCGACAAGACCACCCCCGGGGCGATCCTCGCCCTGGGCCGCCTCGACGTGCCGGCTCTCGTGTTCTACGGCGGCTCCATCATGCCGGGGAAGCACCGGGACGTCGACCTGACGATCCAGGACGTGTACGAGGCGATCGGCGCCGAGGCCGGGGGCCGCATCAGCGCCGACGAGCTCAAGGCGGTCGAGGACGCCGCCTGCCCGGGCCCCGGCTCCTGCGGCGGCCAGTTCACGGCCAACACCATGGCCACGGCCGCGGAGATTCTGGGACTGGCGCCCATGGGCTCCGGGTCGATCCCGGCCGTCGACCCCGCCAAGGAGGGGGCGGCGGTGGAGGTCGGCGCCATGGCCGTCGACCTGGTGCGCCGCGGCCTGAGGCCCCGGCAGGTCGTGACCCGCCGGTCCGTCGAGAACGCCATCGCCTCGATCGCGACGACCGGCGGCTCGACGAACGGGGTCCTGCACTTCCTCGCCATCGCCCGCGAGTACGGCATCGAGCTGGAGCTGGACGACTTCCAGCGCATCTCCGGGCGCACCCCCCTGATGGTCAGCCTCAAGCCCGGCGGGCTCTTCGTCGCCTCCGACCTGCACGAGGCCGGCGGCGTCGCCCTGGTGGCGAACCGGCTGAAGGCGCGCGGCTGCCTGAACGAGGACTGCCCCACGGTCACGGGGCGAACCATCGGCGAGGAGGCGGATCTCGCCCGGGAGACGCCCGGGCAGGAGGTGGTCCGTCCGTCCGACCGGCCGATCCGCGCCACCGGCGGCCTCGTCGTGCTGCGGGGGAACCTGGCGCCGGAGGGGTGCGTGGTGAAGCTCGCCGGGTACGAGCGCTCGAAGCACGTCGGCCCGGCGCGCGTCTTCGACCGCGAGGACGACGTGCTCCCGAGGATCGCAGGCGGCGAGATCAAGGACGGCGACGTGGTGGTCATCCGCTACGAGGGGCCCGTCGGCGGCCCGGGAATGCGCGAGATGCTGCAGATCACCGGCGCCATCGTCGGCGCCGGCCTCGGGGAGACGGTGGCCCTGCTCACCGACGGCCGGTTCTCGGGCGCCACCCGCGGCCTGATGATCGGCCACGTCGCACCGGAGGCGGCCTCCGGGGGGCCGATCGCCCTGATCCGGGACGGCGACGAGATCGCCATCGACACCGAGGCTCGCCGCGTCGACGTGGCCCTCGGCCCGGAGGAACTGGAGCGCCGCCGGGCGCGGTGGACGGCGCCCGAACCCCGCTATCGCTCGGGGGTGATGGCCAAGTACGCGCGGCTCGTCTCGAGCGCCTCCACCGGGGCCGTCACCGGCTGAGCGGGACCTGCCTCAAAGCCTGACCGCGTTCTCCTGCACGTAGCTCTCGACCCGCCCCTGGGTATCGAGCCAGGGGAAGGTGCCGCCCGGCGGGAAGTAGTAGTGGTACTCGGCGTGCTCCAGCCCGTAGGGTTCGGCCATCCGCCGGCACTCCTCCAGCCCGAAGAGACGGATGTACTCGCGGTCGGCGGTCTCGTCGTCGTCGCCCAGCTCGGGCAGCTTCCTCCCCTCCGCCTCCAGCCGCGCCTTCAGCCGGCGCCCGTGGGAGCCGGCCGGCCCCTGGGACTTGTTCGCTGCCATGGACTCGATCTTCTGCTCCAGGAAAGGGCCGATGTCGGTGACCAGGTTGTAGGGCGACCCGGGGCGCATGGCCCAGTAGTACTTGTCGCGCACTCCGCGGGGCTTCATCCCTGCCTGCACCTGCTCGGGGTAGTCCTTCGCCGAGGCCGCCATCCAGCACGCCGACTCCACCAGCTGCCCCGTGATGTAGTGGTCGGGGTTCTCCTCCCAGCGGGCCCACGGGTGGAAGCTCATGACCGTGTCTACCTGCAGGTGGCGAAAGAGGAAGATCAGCCGGCAGCGCTGCTCCAGCATCGAATTCTCCTCCTGGCGGTGATTGCGGTAGCCGAGGTTGTAGACGTCCTCGATGCCCAGGCTGTCCGCCAGGACGCCGACGTCGACCTCGTTGCTCTTGATGGCGTCGGCGATCGTGCCGGGACCGCACTTCTCGTCGTTGGTCGTCTGGATGAGAAAAGCCTTGTAGCCCTCGGCGATCAGCTTGGCCACCAGCCCGCCCGAGTAGAGGGGCATGTCGTCGGCGTGGGCCTGGACGATGCCGAGGACCTTGCCTTCGTGGGGCCGCGACTCGTCGAAGGTGTCGATCCTCACCGGACCGTGGGTCGTGTCTTCTGCGTACCAGCCGTCGTGCATGGAGTCTCTCCTGGACCGATGAGCGGCGCTTCAATCGGCGTCGGCCGAGGCCTTGATCCGTTTCAGCTCGGCCGCCTCGGGAAGGGCCTTGTAGAGGGGGTCGAGGGGGAAGCACCCGGAGATCATGCCGTTGCGCGGCGCCGTGGTGCAGTCCGAGAAGGTGCGGCAGATCCGCTTGCGCGCCAGGGGCCGCCCCTCGAGCACGTCCGCCGGCAGATCCGGGTAGGCCAGCACCATGCGCCCGAGGCCGACGAGGTCGACCTCGCCGGCGCGGACCAGGGCCTGGGCCGCGTGCGGGACGAACTCCTGCAGATAGGAGTACCCCGACCCGACGATCACCATGTCGGGGTGGCGCGCCTTCACCTCGCGGACCATGGCCAGCTGGCGGGCCACGCCCACGAGGGGATCCTCGGGGGGCTGGTACCCGTCCGACGGCGGGAAGAGGGCCGGCCGCTGGATGTGAGGGTTGTAGTACGGGCTGCCGCAGGAGAGGTTGACGAGCCGGATGCCGAGGTCGCGCAGCAGGTCGAGGAATCGGAAGGTCTCGCCCAGGTCCCAGGCCGCCGGGTTGCCGCTGTCGGTGCCGAATCCGTAGCGGTAGGGCAGGTGGTCCTCGAAGGGCTCGGGGATCCCCGGGCCGGGCCTGCCCCCCTCCTCACCCGCGGGGTCCGGCCGGAAGGGCACCCAGTCGAAGGCGGAGAGCCTGACGCCGATGGCGATCGCCCCGGCCCCCTGGTCGGCGCGGATCCCCTCGACGATCCCGCGCAGGAAGCGGGTGCGGTTCTCGAAGGAGCCGCCGAACTCGCCGGGCCGCGTGAAGCCCGACAGCAGCTCGTGGGCCAGGTAGCCGTGGCAGTGCTTGACGTCGACGAAGTCGAACCCCGCCTCGCGCGCGACCCGGGCGCCGGAGACGTAGAGCTCGATCAGACGATGCAGCTCCTCGTCGGCGATCGGCTCGTGGCCCGCGCCAATCCCGAACCTGCGGTCCAGGATCGGGTGGCGGTAGGCGATGACCGGCTCGGCGCGGTCCTTGCGGAAGGGACGGCAGAACCTCCCCGAGTGGGTCAGCTGCAGACCCGACACCAGGCCCTCGTCGGAGCCGAACCGCTCGCGGTGAGCGCTGCGGAGCAGCCCATGCAGCCCGGCGATGCCGCCGGCCGTCTCCGGCGAGCAGATCAGCTGGTTCGGGTTCGCCCGGCCCTCGGGGCAGACGGCGAAGGCCTCGCCCCCCCAGATCAGCTTCGCCCCCGAGATCCCGAAGTTGCGCCAGCGCTGCCGAACGAGGTCCGTGGGCCGGCCGTCGCCGGTTCCGTCCCAGCCCTCCATCGGCTGGATGGCGAAGCGGTTGCCGATGCGCAGGCCGGAGCCGGCGTCGATCGGCTGCGCCAGGGGGGACCCCGGCGCGGCCAGGACCTCGTCGTCGCAGGGGAGGCGAACGCCGAGGGCCGCGCAGTGGTCGCGCAGGTCGGCGGCGCTCTTGAAGGTGGAGACCCTCCTGTACCGGAGCCGCTCGGCCAAGGCTCTCAGGAGCCCTTCGCCAGGTCGGCCGCCCGTGGCTGTCGCCTCAGCAGGCGGGCCCCGACTCCGATCCCTACCGCGACGAGGACGAGGGAGAACAACTGGGCCCCCGTCATACCCCACAGGACCTGCGGGTTGAGGCGGATCGTCTCCACCCCGAAGCGGGCGGCCCCGGCGAGCACGAGGTAGACGCAGAACAGCAGACCGGGCCGCTCCTCCAGGGACCTGCGCAGGCGCCACAGGAGGCCGAAGGTGGCCACCCCCATCAGGGTCTCGTAGACCGGCGCCGGATGGACGATCTCGTCGGTGGGCACCACGCCTTCGGGATAGGCCATGCCCCAGGGCAGGTCGGTGGGGACGCCGTAGTCCCCGTCGCCCGCCAGTTGACAGCCGATGCGGCCGATGCCGTAACCGAGGGCCAGACCCATGCCGATGGCGTCGGCCGCGGCGGGCAGCGGCGCGGCGTGCCGGCGGATCGTCCAGATCACTGCGGCGGTGGCCACGAGGAAGCCCCCGTGCCAGGTGAGGCCGCTGCCCGAGAACGTGGTGCGCACCGTCTCGCCCCAGGTTGACCCGTCGGGCATCTCGAAGAGAACGAAGTAGAGCTTCGCCCCCGCCAGGCCGCCCAGGATGGCGGCGGTGATCAGGTTGGTGGAGAGCTCGGGATCGATGCCGCGGCGCCTCAGTTCGTTCTTGATGACGAGGTGGGCGGACAGGAAACCGAGAACCACCATGGGGCCGAAGGTGGGGAGGCGGAGGCCGCCGATCTCGAGCCAGTACGGATACATGAGTTCAGTCCGCGGAAGGCGGCCCACCACCCGGAGCGGCGGCGGCCGGGGGTCCGGCACCGAGATCGACGATGCTCCGGCGGAGGGACTCGGCGATCTCCCGGTAGACTTCGTAAGGGGTCAGGCGTTCCAGCAGGGACCGGAACGAGCCGGCCTCGACGGCGGCGCCGAGGCGCACCCGGGCGCGGCGGGGACTGTCGCTGCGGGCGCCGGAGAGATCGACCCGGACCGGAACCACCGGGAGGTCCAGCTCCAGGGCCAGGAGACCAATGCCCGGCCTGTAGGCGCCGACGGCCGATGGACGGGGCGCACCCTCGGGGAACAGCAGCAGGGGCCGGCGCCGGCCGATGCGTGCTGCCGCCTCCTCCAGGGCCCGCGGCAGGCCGGCCGGCCCGGAGAGGGTTACGAGCTCGGCGAACCAGCGGCACAACCGGGACTCCCACCGGCCTCCGATGGCGTCCTGCCGCTCCACGAGCAGACAGAGCCCGTCGAACTCGGGCCTCAAGGCCGCGAAGACCGCCGCGGCGGCGGCCGGGCCGGGGCGGCTGGCGGCCAGGAGGAAGGGCCCCTCGGGCAGGCCCCCGGTGCCGTCCACCTCCACCCGCAAGGCGGCCCTCAGCACCCTGGACGCGGCCGTGCCCAGGGCCGATCTCCCGCTCCGCGCCACGGATCCCGGGCGGTGGAGCACGGAGGACCAGTAGCCCTCCGCCCCGGAGTCCGCCAGGGTCAGACCCGGCCCCACCTCGTCGAGCAGCCGGCGCAGGGTGGTCCGCTCGCGGTCGATGGTCACCTGCCCGGCCCCGGCCTCCTGCAGGGAGGCCGCCAGTTCGACCGCCATGAGCGAGTCGATCAGGGTGTCCAGAGGGGCGTCGGCATGGGCGACGATCTCTCCTACGGCCAGCCCCGACAACTGGCTCAGCCGGTGGTAGACCTGTCGTTCCCAGGGAGCCAGGCTGTCCGCGGCATCCACCTCTTCGGGGGCTCCCCGCTCCAGGTCCTCGCGCAGGGCGCTGCGGTCGACGCGGCCGTCGTCGAGCCGCGGCAGGGGCCTCCGCTGGATGTGCAGCCGGGCGATCCGCTGCCAGGCCGGCAGGTCGCGGGAAAGGGCATAGGCCCGTTGCCGGATCTCCTCCTCCGCCTCAGGCAGGTCCAGGTCCCGCGAGCGGGGATCGAGAACGACGACGCCGTGCACCTCTTCGCCGAGGGTGCGCGCCGACGGCAGGCCGACGACGGCCAGCTCGGCCGTGTGCGGCAGGCTCCCGTAGAGATCCTCCACCTCGTCGGGATACACGTTCTTGGCGCCGCCGGTGACGATCAGGGCCCGCCGCCGGCCGGTGATGAACAGGTAGCCGTCCTCGTCCATGTGACCCACGTCGCCGGTGTGCAGCCAACCGTCCCGCAGGACCTCGGCGGTCAGGTCCGGGCGGTTCAGGTACCCCGCGGTGACCGACGGCCCCGAGACCAGGATCTCGCCGTCGTGCCCGAGGGGAGCGTCGATGCGCAGTTCGACGCAGGGCAGGGCGACGCCCACGGAGCCGCGGCGGGCCCTGCCCCGGGGATTGACGGTGACGATGGGGGAGGTCTCGGTCAGCCCATAGCCCTCGTACACCGTGAGGCCTAGATCGCGGTAGGTGTCGAACAGCGTCTCGCCGAGGGGCGCGCCTCCGGAGACGATCAGGCGCAGTTGCCGCAGCACGTCGATGTCCGGCGACTTCCCTCCCTCCGCCCTCGTGTCCAGACGCTGCACCCGATCCGCCAGGATCTTCAGGATGCGCGGCACGGCGAGCATGGCGGTGATGCCGCGATCCCGGATGGCCTCCAGGATGTTGCGGCTGTTGAGAGGACCGTCGAGGTAGATGGTCGAGGCCCCGCTCCACAGGGACATGAGGAGGACCCCGGTGAACTCGAGGCCGTGGTGCAGCGGCAACAGGGACAGGATGCGGTCGGTGTCGTGCACGCGCTGCAGCTCCCCAAGGGCCAGGAGATCGGAGATCATGTTGCCGTGGGTCAGGACCACCCCTCGGGGCGCGACCCGGGTGCCGGAGGTGAAGATGATGGACGCCTCCCGATCCCCGTCGATCTCCGGCTCCTGGAAGACGGGTCCAGTCCCTTCCGCGGCATCCAGGGGATCGCCGGAGGCCAGGTCGATCCGGGTGCGGACCGCAGCCGGGGAGACCCGGGCGAGGACCGCGGCATCGGCCACCATGGCCCGGGCCTCGGAGAAGGCGGCCAGCCGTTCCACCTCCTCCCCCGGCGTCTGCGGGTCCACGGGCAGGAGAGTGGCGCCGAGGGAGGAGCAGGCCATGTAGGAGACGACCCACTCGGGGCCGTTCTCCCCGGCCAGCAGGACGCGGTCCCCCACGCCGAGGCCGAGTCCCTGCCAGCGGCCGGCGCGCTCCTCCACGCGCTCCAGCAGGTCGGCGTAGGTGATCTTCCGCCAGCGGCCGCCGCGGCGGGCCTCGAAGGCGACGCGCCCGGCGTGGCGGGCGCAGGCCCAGCGCAGCAGGTCCGGCAGAGTGGCGATCTCGCGCTCGGCCCGCAGACGCTCCTCCTCGGCCCCCGGCTCCCCGGGAGGCTCGGGCAGCGCCGCCTCCACGGCGCTCTCCTCGCGCAGCACGTGGCGCCGCAGGCCTGGCAGGTGGATTCCGGTCACGTACCCGTGCCAGTCGATGGCGGTCACGTCCATGTCGAAGGTGGCGCGCTCGTCCGGCGGAAGCGACTCGTACAGAGCCCGGGTGCGGCCGGTCTCGAAGCGGCAGTCGAGGTGGGTGTACGGGTGGTAGATCTCCACGTAGTAAAGCACGCGCTGCATCCGGATCCGGGCCGTCGCCAGGAGCCGCCGCTGCCGGGGACGCGGCGACCGGCCCGGCAGCTCGAGGAGCCGCTCGCGGAGCCGGAGCGGACCCAGATACCGGAGCCGGAAGATGAACCGGAAGAGGCGCAGGCTGGGATAGCGCCAATCGGGCAGCGCCGGACAACGGCCGTCGCGGTCCGGCATGGGCGACCGCCGGAAGTGAGCGCGCACGCTGTCGAAGAGGGAGCTCACACGCACCGGGTTCTCCGTGCCCGTCGCCGCCTGGAAGACCTCCACGGCCCCTGGCCGGGCGCGCACCGCGGCGGCGATGGTGGCGTTGACCACCTTGTCCACCGGGATCACGTCGAGGACGATCTCGGGCCGCGCGGGAAAGTCGGGCACGAGTCCCCGGCCGTAGGCGACCAGCAGGGGGTCCATCACCTTCAGGCCCGTGATCCAGCCGGGTTCCGGATCGGCGAGACTGCTCTCGATGATGCTGGGACGCACGATCACGACCGGCACGTCCCCTCGCCGCAGGGTGAGCACCTGCTCGCCCATGGCTTTGGTATAGGTGTAGACATCGTTCCACCCGTGCTCGCGGGCCCGGCGCATGCCCTCGGCTACCAGCTCTCCCCGGACCCAGCGGTCCCGTCGGTCCTCGACGAGCTGCTCCAACCGGTCGGGTGTCAGCTTGCGGCTCCGGGACTTCCCGTACTCTCGGACCACCTCGCGCTTCAGCCGCCGCGTGAACTCCTCCTCCGCGGCCTCCTCCCGGAGGCGGCGGCAGGCGGCGCGGCAGTCCGCCACCTCGCTCACCGGATCGAAGCCGGGTCCGCCTCCGTCGATGACCCGGCGCATGTCTCGGTCGACGGGCAGGGGCTCGTCGGGGATCGTCCCCTGGCGCCTGCCGTTGACGTAGGCGGTGGAGACGTGGACGAAGTCGACGCGCCGCCCGGAGGCCCGGGCGAGATCGATCAGGGCCATCGGCCCTCCGACATTGGCCTGGAGCGCCACGTCCAGTGGTTCATCGAAGACGACGGTGGCGGCGCTGTTGAAGATCGTGTCGACCTCCTCCGTGAGACGCTGCCGGTCCTCGGTGGACAACCCGAGGTCGGATTGGCGCTCGTCGATGGCCACGGGGACGACCTTCCGGCGCAGGCGCTCCCAGCGTCCGGGGTCGGCCTCGGCGACCCACTGGAAGAGGGCGGTGCCGTAGAGCTCCTGGAGGCGCTCGGAGGGCGATATCTCGCAGCCGTCGGGCCGGCGGCGGGGTCGGATCAGCAGGTAGACGAGGCGGACCTCGTCCCCGAGGTCGCGCAGGATCTTGGCCAGCAGCGCCTGGCCGACGAACCCCGTGCCGCCGGTGATCAACAGACTTCGGTCCGTGTAGTACTTGCGGATCATGCGACGTGGAGGGCCGTGGGACGGGCGGGGAAGGAGGGCCTAACTCTCCGTGGAATCTGTATGTTATGGTTATGGTTGCGGCCGAACAAGGAGACGGGCGCGGCGTCAGGTGGCCGGCGTGGACCGGCCCTCTTCCCCCTCGCCGCGATCCTCGTCATCGGCTTGCCGACGCGGCTCCTGCCGGGTGATGTAGGGATGCCGCACCCGACGACGCAGAGCCTCTCGATCCGGCTCGGGGCGGCCCGAGGCCCCCGAGTTGCAAGGTCCATCCCTCATGAGACCAAGTGTACGCCGTGTCCCCGGAGGCTGAAATGACTCCTCCGGACCGATGGGGTGGAGCCTGGACCTTGATCGCGAATCCCGCGGCGGGCGGGGGGCGGGGCGCGCGGGCGGCGGAGCGCGGGCGGCGCCGCCTGCTCCGGGCCGGCCTGGAGGTCTCCCTCGACTGGACGCAGCGGCGGGGGCAGGCCCGGGAGCTGGCGGCCGCCGCCCGGGACCGCGGCTCCGCCGTGGTCGTCGTCTGCGGCGGCGACGGGACGGTGGCGGAGGTGCTGCCGGAGCTGGCCGGCCGGGACCGGAGCCTCGGACTCCTGCCCGCCGGGACCTGCAACGACCTCGCCCGCGCCCTCGGGATCCCGGTCCGCCTGGAGCCGGCCCTGCGGGTGCTTCTCGAGGGCCGGCCGCGGCCGATCGACCTGGGACGCTGCGGCGGTCATCGCTTCGCCACGGTGGCCTCTTTCGGTTTCGATGCGGAGGTCGGCGAGGAGATGGCCGAAGGCCGTTCGCCGTTCCCCGGAACGGCCGGCTACCTGTACACCGCCCTCCGGCGCCTGCGGGGGTACCATCCGGCGCCGGTGCGTCTCCGGGGCGAGTTCGGCGTGCGCGAGCAGGAGGTCTTTCTCGTGGCCGCGGGCAACACCCGGTCCTACGGAGGCGGCATGCGCATCTGCCCGGAAGCCGACCCGACGGACGGACGGCTGGATCTCTGCCTGGTGGACGGCAGCATCTCCCCACGCGAGGTGCTGGCCCTGGTTCCCAGGATCTTCCGGGGCGGCCACTTGCGCTCTGCCGCGGTGCACATGCTGCGCTCCTCCTGGGTGGAGATCGAGGCCCTCGACGGGAGTCCCATCTCCCTGCGCGCCGACGGCGAGCGTCTGTGCGAGACCCCCACCGTCCTGCGCGCCGATCACCAGGCTCTCAGGGTGATCCAACCGGCCTCTGCATAGAGCGGTCCTTCCGCCCGCGGGGCCGGGAACGGCGGCCCTCGGTGGCGGATATGCGGATGATTCCGCATATTGGCGGGTGCCGCCCCCCCACTGGCGGACTCCTCCCTGACCCAGCCCGCCCCCCCCCGAGCGCATGGCCACCCGGGCACAGAGAGTCCGTCTCGCCCTCTTCCTCGTCTTCTCCTTCAGCGTTCTGGCCGGCTTCCTTCTCGTGGTGGCCGGGTCCCAGTTGCTGCAGAAGCGGGTGATCTACTACATCGAGTTCGACGAGTCCGTCGGCGGTTTGTCGGCCGGTGATCCCGTCAAGTACCAGGGCATCACCGTCGGGCGCGTGGAGGACACGCGGGTCTCGCCCGAGGAGATCGGCGTCGTCCTCGTGGAGATCTCCCTCGAGGCCCGCAAGGTCCCCAACCTGATCCGCGCCGACACCCAGGCCCGGCTCTACAGCCAGGGCGTGACCGGCCTGAAGTACATCGAGCTGAGCTCCGGGTCCCCCGATGCGCCGCTTCTCGAGCCGGGTGAGGTGCTGCCGGCGAGGGCGACCTTCCTCTCGAACATGGAGGAACGGGCCGAGGTGCTCATGGTTCGCATCGAGGATCTGCTGACCAACCTCACGGCGATGACGGCAGAGCAGAACCAGCGCCGCCTGGGGCGGATGATCGAGGCCGGCTCGGAGCTGATGGAGAGCACCAACACCCTGATCACCGACAGCAGCGGCGACCTCGGGGAGACGATCGCCAACCTCGCCCGCGTCACCGACAACCTCGCCGCCACCACCGCCTCCATGCGCGCCACCATGGACTCGGTGCGGGTCCTCACCTCCGCCGAGGAGACGCGCACCGCCCTGCGCGACCTCAGCCGGTCGGTCCGCGTCCTGCGCGAGCACCTCGAAGGCCCCGTGCCCGAGCTGCTGGCCAGCCTGCACCAGATGACGGGCACCATCGACGCCACCGTGACCCACGTGGACCGCACCGTCCTGCAGAGCCGCAAGAACATCCTCGACGCCATGCAGAGTCTGGAGGAGACGCTCCTCAACGTGCGCCAGGCCACCGAGTTGATCCGCGAGAACCCCGCCGTGCTGCTTCGCGGAAGGACCGACCAGTGACCGGCGGGACGAACCGGGGCCGGGCCGCGGCGGCCCTGCTGGCCCTGCTGGCGGCCGGTGGATGCTCGAGTCTCCTCGCCGGAAAGGCCGAGATCCCCGACCGCCGCAAGTTCATCATCGAGGGGCAGGCCCTGCGCCTGAGCCTGCCCCTCTCCGAACGCCCCTACGAGTTGAGGGTGCAGGTCGAGCGCTTCGCCATCGCCAAGTTCTACGAGCGCGACCAGATCGTCTTCCGCCTGTCGCCGGAGGAGATCAGGGACGACCGTTACAACCTCTGGGCGGTCCGTCCGAGCGAGATGATCACCAACGCCGTCACCGGCTACCTCCGGGCGGCGAACCTCTTCACCGACCTCCGTCCGGACTTTCTCGACGAGGCGCCGGAGTTCACCCTCACCGGGACGATCGACGCCATCGAGCGCTTCGACTCCGGCGACCGCTGGTGGGCGCGCCTCGACGGCTCGCTGCAACTGGTTGACGGCGAGGGCCGGATCTTCTGGCAGCACCGCTTCGATCCGAACGAGGTGGAGATCTTCGAGCGGGACATGGTCTTCACCGTGCAGGGGATGAACCAGATCCTGCGTCAGACCATGATCGATGCCGTTCGCTCCCTCGACCGGGCCCTGTTGATCCGCAAGGCCAGCGCCGAGGGACGCGACCTGACGGGCCTGCTGTACCAGCAGAACGGGAACGGCTCGGCCGGCTCGACCGGGGAGCGGGCGGAGGAGGTGCCACGGGAGACCGAGGACTACGTCGTGATGCCCGGGAAACCGGCGCCGCGGGGGGACTGATGGTGCGCACCCCGCTGGTTGGAGCCTTTCTCCTCGCCCTGGCCATGGCCGCCGCCGCTGACGAGAGCACCTGGTCCGCCGCCTCGCCCCACGCCCAACTGGCGCGCGATCCGGCCCTGCTGCCCAAGGGCAAGGGGATGCTCTTCATCCCCACCATGACCCTGCCCATCGGCAACGAACCCAAGTTCCAGGTCTTCCGCGACGGCCGGGAGGTGCGCTCCGCTTCGCCGGGGCGCGGCCTGCCCCTCGATCCCGGGATGTACCAGATCCGGTTCGGCTCCGGGAACCTCTCGCAGCTGATCCGCAAGGACGTGCCGATCTTCGAGGGCGAGACGACGCTGCTGAAGCCGACCTGGTCGGCCCTGGTCATCGACGTCATCGACCGGACGCGGACCTCGGTCAACGAGAGCTACGAGATCTTCGACGAGAGCGGCGAGAGCTATGGACCCGGCTTCGGCATCGAGGAGGAGCGCGGCGAACGGGTGCGCACCTGGATCCTGCCGCCCGGGGTCTACAGCGTCGTGCGCCTGGGCGGCTCCTTCGCCACCATCGACAAGTTCAGCGTGCAGTTGCTGCCGGGCGTCGTGACTCGGCGCAACCTCGTCTACGACAGCGAGTCGGGGGAGTTCACCTCCTTCTACCAGCGTCCGGTACTGCATGCCCTGGTGCCCCGCGCCACCGACGCCCTCCTCGCCCAGACCGAGGTCTCCGGCTCCGTCCGGGTGAATACCTCGCAGAAGACGGCAGGCGACAACCTGACGAGCGCCAACCTGGTCTTCCAGCTCTTCAATCACACGCGCTACAACACCGACCGCCACTTCGCCAGCCTCCGGCTCCTGGTCGAGCAGGGCGCCAACTGGCAGGAAGACCACGAGCTGCAGAAGGGCATCGACCGCGCCGAGGGGCGAGCCACCTACATCTTCCGATTGTCGCCTCGTATCGGTCCCTACCTGCGCGGCGTGGTCAGCTCGAACGTCTTCCCTTCGGAGACGCGCTTCCGTATACCTCGCGACGTGATCCGGACGTCGAGGAGCGGCCGCGTCGACACCCTTCGGGGGATCACGATACTCACGACAGCGCCCTCGTTCTCGCCGATCACCTTCCGCGAGGGCATCGGCATCAACTCCCGGGTCTTCCGGTACTTCGCCCTGAACACCGACCTGCGGCTGGGCGTCGGATCGCTCCAGGAGCTGTACAAGGACTTCTACGAGATCAGCGCCAGCTCGAAGCCCGTGAGGGCCACCGAGTTCAAGAGCTCCTCCACCTCCGGCGTCGAGGCCCTGGTGATCCTCGACGCCCGCCTGTCGAGGCTGGTCAGCCTCGACTCGGAGTTCGACATCCTCCTGAGCTCGCGGGACTCGCAGGAGTGGTTCTTCACTTGGGAGAACCGCCTGCGCATCGCCCTGACGAGCTTCATCAACCTCGACATCATCGCCGATCTCGAACGGACGCAGGGGCTGCGCCGGCTGGCCTCCCGCGAGCAGGTCCTGCTGCGCTTCTCCCGGCTGTTCTGACACGTGGACGTGCAGCCCGATGCCGGCGGCCGCCTCCGCATCACCGGGGCCTGCACCGTTGAGTCGGTGGCGGCAGGCTCCCGGCAGATCCGGCGGCTCCTCGGCCACAGCCCCCACGCCGAGCTGACCGTCGACCTGTCGGGGATCACCCGCCTCGACACGGTGGGCGCCGTATGGCTGCGGCGTCTGCCGTCCCTGGCATCCGAGGCCGGCTGCGGGCTGCACCTGGCCGCGGCCCCGGCATCGGTGCAGGCCCTGATCGACAGTGTCGGCGCGGGCCCCGGGCCGGCCGTCGACGCCGCGGGGAAGGAGATGGGACCCCTCGAGCGCCTCGGGGAGCGGTCCCTGGACGCGTTCCAGGGGATCCGCGATTTCCTGTACCTCGCCTCCGACCTGACCTGGGCCGCGGGCTCCGCCCTCC
Source organism: Gemmatimonadaceae bacterium (assembly GCA_026706075.1). Classification (GTDB taxonomy): domain Bacteria; phylum Latescibacterota; class UBA2968; order UBA8231; family UBA8231; genus UBA8231. Next base: position 40,358 of record JAPOZM010000014.1, read on the forward strand.
TGCGGCGCCGGGGCGTGCGCCCCGGGGACTCTGTCCGGCAGGCCGCCGTCGTCGGAGCGGATGGTCTGCCCATCGTCGCCGTCATCCTCTTCCTGGTGGGTGGCGTCTCCACCCTGCAGGCGGCGGCCCAGCTGCGCCGCTTCGGGGCCAATGTGCTGGTGGCCGATCTCCTTTCCATCGGCATCACCCGCGAGCTGGGCCCGCTGATGACGGCGATCGTGATCGCCGGCCGCTCGGGGTCGGCCTTCGCCGCCGAGATCGCCTCGATGAAGTTCAACGAGGAGATCGACGCCCTGCGCACCATGGCCCTCGACCCGCTGCGGCTCGTGGCCGTGCCGAAGATGTGGGCCATGCTCCTCACCCTTCCCCTGCTGACGATCGCCGCCGACTTCGTCGGTCTCCTGGGCGGTACGGTGACGGGGGTCCTCTCCCTCGACATATCCCTCGCGGCCTTCGCCGGGAGGGTGCAGAGCGCCCTGCTGCTGAAGGACGTCCTCACCGGCCTGGTGAAGTCCCTCTCCTTCGCCTGGATCATCACCGTCGTCTCCGTCTACCGGGGTTTGCAGGCGGGAGGCGGCGCCGCCGGCGTCGGGGCGGCGACCACCTCCTCGGTGGTCTCATCGATCTTCGCAATCATCGTCCTCGACCTCACCTGGGGCCTGGTCTTCTACCTGTGACCGCCGCACCTCCACCCGCCGGGGGACTCCCGCACGGCGAACCCGTGGTCGAGGTCCGCGGCCTCTCCGTGGCCTACGGAGAGCAGGCGCCGCCGGTTCTCGACGGCGTCGACCTCACCGTCCACCGCGGCGACATGACTTGCATCGTCGGCGGCTCGGGTTGCGGAAAGAGCACGCTGCTGAAGACGGTCATCGGCCTCGTCTCCCCCCGCTCCGGTGATCTGGGCCTGCTCGGGGAGCCCCTTCACGAGCTGGCCGAGGCCGAGCGCGACGCCCTGCTGAAGCGGGTGGGGGTGATGTTCCAGTACGGCGCCATGCTCGGCTCCCTGACGGTGGCGGAGAACGTCGGTCTGCCCCTGCAGATGCACACCGACCTGGAGCCGGCCCTGATCGACGACATCGTCGACACCCGTCTGAGACTCGTCGGCCTGGCGGGGAACGGCGGCAAGCTGCCGAGCGAGCTGTCGGGGGGCATGCGCAAGCGCGCCGCCCTGGCCCGCGCCATGGCCCTCGAGCCGGAGGTGCTGTTCTGCGACGAGCCCGGCGCCGGCCTCGACCCGGTGACCGCTGCCGGCATCGACCGCCTGCTGCTCTCCCTGAACCGGGGACAGGGGACGACGGTCGTCGTCGTCACCCACGAGCTGCTGAGCATCGAGCGCCTCGACGGCCAGCTCGTCATGCTCGACGGGGGACGGGTCGTTTTCGACGGCACGGTGCGCGCCGCCCGTGAGGAGCAGCGCGATGACTTGCGGCGGTTCTTCAATCCCTCCGCGGCATGAAGATCTGCCTCATCGCGGCGGTCTCCCCCGATCTGGTGATCGGCCGCGGCGGCGGCCTGCCCTGGCACTACCCGGAGGACATGCGCCACTTCATGCGTACCACCATGGGTCACGCCTGTCTCATGGGGAGGCGCACGTACGAGTCCCTGCCGCGCAGACCGCTGCCCGGGCGTGCCAACCTGGTGCTGACCCGCAGGACCGACTACTCCGCCGTGGAGGGGATGCGGCCCTTCCCGGACCTGGAGTCCGCCCTCGAGCACTGCCGCCTCGCCGGACGGCGCCGGGTCTTCGTGTGCGGGGGCGCGAGCGTCTACACCGAGGCCCTTCCCCTGGCGCACGAGATGATCCTGACCCACGTGCCGGACCGCGTGGAGGGAGAGACCCGATTCCCCGAGTGGCCGGCCCGGGAATGGACGGTCACGGAAGAGAGGGAGGAGGGGAGGCTGCGTTTCGTAAGCTACCGGCGCGGGTGAGGGGACGCCGCCCCGGGCCACCCCGTGCGCGGCACCGCTTCAGAACACCGAGAGGTCCCGCAAACGCGCCACGATCGCCGGCAGGACCTCGACGACGCGGTCGATCCCGGCCTCGTCGTTGCCCCACCCCAGACTGAAGCGCACGGCCCCGGCCGCCAGCCGCGGCTCGACGCCCATGGCCAGCAGGACATGGGAGGGATCGGCCGCGCCCTCGGTGCACGCCGAGCCGCTCGAGGCGCAGATCCCCTCCAGGTCGAGGCCGACGAGGATCGCCTCGGCCTCGACGCCGCGGAAGGAGAGGTTGAGGGTGTTGCTCAACCGGTGCACCCGGTGGCCGTGGACGACCACGTCACCGATGCGCTCCCGCAGGGCCGACTCCAGGCGGTCCCTGAGGCGCCCGTGCCGCCGCTCCTGGCTCGCCATCTCCTCCCGCCGGATCGCGGCGGCGGCGCCGAAGCCGACGATGGCCGCCACGTTCTCGGTGCCGGCTCGCAGCCCGTGCTCGTGCCCGCCCCCGACCTGCCAGGGCTCCAGGGAGGTGCCGCTGCGCACGTAGAGGGCGCCCACGCCCTTGGGACCGTTGATCTTGTGGGCCGAGAGGGAGACCAGGTCCGCCTCCAGGTCGTCGACCCTGGTGGGGATCTTGCCGAAGGCCTGCACGGCGTCGACGTGGAAGGGAACCCCGCGTTGGCGCAGGACGGCGCCGATCCCGGCCACCGGCTGGATCGTCCCGGTCTCGTTGTTGGCCAGGATGAGGGAGACCACCGCGGCGCCTTCGGACGCCTCCAGGACCCGCTCCGGATCGACCCGGCCCGCCCCGTCCACGGGGAGGACCACGACCTCGCGGCCGGCCCGCGCCAGCTCGCCGGCGGCGTGGAGGACAGCGTGGTGCTCCACGGAGGAGACGACGACGGAGCCCTGCGAGGAGGCCGACGTGCCTCGCAGGGCCCAGTTGTCGGCCTCGGTCCCGCCGCTGGTGAAGTGGATCTCCGCCGGATCGCAGGCGAGGAGCCGGGCGATCTGTCCGCGGGCCCTCTCGACGGCTTCGCGGGCCCTCCGTCCCGGGCCGTGGCGGCTGGAAGGATTGCCGAACTCCTCGCCGAGGTACGGCCACATCGCCTCCCGGACCTCGGGCCGCACCGGCGTCGTGGCGTTGTGGTCCAGGTAGATCACGTCTTACCGGTAGCGGACAAGGGCGCTGTAGGCGCGGGCGATGACCGTGCCCTCGAGGCGCTCCCCGCGGCTGTCGAAGGATGTGCCGTCGTCGTAGACGAAACGCTCCTTCTCTCCCCTCTCCACCCCTTCGGCGCCGCGGCTGACCGCGATGGAGTCGGCCCCCGCGGTGCGCTGCAGCAGGCGGGCCACTGCGGCGTCCACCAGGTCGAGGCCGACGAACCGGTCGAGACGCCCCTCTGACTGCAGCTGATCGAGATCTTCCCACAGGGTGCTTCGATCCTCCTCGATGCGCGGCGCGGCCAGGAAGTAGAGAGTGTGGACCAGATCGTCCCGGGAGAGGGTGTGCCAGGCGTTCTCGCCGGGGGCGCAATACCATCTTCCCCCGTAGATCGTGGCCCCACCTCCCAACGGTTGCCTCGAGCCGTCGGACAGCAGCAGGAAGACGAAGACCTCGCAGTCCCGGTCGGCCCGGTAGCGCAGCTGGAATCGGTCGTCCACGGCCAGCAGGCCCCCCTCCTCGAAGTCGATCCTCTCCGGGAACCCCCCCTCTTCACGCCGCACCAGCAGGTGCAGCTCGATCTCGATCGGTCTCGCCACCTCGGCGGCGACACCGGTCAGGCGGCGGCTTCGGTCCCGGACGAGACGGACCAGGTCGCGCTCGGCGATCCTGGTGCCGTGATCCTGATGCACCCGGCCGGTCAGGGGATCGGCCACCACCAGGCGCAGGTAGGCCCAGGGCGGCTCGACGCGCAGCTGGCCGCCGGCCACCAGGTCGCCCGGCAGTTCCCGCCAGTCGTCGGGCAGAGAGGCCTCGCCCGACCAGTCGAGGTCCGCCGCCGAGGCCGAGCCGGTGATGCCGGCGTCGGGCAGAGTCAGCACCCCGGCGCGCACCGCAGCCGAGAGCCACGCCTCGTCGAGAGCCTCGGTCTCGACCGAGGTCCTGCCGTCGGCGTGCCGGAACCCGGCGATGGTCACCGTCCGGCCCTGGTGGGGCCAGTCGCCGAGGAGCCTGCCAAGGGAGGCTTCGGCATCGGCTGGCCGGGGGGCGCTTCGTCCCGGAAAGCCGCAGCCGAGGCAGAGGGCCAGGGCCGCGAGCGACGCCCATTCGGCGGCCTTCGGGGTGCGCCCGGGGCGGCGGCTCCCGCTTCGCTGCATCACCGTGCGGACCCTGCCTTCTCGAGGCGCCGCAGGACCGGCAGGAACCTCCCGGCCACGATCCTCTCCCAGCCCATCCCCGAGGCCGCCTCGTGGCCGGCTTCCAGCAGCCGCTCCCCTTCGGCGTCGGAGGTGGGAAGCGCGTCGGCCAGGGCCGAGGCCACCGCCGCGCCGCAGGCGCGCTCGCCGGCCTCCAGGAAGCCGTCGTCCAGATCGAGGAAGGCCGCCGGATCGGCGCCCTCTGCCGGGCCCGCCCCGCCCCGGAGTGTGTAGCCGCCGCAGACGTGGGTGGCCGGCTTCCCGGGGGCCGTCGCCTGGCGCAGGAAGCCGACGCATCCGCAGGCATCGCTGACGACGCTCAGGGCGCCGAAGGCGAGGGCCTCCACCTGGGCGATGCCGAAGGGCTCGTAGGTCGACAGCCCGAACTCGGCGTCACTGCCCCGCCGCAGGTCCTCGAGGCCCATCCCCGGGGGAACGGCGCCCCCGGTGCTCCCGGCGTCGAAACCGAACTGATTGAAGAACACCACCTTCGTCCGACGGCTGCGGGCGTTGTGGTCTCTCACCCGCAGGTCGAAGCCCAGCTCCCCCGGGGTCAGATCGGGAGGGCCCTCGCGATGGGCGATGGGCCATCCGTACTCGGCGCGCATGGCCGCCACCGCCTCCGATGGACGGGGCTCCGCATCGGTGGCGAGGACGATCAGCGCCCAGGGGCCTGTCGACGGCGGCGCCACGGCCTCGAGCCCCTCCAGGACCTGCAGATCCCGCCAGAACCCCTTGCTCGGCACGAGCCGTCCCACGTGGGTGAAGACCCCGCGGGGCCGGCAGCCCAGCAGGCTCTCGATGAGCTCTGCGAGGCTCTCCCGCGCCCGGCGCCGGTCCGCCGGGGCGAGGGCCGGCGGGGGGGGCAGGCCGTTGTAGACCCGGTCGATCTCGAGGCCTGCGAACTCCCGGCCGAGGAAACGCAGCTCCTCGACGACGAGATCGCCGACGGCGAGCACCGCGTGACAGCGCCAGGCCCGGGAGATGAGGGCGTGCTTGAAGAAGTCGTCCTGGGGACCGAAGACATCCTCCACGAAGCTCCCGGAGAGGGGGGCCGAGCGCAAGGCTCCATAGAAGCGGGCGTCCCCTCCCCGGCCTCTCTCCACGAGGCGCCGGGCGGTGGCCACCTCGTGGGCGTAGAACAGGGTGTACACCCCGGACTCGTTGGCCAGGAGGGCCTTGAAGGCCGTGGGCAGTCCCATGAACTCGTGGGCGAGGATGTGCAGCGGCCGCCCGCGGCGGTCGCCGAGGAGGGCGATGGCGGCCTCGTACGCGGGCTCCGCCAGACGTACGTAGAGCTCGTACTCCCACTCCCCTTCATAGCGGTCGGAGGCGAGTCCGAAGGCCTGGTAGAGCTGGTGCTTGAAGAGATCCAGTCCTTGGGGGGCGCCCCCCTCCACGTCGACGAGGAGCACCTCCGGTTCCACCGCGGCACCGTCCGGGCACCGGAGCCGCCGCCGGCCGTAGAGGAGGCGCACTCCGCGGCGGGCCTCCACCCTGGACAGCGCCTCCCCCGCCGTGTCGGAGCGCACCCCGTTCCGGCTGTCGTGGAGGAGGGTGCCCTCCGGGCCCAGGGCCTCGCTCCCCGGACGCTCGATGAGCGGCCCCACGAGAATCGTCCGCTCGACCGCCCGCCGACAAGACTCGGTGGTGAGCAGGCCCGTGAGCACGGCGCCGATGCCGCCGACCTTGTGGACCGCCTCGTGGGTGACGTGGACGACGGTCGTCACGAGCTCACGTAGAAGGGACTCGTCCAGGCGCGCGATCCGTCGGTCTGGGTTACCCGGACGTAGTAGGGATGAGGGCCGGCGGCGGCGGGAACCGGCTCGGAGAACTCGAAACGGCAACTGCCTCCGCAGCCGATCGGCGCCCGCTCGACCCGGACCTGGAGGCCCTCCCCTCCCGCGCGGTGCACCCAGGGCGTCCCGGTGACCTCCCCCAGGGGCACCTCGAAGCGGGCGATCCCCGTCTCGAAGCGGAGCCTGGCCCCGGGCCCGGCTTCGATGTCGAGGAGAACGCCGTCCTCGTCTCCGGAGGTGACAGATCGCCAGGCCACCCGCTCTCCTGTCTGCTCGACGATGCCCTCGGCGGCGCTGTCGAAGGCGTACCCCTCGGCCGAGAGGATTCTGCCTCCATCAAGGGTGAGGGATCCGTCCCATCGCGCCATGCGGTCGCGGCCCCGGATGCGGGCTCCGCTCCAGACGACGCGAAGCCGGTCCGGGTTCCGCTCGAGGGGCTCGGGGTAGCTGTGGACGCACTCCGTTCCGCGCATGACGAGCACCTCTTCGAGGTCGGCGGTGCCCCGGATGGAGACCGAGAGCTGGATGTGGTCGGCGTCGAAGGCCTCTCCGATCCAGCGGGTGCCGTTCTGGGCGCGCACGTCCAGATCGATTCTCCGGCCGGTGGTGGCATAGCAGCGCCGGGCCTTGAGCGCCTCCCATACGCCCTTCCTCGTCAGCTCGGCGGCCAGCACGCAGGTGAGCCCCCCGTACACGCCGAAGGAGGCGGCGCCTGGATAGCTGGCCCCCGGACGCCCCTTGTGGTCGTCGGAGCCGGCGACGAAGCCGACCCGGCAGCCGCGCTCCAGGGCCTCCTCGAGGAGCCACTCGAACTGGCCCCAGGCCGAGTAGATCTCGATGACCGGTTCCAGCTCGGGATCGTGGTACCGCAGGTTGGCCGGGCGGCCCCCGATGTGGGGCACGACGAGGGCCGGTCCCCCCCGGCGCAGCTCGGCGAACAGCTCCTCCACCGGGTAGCGGTCGCTGTCCAGGTCTTCCCGATCGTCCACCTGCCAGTGGCTGGTTCGGTGGATGGGGAGCCCGTCGTCGAGGTAGTAGACGTTGCGGTCCCCCCCGGCGGGCGTCGTGGCCGACCACTCGTAGCCGGGGAAGAAGACGAAACGCTCCGGGGCGTCGAACTCGCGCGCCCTCCGGCCGATGCGGTCCCAGAAGGCCGGGGTGATCTGGAAGTCGTTCCCCTGGTGGCCGGCGAAGTCGAGGAGGGCCACGTCGCGGGCGAAGAGGAGGTAGTCCTCGAGGCTGTTGGTGCCCACCGTCTCCTCGCTCTGGCCGTGCAGGTCCCCCCAGTACGGCGCATAACGCTCCTCGGCGTCGACGCAGACCACGGGATTGCTCCGGGCTCTCCGGGAGCCGCTGCGAGCGCTGACCCGGTAGGTGCCGGCCGCTTCCGCCGAGACCTCCGGGATCCGCAGGACGCCCTCCTCCAACCCGGTGAAGACGACCTCTGCCGGGACGCCCTCGAGGCCGCCGGGGTCCAGCGCCACCCTGCCCTGGTGGCCGCGGACGGGGTTCCCCCACTCGTCCTCGAGCTTGACGCCGAGGGCGAAGGGCTTGTCCCGGACGACCCGGGTGGGAGCGGTCAGGACCAGCCTCGCCGGGGAGGCCGGCACGATCTCGACCACGGGCTGGTCCTCGATCTCGATGAATCGCCCGGTGCCGAAGGGGTCGACGCAGACCTTGAACTCGAAGGTCCTCTCCTGGAAGGTCTGGGCCACCGTTCCCTCCGAGCCTCCGGAGCGGTCCCCGTACACCACCGTGATCCTGTCTCCCCGGGACAGGGCCCACTCCGCGACATCGATGACCAGGCACTTCTGCCAGGGCCGGACGTAGCCCTTGGGGTCCCAGCGGTGAGAAATCCGTCCGGGGCCGTCGGTGGTGACCGTGCAGTAGTCGAGGGCCGTGGGGTCCTCGCTCTGGGGCCGGCCCCAGTCCGAGGCGAAGCGCCAGGCGATCTTGAGGGTTCCGCCGTCGTCGATCCCGTACTCGCCGACGTGGTAGGTGAGGGTATAGGTCCCCACGCTGCCCGCCATCACCGACCCCGAGGGCTCCAGCTCGGCCCAACCGATGTACCGGCCTGTCCTTCTCGTCATGTCCCTCCCGTAGACTGTGGGGATTTAATGTAGAAGTCCCCCGGTCTCCGTGTCACCCCGCCCCTTTGCCGGCGGTGTCCATTGTTGGTATCATCGCCCGAGCTACCAAGGTGCCGACCCTTTCCGCTCACATTCTCGAGCCCGCCGGCGTTGCGAGGAGCCGCTGGCCGGTTACCGCGGGCCTGCCCTTTGCTCCCGGCGAACTGAGAGTGACGGAAGGCCTGGGCGTTTCCACCGAGGACGCCCAGGCCCTGCCGGCACGGGCCCACGTGGGCGCCCGCTGGCCGGACGGCTCGGTGCGCTGGGCCCTTGTCGATCTGCAGGTGGAGATCGGGGCGCAGGAGCGGCTCGGCCTACGGATCGATCCGCAGGCCGAGCCGCGTGACTTCAGTTCGCCGCTGCACGCCGAAGTCCGCCGCGACTCCATCGATGTGGTCACGGGCGCGCTGGCCCTGCGCATCGGCCGCCGGGGGCGCCGTCTGATCCGATCCGTCTCCAGGGGACGTCGCGAATTCCTCGCCATGGGAGACGAGGGGGACCTGACGGCTTGGGACGGAGAGGGGAACGCCTGTTCCGGCCGGATCGAAGAGGCCGGGATCGAGGCGGCGAATCCCCTGCGCCTCGTGGTCCGCTGCCGGGGCCGTTTCACCGGTTCGGCGGGTCCCTTCCTGGGCTTCGAGGCCCGCATCATCTGCTTCGCCCATCAGCCCTTCGTGCGCATCGACTTCACCTTCGTCCACGACCTCGACCACCGCTCCGAGCTGTTCCTCCGCAGGCTCGCGCTGCAGCTGCCCCTGGCCCTGGCGGTGACTCGGCGCCGGGCCCTGGTGGGCTCCCAGGTCTCGGGATGGGCCTTCCACGAGCCCATCGATCTGGCGCCCACGGACAGAATCGATCTGACGCAATGGAACCTCGAGCGCCACTGCCTGCGCTGGGGGACCGGCCACCGCACCGACCTGCGGACGAACGGCCTCGGGTGGCTGCACGTCGCCGACGCCGAGGCCGGGGTGACCTGCAAGCTTCGACGCCCTTTCCAGAGCTATCCGAAGAGATGGGCCTTCGAGGACGACCGCCTGTGCCTGGATTTGTACCCGGATCTCTCCGGTCTGGCCGACGCCGGGAGCGGCCCCGGACGCAGGTACACGGAGATCGACTATGCCGGCGGCGCCGGCCACGACGGACCACTGCGGTTGCCCCAGGGCATGGCGCGGACCCACGAGGTCTACCTGCACTTCGGCCCCCGGGCGGCCGACGCGGCCGAGGTCGACCGCTTCTGCCTCGCCGCGGAGATGCCGCTGCTGCTCCAACTGCCTTCCAGCCGCTACTCCGAGACCGGTGTCTTGGGGCCCTTCGCCCCTTTCTCGGAGGCCTGCTGGCCGCTGGAGGCGAAACTGCGGCGGTTCTGCCGCACGCCGAGTGGCCGGGGCATTCTCAACGACGGCGACGAGGTGCGCCTGGAGAGCCTCCCCGATGGCCGCACCGTGACACGGACCACCGAGAACCTGGCGTACGAGCTGCCGCGCTCGATCCTGCGGCAGTACCTGCGCTCGGGCGACCAGCGTCTCTTCTGGGAGGGCGAGGCCGCGGTTCGCCACCTCATGGACGTGGACACCGTGCACCACCAGTCAGAGCATCCGGAGTGGGTCGGCGGACCGTACTTCCAGTGGTCGCAGAACCACCACTATGCCACGACCGACGAGACCGACCTGACCGGACCTCGCACGAGCCACACCTGGCTCGGGTCGCTCCTGGACTACCACTTCCTCACCGGCTGTCCCCGCGCCCGGCAGGTCGCCGAGATGTGCGCCGACTATTGCCGCCGCGCGGCACCCTATCACTGGAAGCAGGAGCTCACAGCCGAACGAGCGGCCGCAGCGGCCGCCGGCGAGCCCGTCCCCTGGCCGTTCTCGACCCGCAGTGTGGGATGGGCCCTGACGGGGATGGGGACCTACTACGACGCCTTCCCGGAGGACCGCTTCCTGCCCGCCATGGAGGCCCTCGTCGACCTGCTCGAGGTCTGGCAGGACGAGCAGGGCCGCTGGCGCGATCGCATCGGCACGCACAACCTGGGCGAGACCCCCTTCATGGTCTCCGGCGTTCTCCAGGGGCTGCAGCTATACCATGCCGCCACCGGCGAAGAGCGGGCACGAAGGATGCTCTTGGACGGCCTCCGCTTCCTGTCCCGGAAGGGCCGCACCCCGGAAGGCCTATTCTATTACAAGGAAGCTCCCATCTCGGCCGATCCCCACACCTCGACGGTCATGCTTCTCGGGCCCCTGGCCTGGGCCCACGAGCAGACCGGCGAGGCCAACCTGCTCGATGCGGGGTACCGGCTCTTCCGCTGGCTCGTCGACGAGGATCAGGTCTCCACTTACATGCTGAAGGACCTCTTCGCCTTCATGCCGCTTCTGGAGCGACTGGGTCTCCTCCACGACTACGAGCCCCCCGACGCCAGGTCCGCTGCACGGGCGGAGGTCCCTGGATGAAGGGCGACCCTGGCCTGCTGGAGATCGTGGAGCGCGCCCTGCGTGAGGATCTCGGCGGCGGCCTCGACCCCGATGCGGACGTCACCACCCGTTGGACGGTGGGCGGCGCCGTGCAGGCCCGCGCCCGGATCCTGTCCCGCGGCGCCGGGGTCGTGGCCGGCGTGCAGGCGGCGATCCTGGTCTTCCGGCGGCTCCATCCACGGATATCGGTCGACGCCGCCGTGGCCGATGGCGACGCCCTGGTCCCGGGCGCCACCATCCTCCACCTGAGTGGCCCCGCCGCCCCTATCCTCGTAGGCGAACGCACCGCTCTCAACCTGCTTCAGCAGTTGTCGGGCATCGCCTCCCTGACGCGGATCTACGTCGATGCCGTGAGGGGGACCCGGGCCCGCATCACGGATACCCGCAAGACCACCCCCGGCCTGCGGCGCCTGCAGAAGGAGGCGGTACGCAGCGGAGGCGGCTTCAGTCACCGTTTCGGGCTGCACGACGCCGTGCTCATCAAGGAGAACCACGCCCACGCCGCCGGGGGGGTGGTCGAGGCGGTCCACCGGGCGCGGGCGGGGACCACGAAGCCTGGATGTGAGCGGACCCCGATCATGTGTGAGGCGGAAACCCTCGAGGAGGTTCGGGCCCTGGTGGGGGCCGGGCCCCGGGGCCGGCCGGACCGGATCCTCCTCGACAACATGCCCCGGACCACGATGGCTGACTGCGTGCGGCTCGTGCAGACCGCCGCGGCGGGCGTGGAGACCGAGGCCACCGGCGGCATCACCCTCGAGGAGGTCCGCTCCGTGGCCGAGACCGGGGTCGACTGGATCTCCGTGGGTGCCCTCACCCACTCGGCACCGGCCCTGGACCTGAGCCTGCTGTTCGAGGCGGGCGACGGGCCCCCGGCCCGAGGGAAGGCCCTTGAGTTCGAGTCCGGCTCTCCACGGTCCGACGAACGGCGCCCCGGGCGGCCCTGATCCTCCCGAAACAGGGGTCTCGAAGCCCCCGATTCCTTGATTTGTGCGGCTACTTGCTGTATTTTGGGACGATCGCTATATTCCTCGGCGTTGCCTAGTCATACGCTACCAATTGGGTAGGGTTGGGTGCGCCGCGTCTGGTGCAGGTTGCCTTCCAGCGGGGGGCCGCACCGTTTCCGAATTAACCTGGACTCGTAGATTGCATATCTGCTGTCCTCCCTCGCGCGTCCAGCGCACTTGGTCGCTTGGACACCTCTCCAGGCGCGGGGGCGTCGGCTCCCCAAACGACATGGTGACGCCGTCCCAATTCCTCAGCGGATCTTCCCATTCCGAACCCAGCGGCGGCCTTGCCTCCCGCAAGGCCCCTCCCGGTTCGATACGGTCGGTTCACGGCCCAGTGGTGCTAGGCTCATGCTGAATCCAGATGCGCCCGGCTGGGTTGAGCTCCACAGGCAGCCAGGCCAGGACTTCGACAGGGCCCCGGTGCTGGTAACCCTTGGCCCGGGTCCGATTCTTCAGCCCTTCTACGCTCTTGTGGGACGTTCCTCCCCTGGCGGGTTCCCGCCGTTGGATACCCCCCTCCGTGGCCATAGTGGCCGCGCCGGAGGCCACCAGCGGGGCCGGCTGGTTGATCGACCGCGGCTGAGACCGCAGGACACCGGGCTCGGGTTCGACCGCCCATCCTGCAGGGCCGTGGCCCTGGCCCACTTGAACCATTGTCCGGGACGGCCTTCCACGGCAATCCCGCGCGTGGTTCCGTTCCCGACCGAGAAAAATCCGAGTCGACTCAGAAAGGATCTCAGAAATGTCGCATAGCAGAGGATTGATTGGGAGGCTGATCCCGATAGGGTTGAGCACCTTCCTTTGGACGAGTCTGCCGGCTACGGCTCAAGTAGCTGGCGAGGCGGAGCGTACGCCGGAGTCGGTCACTGGGGTACGTGCCGAGATCAATGCCGAAGGAACGGGCATCACCGTCTCCTGGGAGCTGTCGGATTCCGACCGGATCAGCAGCGTTCCCGTCGGCACCGGCGACTTCACCTCGGGCGGCTCCTTTGCGGGTATCAATGGCGTGGATGACTACCTCATCTACCGCCAGGGCGCCGACGACGCCGAGCCTATGCTGGTGGGCTCGGTCAATGCCGGGATCAATACATTCGTCGATGAATCTTTCACGGTGGGGACGACCTATACGTACTCGGTTACCGCCACCCCCCCTGCCGGCGACAATGAGAGCGAACCCGCGGTGGCCGACGCACCAGTCGACGTTGGTCCCCCGCCGGCGGTCACGCTCACAGTCGACCGGACCAACCTTGGTGAGGGAGATGGTGTTGCGGCGGTCACGGTGACGGCCACCCTGGACAGGGCGTGGGCAATCAACACGCCGGTAGAGGTCTCGATTTCCGATGCCGGTACGGCAGAGCAGGCGGAAGGCCGCGACTACACGGCCGAGTCCCCGGAGACGATCACCATCGCCGCCGGCGAGACCCAGGCCAGCACGATCCTGTCAATCTCCCTGAACGACGACAATCTGGCCGAGGGAGATACCCCCGAGACCATCATCGTGGAGGGAGCTTCGGCCGTGACGGCAGGTGCGACGGTTACCCCGGTGGACCTGGAGGTAACCGGGACCGAGCTCACCGTGACGGACAATGACGTGGCCCCCACCTCGATTGCCCTCACCGTGGGCACGTCCAGTGTGGACGAGGGCGCCGGCGAGACGGCCGTGGAGGTGACCGCCACCCTGGGTGACGGCAGCACCGCCCTGATCGTCGACACCCAGGTGACGGTCTCCCTGTCCGGGACCGATGAGGCCCTGGGCCCCGACTACGTCGCCGAGGAGCTCACCTTCACCGTTCCGGCAGAGCAGACCGCGGCCAGCGGGACGCTGACGCTGACGCCCAACGACGACAACCTGGCCGGCGAAGGGGACGAGACCATCGAGGTGGCCGGCGCCGCCGACGGGTTCACCGTCGAATCGGCGGCGATCACCCTGACCGACAACGATGTCGTGCCCACTTCCATCACACTCGCCGTCGATACCGCCACCCTGGACGAAGGCGCCGGCGAGACCGCCATCAACGTGACCGCCACCCTGGGTGACGGCAGCACCGCCCTGATCACCGAGACGTCGGTCACCCTCTCTCTGTCGGGGACCGACGAGGCTCTCGGCCCCGACTACTCGGCGAACGACGTAACCATCACCGTCGCCCCCGGCGCCACCGATGGCAGCGGCACCCTGACACTGACACCCAACGACGACAACCTGGCCGGCGAAGGGGACGAGACCATCGAGGTGGCCGGCGCCGCCGACGGGTTCACCGTCGAATCGGCGGCGATCACCCTGACCGACAACGATGTCGTGCCCACCTCCATCTCCCTCGCCGTCGATACCGCCACCCTGGACGAAGGCGCAGGCGAGACCGCCATCAACGTGACGGCCACCCTGGGTGACGACAGCACCGCCCTGATCACCGATACTCAGGTCGCCTTGTCGCTTTCAGGGACCCATGTGGATCTGGGCCCCGACTACGAGGACGTCGAGGTCACCGTCACCGTCGCCGCCGGGGCTACCAATGGCAGCGGCACCCTGCCCCTGACACCGATCGACGACATCCTCGCCGGAGAAGGGGACGAGACCATCGAGGTGGCCGGCGCCGCCGACGGGTTCACCGTCGCCTCGGCGATGATCACCTTGACCGACAACGATGTGGTTCCCACCTCCATCACACTCAGTGTGGACCCGGGCAGCCTCGACGAGGGCGCCGGCGACACGGCCGTGGATGTGACGGCCACCCTGGGCGACGGCAGCACGGCCCTGCTTACCGAGACCGAGGTCGTCCTGTCCCTGTCCGGCACCCACGAGGTTCTCGGGGCCGACTACACGGCGGCCGACGTCACGATCACCGTCGCCCCCGGCGCCACCGATGGCAGCGGCTCGGTATCGATCTCCGTGGTCGACGACAACCTGGCCGAGGGAGACGAGACCATCGAGATCTCAGGTGCGGCCGAAGGTTTTGAGGTCCAGTCCACGTCGCTCGGTCTCACCGACAACGACGTGGCTCCCACCTCCATCACACTCTCCGTCAACACCGCCACCCTGGGCGAGGACGCCGGCGAGACGGCCGTGGAAGTGACGGCCACCCTGGGCGACGGCAGCACCGCCCTGTTGACGGCCACGCAGGTGGCCCTCTCCGTGTCGGGGACCGACGAGGCTCTGGGCTCCGACTACGAGGCCGTCGAGATCACCATCGCCGTCGCCGCGGGGGAGACCGCCGGCAGCGGCACCCTGACCCTGACGCCCAATGACGACAACCTGGCCGAAGGGGACGAGACCATCGAGGTGGCCGGTGCGGCCGACGGCTTCACCGTCGAGTCCGCGTCGATCGGTCTGACCGACAACGACGTGCCTCCCACCTCCATCACCCTCTCCGTGGCAGACCCGGCCAGCCTGGCCGAAGGCGCCGGGGAGACGGCCATCGAGGTGACGGCCACTCTGGGCGACGGCAGCACCGCCCTGCTCACCGAGACACAGGTTACCCTGTCCCTGTCGGGGACCGACGAGGCCCTGGGCCCCGACTACACGGCCTCCGAGGTCACCATCACCGTCGCCGCCGGGGCTACCGCGGGCAGCGGATCGGTGGCGATCTCCGTGGTCGACGACAACCTGGCCGAGGGCGACGAGACCATCGAGGTCTCCGGTGCGGCCGAGGGGTTCGCCGTCGAGTCGACGACGGTCAACCTGATCGACGACGATGCAGCTCCTACCTCCATCAGCCTGGCCGTCGATACCGGCAGCCTGGATGAGGGCGCGGGGGAAACGGCTATCGAGGTGACGGCCACGCTGGGCGATGGCAGCACCGCCCTGCTCACCGAGACACAGGTGAGCCTGTCCCTGTCGGGGACCGACGAAGCCCTGGGCTCGGACTACGAGGCCTCGGACGTCACCATCACCGTCGCCGCCGGGGCTACCGGTGGCAGCGGCACCCTGACCCTGACGCTCAATGACGACAACCTGGCCGAAGGGAACGAGACCATCGAGGTGGCCGGTGCGGCCGACGGGTTCACCGTCGAGTCGGCGTCGATCGGCATCACCGACAACGACGTGGCTCCCACCTCGATCGTCCTGGCCGTGGACAACAACACCTTTGACGAAGGTGACGGCGAGGCGAGCATCACCGTCACCGCCACCCTGGGCGACGGAAGCACCGCCCTGCTCAGCGACACCGAGGTTGCTCTCGCGGTGGCCGAGAGCGATGACAATGCGGCCACAGGTGCCAGCCTCACCATCGCCGCCGGTGAGACCTCCACCAGCGGGTCCCTGTCGCTGACGCTCATCGAGGAGAACCTCGTCGACGGCGACAAGATCATCCTGCTCACCGGAAACGCCGCCGGCTTCAACATCGGCGACGTCGAGCTCACCGTCACCGACAACGACGTGGCTCCCACCACCATCACCCTTGAGGTGGACAACGATACCTTCGACGAGGGGGACGGTGAGACGAGCCTGACCGTCACCGCCACCCTGGGCGACGGAAGCACCGCCCTGTTGCACCATATCGACATCGACCTCGCCATAGCCGGGAGCGACGAGAACGGCGCGACCGGCGGCGCCGTGAGGATCGAGGAGCGCGAGACCGTCGGCAGTGCATCTCTGTCGCTGACGCTCGTCGATGAGAATCTCGTCGACGGAGACAAGACCATCACGCTCACGGGAACCGCCGACGGCTATGACATCGGTGACATCACGCTCACCGTCACCGACAACGACGTGGCTCCCACCGCCATCACTCTCAGCCTCAGCAGGGACAGCCTCGACGAGAGCGACGGCGAGACGGCCATCACCGTGACCGCCGTCCTCGGCGACGGCGGTACCGCCCTGTTGAACGACACCCAGATCACCCTGTCCCTGTCGGGCACGGCCGAGGAGGGCACGGATTACACCGCTTCCGTGCCGTCGATCACGGTCGCGGCCACGGAGACCTCGGCCAGCGGCGTCCTGACACTGACGCCGCCCCCCGAGCTCGTCCCCGAGTATGACGAGACCGTCGTGGTCGAGGGCTCCGCGTCCGGATTCACCATCTCGTCGGTGACGATCACGATCACCGATGACGACGATGAGCCGGTTGTGGTGACTCCCATCCCCGACATGACCCTGTATGTCGGCGGGGCTGACGGCGTCGTCGACCTGTCGGACAAGTTCCGTGGTCTCGACATGGCCTTCACCGCCACCTCGTCGAACCCGGGCGTCGCCACGGTTGCAGTCAACGGATCCCAGGTAACGGTCTCGCCGGTGATCGAGGGCTCGTCCTCGATCGCGGTGACCGCCATGAACACCATCGGTCCCGACGCGTCCCAGAGCTTTGCGGTGACCGTGATCACGGAACCGAATGAGACGCAGATCGTCAGCGACGCCCTGGCGGCGATCGGCCGGACCACGCTCGCGAGTGTATCCTCGGCCATCGGTACGCGCTTCGCTGCCAGGCCGGCTTCGTCAATGATGAAGCTGGCCGGCTACTCCCTCCTGGACCAGGGGGGTGCTTCGCACCTCGGGGCAGGCAGTCTTGGCTTGCAGAACGAGTTGCGGTATGCGCTGGGCTCGCGGAACGAGATGTCGTGGCAGCAGGCCTTGCGCAACACCTCCTTCGCGGTTCCCATGGGTGAGTCCGGCGGTGGGTCCGATCCGAACCTGCCCAACTGGACCGTTTGGGGGCTCGGTGACTATAACATGTTCGAGGGGACGCCGGACTACGGCAGCCACAGCGGCACCGTGACCTCGGTCTACCTGGGGGCCGACAAGCGCGTGTCCGCGACCGGCCAGTTCGGCGTGGCGGTCTCTTACAGCATGGGAGAGACCGACTACGACTTCGCGGGTGACGGCGCCAGCGGCTCGGGTGCCTTGACCACGGTCGTCACGAGCGTCTACCCGTATCTGCGTGTCGCGCCCACCAGGGGAACGGACATCTGGGCCATCGGTGGCGTAGGCATGGGTACCGCGGAGAACGATCGCGGCGTCACCGGCACCCTGGAGGAGAGCGATCTGACCATGGGCCTGGGGGTCCTCGGAGCCAGACGGTCCCTGGGCAACATGGGCGGATTGGACATGGCCCTGCGGGGCGACGCCGGCATGGTGAATCTCTCCACGGCCGAAGGGGAAGGCGTCATCGCCGACCAGGCCGTGGAGGCCCAACGCTTCCGTCTGGGAGTCGAGGGAGCACACACCTTCCAGATGAGCAGTTGCGCGAAGGTGACCCCCTACGGCGAGGTGAGCGGGCGCTTTGACGGCGGCGACGGTCAGACCGGCGGCGGACTCGAGGCTGCGGGCGGTCTGCGCTACGAGTGCCCGAGGTCACGTTTCCGCCTCGAGGCCCGGGGCCGCGTCCTGGCGCTGAATTCCGAGTACAGCGAGACCGGCGGCAGCGTCATGGCCAGCTACTCGCCGGGTGCGGACGGCCTTGGCCTGTCCATGGCGCTGGCTCCCCACTGGGGTGCCGGCAGCGGTGGAGCCCAGGCCCTGTGGCGTGACGATGCCTTCCGGACGATCGGCCATCTCGGATCGATGAGGGATGACTGGCGCATGGACGCGCAGGTCGGCTACGGCATGCGGCTCCAGCAGGTGCCGGGTGTGGTCACACCCTTCGCCCTGCTCGGTCCCGCTGGGGCTGGTTCGCAGATGCGCCTCGGGGTCCGCTTCGAAGGCCTGAGAGGTACCGCTTTCGAAGTGATGAATCTCGATGTATCCGCGGGCCGAATCGACCGCCGTCAGGCCGAGAACCGGGTCGACGTAAGGGGCGCGATGCACTTCTAGACGCGCGCCCGTCCAACACCAGAGAGACCCCTCGAGGGAGCAGTGATACTGTCCCTCGAGGGGTCTCTCTTTGGTACGAGCCTCACCATGGACGGCTCGCTCTGCTCTACGGCTAACCGGCCGCGCCTGGCTCCGGCTCCAGACGGGCAATAATCCCCGCCGCCATGGAGCCCGTCCGTACTCCCACCACCGATGCATCCTGGCGCCCCATGGCGGCCGTCAAGGGCTCCAGGGAGGGACAGCGGACCACCCGCACTCCGGCTCTCTGCAAGCGGGAGAGCTCCTCCTGAGTGTTCGCCGATACGGAAGCCGCCAGGAATACCAGGGCGAGATCCCCGGTCCTCCGCACCGCGGACAGTCCCACAACGACGGCCCCCGAACGCGCTCCCAGCCCGATCAGGTTGGAGGCCCGGGCAACGACCTGAGAGTCGACCTCCTCCAAGTCTGGCATCCTCCTACTTGAAGGCCGGTCTCACCGGCATGCCGCCCTTGCGCCTGGCCGAGAGGTTAGCCGCCTCCAGCACGCCGATGACCCGCGCCGCCGACTCCGGGGTCACCGCGAGGGCGGCCCTGCCCTGAAGGTGGCGCTTCACGTTCTCGTAGTAGGCGTCCCAGTTGGAGGCGGGAGGGGTAAGGCGCGTCTCCATCTGGCGGCCATTCACCAGCGCCTTCACCAGGTAGGCACCGTCGGCCGCCGCTTCGATCGATCCCCGGTCGCCGAGGATCCGCCACTTCGGCCGTGAGGACATGGCCAGATTGGAGATCACCAGGTGGGCCAGGCAGCCCCCATTGAACTTGAGGGTGTACTCGGAGTGGTCCTCGTTCGTATAGTCCTCCCATTCCGTGCACTTCACCTGGTAACCGCTCACCCAGTCGATCTCGTCCCTCACCAGTCCCAGGATCCAGTCCGTAAAGTGGGCGCCCCAGTCATAGATCGCTCCGCCGGAGATCGTCCTGTCCGCCCGCCACCAGGCCGGTTGTCGGCCGTAGCCTCCGAACCCGGCTTCCAGGCGGAAGACCCGGCCGATGATCCTCTCCTCCTGGATCAATTCCCGCAGGAGCAGGAAGTCCCCATCCCACCGGCGGTTGTGGAAGGTGGAGAGCATCACCCGGTTGCGGCGAGCCGCCGCCAGCATCGCCTTCACCTCTCGGGAGGTGACCGCCATCGGTTTTTCGCACACGGCCCCGACCTTGGCATCGAGAACCTGCAAGGCCAGCTTTGCGTGGGTATTGTGGGGCGTGATGATGGCCACGAGGTCGAGGTCGGAGTGGCGCAGCATGCCTCCCGGACGGGCATAGGTGGCAATCCCCGGAAAGTCCTGCTCCGCCGCCTTGCGGCGCTCGGGTTCCAGATCGCAGACCGCGACGGCCTCCATGCCTGCCTTCTCCATCGACGAGAGATGGGCGCGGCCCATGTTGAAGGCGCCTCCGTATCCGATCACCCCGCAGCGCAAGCCTGTCTTCGATGCCATCCACGACTCCTGATCTCTTTGGGGAACGGCCAGGTCCACCGTTGGTAGGAAGGGGAATCCTCCCCGGGCCGTCAATCGGAGACTCGCAGGTCCACGCCGACGAGAGCCCACCCCGTTGCCGCGAGCAGAGGATCACCACCTGAACCTCCTCCCGGGAGCCTTCCGGCTCGAGGCCGACCTGGCCGAGGCCCTGCGCGAAGACCGCCTCCACTCCCTTCTGTTGGTCCACATCCAGACCCTGGAAGGGGACGATGACGGAGGAGCAGGTCTCCGGAGCCTGGCCCCGGGTTCTTCCGGGGCCGCCTACCGCCTCGGCGGGTCCAACTTCGCCCTGCTCAACCCCTCCTTCGAGCGGGTCTCGAGGCAGCCCCTGCCCGACGGCATGTGCGGGGGCGGAGTGGTCGTCGACCCGGCCTGGTTGACGCCCGCAGAGGAGACGGGGCGTCTGCTCCTGCGTGCCGCTTCGCGGCTCCTGGCTCTCTCCAGGCAGCTGGGCTGCAGCCGGATTCTCTGGATCCGGGAGGAGGACGCCGGGGCCTCGGACCCGGGTGGAGTGGCCGAAGACATGTTCCGGGACCTGGCCCGGCTCAACGCCTCCAGAGCCCGGCAACTGGAGATCGACTCCCGTGTGGACCCCCTCACGGGCCTGCACAACCGGAGGGGATTCGACGAGATCTTTGGCCGGATGGTCGCCACCTCGCGGCGCTCCAACCGCCCCCTGGCCCTGTTGTTCCTGGACTGCGACACCCTCAAGGAGATCAACGACGAGGGCGGACACGAGGCCGGGGACCGCTTCATCCTCGCCCTGGCCAGGGTCCTGCGCAGTGTGGTTCGGCGTTCCGACGTCATCGTTCGCTGGGGTGCGGACGAGTTCGCCGTCGCCCTCGAAGGCAGCGACCCCGCCAAGGCCAGGGCCCTGGCCGAACGCCTGCGCAGCGAGGTGGAGGACCGCACGGAGGGCACGGTCTCCATCGGGATCTACAGCGGGGTGCCGGCCGACGCCGCCGAAGCCGTGGCCACGGCGGACGCCGCCATGTACGAGGCCAAAGGGATGGGCAGAAACGTCGTCGTCACCCGCCGCGGGAGCCCCGGGTAAGGCGATCGATCCGGTCCGGAGCGGACGAGGCTACCCGTGGAGCATGGTCACGCAGACCGGCTTCGGGACTCTCGCCCGCACTCCGGTGGGGGTGAGGCCCCCCGAGTCACCATCGATGCGGAACACGCTCACGCAGTCGCTCTCGAAATTCGCCGCCAGCAGGCAGCGCGCCGTGGGATCGATGCCCAGGTTCCAGGGCCAGCTCCCCTGGGCCGGTTGGTGACCGACGATCTCGACGCAGCCGGTGGCCTCTTCCACCGCGAAGACGGCGATGCTGTCATGGCCGCGGTTGGAGGTGTATAGGAAGCGCCCCGAGGGCAGGATCTTGACGTCGGCGGCGTGGTTGTGTCCGTCGAATCCGGGGGGCAGGGCCGGGACCGTCTGCCGCTCGGTGAGCCGCCCCTCCTCCGGGTCCCAGTCGAAGACCGAGAGAGTGGTGTCCAGCTCGTTGAGCACGTAGGCGACGGACCGCCGGGGATGGAAGGCGATATGCCTCGGCCCCGCCCCCGGCGCGCTGGAAGCCGCGGGAGGATCGGCCGGCCTGAGGCCTCCCCCTCCCGTGAGCCCGTAAACCCTGACCTCGTCGGTTCCCAGGTCGGCGGCCAGGGCCCAGCGCCCGCTGGGGTCCAGAACCATGCAGTGCACGTGCGGTCCCTCCTGGCGCTCCTCGTCGACGCTCGATCCCTCGTGCTGCACCGTCGCTACCGCAGGGCCGAGTCCTCCGGCCTCGATGGGCAGGACGGCGACGCTGCCGGAGTTGTAGTTGCCGGTCAGCAGGAACCGCCCCTCGCGGTCGAAGTCGATGTAGCACGGCAGGGTGCCCCCCGAAGGCTGGCGGCCGAGGAAGCTCAGGCTGCCCGTCGAAGGGTCTATGTCGAAGGCGCTCACCGCCCCCTGCCCGACGCCGTCGCACTCGTCGAGAGCGTTGGCGGCGTAGAGCCGCCGGCCGGCGGCGTCGACGCGCACGAAGAAGGGGGTCGGCACGCCCGGCGTTCGGCCCGCCGGCTCCAGGGAACCCGAGGCCGGATCGAGGAGGAAGTGATAGATCCCTTTCTCGGGATCCTCGTTGTAGGTGCCCACGTACACGAGAACCCTGGCGTTGGAATCGGCTGGCATCGTTTATCCTCCCTCGAATCTCCGCGGGACCGACATCTCTCCTTGCGTCCCCACGGACCTGCGGCGCACCTTAGGCACTGGTCGGCCGCTCCTTTCCCGTGAGCGGACTTCGAATCAACGCCGCCTGCCTTGCAGGGGTCAACTCTACAGCCGGAGAGATGTCATGCCGAATGTCCTGAGTGACGCGGCCGTCGAGCAGTATCACCGCGACGGGTACTACTTCCCCGTGCAGGTCCTCGAGCCGGCGGGGGTCGCCGAGAATCGGGGCCGCTTGCAGGCCTTCGAGGCCGCCCAGGGAGAGCCGATCTCCGGCGCCCAACGCAGCAAGTCCCACCTGCTCTTCCGCTGGGTCGACGACCTGATGCGGCTGCCGGCCATCCTCGATGCCGTGGAGGACCTGATCGGGCCGGACCTGCTCTGCTGGAACACCCTGTTCTGGATCAAGGAGTCGGGCAGCGAGAGCTTCGTCTCCTGGCACCAGGACCTGCGCTACTGGGGCCTGGACACGGACGACCTGGTGACCGTCTGGCTGGCCCTGTCCCCGGCTACCCTCGATAGCGGATGCATGCGCGTCCTGCCGGGCAGCCACCGCGGGGACATGATGCAGCACAAGGACGAGTACAAGCCCGACAACCTCCTCACCCGGGGCCAGGAGATCGCCGTCGAGGTGGACGAGTCCCGGACCGTGGCCATGCCCCTGCAGGCCGGCCAGGTGTCGCTGCACAACGTGCGGCTGGCCCACGCCTCGGGCCCCAATCGCTCGCCGGACCGGCGCATCGGCCTGTCCCTGCACTACATGCCCACGAGCACCCGCCAGATGGTCGGCGAGTGGGACAGCGCCGCCCTGGTACGGGGAGAGGACCGGTACGGCCACTTCACCCATGCGCCGAGGCCCGAGAGGGACTTCGACCCGGTGGCCGTCGAGTTCCACGAGCGCGCTACCGCGGCGGTGCGCAAGGTCCTCTTCGAGGGAGCCGAGAGGGTTCGCCCAACGATCTGAGGGCCTCCAGGACAGGGGCTCAGCCCGGGCGCACGGTCCCGTCCTCGTCCACGGTGAGGAACACCTGGTCCGTGCCCGGCGCCGAGGTCGGACCGTACATGACGGCCCGCTCCACGTCGGACATCCCCTCCACCAGTTCCTCGCCCCAGTGGATCTGCGGCGGAGCCAGCTCGGCGGAGCGGCCCGTGCGCGTGGCCGTGCGCCCGGCGTACTTGAATAGCACGGCCCTGCGGTCGTGGTCGGCCCGCCAGGGCAGGGTACCGTGGCTCTGAGCGCCGTCCATGAAGAACAGGACGTCCCCGGCCTTGACCTCGGGCTGCGTCACCAGGCCCATGTCGTCGTCCGCGGTGCGCACCCCGCGGGGCATGGGGAACCCCGCCTTGTGGCTCCCGGGGACGCAGGCGAAACCGCCGTCGCCGGGCCCCGCGTCGGCCAGGTTCCAGGCCACGGTGACCCCGGCGCAGTATCCCCGGCCGGCCTGGTGGTGGTAGGCGACGACCGGCCGGTGGGGCTCGCCGGCGCCGTGCATGACCAGCCCCGCCGTGCCCTCGACGCCGCCGATGTAGTGGGGTCCGTGGTCGAAACGGAAGCCCTGCCCGCACATCTCGTTCAGACGGCTCACCACGGCCGGGTTCGCGAGCATGCGCCGGAAGGGCTCGCAGTGCGGCCTCGGCAGGGTGAGCAGCTCCTCGGAGGCGCTGATGCCGATGTGACCGCTGCCCCCCAGGCGCCGCGAATCCCGCGCCCGGGAACCCTCCGCGGCGTGGTGCACGAGCCTCTGGTCGTGGCAGAAGTCGAGGGCCGCGTTGGCCGCCTTCAGCTCTTCGGCGGTCAGCACCCGGGGCACCACGAGGTAGCCCGTCAGGTCCCAGAAGTAGCGCTCTCTCTCGTCCATGGCGGTCCTCCCCTCAGCCTCTGTCCACGACGCGCACATTGGCGCCGTCCGACTCCAGCAGCGGCATTCGGCCGTGTACACCGGGGCCGTACATGAGCGCCCGCTCAGCCTCGGTGAGCTCCTCGGTCCACTCGCCGTAGCGGTCCCGGGGCCTGAAGTGCCGGCCCACGGCCCGGGCCGCGCCGCGCTCGGCGTACTTGTAGAGCACCGAGCGGCGTTCGCCCCGGCCCTTCCACGGCAGGGTGCCGTGGGTGGCGGTCTCGGCGAAGAACAGCACGTCGCCCGCGGCCATGGCCGGCTGCACCACCAGGCCCATGTCGTCCTCCACGGTGCGCACCCCCCGGGGGGTGGGCTCCCGCGACTTGTGGCTGCCCGGGACCACCGCGAAGCCGCCGTCGCCCTCGCCCACGTCGGTCAGCTGCCAGGCGACAGTGACGCCGCGGCAGGAGATCACCGAGTTCTGGTGGTGATACCAGTTGGCGGGGCTGAAGGGCTCGCCGGCGCCGTGCAGGAGATGTCCCTCGGTGCCGGCCGCCGCGCCGATCAGCAGCGGTCCGTGGTCGAGGCGGAAGCCGCGGCCACAGATCTCGTTGAGCCGCGACACCACCACGGGGTGTACCAGGAGGTCCCGGAAAGGCTGCCGATAGGGCGCCGGCCAGCCGAGCATCCCGGTCAGCTCGCGGCGGCCGGACCCCCCGGCCAGGGCCGCGGAACCCCGCGCCAGGCCGCCCCCATCCGTGGCACGCGTGCGGATACTGTCGGCGTAGTGGTCGACGGCGTCGTTGCAGGCCCGCACCTGCCCGGCGGAGAGCGCCCCGCGCACGACCAGGTACCCCCGCAGGTCGAAGTAGTACTTCTCCTCGTCCGTCATGACGAAGGGACCGCCCTGACTCATCTTTCTCGCTCCCCGGTTGCCCGTCTCTGCGTGCGCCAATATGGTATCCCGCCGTCCTCCCACCAAACCTTGAACCACCCCTCGGATGCCGCCGAACGTCCTCCTCGTCATTACCGATCAGCAGTCCCGCTTCGCCCAGTCCGCCGCCGGCAACGAGTGGGTGCGCACCCCCCACCTCGACTCCCTCTCGGCGTCGGGCGTGCGCTTCACTCGCGCCTACTGCGCGGCCCCTGTCTGCAGTCCCTCGCGCGCCAGCCTGGCCACGGGACGGCCGCCCCATCAGACCGGCCTGATGGCCAACGGCATGCCCTGGCCCGGAGACATGCCCGAGCTCTGCGGCCACTTCCTGAGCCACGGGTACGACGTGGGCTGGGTCGGCATCCGGCCCGGGATCCCCTCGCCGGCCGCCGCGGGACCCCGCTTCGAGCTGCTCCTGCCGGAGGGCGTCGGCACCCGCCTGGGCCGCGAGAGCGACACGGCCATCGCCGACGCGGCGATCCGCTACCTGCGCAGGCCGGGGCGCCAACGACCCTTCTTCCTCGGCGTGACCCTGATCAACCCCCACGACATCTGCTACTGGGTGATGGGGCAGGCCCCCGATGCCGCAGGCGACGACCCACTGCCGCCGCTGCCCCCCGGCTTCGAGCCGGCCCCCGACGAGCCCGACTTCATCCGCCGCTGCCGGCGGCGCACCCACTACGGTCCGGAGAACACCTTCACTCGGGACTGGGACCGCCACGACTGGCGCCGCTACCTGCGCGAGTACTACGCCCTGACCGAGCGCGCCGACGCCGAGGTGGGCCGCATCCTGGATGCCCTCCGCGAGGCCGGGCTCGAGGAGGAGACCCTGGTGGCCTTCACCAGCGACCACGGGGAGGGCATGGCCCGGCACCGCTGGGTGGTGAAGCTGATGATGTGGGAGAGCGTGGTCTCCGTGCCCCTCACCCTGTCGTGGCCGGGGGTGATCCCCCGGGGCCAGGTTCGGGGTCAGCTCGCCTCCGGCCTGGACATGCTGCCCACCCTGTGCGACTACGCCGGGCTGCCGGTCCCGCCGGGCGTGGTCGGCCGCAGTCTGCGCGGCGCCGTCGACGGTGACGGCCCCCGACGGGAGTACGTCGTCACGGAGCTGCACCCGGACGACCAGGACCTGGCCTTCGCGGCGCGCATCGTCGTGTCTCAGCACCACAAGTACGCGGCCTTCTCCGAGGGCCGGCCCCGAGAAGTGCTCTTCGATCTCGAGGTCGATCCCGGCGAGACCCGCAACCTGGCCTCCGACCCTTCCCATGCGCCCGCCCTCGCCGCGCACCGCCGCTACCTGCGGAAGTGGGTCGAGCGGACCATGGACCTCGACTTCCGCCTTCCCCAAGAGGCCGGGACGGCCTGAACGACCGCGAGGAGTTCCCCTTCGACCGCGCCTCCACGACCCGCCCGGGCGCACCGGCCGCACCGAGCTCGAGGGCCCGGATCAGTAGCGCAACCCCGCCAGCTCCCCGCGGATCAGCTCGATCAGCGCCGCCGCGGCCGGTGACGCCGGCCGCCCCCGGTGCCGCACCAGACCGACGGAGCGCCGCGGCACCCCCCGGGCGTCGACCGCCGCCAGCCGTCCTGCCGCCACCTCGTCGGCCACGGAGACGCGCGGCACCAGGGCGACGCCGAAGCCGATCTCCACGAAGCGCTTGATGATCTCGATGCTTCCCAGCTCCATGGCGATGGACGGGGCCGCTCGGGCGCCGCGGAGCATCGCGTCGAGGAGGGCGCGGCTCTGGCTGCCGCGCTCGAGGGCCAGCAGAGGATGGCGCCCCGCCGTGGCCGGCAGGACCGCCTTGCGGCGCGAGAGGGGGTGCCCCGCCGGGCAGATCCATACGTCCCCGCGCTCGAAGACCGGTTCCGCCGACAGCCCGCGACTGCGGATCGGCAAGGTCGCCAGCCCGAAGTCGATCTCGTCCGCCAGCACCAGCTGTCCGATCTCGGGGGACATCTTGTTGCGGATGTCGACCTCGACCTCGGGGAAGCGCTCGCGGAATCGGCGCAGGACCGGCGGCAGGACGTAGGTGCAGTTGGTGTCGCTCGTGGCCAGCAGCACCCGGCCGCGCACGCCTGTCCCCATCTCCTCCAGCTCGGCCCGCGCCGCCGCCACCTCCCCCAGGACCGACCGGGCCCGCCGGAACAGGGCCTCTCCGGCGGCGGTGAGGCGCACGCCCTTGCGACCGCGCTCCAGCAGCCTCTGCCCGAGCTCCTCCTCGAGCGCCCTGATCTGCTGACTGACGGCCGGCTGGGTCAGGAACAACCGGCCCGCGGCGCGCGTGAAGCTGCCCTGTCGGGCGACCTCGCAGAATCCGCGCAACTGTTGAAGCTCCACGGCCCTCCTTCGGCTCAATATCGCGTTTGCTTATTGCAAGTATAAAGAGAATCATCTTGGCTTATGCAACCATCCTCTGCAGATTCCCCCGCGGGCATCCTTGACACTTCGCCGTCACCGGAGGATTCACCGTGCCCGTCACCGCTGTCGTCGGCGCCGCCTGGGGCGACGAGGGCAAGGGCAAGATCGCCGACGCCCTGGCCGCCGGCGCCGGCGTCGTGGCCCGCTTCCAGGGGGGCCGCAACGCCGGTCACACCATCGTCAACGACCTCGGGCGGTTCGCCCTGCACCTGCTGCCCTCGGGCGTCTTCCGCCCCGGCGTGACCAACCTCCTCGGCCCCGGCGTCGCCGTCGATCCCGCGGCCCTCCTGGAGGAGCTGGACGGGCTCACGGCCGCCGGCGTGCCGGCGCCGGATCTGGTGATCTCGGACCGGGCCCAGGTCGTCCTTCCCACGCACGTCCTCGCCGACCGCTGCGAGGAGGAGCGCCTAGGCGCCAGGGCCTTCGGCTCCACCCGCGCCGGCATGGCGCCCTTCTACGCCGACAAGTGCCTGAAGGTCGGCGTGCGGGTCGGAGACCTCTTCGACCCTGCCTGGCTCCGGGAGCGCCTCGGCCGGTCCCTGGCCTCGCGCAACGTCCTGTTCCGCCACCTCTACGGCCGCGAGGAGGTGACCGTCGACGGCCTCTGCGATCACCTCTCTCCGATGATCGAGCGGCTGCGTCCCATGGTCCGCGACACCGGCGCCCTCCTGAGGCGGCGGCTGGCCGCGGCCGAGCGCGTCCTGGCCGAAGGCCAGCTCGGGGCCCTGCGCGACCCCGACCACGGCATCTACCCCTACTCGACCTCGTCCTCCACCCTGGCCGGATTCGCCTGCGTCGGCCTCGGGGTCCCTCCCCGGTCGATGGACGAGGTCGTCGCCGTGGCCAAGGCCTACTCGAGCTGCGTCGGCGCCGGCCCCTTTGTCACCGAGTGGAGGGGGGAGGCCGCGCAGGAGCTGCGGCGGCGCGGCGGCGACCGCGGGGAGTACGGCGCCACCACCGGCCGGGCCCGGCGGGTCGGCCCCTTCGACGCCGTGGCCACCCGGTACGGCTGCCGGCTCCAGGGGGCCACGTCCGCGGCCCTGACCAACCTCGACGTCCTCGGGTACCTCGACGAGATTCCCTTGTGCACGGCGTACCGGATCGGCGGCCGGGAGACGACCGACTTCCCTTGCACACGGGACCTGGAACGGGCGGAGCCCGTGTACCAGACTTTTCCGGGCTGGCGCGCCGACGTCTCGGGGATCCGACGCTGGCAGGAGCTGCCCGACGCCGCCCGCCGCTACGTCGATCGCCTGGAGGCCCTGATCGAGACGCCGGTCTCCCTGATCTCGGTGGGCCCCCATCGCCGCGCCCTGATCCGCCGCCAACCCGGAGCACCGGATGCCTGAACCACCTGAAGCGATCCTCTTCGACCTCGACGACACGATCATCGAGTTCGAGGCCGTGGCTGGACCCGCCTGGGAGGAGGTGACCCGGAGGTTCGCCAGAGAGTTCGGGGGGGTGCCGCCGGAGCGGGTGCACCGCTCGATCGCCGCGGTCTCCCGCGCCTGGTGGTCGGACCCCGAGCGCCACCGGCAGGGGCGGCTGGACCTGGCCAACACGAGGCGGGCCAACGTCGCCGAGGCGCTGCGCGCCTTGGCGATCGGCGACGACGGGGCTCCCGAGTCCCTGTCCCGGCGCCTGGCCGCGGCGTTCACCGAGGCGCGCACCGCCGCGATCCGGCCCTTCGCCGGCGCCGTGGAGACCCTGCGGCACTTCGCTTCGGCCGGGGTGCCCATGGCCCTGGTCACCAACGGCGACGCCGCCGGCCAGCGCGCCAAGATCGAGCGCTTCGACCTGGCCGGGTTCTTCCGCAGCATCGTCATCGAGGAGGAGTTCGGCGCGGGCAAGCCGGACGAGCGCGTCTTCCGGCATGCCCTGGCCGCTTTGGCCGCTACCCCGCAACAGGCCTGGATGGTGGGCGACAACCTCCGATGGGAGATCGAGCCCTGTCGCCGGCTGGGCCTGCACACGGTCTGGGTCGACGTCCTAGGCCAGGGACTGCCCGAGGACGCGCCCGCAGCGCCCCACCGGACGGTGCGCGCCATCGCCGAGCTCGCCCGGTAGGCCGCGGCCCGGTCCACACAAGACCACGCAGCCCCGGGGGCTTCGGGCAGCTCGCAACGAACGCGCGGACTTCCGGCCTCATCATCGCCGAGCTCGCCGGGCCGCCTCGCCCCCGGTCGACGCCCGGCGCCGCGTGACCCGCTGCTACGGGCAGCCGCCTGGTCTCGCACCGAAAGCCCGCACTCCCAGCCCTCCCGGTCGACACCCGGCGCCGCCTGACCACGGCTTCGGGCAGCCGCCTGAGCTCGCACCGAAGGCCCGGACGCCCGGGCCTTCCCGTCGCGCCGGGGCCGCGCCAAGCAGGGTCCGTGGCCCCCGCCTTGCGCCGCTGCCAGAGCCGGCCGACCTTCGAATTGGTGATGGCCATCGATCTCGACGCCGGGCTGCAGCGCTTCGGATTCACCGGCTTCCGGCCCGGACAGCGGGAGGCCGTGGAGACCCTGCTCGACGTGGGACGCGTCCTGCTGGTGGCGCCCACGGGCGGTGGCAAGAGCCTCACCTACCAGCTGCCCGCGGCCCTTCTGCCGGGCACGACGCTGGTCATCTCCCCCCTCATCGCCCTCATGCACGACCAGGTGGCCGCCCTCGAGGCCCGGGGCGTGCCCGCCACCTACTTGGCCGGAACCCTCGACGGCGGCGAGATCCGCCGGCGCATGGGGGCCCTGGCCCGGGGCCGCTACAAGCTCGCCTACGTGGCCCCCGAGCGTCTCACCTTCGATGGCTTCCGTCAGCTCGTGGGCGGCCTCGAGTGCCCCCTCGTGGCCGTCGACGAGGCCCACTGCATCAGCGAGTGGGGCCACGACTTCCGCCCCGAGTACATGCAGATCGGCGAGCTCCTCGGCCTGCTGCCCGGGGCCCGGGTCCTGGCCTGCACGGCCACCGCCACCCCCGTGGTCCGCGACGAGATCCTCGAGCGTCTCGGGCTGCCCGCGGACACGCCGCAGCACGTGCGCGGCTTCGCCCGGCCCAGCCTCGCCTTTCGCGTGCATCAGACCCGCAGCAAGGGCGAGCGGGAGGGCCGCGTCGACTCGGCCCTGGCCGAGGCCCTGACGGCTCCGGGAGCCGGGCGGGGTACGGCGATCCTCTACGCCGCCACCCGCCGCCAGACCGAGGAGGAGGCGGCGCGGCTGGACGCCGCGGGCTGGAACGCCGCCGCCTACCACGCCGGCATGGACGGCGAGGCCCGCGAGGCGGTGCAGCGCGCCTTCTCCGGGGGCGGCCAGGAGATCGTGGTCGCCACCAACGCCTTCGGCATGGGCATCGACCGGCCCGACGTGCGCTGCATCGTCCACCTGGCGCCGCCCGGCTCGGTGGAGGCCTACTACCAGGAGGCCGGCCGCGCCGGCCGGGACGGGGCCCCGGCTCTGTGCCTGCTGCTGGTCTCGTCGGGCGACATGGCCCTGCGCCGGCGGCTGATCGAGAGCGACGTGGAGGGCCGGGTCCCCGACCCGGAGACGGTCGCCCACCGATGGAACCTCTTCCTCGAGCTGATGCGGTGGTCCGAGGGCGGCGGCTGCCGGCACGACGCAATCCTGCGCTACTTCGGGGACGAGGAGGAGACCCTGGCCGGCTGCGGCCGCTGCGACGTCTGTCTCGAGCTGGATGACGGCGCGGGGCCGGACACGGCCGAGGTGAGCACCATCGTGCGCCAGGCCCTCTGCGGCGTGGCCCGGGTCCACGGCCGCTTCGGCATCGGCGCCGCGGCGCGGCTGCTGCGCGGCGCCGACGACCTGCGTCTGCAGCGGGCCGGACTGGACAACACCGCCACCTTCGGGGTCCTGTCCGAGCGCGCCGAGGAGTGGATCCTCACCCTGCTGCGACGCTGCGTGACCGCCGGCTGGGTCGACTTCCAGGGTGGCGACCGCCCCGTGGTGGTGGTCACCGACGAGGGCTACGACGTGATCCACGAGCGCCGGCCGGCCCGGCTGCTGCTGCCCCCGGCCGCAGCGGAGCGGGGACCCCGCGCCGCTCCACGGGCCGGCGCCCGGCGGCCGGCGCCGCCCCTCGAGCTGGAGGAGGACGCCCGGGACCTCTTCGAGGCCCTGCGGACCTGGCGCCTGGAGACGGCGCGGGAGGCCGGCGTGCCGCCCTACGTGGTGGCCAGCGACCGATCGCTGCGCGACATCGCCGCCCTCAGGCCGGCCGGCCTCGAAGCCCTGCGGACGGCCCACGGCATCGGCCCGGCCAAGGCGGAGAAGTACGGCACCGAGATCCTGACCATCGTCCGGGAGGCCGGGACCTCCGCCGCCCCGGCGCCGGGAGACTGACGCCTAGCCCCGGGGGGCCTGCTCCGGGAAGGGGGCGCGCAGGTCGTAGCGCCCCTCCACGAGGACGGGCAGGGTGCCGTCGTCGATCATCATGTCCAGCGGGCACTCCCGGGTGGTCAGGGGCAGCTCGACCACGCCCTTGACCCGCAGGGACTCGTAGATGGCCATCATCACCTCGAGGGTGTAGCGGGCCTGCACGCCGCTGCTGCGGTGCTCCTCGATCTCGCCGTCGAGCCAGGCGACGAACTCGTCGTACTGGTTCTCCGCCACTGGCGGTGGCTCGATCTGCTGCCAGCCGGCCTGGTCCCCGTTCTGCAGCAAGAGCCCGCCGCCGGGTCTCACGCCGCCCTGCTCGGAGCGGATCTGCCCCTCCGTGCCGTACACGGTGGCCATGTCGACGGCCGGCTCCGGCAGGTCGCCCTCGTAGACCCCGCGCACGCCGCCCTCGAAGCAGACCAGCCCCATGCACAGGTCCTCGCAGGGGCTGCGGCGCTCCCAGCGGTCGGTGGTGCGCGAGGTGTTGCCGATCACCCACAGGGGCTTCGGGTCGGAGAGCATGTAGCGCCAGCCGTCGATGGCGTGGGTGCCGGTGTTCAGCAGGCCGGCGTTCGCCTTGGCGCGGTGGTGGACCATGGTCGGCTCGCCGATCGCCCCGGCGGCCACCAGGCGCCGCACCTCGTTCGGCGCCGGGGCGAACCGCCCCTGGTGGCCGATGGCCAGCTTCGTCCCGGCCCGCTCGCAGGCGGCGATCATGTCGTCCGCCTCGCCCACGGCGGCGGCGATCGGCTTCTCGCCCAGGACCCCCTTCACGCCGGCCTCGGCGGCGGCGATCGTCACCTCGGCGCGGACTCCCTGCCAGGTGGGCACGCTGAGGATGTCGATCTGCTCGCTGGAAAGCAGCTCGCGGTAGTCGCCGAAGACGGCCGCCACATCGTGCTCCCCGGCCAGGGCCCGGGCCCTCTCGAGGTCGACGTCGGCCAGGGCCACGACCTCGGCCCGGGGGTGCTCGCTCCAGGCCCGCGTGTGTGAGCGTCCCATGCCGCCGCATCCGACCACGCCGACTCGATAGATCTCCGCCATCTCTTCTTCTCTCTCTCTCCGTCAGGGTTGGTGATCGAGCCGCACCGTGGGCTCGTCGTTGCCCAGGAAGCGCTCCATCGTGTTCTGCGTCGCCGGGCTGGTGCGGAAGTCGGCGATCCAGGGCTCGCGGAAGTACGCCTGCTTCTCCCGGGGCAGGGCCGCCATCACCTCCTCGGGGATCCTCAGGCGGTGCCAGTGGGTGGCCAGGTGGGAGTAGGCGTTGAGGACCGCCACCCTCGGCGTCTCCCGCTTCCACTCCGGCCCCGCGTGGCACAGGTTCTCGGTGAAGAACACGGCGCTGCCCGCCGGGCAGTCGTAGCTGATCAGGAACTCGCTGCGCCGGCCCTCCTCCAGCGACAGGTGGTCGGCATGCATGGGGAAGTTCGACTTGTGGCTGCCGGCGATGAAGTGGGTGCCCCCGTCCTCCCGGCTCACCTCGGTCAGCTCGAAGACGACCCGCACCATGCCGGCGTGGATGCGGCCGTTGGCGCAGCGGTAGCCGAAGATCGGGTCGATCTGCCCGGGCCCGCCTCCGTGCAGATCCCCGTGGCGCTCCCCCTTCTTCCGCCACACGCAGTAGGTGCCCTCCAGGCGGATCTCGGGGCCGATGATCTCGTGGAGCACCTCCAACACCTTCGGGTGGTCGATGAGCAGGCTGGCCGCCCCTCCGGGCATGGCCCGCTCCTCGGGCGGCAGCGACCCGGGATCGTGGTGGATGCGGTCGATCTGGTCGACGATCGCCTCGACCTCCCGCGGCTCCAGGATGGCGGGCCTCACCAGGAAGCCGGTGAGGTCGAATCGGAACTTCTCTTCGTCGGTCATGGCCATGGACATGCGCTCCTGCCGTTGGGGGCGGGGCCACAAGATAGCGGAGCCCGCCGGGCCGCCGCCACGGGGAGGGGCCCTTTGTCAGCCCGAGGCCCGGGTGCCCGGCCGTTGAGCCTCCGCCCCGGCGATCGTAGTCTACGGGCTCACACGGGAAAGGAGCAGGTCATGTCACCGGCGAACCCGGCGATCGACCCGAATCGGGTGCAGCAGTTCGTGAACGACGCCCACGGCGATCTGGACAGCGTCACCAGCATGCTGGACGAGGAGCCGGGCCTCCTCAACGCCTGCTGGGACTGGGGAGGGGGAGACTGGGAGACCGGCCTCGGCGCGGCGGCGCACATGGGCCGCCGGGACATCGCCGGGCTCCTCCTCGACCGGGGTGCCCGCATCGACCTCTTCGCCGCGGCCATGCTCGGCAAGCTGGAGATCGTCAGGGCCGTGGTCGAGGACGACCCGGCCGTGATCGACCGCAAGGGGCCCCACGGGATCTCCCTGATGAGCCACGCGAGAAAGGGGGGCAAGGCCGCGGCGGAAGTCGTGAAGTATCTGAAGAGCCGGTAGCCACACTCACCTCACGAAAGGCAGGCCATGGCCAAGTCGAAGAGGGTGAAGAAGAAGAGAGCGAAGCA
This sequence comes from Gemmatimonadaceae bacterium, assembly GCA_026706075.1. Taxonomy (GTDB): domain Bacteria; phylum Latescibacterota; class UBA2968; order UBA8231; family UBA8231; genus UBA8231. The sequence continues at coordinate 74,587 of JAPOZM010000014.1, forward strand.
GAAGGCGGAGCCGCCCGTCCTGCGCCACATGTGCTCCGTGGGAACGCTGATGGGCTACGGGGACAAGCGCGGCGAGTGGACGATCCCCCAGAAGCTGCGCCGGATCCGCAACGCCGGCTTCGACGGGTTCCTCGGGCGGGTCACCATGTTTCCGCCGGAGGTCGTCGAGGAGTCGGGCCTGATCTTCGCCTGCACCACCGACATGGGCGGACCCCGGGAGGTGGAGCGCAAGCTCAAGCGCATCCGCAAGTACGGGGCCCGCGTCGTCAACGTGCAGATGCTCGACCACGACACCGGGACCGAGGAGGCGGTCGCCTGCGCCCGCGAGGTCATGCGCGTCGCCGGCGAGCTGGAGATGGACGTGTCCATCGAGGTCCACCGAGACACCTGCACCGAGACCCCCGAGAAGGCGTATGCCCTGGCCGAGGGCTTCGAGAAGGCCGAGCGGCGGCCCCTGAAGATGACCTGGGACTTCTCCCACCCCGCGGTGGTCAAGCACCTGTCGCCGCCCTACTTCAAGCGCCTCGTGGAGCGCCCCGACCTGGTGCAGCTGGCCAACCAGATCCACTTCCGTCCCTTCAACGGCCATCACGCCATGGTCCCGGCCCTCGGGCGGGGCGGCAAGCTGACGCCGGAGTTCAAGGACTGCATGGAGTTCGGCGACCAGCTGCTGGCCCTGTGGCTGAAGGCGGCGCCCCCGGGCCGCGAGCTCTTCGTCTGCCCCGAGCAGATCGCCGGCGGGTATCACCTGTCGGTCTTCGGGGACCGCTTCAAGGACGTGAAGGCGATCAAGGCGGAGCTGCAGAAGAGCTGGAGGCGCAACCTGCGCAAGTGGAAGCCGCCGAGGAAGAAGAGGGCGAAGAAGGGGGCGCGGCGGGGGTAGAGACTTCCGCTGAGGGCTCGCCGGAAGCGCAGCCTCAGAACAGCCGCTCGGCCCCCTCCAGTTGCATCAGGCTCCAGATCTCTCCGGAAGCCAGTTGCCGCGTCTGGAGGACGGCGCTGCCCCCGGTGCGCAGGGGGAAGCGGTCGTGCTCCCAAGGCGCGGCGTCCAGCCCGAGGAGGTGGGAGATCACGACGCCGCTGGTGCCGCCGTGGCAGACCAGCAGCAGGGAGAGATCCCCCTCGGGTATCCGCCAGAGTCGGTAGCCCTCCTCGTCGAAGGGGGCGGCGCCGAGCCCCGAGAGCAGTCCCTCGAGTCCGGTCACCACGCGGCGGCGGAAGTCCCGGAAGGGCTCGCCCCCCGGCATCCCGTCCCACCAGTCGGCGGGAGGGCGGCGGCGGACCTCCTCGAAGGCTGCCTCCACCTCGGCCCCGGGGCGGCCCTCGAAGACAGGTGGGGCCTGCTCGGCCAGCCAGGGGCGGACCCGCGCCTCCAGGCCGAGGCGGCGCGACAGGGGCCCCGCGGTCTGCAGGGCCCGCCGCAGGGGGCTGACGAAGAGGGCGTCGAAGCGCTCGGCGGCCAGCTCCCCGCACAGGGCCTCGACCTCCTCCTTGCCCCGGGCGGTCAGGTCCGGATCGTCGACGGCGCGGCCGTCCACGATCCACCCCGGCTCTCCGTGGCGCACCAGGCGCAGGCGGATCACGCGGGCCTGCCGGCGCCCGCGGGCGGCTTGGCCATCAGAAGTGCCTGGCCACCCTCTCCTCGGCCTTGGTCATCACCTCGACGACGGCGGGCCGGCCCTCGCCGTTGGCGGCCACGGCGCGCTCGATGGCGGCTCGGACCTCGCCGGGCTGGTCGACCCGCTCGGCGTGGGCCCCCAGCTCCCGCGCCACCCCGGAGTAGCAGCCGCCGAGGCGGTCGACCCCGTGGACCCGGCTGGCCTCGGGCAGGTTCTTGTCGTAGTGGGTCATGACGCCGTTGTTGAGGACCACCGTCAGGATGGGGATCTCGGCGCGCACCGCCGTCTCCACGTCCATGCCGGCCATGCCGAAGGCGGCGTCGCCCATGACGTTGATCACCGTCTTTTCCGGCGCCGCCAGCTTGGCGCCCAGGGCCAGCCCGAAGCCGTACCCGAGCTGCGTCGACTTCCCCCAGCCGAGGTAGCCCCTCGGGGTCACCGTCCGCCACATGGGCAGCAGCTGGTCGCGCGGATACCCGGAGTCGTGGGTGACGATCGCCTCCGCCGGCGGCACGGCGGCGGCCATCTCGGTGAACACCCTGTACGGGTTGATGGGGACCTCGTCGGAGTGCAGCAGCGGCCGCCACTGGTCGTCGAACTCCCTGCGGACCTCGGCCACCGCCGCGGCCACCGGCCGGCGGTCCCGGCCCTCCTCCCCGGCCTGGCGGCGCACCTCCTCCGCCATCTGCGCGAGGACGAGACGGGCGTCGCCGAGGGCGCCGTGGTCCACGGCGTGGTCCCGGTCGAGATCGACCGGATCGTTGGTCACTTGGGCGATCACCGCCTTCTCGGGCAGGGGAAAAGCGAAGGTCGACTTCGTCAGGCTCGAGCCGATGGCGAGGACGAGGTCCGCCCTCTCCAGGAAGCGCGCCGCCATGAGGGTGCCCGAGTGGCCTCCCGTGCCCAGGGCCAGCTCGTGGTCCTCGGGGAAGACGCTCTTGGCGGCCATCGTCGTCATCACCGGCACCGCCGCCAGCTCGGCGAAGGCGGCCAGCTCGTCCCAGGCCCGGGCCCACAGGGTCCCGTGGCCTGCGAGGATCACCGGACGCTCAGCCCGCAGCAGGGCCGTCACGAGATCGCGCACGTCGTCGTCGTCCGCCTTCGACCGCCGCTCCTGCGGGGGCTCGTACCCGAAGTCCGGGGCCTCCTCGCCGCCCAGGTCGGCGGGGATCTCCACGAGCACCGGCCCCGGCCGGCCGTGGCGCATCTGGGAGAAGGCGACCCGCATCAGCTCCGGGACGCGCCCGGGCAGGTTGATGTTGGCCGCCCACTTGGTGACCCGCCGGTAGCCAGGGGCGGCCTCGAAGTTCGGATGGGCCTGGGTGCGGTCGGTCGGCGGCCCCCCGGGCAGCAGCAGCAGCGGGATCGAGTCGGCGAAGGCCTGGGCCGCCCCCGGGTAGGCGTTCTCGGCCCCCGGGCCCTGCTGCATGGTGAAGACGCCGAAGGCCTCCCGGTTGCGCACCCGGCTGAAGCCGTCGGCCATGTTGACGCCGGTGCGCTCGGTGCGCGTGATGATGGGGCGGATGCCGGCGAGGGTGACCGCGTCGATCAGGGTCTGCTGGGGGAAGGCGGAGACCCACTCCACCCCCTCGGCCTTGAGGATCCGCGCGATGTTGCCGTTGACTGTCGCCATGCGAGGGACTCCGATCGCTTCGTTTTCGTATGATAGGCGGGCCCTTCAACCAATCACCTTTGAGGAGCCCATGCCAGCCTTGAAGGCCATTCTCTGCGGGCTCGGCGGACGCGGGCGCCACTGGCTCGACGCCTGCCGCGAATACGACGGCGTCGACCTGGCCGCCGTGGTCGAGCCCGCCCCGGCCAACCGCGAACGGGCCCTCTCCGAGCTCGACGTGCCCGAACACCTCCTCTTCGACGATCTGGCCGCCGCAGCCGCCGCCGTGGAAGCCGATTTCGTCCTCGACGTGACCCCTCCCGCCGTGCACGAGGAGATCGCCCTCGGGGCCTTCGAGGCCGGCCTGCACCTGCTGGGAGAAAAGCCCCTGAGCGGCGACTTCGCCGCCGCCCGGCGCATCGTCGAGGCCGGCCGCCGCTCCGGCCGGCGCCACATGATCACCCAGAACTACCGCTTCAACCCCCAGCCGCGGACGACGCGCCGGCTCCTCGACGAGGGGCTCATCGGCGACTGCGCCCAGCTCGACGTCTCCCTCTACGTCAGTTGGGCAGACAACCCGGGCAGCCACTACGTGACCGAGCCCTACATGTTCCTCACCGACATGGGCATCCACCACTTCGACATGATGCGCTACACCCTCGGCCGGGAGCCGCTGAGCGTGCGCGCCGTCACCTGGAACCTGCCCTGGGGCTGGCACCGGGGCGACGCCTGCCAGCTGATCCTGTTCCGCTTCGAGGACGGCGTCGTGGCCACCCACCGCGGCGTCGGCTGCACCGTGGGCCACGCCCCCGGCGGCCACAACGGCGAGTGGCGCTTCGAGGGTCCGGCCGGTACCCTGACCTGGGAGGGCTCCCGGCTCTTCCACACCCACGCCCACCGGGCCGACCCGCGGGTGAGGGAGCAGCTTCGCCTCGACCCGGCGGGCGCGGAGAGGCGCCATCCCGTGCTGCACGAGTTCGTCAGCGCCCTGAGGGAGGACCGCGAGCCCGAGTGCAGCGCCGAGGACAACCTGAAATCGATGGCCATGGTCTTCGGCGCCGTGGCCAGCGCCCGGCAGGACGGCGCCGAGATCCGCCTGGAGGAGCTATGAGAGAGCTGGAGGGGCAGACCGCACTGGTCACGGGCGCCGCCCAGGGCCTCGGCCTGGCCACCGCCGGGGAGCTGGCCCGCCGGGGCGCCCGCGTGGTCCTCGCCGACCTGCAGGCCGAGGCCGCCGCCGAGCACGCCCGCCGTCTCGCGGCCGAGGGCCTGACGGCCGAGGCCTGCGTCCTCGACGTCACCGACAGCGCCGCCGTCGGAGAGGCCCTGTCGTCCCTGGAGCGCCTCGACATCCTGGTCAACTCCGCCGGCGTGGGCCAGCGGGTCCTGCCCGTCTCGGAGCTGCCCGACAAGGAGTGGGACCGGGTCCTGGCCGCAACCCTCACCGGCACCTTCTACTGCTGCCGGGCGGCGGCGGCGGTCATGGAGCGCCAGGAGTCCGGCGCCATCGTCAACTTCGCCTCCATCAACGGCCAGAACCCGGCGGCCCTGGTGGCCGCCTACAACGTGGCCAAGGCCGGCGTCATCTCCCTCACCCGAACCCTGGCGCAGGAGCTGGCCGCCTACGGGGTGCGGGTCAACGCCGTGGCTCCGGGGCCCGTCTACACCGAGTTCAACCGGCGCAACATGGCGCAGCGCTCGGCCTCCCTCGGGATCAGCGAGGAGGAGATGGTCGAGCGGGTGCGCAAGGCGATCCCCCTCGGCCGCTGGGGAGAGCCCGAGGAGATCGCCCGCACGGTGGCCTTCCTGTGCGGGCCGGAGAGCGCCTGGATGACCGGCGAGGTGGTGCGCGTCAGCGGCGGGATGGAGGGCGTGTCGGCGGCGCCTCCGAAGAGGCCCCGCGACTAGGCAGGGGGCGACAGCCGGCTGGCGGCCTCGACGAAGCGCTGCGCCAGCTTCGGCCCCAGGCCCTCGTCCTCGTGCTTGAAAAACACGAAGGCGCGCTCCCACCCCTGCTCCAGGACCCGCGCCGCCCAGGCGGTCATCTCCTCGTCGGAGTAGTCGCTGCCCCGCAGACGCAGGTATCCCCAGTCGGCGGTGGCGGCGAAGCGGCGCTCCACGTCGGCCGGGGTGTCGTCGTCCTCGTGGGCGAAGCAGAGGGCCCGGTTGGCGGCGCCCAGGCAGTCGCGCACGTCGTCGTCGAACCAGCTGTCGTGGCGGAACTCCATCGCCGCCGGCAGGCGGTCCGGGAGCAGGTCGACGAAGGTCCGCAGCCGCTCCAGGTCCTTCTCGAAGGTCGGCGGGAACTGGAAGAGGACCGCCCCCAGGCGCTCGCCCAGCTCGCCGGCGACGCCGGCGAACCAGGCCGTCTCTTCCCCCACGTCTCTCAACCGCTTGAAGTGGGTGATCCGCCGAGTCGCCTTCATGGCGTAGCGGAACTCGCCGGGCACCCGCTCCGCCCAGCCGCGGACGACCTCGGGCTTGGGGACCCGGTAGAAGGAGTTGTTGATCTCCACCGCCCGGAAGCGCTCCCCGTAGAAGGAGAGCATCTCCTTGTCGGGGAGCTTCTCGGGGTAGAAGGGCCCCTTCCACTCCTTGTAGCTGTAGCCGCTGGTGCCGGCGTATATCTCCATCGTCAGACCTCGATGGCGTAGAGGCGGTTGGCCGCCGGCAGGGTGACGCGCTCCGAGTAGTGGAAGACCTCGGCCGCCTCCGGCGACTCGCCGGTCGGGGTCGGCACCTCGACCACGAAATCGGCGAACCCCGGGACGTTGAAGGCGACGAAGGCCAGCCGCAGGGCGTCGACGCTGCGTTCGGGGCGGCGGGACAGGTCGGGCAGGACCACGGGACCGGTGTCGACCTGGTAGATCCCCGGGCCGCGGCGGGTGTTCATCGTCTTCACCGGCGCCTCGATGATTGCGCGCAGGCCGGTGGCGGGGTCGGCGATCTCGGTCTGCGAGACCAGCGGCAGGTGGGCGTAGGTCGCCTCCAGGATCTGGTCCTGGCTGGTCAGCTCCCGGGCCGGCCCCTCCACCAGCCGGTAGCTCTGTCCGTCCCACCAGCCGCCGGCCTCGCGGACCTCGCGGTAGCCGTCGTGGCGGACGGACTTGCGCCGGAAGACGATCCCCCACCTGGGCCCGAAGACGGGCAGGAAGTCGTAGTTGTCCCGCAGGAAGAGGTCCTTCTCGGCGAAGGTGTCCTCGCTCTTGCACGACCCGCACTGCACGTAGTCCTCGTGGGTCCCGGCGCGCTCGTCGATCCAGCGGGTGCGCGACTCCACCCAGAAGCGGACCTCGTTGGCGGGAGCCCGGCCGATGACGAAGGAGCGTCCGTAGTCGAGGGGCGTCATGGGGCCGGGACCGCCCAGAGGGTGACCTCGACCTCGTGGGTGAGCCGGCGCCAGCGGAAGTCGGTGGTGCGCACCACCGCGGTCCAGCCGTTGTCGGCGGAGGGGCTCTGGCGGATCTCGTACCAGCCCTCCCCCTCCGTCTCGAGGGCGAAGAGCCAACCCCCTTCCTCGGGCACGGGGCCGTGGACCTCGGTGGTCACCTCCTCCGCCTCGCGGCCGGTCAGCCAGGTGTACCTCAGGCCTTCGGCATTGTCGTAGTGGATCTCGTAGACCCCTCCGGCGTGGCCCGAGCGCCAGGTGAAGAGCCGCACGCCGCGGTCCTTCTCGCTCAGGGGATCCTCGACCGGCGGCGGGATCGGACCGCGGTCGAGCAGGTCGGAGAGGGCCTGCAGCGCCTCCCTCTCCAGGCGCCGGGCCGCCCGAACGCGCGCCCTGGCCTTCTCCGGCTCGATCTTCGTGCTGTCCGCTTCCCCCTCGAAGACGCCGAGGTCCCGCTGCAGCCCGCCGGTCTCCTCGTCCAGCTCGTCCGCCAGCCCCTGGTAAGCCGTCCCCGCGGCCTGGAGCAGCTCGCGCCGACGGCCGGGGCCTTCGCGGCCAGCCGCGGCCAGGAGGAACCCCGCCGCCATCCTGCGAGCCTCGATCAGCTCCGGCAGCTCATCCAGACCTACATCCGCGAGCCAGACCCGTGCCTCGCGGGACCCGGCGAGCCACTCCTCCGTCCACGGGAGCCGCTCCCAGTCCCGGACCCAGCTGTCCCAGGCGTGGAGCCCGGCCGGCCGCCTGTGGGCGCCCCAAGGCTCGGGCTGGTCCTCGGTCCAGACGGCCAGACCCATCTCCAGGGCGAGGGCGGCGGCGCTGTCCACGAGGGCGCCCTCGGACAGGGGCTCGCCCGCCCTCTCCACCACCAGGAAGGGACAGTTGCGCCACAGGCGGTCGGGAAACCGGGCCCACCACTGGTCCTCGACGAGGCCCCATCCCTCTTCCTCCGGCCCGAGCTCGTAGAGCTCGATCCCCGCCGCCGTCTCGCGGTAGCCGGCGGCCACCTTCCACCGCCGGCCGTACCCGATCACCACCGGCAGGTCCCAGGAGAGCCAGCCCTTGATCTCCTTGAGGCTCTCCCGCGCCTTGAAGCCGCTGGAGACGCTGTATCCCAGGCCGAGCCACTCGAGCATGCGCGGGGGCTCGGGACCGTACCTGGGCCACCCGAGCGGAGAGTAGGGGCCCGAGTAGCCGCCGGACCAGAACGGGGGGCGGCTCAGCGCCGCCAGGGTGAGGCTGTCGAGATCCGCCCGCCGGAGCCCCGCCGCGTCCGCCGCGGCGCCGAGGAGGCTCTCGTTGGTGAGCTGCGGAAGCCGATCCAGAAGGATCGAGTCGGGGGCGGTCAGGGCCGCCTCGAGGGGCTCTCCCCTGCCGAGATCCCCCGCGCTCTCCTCGGAGAACCAGCCGTCGTAGATGTCCTCGGAGCGGACCCGGGCCGCGGGCGACCGGGGGTCGGCGCCGGTGACGCTGTAGCGGACGCCGGGGTAGCGGTTACCGGCGAAGAGCGGATCGTCGATCGGCTCGCAGACATTGAAGGAGAAGTCGAAGCGCCCCCGCCTCTGGGAGGCGCGCACGAGGAGCCGGTGCTCGCCGGCCTCCAGGTATCCCGGAAACTGCACCTGCCCCAGCATGTGGCGGCGGCGGCCCTCGAACTCGTAGAGCGGCTCCCCGTCGATCCAGACGGAGAGGTCCTCGTCCGAGCCGAGCCAGAACCGCACCGAGTCGGAACGCGCCATGGTGAAGGTGGTGTAGGCGTACACGGCGCAGTGGATGGGATCGTCGAAGTGGCTGTCGAGGTCGATCTTGTCGTGGCCGAACCAGGTGACCTCGGACCAGCCGCCGCGGCCGGGCTCGGGGCGCAGCCCGGCCACCTCGCCCGCCGTGAACCGGTGGTCGCGCTCCACCGGACCCAGGAGCGTCCAACGCCGGGGGCCCATGCCGTAGTTGGCCTGCTCCGCCCAGTCGCCGCCGCCGTAGTCGACGCCGGCCTTGACCCAGCGCATGGCCAGGGAGTCCACGTCGCCGCCGAGGACGCGGATGTTCTCGTAGGCGCCCGGTCCCCGGCCCTGCTGCCAGGCCAGGTCGGCGAACTCGAAGTCGTCCGGGTTGAAGCCCATGAGCCGGGCCACCACGAGGTCGGTGGCCACCGGGTCGGCGCCGGCGACGATCGTGTTGGCGCGCCGGGGCGTGCCGCCGAAGGCGCCGCCCTCGCTGCCGGCGATCATGTCGACCACGTTCAGATCGACCTCGGTCAGGCCCCACAGATCGACCCAGCACTCGTCCTGCACGCGCGGGGCGTGGGGGATGCCGGCGGGCCGGCGGTCGGTGCCGCTGCCCTTGTTCCAGCCGTAGATGTGCCCGGGAAGGATGCCGAGGTGGTTCTTCATCGACGCCGTGATCTTGGCCCCGTGGGTCTTGGCCACGGGGCAGTTGATCCAGGCGTCGGCCTCGACGATGGTGGCGGCGATGTCGTAGTCCGCGTCGGCCAGGCCTCCTCCCCGGGGCGCCAGGCGGACGGGGCGGTCGAAGTTGAGGTCGACGCACTCGATGTCGACGCCCCGCTGGCGCAGCTCGCTTACCGTGGCCCGGTGCCCGGCGATCTCGAAGCCGTCGGCCACCCTGTACTCCTGGTCGGTGCTGTCCTTCAGCGACGGGCTGATCCAGCCGCCGGCGCCCTCGGCGATGGAGATGCGCGCCCCCGGAGCCGCCTCGTGGACCAGGATCGCCACGGCCCGCACCACGCGGGCGTCGGTGACGATGCCGGAGCCGGAGGAGGAGGGTATGGTGACGTTCGCCTTGATCGCCACCCATTGCGCCGTGTCGGGCACGAAGGCCCCCATGCCCCCCACGAGATCGACGGCGCGGCGCACCATCTCCAGGACCTGGCCGGCGGTGAGGGAATCGGTTCGCGCGGCGGGCGCGGCCAGGGACGCGTCGTCTGAGGGGACGACGCCGACCTCGAAGGAACGGGCCGCTGTCGGCGTGTACGGGAACAGGGCGAGCAGGAGGAGGACGAGGATCGGGCGGACTCGTTTCAGGACGACTCTCCCGGCTGAGGATTCAGGGGGAATCAGCGGACGCCCCCGGAACATTGTCAACGGGGAGGCTCTCCGGCCCGTTGACCCTCGGCCGGGGCGCGCCCAATATACCCCCCCGCCATGGAACGCCGTCTCGACCGCAACGATCTCCGCCTCCTCCTGGGATGCGCCATCCTGACCGTCATCGGCCTGGCGGTGGGGGCGCGCTTCTTCTACGACGCCTTCCCCGAGGCGACGATCGACTTCGACCTGACCCGCGGCGAGGCCCGGGATCAGGCCGCCTCCTTCCTCCAGGACCGGGGGTTCGACCTCGACGGCTACCGGCAGGCGGCTCTCTTCCGCTACGACGACAACGCCAAGACCTTCCTCGAGCGCGAGCTGGGCCTCGAGGGGGCCAGCGCCGTCATCGGCGATCCGGTGCGCCTGTGGCGCTGGAGCAACCGCTGGTTCCGGGAGCGGCAGAAGGAGGAGTTCCGGGTCGAGCACACGACCGCCGGCGACCTCGTCGGCTTCCGCCACCGGATCGAGGAGGAGGCCGCCGGCGCCAGCCTGTCCCAGGCCGAGGCCCGGGAGCTGGCGCAGGGGTTCCTGTCGGAAGCGATGGGCCTGGACCTGGACCGGCTGGAGTTCGTCGAGGCGACGACCATCGAACGGCCCAACCGGGTGGACCACGCCTTCACCTGGAAGCTGGCCGGCTTCGAGGTCTCCGGCTCCAGCTACCGGTACCGCGTCGGCGTGCAGGGGGGCGAGGTGGGCAGCTTCACCGAGTTCCTCAAGGTTCCGGAGGCCTGGACCCGGGACTACCAGGAGCTGCGTTCCCGCAACGAGACCACCGGCCTGGTGGCCGCCCTCTTCCTGTTCGCCACCTGGTTGGCCCTGCTGGTCCGCCTCGTGTCGAGCATCCGGCACCAGGACGTGCGCTGGCGATTCGCCCTCGTCCTCGGGGGCATCGCCTTCGTCCTCAGCTTCCTGGCCGAGATCAACGCCCTGCCGGTGGCGGTCTACAACTTCGACACCACCGGCACCTTCGGCAGCTTCCTGGCCCAGGGCGTGCTGCAGGCCGCGGCGATCGCCCTGGCCATCGGTCTGGCCATCGCCTTCGTCGTCGCCGGCGGCGAGCCGGAGTACCGCCGCTGGTACGGGGACCACATCCGCCAGTCGAAGCAGTTCCTGCCGCAGGGGATCCGCACCAAGCGCTTCCTCACGGGCAGCGTCATCGGGGTGACCATGACGGCGTTGTTCGTGGCCTACCAGAGCGTGTTCTACGTGGTGGCCGAACGCTTCGGGGCCTGGAGCCCGGCCCAGATCCCCTACCAGGAGATGGTCAACACCTACATCCCCTGGGTCGTGGTGCTCCTCATCGGCTTCCTGCCCGCCGTCTCCGAGGAGTTCACCTCCCGGGCCTTCTCCATCCCCTTCCTGCAGCGGCTCCTGCGGCACCGCTGGGCGGCGGTCCTGATCTCCGCCGCCATCTGGGGGTTCGCCCACGCCGGCTATCCGCAGCAGCCCTTCTGGATCCGCGGTCTCGAGGTCGGGCTCGCAGGGGTCGTGGTGGGCTACGTCTTCGTGCGCTGGGGCCTTCTGCCGGTCCTGGTCTGGCACTACATGATCGATGCCTTCTACACGGCCCTGATCCTGCTGCGGTCCAGCGACCCCTACTTCGTGCTCTCGGCGGCCCTGTCCGTAGGTCTCCTGCTGCTGCCCCTCGCGGCGGCGGTGGTCCTCTACCTGCGGCGGGGGTCCTTCGTCGACGCCGGGCCCCTGCTGAACCGCGAAGACAGCGCCCCCCTGGAGTCCACGGCCCCCGCCCGCCCGGCGGAATCGGCCCCCGAGGAGACCCCTCCGGAAGCCGCCGACTACCGTCCTCTGAACCGGAGGCGCCTCGCAGTCGCCGCCGCGGGGGTGCTGGCGGCGCTGGTGGTCTTCGCTATCGAGAAGCCGGACCTGGCCCCGGAGGTCGACTACCGTCTGACCTCGGGGGAGGCCCTCGCCGAGGGCCGCCGGCAGCTGGCCGCCCTGGGAGTCGACGTCGACTCCTGGCGCACGGTGGTGACCCAGTCGACCCCCTGGCACGGGTCCGCCGTGGAGTACCGCGACGAGCGCGCCGGGCCGGAGGCCGCGACGGCGCTCTACGAGGACGATCTGGCGCCGGCCCTGTGGCAGCTGCGGCTCTTCCGGCCCGGGGAGAAGGAGGAGTGGGAGGTCCGGCTGCGGCCGGAGGACGGCGAGGTCTACGACATCCGCCACCAGCTCGCCGAGGAGGCCCCGGGGGACAGTCTGTCCGAGGAGGAGGCGAAGGCCGTGGCCCTGGACCACCTGCGAGCCTTCCGGCTCGACCCTTCCGCCTTCGTGCTGAAGGAGGCCTCCGCCGAGGACCTGCCCGGGCGCCGCGACCACTGGTTCGTGTGGGAGGCGAAGGAGGGCGACCGGCGCAACCTCGACGAGGCCCGGTTCCGCTGCCGGGTGCACGTGGCCGGCGACAAGGCCGCCGACCTGGACCGGTTCATCAAGCTGCCCGAGGACTGGCTGCGGGAACGCCGCGAGGGCTCCTGGTGGCGCACGATCCTGGAGTGGACGCCCGTGGGGGTGGCCATCGCCGTCTCCGTGCACCTGCTGGTGCTGCTCGTGGGGCACATCCGCTCGGGAACGCTGGCCTGGAGGCGGCCCCTCCGGCTCGGCCTCTTCGCGGCCTCGGTCTTCGCCCTGAGCCAGGCGAACGAGCTGCCCGCGTTCTACGCCTTGTACCGGACCGAGATTCCCCTGACCCTCTACCTGATCAGCGGCCTGGCAGGCTTCCTCCTCGGATCGATCCTGCTGGGGCTCCTCGTGTCCCTGGGCGCCGGCCTCTGCGGCGCCCTCTACCCGGCGGCCGGGGACGGCATGAGCCGGCACGGCCTGCGCCTGCAGCTGCGCGACGCCGTCCCCCTCTCCATCCTCGCCACCGCCGGGGGACTGGCCCTGAACCGGCTCTCGGGGATCCTGGCCGCCGCCTTCCCCGCCGGGGCCCCTTCACCGTTTCCCGAGATCCCGGCCGTCGGCTCCTGGGCCCCCGCCGTGGGCGGTCTCCTGGACGCCGTAGGGAGAGGGCTGGTCCTGCCCCTGGCCGCCGGCGTCCTCGTGTACTACACCGTCCGCGTCCTCCGCCGCCCGCCGCTGGTGATCCTGGTCGTCCTCGCCCTGGGGGCGGCCATGGCCGGCGCCGACGCCCATCGGCCGGCCGAGTTCCTCTACGACCTGGGCTGGTTCGTCCTGACCGCCGCGGTACTGGCCGGCGCGGTGTACTGGCTGTTCCGCGGCAATGCCGCCGCCTACGCCCTCGCCGGCTTCCTGTTCACCGCCGTGGACCGCGGCCTCGGTCTGCTGGACCAGTCGGCGTTCGCGGCCCAGGGCTGGGCGCTGCTCGTCCTGACCGCGGCGTTGCTGGTGGGTCTGTGGCTGCTCGCCTGGCGGGGAGGCCCCCACGAGGAGGCCGGAGCAGGTTCCGACACACCGGCAGGCGACCTGCCGGCGCCCCGGTCCTGATGCACCTCCTGGTCACCGGCGCCTCCGGCCGCGTCGGCACCTGTGTCGTGGGCGGTCTGCGGGCCCGGGGCCACCGGGTGCGCGCCTTCGACCGCCGGCCTCCCGCCGAGGGCGGCGGGGAGTTCCTCCAGGGGGACCTGGGGGACTTCGACCGGGTCCGCCGCGCCGTGGACGGCGTCGACGCGGTGATCCACCTCGGGGGCAACGCCGGCGAGCGGCCCTGGCCGGAGATCGCCAACAACAACTACATCGGCTGCTACCACGTCTTCGAGGCGGCCCGGGAGGCAGGGATCCGGCGCGTCGTCTTCGCCAGCCGCGCCGGCCTGCTGTGGCTCTACCCGGACAGCGTGCAGCGCCGCGTGGAGATGATGCCGCGCCCCCTCGGCCTCTACGACAACAGCAAGCTCTTCGGTGAGATGCTGGGCTCCATGTACGCGTCGCGCTTCGACATGGAGTGCGTCTGCGTGCGCATCGGCAACTTCAGCGTCGACCGCGATCAGCCCGGACACCCCCACCAGCTCAGCCACGGCGACTGCGTCCGCCTCTTCGAGCAGGCCGTCACCCATCCCGTGGCGGGCTTCGAGATCGTCTTCGGCGTCTCCGCCAGCGACTGGCCCCTCTACGACCTCGACCACGGCCGGCGGGCGATCGGCTACGAGCCGCGGGACATCTCCCATGTCCCGGAGGCGGAGCGCACCTTCCGCGGCGACGAGGGTCCGGCCGAGCCCCTGTCGGACCAACCGCCCCGCCGGGTACTGATCACCGGGGCCGCGGGGCAGGTGGGGCGCGTGGTGGCCCGCGGCCTGCGGGGCCGCTACGAGGTCCGCGGGATGGACCGGGTGGCGATGCCGGAGCTCTCCGACACCGTGGTAGCCCCTCTCGGCGACTTCGAGGCCTGCCTGCGGGCCACCCGGGAGGTGGACGCCGTCGTCCACCTGGGCGGAACGCCCAGCGGCGGCTCCCCCTGGGAGGAGGTGTGGTCCTCCAACTTCGTCGGCACCTGGCACATGATGGAGGCGGCCCGGATCAACCGCGTGCCCCGGGTCGCCTACGCCAGCCGCGCCGGCATCCTCTCCCCCTACCCGCGGGACCTGCAGCGCACCGTCGACCTCTTCCCGAAGCCGGAGACCTACTACACGATCAGCAAGGTTTTCGGAGAGGGCCTGGGGCACACCTGGGCCTGGCGCCACGGCACCCGCTTTGTCGGCGTGCGCATCGGCAACTTCTCACTGGAGCGCGACCAGCCCGGGCACCCCCACCAGCTGGGGCACGAGGACGCGGTGCGCGTCTTCGAGGCGGCGATCACCCACACGGGGTCGACGTACGAGATCGTCTTCGGGGTGTCGGACAGCGACTGGCCGCTCTACGACGTCGACCACGGCCGGCGGGCGATCGGCTACGAGCCCGCCCAGCGCAGTATCGTCCCGGAGGCGGAGCGCAACTAGACGCCGACGAGCGTCAGTCCGAGTACTCCACGGGCACGACGCTCTCCTCGATCCGCCGGCGCAGCTCCGCCAGCTCTTCCTCAACTCGCCCCGCGACCTCGGCCACGGGCACCTCCTCGCCCCGGCCGCTGGCGCCGCGGAGCTTGACCTCGAGGGTCCCCTTCTTCAGCCCGCGGTCGCCGACGGTGACCCGCACCGGGCAGCCGATGAGGTCGGCGTCGTTGAACTTGACGCCGGGGTTCTCGCCGCGGTCGTCGTAGAGGACCTCGACGCCTGCCGCGGTCAGCTCCTCGTAGAGAGCCTCGGCGGCGGACCGGGCCGGCCCCTCGGCCTTGGCCAGGGAGACGAGGTGCACCTGGTACGGGGCCACGGTCACCGGCAGGGAGAGGCCGTTCCCGTCGTGGTGCTCCTCGGCGACGCAGGCGAGGAGCCGGCCCACGCCGATGCCGTAGGAGCCCATGATGACGGGCCGCTCCCGCCCCTGCTCGTCGAGGAAGGAGGCCCCCAGGGCCTCGCTGTAGCGGGTGCCGAGTTGGAAGATGTTGCCCACCTCGACGCCGCGGGCGATGCGCAGGGGGGCGCCGCAGTCGGGGCAGGCGTGGCCCGCCTCGGCCAGGGCGATGTCGTCGACGACGGCGGCCTCCCAGTCGCGGCCGTGGTTGACATTGCGCACGTGGTACCCGGCCTCGTTGGCGCCGGAGACCAGGTTCGGCGACGAGACCACGGAGTCGTCCGCCACCACGAGGACGCTCTCCGCCAGGCCCATGGGCGAGGCGTACCCAGGGACCGCGCCGGCGGCGGCGATCTCCTCGTCGTGGGCCGGCCTCAGGGACAGGGCTCCGGCCGCGTTGGCGAGCTTGACCTCGTTGACCTCCAGGTCCCCGCGGATCATGGCGAGGACGAGGCGCTCCCCTGCTTCCCCGCCGGCCTCGGAGGCCTTGAAGCGGCCCACGAGGAAGACCGCCTTCGCCGTGCGGCTCGCGGGGATGTCGAGAAAGGCGGCCAGCTCGGCGATCGTCGCCGCCCCCGGCGTGGCCACCTTCTCCAGGGGCGCCGGCTCCTCGGCGGCGGCCTCCGCCTTGGCGAAGCGGGCGACCTCGGTGTTGGCCGCGTACCCGCAGGCGTCGCACAGGGCCAGGGTGTTCTCCCCCACCTCGTTGAGGTACATGAACTCGTGGGCCGCGGAGCCGCCCATCATGCCCACGTCGGAGCGCACCGCCCGCACTGGCAGGCCGCAGCGGCGGAAGATGTTGAAGTAGGCCTGGTAGTGGGCCCGGTACTGGGCCTCCAGCCCCTCCGGCCCGGCGTCGAGGGAGTAGGAGTCCTTCATGGTGAACTCGCGCACCCGCAGCAGGCCGGAGGTGGGCCGCGCCTCGTCGCGCCACTTGGTCTGGAAGTGGTAGACCATGGCGGGCAGCTGCCGGTAGGAGCGGATCTCGCGGCTGGCCAGGTCGGCGACGATCTCCTCGTGGGTGGTGGCCAGCACCATGTCGCGGCCGTGCCGGTCGTGGAAGCGGGTGAGGGACTCGTCGTACTCCTCGTAGCGGCCGGACTCCTTCCAGACGTCGGCGGCGTGGACCACGGGCATCTTGATCTCCTGCCCGCCGATGGCGTCCATCTCCTCGCGGATGATCTCCTCGATCCTGGACAGGGCCCTGTGGGCCAGGGGCAGGTAGCTGAAGATGCCGCTGGCGAGCTGGCGGATGTACCCCGCCCGCAGCAGCAGGATGTGGCTGGGCACCTGGGCGTCGGCCGGGGCCTCCCGCAAGGTCTGGCTGAAGAGACGGGTCATGCGCATCGGTATCGGATCTCCTTCAGGTCTTGGAAGCCTCGTGCTTCACCAGCGAGGCCATGGCCCGGTACATCCCCCACAAGGACAGCCACACCCAGGCGGCGGCGATGGGATAGGCCAGCCACGGCAGGCCGAGGTGCGCCGCCAGGATGCCGGCGTCGGTGCGCTCGGCGTAGAGCCACAGGTCGGTGCGGAAGTCGTGGAGGCTGTAGAGGCAGAGCATCACCCCCAGCCACACGGCGCCGCCCGCCCCGGCCCGCGCCGAGTACATGGCCGTGCAGATCAGCCCCAGGCCCCCGGCGATGCCGAAGGCGAAGTCGAGCCCGCCCGCGGGGGTGAAGGCCAGGGTCATGCCCAGGGTCGCGGCCCCGATCAGGAGCAGGGCCAGCCGCTGCAGTTGCGGCAGCGCCCCCGACCAGATCAGCGCCGCGCCGAGCAGGGCCGATCCCAGGTACCCGGCCGACACGATGACCATCGGCCAGCCGCCCCGGGAGAGGGTGTAGCCGTGCTCGGCCCAGGCGGTGCGCATCTCCAGGACCTCGCCCCCCGTGATCAGGGCGGCGACGGCGTGGCACATCTCGTGGACCATGACCACGAAGACCCGGAAGGGCTTGATCCAGACGGTATCCCACAACAGCAGGGCGGCGGCGGCACAGAGCAGGTGAAAGCGGAAACGCCACAGGATCCGGGCCTGGCGGTGCAGCCCCTTCCACACGGCTATTCCGGGGCCCGGGAGGCGATGCGGCCGGCGATGAGGGCCACCGCCTCGTCCACCGCCATGGGGTCGAGGTTCTCGCCGCTGCGCAGCCGCACGGCCGTCTTCCCGTCTTCGACCTCGCGGTCGCCGAGGACCAGCATGTACGGGACCTTCTGCTTCTGCGCCGCCCGGATGCGGTAGTTGAGGCTCTGGTCGGCCTGCAGCTCGATACGAACACCTGCGGCGGCCAGGGCCTGACGGACCGTTTCCGCGTACTCCCCGTGACGCTCGGCGATGGGCAGCACCACCGCCTGCACCGGCGCCAGCCAGGTGGGGAAGGCGCCGGCGTAGTGCTCGATCAGGAAACCGATGGTGCGCTCATGGGTGCCCAGCGGCGCCCGGTGGATGCAGATCGGCGTCTCCTCCGTGCCCTCGGCCGTGGTGTAGACCAGGCCGTAGCGGGCCGGCACCGCGAAGTCGACCTGGTTGGTGGCGATCGAGAACTCGCGGCCGATGGCGCTCCAGACCTCGACGTCGATCTTGGGGCCGTAGAAGGCCGCCTCCCCGGCGACCTCGACGTGGTTGATGCCGCCGTTGGCCAGGGCCCGGCGCACCCTCTCCTCGGTCTCGAGCCACAGCTCCGGCTCGTCGACGTACTTCTTCCCGAGGTCCGCCGGGTCGTGGGTGCTGAAGCGCATGACGTACTTGTCGATGCCGAAGAGGTCGAAGTAGCCGAGGTACATGCGGCAGACGGCGAGGAACTCCTCCTCGAACTGGTCGAGGGTGCAGTAGATGTGGGCGTCGTTCATCTGCATCGAGCGCACCCGCATCAGGCCGAAGAGCTCCCCGGACTGCTCGTAGCGGTAGCAGGTCCCGTACTCGGCCAGGCGCAGGGGCAGGTCGCGGTAGCTGCGCGGCGCCGAGGCGAAGAGCTTGTGGTGGTGGGGGCAGTTCATCGGCTTGAGGTAGTATTTCACCCCCTCCATCTCCATGGGCGGGAACATCGACTCGGCGTAGTAGGGCAGGTGGCCGCTGCGCTCGAACATCGAGTCCTTGCAGATGTGGGGGGTCCGCACCTGAAGGTACCCGGCCTCGCGCTCCGTCTCCTTCGCCAGCCGTTCCAGCTCCTCGATCAGGACCGTCCCCTTCGGCTGCCACAGGGGCAGGCCGGGGCCGACCTCGTCGTCGAAGAAGAACAGCTC
>JAPOZM010000017.1 GCA_026706075.1 Gemmatimonadaceae bacterium
GCGAGATCCGCGTCAACCGCGGCTACCGCGTGCAGATGAACAACGCCATCGGCCCCTACAAGGGGGGCCTGAGGTTCTCCCACACGGTGACGCCGAGCGTGCTCAAGTTCCTGGCCTTCGAGCAGACCTTCAAGAACAGCCTCACGGGCCTGCCCATGGGGGCCGGCAAGGGCGGCGCCAACTTCAACCCCAAGGGCAAGTCGGACGACGAGGTGATGCGCTTCTGCCAGGCCTTCATGACCGAGCTCTACCGCCACGTGGGGCCCCACGTCGACGTGCCCGCCGGCGACATCGGCGTCGGGGCCCGCGAGATCGGCTTCATGTTCGGCCAGTACAAGCGCATCACCGGGAGCTTCGAGGGCGTGCTCACCGGCAAGGGGCTCGAGTTCGGGGGCAGCCTCATCCGCACCGAGGCCACCGGCTACGGCGCGGTGCTGTTCCTGAAGCACATGCTCGCCGAGGGCGGCGAGGGGCTCGAGGGCCTGCGGGTCAACGTCTCGGGCGCGGGGAACGTCTCCCTCCACGCCGCCGAGAAGCTGATCCAGCTCGGGGGCCGGGTGCAGACCCTCTCCGACTCGGGGGGCTTCGTCCACGACCCGGACGGCATCGACGAGGAGAAGCTCGCATTCCTGAAGGAGCTCAAGGAGGTCCGCCGCGGGCGGATCTCGGAGTACGCCGACGAGTTTGCCGGCGCCTCCTTCCACGCCGGGGCCCGCCCCTGGGGCCTGCCCTGCGACGCGGCCCTGCCCTGCGCCACCCAGAACGAGCTGTCGGGGGACGACGCGGCGGCGCTGATCGGCAACGGCGTGCGCGCCGTCTGCGAGGGCGCCAACATGCCGAGCGAGGCCGCGGCCGTGGAGCGGTTCCGGGGGGCCGGGGTGCTCTTCGGCCCGGCCAAGGCGGCCAACGCCGGGGGCGTCGCCGTCTCCGGCCTGGAGATGAGCCAGAACTCGGCCCGCCTGTCGTGGACCCTGGAGGACATGGAGTGCCAGCTCGAGCAGATCATGGCCGACATCCACGGCCGCTGCGTCGAATACGGCCGCGGCGAGGACGGCCGCATCGACTACCTGGCCGGCGCCAACATCGCCGGCTTCCGCAAGGTGGCCGACGCCATGCTCGCCTTCGGCGTCGTCTGAGGAGGATCATGGGTGACCACACTTTGAGGGCCGCCGTCATCGGCGGCGGTCTCGGCGCCTCCCACGCCTACGCCTACGCCCGTTCCCCCCGGTACGAACTGGCCGCCGTCTGCGACATCGACCCCGGGGTCATGCCGCGCTTCTACGAGCGCGCCGAAGTTCCTTCGGGCAGCCTCGGCGAGTATACCGACTACCGCCTCATGCTGGAGCGGGAAGAGCTGGACGTGGTCAGCGTCGCCACCCCGGATCACCTCCACGCCGACGCGGTCTGCGATGCCTCCGTGGCCGGCGTCCGGGGCATCCTCTGCGAGAAGCCGCTGGCCACCACCCTGGAAGACGCCGACCGCATGATCGCCGCCGTGGAGGCCAACGGCACCTGCCTCTCCGTCGACCACACCCGCAGCTGGATCCCCCGCTACCAGCAGATGCGGCAGGCCGTGCGCGACGGCGCGGTCGGCCCCCTGACCCGCATCCTCGCCCACATGGGGGGCCGGCGGTCGATGCTGTTCCGCAACGGCACCCACCTCGTGGACGCGGTCTGCTACTTCGCCGAGGCGGACCCCGTCTGGGTCGTCGCCGCCCACGAGCGGGGCTTCGAGGAGTACGGACTGGTCTACGACGGCAAGGGCGGCCGGGACCCGCAGTACGACCCGGGCTCCACCATCGTCGTCGAGTTCGCCAACGGCGCCCGGGGCCTGATCAACAGCGCCAAGCTGACGCCCCAGCTCTTCGAGTTCGACCTGCAGGGGCCGGAAGGGCGCATCGTCGTCAGCGACCAGCTCTGCCAGGTCTGGACCACCTCCGAGTCCCAGGGGGCCCTGGTCCCGGTCTCCTCGGAGACCGGCTCCGCCTACCCGGACCCCTTCGGGACCGCCCTGATCCCCGCGGTGGAGGAGCTGGCGGAGATGATCGACGGCAAGGCCGAGAGCAGCTCGCCGGCGCGGCGGGCCCGCCACACCCTGGAGATCATGCTCGCCGCCCTGCACTCCCAGGCCCGGGGCAACGCCAGGATCGACCTGCCACTCAAGAGGGAGTGACCATGACCGGAGAGCCCGCAGCCCTCGGCGGCCCCCCCGCCGTGACCATCGACCAGGCGCCGTACCTCCAGTGGCCGATCTACACCGAGGAGGAGGTCGAGGCAGTGGCGGACCTCATCCGCCGCCATGCCCTGTCCAGCTCCCAGGGGGAGAAGGGGCCGATCACGGAGCTGGAGGAGAGGGTCGCCGCGACCTGGGGCGTGCGCCATGCCCTGGCCCACTCCAGCGGCACGGCGGCCCTGCGCGCGGCCCTCTTCGGCCTCGGGGTGGTGCCCGGCGACGAGGTGATCTGCCAGTCGGCGGTCCACCCCTTCGGCTGCCTGCCCATCATCGGCTGCGGGGCCGTGCCGGTCTTCGCCGACATCGACCCGCTGACCATGACCCTCGACCCCGTGGACCTGGAGTCCCGGATCACCGACCGGACCCGGGCGATCCTGGTCGTCCATTGGAACGGCATCCCCGCCGACATGGACGCCATCATGGAGATCGCCGGACGCCGCGGCCTGAAGGTGGTGGAGGACTGCGCCGTCTCCCAGGGGACGACCCACCGGGGCCGCATGGGCGGGTCGATCGGCCACGCCTCGGCCCTCAGCTTCCAGCACGGCAAGCTGACCTCCGCCGGCGAGGGCGGAGTCTTCCTGACCGACTCGGAGGAGGTCTACCAGCGCGCCGCCAGCCTCGGCCACTACGAGCGGCTCCGGGACCTGCCCGACCCCCGGTGGCGGGCGGTGAGCGGCTTCAGCTTCGGCGAGAAGTACCGCATGGCGACGCTCACGGCGGCGATCGGCGTGGTGCAGATGAAGCACTGGCGGGGGCGGATCGACCGGCGCCACGAGAACGCCGAGAACCTGGGCCGCGCCGTCGCCGGGATCGACGGCTTCGCGGCGCCGGACTTCCCCGGCTACTTCCCCTCCCCCTACCACAGCGGACGGATCACCTTCCAGCGGGAGAAGCTCGGGGGCATGACCCGCGAGCGGCTGATGGAGGTGCTGAACGCCGAGGGCGCGCAGGTGACGTCGCCGGCCCGCAGGGACACCCGCATCCCCCACACCGACCTGTGGCGCATCCTCCACAAGCACCCCGTCTTCGCCGGCGACGAGCACGGGACCGAGGAGATCCTGTGGGAGGTCCTGGGCCCGGCGGCGAGACGGATCGACTACAGGAACCTCACCCTCCCCGTCAGCGAGGACCCGGAGGTGCCGTACGACACGATCCAGTTGCCCGCCTTCACCCGCCCGGCGGACGAGCTGATCGACCAGTACGCCCAGGCCTTCCGCAAGGTCGCCGCCCACGCCCCCCGGCTGGCGGAAGCCGGCGGGTGATCGACTTCCACACCCACCTGGGCCACGGCGGCCGCACCCTCGACGACGTGCGCCGCCACATCGACGCCCACGGCGGCGGCCTCTCCGTGCTCCTGCCCATCGAGCCGGGACCGACCTCGGCCCTGGGGGACGACGACGGCTGGTCCACCCGCCGCGCCCTGGAGGCCCACGAGGCCTGCCCCGGCGAGACGATCCCCTTCGCCAACGTCGACCCCATGAGCCCGGACGCCCTGGAGCAGCTCCGGTCCCTGCACGAGACCGGGGTGGCGAAGGGCTTCGGCGAGCAGAAGAACCGCCTGCCCGTCGACCACCCCCGGTGCCTGGAGATCTACCGGCTGTGCGGCGAGGTCGGGTGGCCGGTGCTGATCCACATGGACTACACCGGCGTCTTCGGCTCCAACTTCCCCGCCCTGGAGGGGGTGGTCCGCTCGCTGCCGGAGACGACCTTCATCGGCCACGCCATGGCCTGGTGGACCAACATCAGCGCCGACGCCGTCACCGACCCGAGGTCCCCGGGCTTCGCCGACTATCCCGCGGGCCCGGTGAAGCCGGTGGGGCTCACCGACCGGCTGCTGGGCGAGTATCCGAACCTCTACTGCGACCTCTCGGCGCGCTCCGGCTACCACGGCCTCCACCGGGACCCGGAGTTCGCCCGCGGCTTCCTGAGGCGCCACCGCGCCCGGCTCCTGTGGGGCACCGACTGCCCCTGCGTCGACGGCCGCGGCAACCTCCGGGACGGCGGCGCCCGGCCCTGCCTGGCCGGGCTCATGCTGCCCCTGCTGCGCGACCTCTGCGAGTCGGACGACCACTTCGACGACATCACCCACGACAACGGGGCGAGGCTGCTCGGCCTCGCGACCTGACAAGGAGATCCACCATGCCGCGATTCAGGGTTCCCCAGCCGGAAGGGGTCCACGCACCTCCCGGCAAGTACTCCCACGCCGCCAGGGTCGAGGGCTCCCTGATCGTGGTGGCGGGACAGGTCGCCACCGACGTCGACGGAGAACTCGTCGGCGCTGACGACGCCGCCGCCCAGACGCGGCAGATCTTCCGCAACCTGGAGGCCGTCCTCGCCGGCGCGGGCTCGTCCTTCGCCGACGTGGTCGAGTTCACCTACTACATCGTCGGACGCGAGAGCGTGCCGGGCTTCATGGAGGCTCGGACCGCCGTCTTCGACGAGGCCTACCCGGAGGGCGACTACCCGCCGGCGACGCTGCTGGTGGTGGGCGGCCTGGCGAACGAGGACTTCCTGGTGGAGGTCTCGGCCCTGGCGGCACCCTCCTGAACGCGGCGGAGCCTGATCCTGGTGCGGCACCGAAGGCCGCGGGCGGTTGCTGCCACGAGCGGGACGATCGCCGGGATGGTCCGGCGCCCGGGGCCCGGACCTTGCGAATGGTGCCTTGGCTGACGCGCTGTTTCCGGCTGGAGGAGCGGGGCACGAGCGTGCGCACCGAGGTGCTGGCGGGGTGCACCACCTTCCTCACCGTCTCCTACATCATCCTCGTGAACCCCCGGGTGCTGTCCGGCGCCGGCATGGACGCCGGGGCGGTGCTGGTGGCTACCTGTCTCGCCGCCGCCTTCGGGTGCGGGGTCATGGGGCTCTACGCCAACTATCCGATCGCCCTGGCCCCGGGGATGGGGCTCAACGCCTACTTCGCGGCCGTCGCCGTTGGCACCCTGGGCCTGTCCTGGCAGGTGGGGCTCGGGGCCGTGTTCTGCTCCGGCTTCCTGATGCTCGTCCTCTCCGTCCTCCCCGTGCGCGAGTGGGTGGTCAACAGCATCCCCCGCTCGCAGAAGATGGCGATCGCCGCCGGGATCGGGTACTTCCTCGCCATCATCGGCCTGCGCAGCGCCGGGGTCGTGGCGGCCAGCGACGCCACCCTCCTCACCCTGGGGGACCTGGCTCAGTGGACGGTGGTGCTGGCGGCCCTCGGCTTCGCCAGCATCGCCGCCCTTGAGCACCGCAGGATCCCGGGCGCGGTCCTGATCTGCATCCTGGGCGTGGCCCTGGCGGGCTGGATCGGGGGGCTGTCGCCGGCGCCCGCGTCCCTGGTGGCAGCGCCTCCGTCGCTGGCTCCGACGGCCCTGCAGCTGGACCTGGCCGGGGCCCTCGAGGTGGGCCTAGTGGCCATCGTCTTCGCCTTTCTCATGGTCGACCTCTTCGACACCAGCGGCACCCTCGTGGCGGTGCTCAACGAGGCCGGCCTCACCGACGCCGACGGCCGTGTGCCGCGTCTGCGCCGGGCCCTCGTGGCCGACAGCTCCGCCACCATGGCGGGAGCGCTGCTCGGCACCTCGACCACGACCTCCATCCTCGAGAGCGCCGCGGGGGTGCGGGCCGGCGGGCGGACGGGGCTCACGGCCCTGGTGGTGGCGGGGTTGTTCCTGGTTGCGATCCTCTTCGCGCCGGTGGCGACGGCGGTCCCGGCCTACGCCACGGCCCCGGCGATCCTCTTCGTGGGATGCGCCATGGCGCGCGCCCTGCGGCACGTGCCCTGGGACGACCTGACCGAGTGCATACCCGCCATCGTCACCGCCGTGGCCATGCCCTTCACCTACTCCATCGCCAACGGCATCGGCCTCGGCCTCATCACCTACGCGCTCATCAAGCTCCTGGCCGGCCGCCGCCGCGAGCTGCACCCGGCGGTGGTGACGGTGGCGGTCCTCTTCGCGATCCGGTTCGTCGTCCAGTAGTCATCCTAGTACTCGACGCGGTCCGATTTCTCCCGCCACTCCCGGAAGACGGCCAGGGCCTCCTCGCGCAGCAGCTGACCTGAGGGGATGCGCCGCTCGGCCGGGGGCAGCCGCAGCTCCCGGTAGAGGGCCTCGTCGTCGAAGCCGATGTCGGCGGCGTCCCCGGCGGTGGCGGCGAACCAGATCCTCTCGATCCTCGCCCAGTAGATGGCGCCCAGGCACATGGGGCAGGGCTCGCAGCTGGCGTAGATCTCGCATCCCTCGAGGTGGACGGAGTCGAGCCGGGAAGCCGCCCTCCGGATGGCCACCACCTCGGCGTGGGCCGTGGGGTCCCTGGTGGAGAGGACCTCGTTGTAGCCATCGGCGACGATCTCCCCGCCCTTGACGACGACGGCGCCGAAGGGGCCGCCCTCCCCCGAGCGCATGTGGACCCGCCCGAGGTCGATGGCCCTGGCCATGAACTCCCTCTCCATCCTGCTACCCTCCTGCCCGCCGTTTCAGGATCTCGATCGCTGCGGTGGCCCCGCCGTGCTCCGCCCATCCCAGGGGCGTGCCCCCGTAGGCGGCATCGACCACCGTGTGGTCGGCGCCCCGGTCGAGGAGCAGGTTCAGGCAGCCGACGGCGCCGTGCTGCGCCGCCAGGTGCATGGCCACCGCCTGCACGCCGTGGCCCTCGCCTCCCCAGTCGTGGCGCAGGTCCGGGTCGGCGCCGTGGTCGAGCAGCCAGGCGGCGGCCTCCACCCTGTCGCTGTAGCAGGCCCAGAGCAGGGGTGTTCCGCGAAAGGGGTTGGCGTTGACGTCGGCCCCGAGGTCGACGAGGGCCTGCATCGTTCCGCACTGGTCGTTGCGGGCGGCCCAGCACAGGGCCTCGTCGAGGACCTCCTGGCGCTCGAGGGTCCGTTCCCGGGCCGGGAAGAAAACGGGCGCGTAGAAGTCCAGGCCCTCGAGGGCCGCGGGCGTGAGCTCGCCGTCCCGGCCGAAGAACCGGTCCAGGCCGCGGCCCAGGGCGGCGGTGGTCCGCAGGTTGTCTGGGTGCACGGGCGTCAGGGCTTCCGCCATGTAGGCCTTGGCGTAGAACAGGGCGTAGGAGAGAGGCGTTCCGCCATCCCGGCCGTGGGCGTTCGCCCGCACCGAGGCGCCCGCCGCCACCAGTCGCTTCGCCAGGTCCAGGTGACCCGCCATGGCCGCCGTGTGCAGCGGCGTCCAGCCGTCGTCATCGGCGGCCGAGGGGTCGGCGCCGGCGGCGAGGATGTGGTCGACGGCGGCATGCTGCTCCGGCGTGCCGGGCACGAGGGGGATGGCGATGTCGCCGGTGGCGGCCCGGCAGGCGAGGTCCAGCAGGGTGCGGCCGTGGCCGTCCCTCGCGGCGACAACCTCGGGCGACTCCGACAGGACCCGCTCCAGAGTGTCGAGATCGCCTGCGCGGGCCGAGCCCGCGGCTGCTGTCAGGACCGATCCGGCCACGACGGGTCTCTCCGGTCAGGGGGAACTGCCCGCCCTCCGCACCTCGCGCTGCGCGCCCCCGAGGTCAGGACCGACTCCGCCACGCGAGATCCGCTCTCCTGTTGCATCCTCGTCGTCTCTTCAGGTCTACGGTTCATCGAGGGGCGCCCGATTCCGCATGACGCCCGATAGAGTGAAAGAAGAGGGACGCGGGGTTCCCGGGAAGGGGGCGTTTCGTGAGGAGCCGCGCGTCGGCGAGGTTGAGCGCCGCCCGGGGGCCGTGCTGATGGATGAGCTGGGCCGCGGCGCAGACGTCCCGGTATTCCGGACCGCCTGGAGCCGCCTGTTGGCCGGCCCCGCCTTCCGCCGCTGAGATCAGCGCGCTCGCCAGGGCCGGGAGCGGCAACGGTTCCAGCTCCAACCCCCGGCTGCGCAGGCCGTCCAGGAGTTGCGCGGCGCCAAGGGACTCGAGCGTGACGTGGCGCACCGGCCTGCCGGGAGGAGGGCCTGTCTCCAAGAGGGATACCAGCTCCCGGCAGACGGCGTCCACCGGGGCGAGCTGCCAGAACCAGTCCCCCTCGGGGAACACGCCCGCGGCGGCGAAGGCCCGCACCACCGAGGTCAGGCGGTCGCGGGACCTGCCGTCTGTCCCGGCCTGGTCACCCAGAAGGTGCGGGACCCGCACGACCGACACGGGCAGCCCCCGCTCGAAGGCCGACCACAGGAGCAGCTCGGCGCCGAGCTTCGAGAGGGAGTAGCCGTCGGCGCCCGAGGCTTCCAGGTCGACGCCCAGGGAGCGCATGGCTTGCAGGCCGAAGGTCTCCTCCGGCCACGAGGTCTCCAAGGGGAAGACGGCGCTCGAGGAGACGTGGTGGACGGGAGCGCCGTGGCGGAAGGCGAGGCGCAGCACCTCCCGGGTGCCGCCCACGTTGGCCGGCTCGAGGTCGCCGTAGGAGGCGAAGGCGTCGAGGTCGGCGGCCAGGTGGAGAACGGCGTCGACTCGTTCGGCCAGGGAGGAGAAGGCATCGGGGGTGAGTCCCATCCGTGGCTTGGACAGATCGCCGGGAACCGCCTGCAGGCGCGATCCCGGATCCCGTGAGCCCGGGCCGGGCGACTCATGCCGCTCCAGCGCACCGGCCAGGCGCCGGCCCGCAGCAGCCGACCCGGGCTTCGCCAGATCGCCCGGAACAACCCGGCCCTCTTGTGGACTCGGTGCAGAAGCCGCCGCCGCGCGCCCTGCGACAACCTGCCGGGCGGAGTCCGGATCCCGTGAGCCACGGCCAGGGTCGCGGGGATGATCGAGCGCTTCGGCCTCGACCCGGAGCAGAAGGTGAAGCACCTCTCCCGCGGCATGAACGCCCAACTCGCCCTCGCCCTGGCCCTGGGGCACGACCCCCGCCTGCTGATCCTCGACGAGCCCGCCTCCGGGCTGGACGTGGTGGTCCGCCGAGACTTCCTGGAGAGCACCATCGGCCTCATCCAGGAGGAGGGACGAACCGTCTTCATGTCGTCCCACCTGGTGCACGAAGTGGAACGGGTGGCCGACCGGGTCGCCATCATCGACCAGGGCCGCCTGGTCGTCGAGGGGCCGGTGGACGAGGTGAAGGGCTCGGTCAAGCGGGTGTCGGTCCGAATGCCGGAGGACGCGGGACCATTGACCGGGATTACCGGCCTGGGGGAGGTCCAGGGGACGGGGGCGCACCAGCTGTTGACGGTGGTGGGCTACGGCGAGGAACAGGCGGAGCGCATCCAGGCCCAGGGCGGGCGCGTCGTCGAGGTGGCGGACCTGGGACTCGAGGAGGCTTTCGTGGCATACGCAAGGGCGCGGGAGGATTAGATCCATGGACATGCTGCGAGCTCTGCTGTGGAAGGAGGGACGGGCGGCGGCTTCCAGGATCGCCGCCTGCTCCTGCCTGGCTCTGCTTGCCGGGCTGGCTCATATCGACTGGTCCTGGTCCCTCCCCTTCTACCCCTCCTCCCCCTTCTACTCCTCCCCCTTCACCCTCCATACAGTGTGCGCCCTGGTGGGCATCCTCGGGGCCATACTGATGGCCATGGACCTGGTAGCCGGTGAACGCAGCCGGGGAACTCTGCCCTTCCAATCCAACCTGCCGGTGAAGACGGCCTGGCTGCTTGGAGTGAAGTACGCAGTCGGGGCTACGGGGTTCCTTGCAGTACTGGCCGCGTACTGGGCAGGAGTCTACCTCGGGATGCCACACTGGGGGAGTGCCGACTTCTTTTTGAGCACTACCTCGCATCCGTACGAACAACCCCTGCTCATGGAAGTCCTGAAGGATGTTGGGTACGGCCGAATCCTGCTGCTCTCGTTTCTGCTCTACCTGATCTTCTACTCAGGTGCGTTCCTCTCGTCCACCTTGAGCAACCGCCCCTTCCAGGCCGCATGGACCAGCCTGCTGATGGTCTTTGTCGGTCTCTACCTCTTTTTCACCGTTTCGCGAATGTCGGATGCCGTTTCCTCTTTCCGGTGGCAGGTCCTCGGGAATGACCTTCACGGCACGATCCTGCGACCGGCCTTCGACCCAGCGCTGCTGCTTGCCAGGGCGGCGGTAGCCTTCCTGCTGGCAGGTTGTGTACTGGCATGGACCTGCCGGGCCTTCCGAACGCAAGGGAGGCGGGGACTGCCATGGATCATGAGTGCCCTCGCCCTGATCTGTCTCGTAGTGATGTATGGGCCACGACTGAGGTCCAGCTCGAAGACCGGAGAATACTGGGTCCAGCCGGTGGGCCGGCTTCCATATGACGCAGAAGTCGTAGATCTGGCGGTGAGAGACAGAACTGCGGTCGTGCTACTGACATCGGGACTGAGCATCGTCGACGTGGCGGACTGGCAGTCACCCAGGGAAGTCGGCCGGGTGGAAACAGACGGCTGGCAACTGCGCACGCTGGCCGTTTCAGCCTCTGCGGCCTATGTCTGGGGATGGACTGAGGAACAGGACAGTGCAGGGGTGGCCGCATTCGATCTGAGCCTGCCCGAACGCCCCCGGCTGCAGACTCGACGCCTCCTCTATCCCATCGAGGCGGGCCCCACCCCCTGGCTCGACCACACTCCCCGCCTGACGGCCTGGGCGGTCAGGGACGGATACCTCTACGCCGGCCTGCTCGGCCGCGAGTTCCTCGAGTTGCGCAGCTTCGACGTGCGAAGTGGTGGCGCCCCTCAACCGGTCCAGGCGCTGCGGGTCGAGGAAACGGCCAGGCATGTCTGGAACAACGACTGGGAGATGCACCTGGCCGGCGAGAAAGCCTTCTTCACCCTGGGGCACGACTTCGTCGTACTCGATCTGACCGACCCCGCGGCGATGCAAGAGCTGAGCCGGGCCTCCCTGCGCCGGTTCGGACACTCCTCCAGGCGGTATGAAGAGTTGATGGAGTCATTCCATCTCCAGCTGTCTCAACTACCAGACGAAGTCGCCTCGGAGATGGAAGCCCACGAACGGGGACTACTACACCGAGACAAGGACGGGAAGCCCATTGGCAACCGGCGCTATTCCTGGATCTCCTTCCCGCCGGCGCTGGGGCCGGTCGCCTTGGCCGGCAACAAGGCCTACGTCCCACGCTTCTGGCCCCGGGAGCTGGCCGTACTCGACATCAGCGATCCTCGCCGCCCGGTGGAGGTTGGTTACCTGCGTGGGAAGTCACCCTCCCAACTGGTCAAGAGAGGAGGACTCGTCCACTCCCTGACGCCGTGGGGTGGCATCCGAGCCTATTCCGTAGACCAGGACGGCACCTTGCTGACCCCAACGAGGTTCCGGAGGCTGGAACTTGGGGACGGACCCAACAGAAGGCCGCGAGCCAAGGCTCTGGTACCAGTGGAGAATCACCTCTGCGCCATCGCGGACAGCAGCCTTGCCATCTTCAGGATCCCCCACCCTGACTGAGGGATTCCTTGCGTTCAGGGCGCTGGCAACTCCACGGGTTCGGGACTGGTGAACACCTCCCCCGGCAGCTCATCGAAGACCGCCACTCCGGTGTGCCCGCGTTCCCCCCGGCCGTCGGAGAGCAGGATCGATCCGTGGCGCCGCCAGTTGGTCCAGGGGCCGGTGAACCGCGGTTCGGCGTCGGCGGCGTCGCGGTAGAAGGCCCACTGGGTCACCAGCCGTGACTCCTGGTCGATCCAGACGGCGTACTTGTTCTGCGGAGTCACCCCCACACCCCTGAAGGTCAGCTCCACCACGTCGGCCGGGCGGCCGTCCTCGGTGGCGTCCGGTCCCCGGTAGCGCAGGGTGACGCCGGTGTCCTTGAGCTTGTAGGGCATGACCAGCCAGTAGGAGTCGTTGATCCAGGCGCGGTAGCCCCGGTCGAGCCGGGCCGCCAGGGTGTCCGGATCGCTGATCTCCACCCCGGCGGAGAAGGCCCGGCCCTCCCTGCTGTGGATGTTCATCAGCACCGTCAGGTCGTCCTGCTCGAAGCGGATGTCCCCGGTCCACCTGTCCCACACGTGAAGGCGGATGCCGAAGAAGCGCCAAGTGATGTAGCGGGTGGCGTCCCAGTTGGCGCGGCCGCCCATGGCGGCCATGACCTCGTCGGCCAGGGCGATCGCCTTCGGGTCCGAGCCCGCGGCGTCGAAGCCGGGCGCCGGCGGATTGTCGGCGGCGTGGGCCAGGCCGATCAAGGAGCAGATGATCAGGAGTGAGCGCAGCATTGGAGATCCCTTCGGTTGTGGTGGTCTGGGAGCCTGTTGGGCGCGAGAGGCTATCCGGTGAGAAGGCGCAGAGTCTCAGTGGCTCATGGCGGACGGGCGCCGTGAGGACCGCGCTCGCGCGGGCGGAGCATGCGCTGGAAGTCGGCCATGTCGTGGCAGATGTAGTCCCCGGCTTCCAGATCGGCCCTCTGGTCGGAGGAGAACCGCACCGAGTAGAGTGCCAATTCCCGGCGCCACCGTCGAAACCGGCTGCCGCTGTCCGACTCGAGAAACAGATCCACTTGCTTGCGGAAGGTCTCGAGCGACCGGGGATCGTGCCTTGCCGCGTCTCGTTCGCACGAGCCGAAACGGACGACCCGATCCTCCTCGTTCCAGGCGATGATGTCGATCTCGATCGACACGTCGTTTCGCCGCGGCCGGTCCCAGTAGCCTTTGACGCGGTCGGAGACAGGGAAGTCGACACCCGCCCGTGACGCGGCCTCGGTCGCCTCCCGCACCATCCGTGCGAAAGCGAAGCCTTCAAGTGTACGCAGCCGGGCCGTCAGACGTTCCGCCACCCTCGATACGGGCTCGATTCGTGCCGCCTGGCAGGCAGGCTGAATGACCTTCAGCCATGCGAGTAGGAAGGGGTCCGAGACGGCGTACCGGCCGCGGCGCCGACCTTCTCCGAAGACCGGGTCCTGCCTCTCAACCAGCCGAAGGTCCTGTCCAAGGGTCTTCAGATACGGTCCCAGCGAGAGTTCAGGGGCGGACACCTGCAGTTCCGCATGGGTGCAGGGCCCTCGCTCGGCGATCACCCGAAGGAGCGCCACGTAGTTGCGGCGCACGCGGCCGAGCAGACTCTCGCCCTCCCCGCGCAAGGGCGAGTCGGAACGAAGGAACAGCCCCTCGCACACCTGCTGCGCCCAGGGCGTCCACCCGGGGATGCCGTGGAGGTCGGTGCCCTGCTCGGCGTAGTGGCGCCAGTACTTCGGCACCCCGCCGAAGAGGGTCCACAGGGTCAGGCACCGGGCGGGGTCGGCCGCACCGTGCTCCCGGCATACCTCGAAGACCGTCGCCAGACTCCAGGGCTCGAGGGAGATGGCGAAGGTCGAGCGCCCGAACAACGGCGCCCGCCGATCGTTGAGCAGGGCCCCCATCTCTGCCTGGACGGAGCCCAGGAGGATCAGTCCGCCGGCCGTGTCCCGATCCTGGAGCCTGTCGACCTCGGCCTGAAGCAGTGAGGGAAAGCCGCGCAGCGGGCCGGCGTGGCAGGTCTGGAACTCGTCCAGTAACACCACCACTCCGGCCGAGCACAGGGAGCCCACCGCCCTGGCTACTCCTGGAAGACCTCGTCCCGCGCTCGACTCGTCCAGATGGCCTTCGAGTCCGGCCTCCCGCACGGCGTTCCGGAAGACGGTGGCGAAATCCGCGGGGGTACTGTCCGGCAACTGCACGAGAAAGCATGGAACTCCGCCTGGCTGGTCTTCCTCCACGACTCGGAGCGCTTGCCGGACGAGGGCGGTCTTGCCGACCCTGCGACGGCCCCGGATGGATCCGAAGAGCCATCTCCGCTGGCGCAGGCGGGCCCTCAGGCTGCCCAGTTCGTCCGTCCGTCCGTAGAAGGTCCATGGCGTGGCCACAGGCCAGCAAGATAATTCTTTTTACTCAGTGACCAACCAAAGGAGATAGCTCTCCCCGGTCTCCTCGATTGCCATCGCCCATTCACGACCTCCTATACTAATCCGGCTGGATCCGACCCCATGCACTCTTTCCGCAACAGCCGTCTGCGCGATCATGGAATGCCGCTGAGCACCGTGTGGCTGCTCAACGACATCGCCGAGTCGAGGGGAAGGCAGGAGCTGTTCACACGCCAGTCGCCGCAGGCCCTCAAGGCGCTCCGCGACGCCGCGGTCATTCAGAGTACCGAGTCCTCCAACCGGATCGAGGGCGTGACGGTCGCTCCGGACCGCCTCCACCCGCTGGTGCTCGGCAGGGCGAAGCCCCGCGACCGCTCCGAGCAGGAAGTTCAAGACTACCGCCGCGCCTTGAACGAGATTCACTCCGACTACGCCGCTCTTTCCATCGCACCGGACACCATGCGGCGCCTGCATTCCCTTTGCCAATCCGCTGCTGGCGACGCCGGCCAGTTCAACCGAGTCGACAACGACATCGTGGAATTCCTGCCCGGGCAGGCCCCGGTGGTCCGGTTCCGCTGCGTGAAGGCTGCGGAAACCCCCGCGGCCGTAGAGGAACTCTGCCAGCACTACCAGTACGCCCTCGACCAGGAGAACATCCCGCCCCTTGTCGCCATCGCCGCCCTCGCCCTGGATTTCCTCTGCATCCACCCCTTCCGGGACGGGAACGGCCGCGTGTCCCGGCTGCTCACCTTGTTGGCCCTCTACCAGCACGGCTACGAGGTCGGCCGCTACATCAGCCTGGAACGCCTCATCGAGGAGTCCCGGGAGTCCTATTACGAATGCCTCCGGCTCAGTTCCCACGACTGGCACGACGGAGGACACGAACTGACGCCCTGGTTCAACTTCCTCTTTGCGATCATCCGCCGTGCCTGTGTCGAGCTGGAGGAGCGCGCCGGCCAGGTCAATTCCCCACGGGGCGAGAAGTCCCGGCGAGTACTCGCGGCCATTCGCGCCCAACCGGACGAGTTCCGCCTGAGAGACCTGGAACGCGATTGCCCCGGGGTGGGCCGGGAGTGGATTCGCACCCTCCTGGCGGAACTGAAGAAGTCAGGCGAGGTAACCTGCAGCGGCCGGGGTCCGGGTGCGCGCTGGCGCTATCTCGGGAATGAGGGTAGTAACCCTTGAGTAAGGGTAGTAATGGGGGTAGTTGCTGAGGTGGAGGAAACCGAAAGCCGCGGGGCGGAAGGCGCGCCTCCCTCTCTTCGCGCCGCGGTGCCGCCGCGGGTCCGGCGGGAGCTGGCCGGGGTCGTCGGCCCCGACGAGGATTTCCGCCTCGCGGTAACCACGGACATCCGGCTCGACGGCCGCTACGGCGAGGCCTGGCTGATGGCCACCGACGACCTGCTGGTGGCCTTCAGCCCCGATGGCGGCGGCGCCCCCGACCTGGTCTCCCTGCCCCTGGCCGAGATCCAGGGGGTCGAGGTGCGGGAGGACCTGGGGACCGCGGCCCTCAAGGTGCGCACCGGCGAGCGGGGCGCGACCATGGCCGTGTTCTCCAAGAGCCTGGTGCCGGCGCTGTCCGAGCTGCCCGACCAGCTCGAGGGCCTGGTCCGCCGGGCCCGCTCGGAGGACTCCGACGGCCAAGTGCTCCACGGGCGGCTGGCCGGGGCGCGTGCCGGGCGCAAGCGCTGCGAGCGCTGCGGCCAGGTCATCCCCCGCCGCTACGGGGTATGCCCGGCGTGCCTGGAGAAGGGCAAGCTCCTCTTCCGACTGCTCGGGTATGCCAGGCCCCACTGGCGGCTCATCACCTTCAGCCTGTTGCTCATGGTGCTGGCCACCAACCTCGGCCTGAGCCAGCCCCTGCTGCTGAGCGTTCTCATCGACGACGTCCTGAATGCCGAGGCGGAAACCACCCGGGACGTCAAGCTGCCCTTCGATCTGCTGGCTCTCCTGCCGGTGTCCACGGAGGACAAGGTGGGCGCCCTGGCCTGGCTGGTGGGCCTGCTGATCGGGATCAACCTCACCGTCGGCCTGTTGTCGGCGGTGCGCGGCTACAT
The DNA here is from genome assembly GCA_026706075.1 of Gemmatimonadaceae bacterium. Classification (GTDB taxonomy): domain Bacteria; phylum Latescibacterota; class UBA2968; order UBA8231; family UBA8231; genus UBA8231. The sequence goes on from JAPOZM010000017.1 coordinate 15,969, forward strand.
CATGGCCCGCATCGGGCAGCGCGTCACCTACGGTCTGCGCAACGAGGTGTACGCCCATCTCCAGGCCCTCTCCCTCAGCTACTACACCAAGAACGAGACCGGGCGCATCATGGCCAGCGTCACCCAGGACGTGGGCCGCCTGCAGGACTTCATCAGCGACAGCCTGCAGGAAGTCCTGCGGGACGTGTACACCCTGATCGGCATCTGCATCATCCTCTTCGGGCTCAATCCCGGGCTGGCGGCCCTGGTGTTGCTGCCGACGCCCCTGATGGTCTGGGCGACGATGCGCTTCGGCCGCAGGCTGCGCGCCATCTACCGGCCCCTGTGGCGCCGCTGGGCGGGCCTCAGCGCCCTGCTCGCCGACACCATCCCGGGGGTGCGGGTGGTCAAGGCCTTCGCCCAGGAACGGCGGGAGGTGGGCAGGTTCAGGGGACGCAGCCTGGACCTGCTGCGGGGGGAGCTGCGGGTGGCGTGGATGCGCAGCCTCTTCGGCCCGGTCATGACCTTCGTGACCTCCATCGGCACGATCATCATCTGGTGGGTCGGGGGCCGCGACATCCTGGCCGGTGAGCTGTCGCTTGGCGTCTTCGTCGCCTTCACCAGCTTCATGTATCGCTTCTACGGTCCGGTGGAGACCCTGTGCCGGCTCAACCACCGCTTCCAGCACGCGGCCACCTCGGCCGAACGCGTCTTCGACGTCCTCGACACGCACCCGGAGATCCTCGACCCGGCCGGCGCCGTGGCCATGCCGCCCATCGAGGGCCGGATCGAGTTCCGCGGCGTCCACTTCGGCTACGAGGAAGAGAAGCCGGTCCTCGAGGACCTGAGCTTCACCGTCGAGCCGGGGGAGATGATCGGCCTGGCCGGCCACAGCGGCGCCGGCAAGAGCACCCTGATCAACCTCATCTGCCGCTTCTACGAGCCCCAGGAAGGGGCGATCCTCATCGACGGCCACGACACCCGCGGGGTCAACCTGCGATCCCTGCGCGAGCAGATCGGCGTGGTCCTGCAGGATCCCTTCCTCTTCAACGGCACGGTGGCCGAGAACGTCGCCTACGGCCATCCCGAGGCTTCCCTCGAGGAGATCGTGGCCGCCGCCAAGGCCGCCAATGCCCACGACTTCGTCATGGACATGCCCGACGGCTACGACACCCTGGTCGGCGAGCGCGGCCTCCGCGTCTCCGGGGGCGAGCGCCAGCGGATCTCCATCGCCCGGGCGATCCTGCGGGACCCGCGCATCCTCATCCTCGACGAAGCGACCTCCAACGTCGACACCCAGACCGAGGCCCAGATCCAGGAGGCCCTGGAGCGGCTCGTCCGGGGGCGCACCACCTTCGCCATCGCCCATCGCCTGTCGACCCTGAAGAACGCCCACCGCCTGCTCATCCTCGAGAAGGGCCGGCTCGCCGAGATCGGCACCCACGACGAGCTGATCGAGCGCGACGGCATCTACGCGAACCTGTGCCGCATGCAGACCGAGATGTCCCGGCTGAGGGCCTGGTAGCGATGCCGCAGCGCCACGACCTGGCCGCGGAGGTGACCTATCTCGACCCGGAGAAGGCGCGGTTCCACGTCGACGCCTTCGAGGACCTGAACCTCGAGCTGGCCGGGGAGCGGACCTGGTCGAGGGTCCGGGTCAAGCGGGCCTTCCCCCTGACGCGGGACGACTGCTTCATCGTCGTCCAGGACCGCGACGGCAAGGAGATCGGCTCGCTGGCCCGCCTCGACGCGCTGGACCCGGACAGCCGGCAGGCCGTGGAGGCGGAGCTGGAGCGGGCCTACTTCACGCCGCGGATCGAGCGCATCGCCAAGGTGACGACGGCCTACCGGGTGCCGCGCTGGGAGGTGGAGACCGACCGCGGGCCCCGCGCCTTCGAGATCTACTCCAGCCGCAGAGACGTCCGCGTGCTGGACGGCGGCCGGGTGCTGGTGCAGGACGCCGACGGCAACCGCTACGAGATCCCCGACTACCGCCGCCTGGACCCGGCCAGCCGCACGCTGGTCGAGGAGATGCTGTGAGGGGACTCGTGAACCCTCTCGGACCCCAGGCTCCGGACGTGCCCCACCCCACCCTTCGAGAAAGAGGCATCCTTGCCACTTACCAACCGAATGATGAAGTCAGGTTTGTTCCTCGGGTCCGCAGCTCTCTCCCTGGCAGTGGCCGGCTGCGGGGACGATCCCTCCGGACCGGAGCCGGGGGCGGAGCCCATCACCCTGGCGGCCGCCCTGGCCGAGACCGGGCGGCATGCCGGCGCGGGCCACGATCTCGCGTGGGGGTACCGGCTCGCGGTCGACCTGCTGAACGAGAGGGGCGGCATCGCCGGCCGTCCGGTGCAGCTGGTGATCCGCGACGACGAGAGCGACCCGGAGACGAGCGCCCGCCTCTACTCCGGGTTCGTCGCCGCCGACTCGATCGACGCCCTCCTCGGTCCCTACAGCAGCGTGATCACCGAGGCCGTGATCCCGGTCGCCGAGGCCGCGGAGATCCCCCTCGTCGCCCCGCTTGCGGCGGCGCCCGAGCTGTGGGCGGGGCAGCAGCGGCAGTGGAGCGTCCAGATGCTGAGCCCGGCCCCCACCTATGCCCGGGGCTCGGTGGAGCTGGCCGCGCTGGGCTTCGCCGAAACCGTCGCCCTGATCTACGAGGACACCGCCTTTCCCCGCTCCCTGGCGGCTGGCGTGCGCGAGGCTGCCGGGGAGCACGGGCTCGAGCTGGTGCTGGACCAGGCCTACCCAGCCGGAGAAGCGGACCACGGGGCCCTGGCCGAGGCCGCGAGGGACGCGGCCGGGGACTTCCTCGTCATCGCAGGGTACGGCGAAGACCAGGTGGCGCTGCGAATAGCCATCGACGCAGCCGGGTACGTGCCCGTGATGCTCAGCGTCAACAGCCCCGCGTCCCCCCTGTTCGTCTCGGGAGCGGGGGAGCTGGCTCGATGCGTGGCCGGGGGCGCTCCCTGGGTTCCGGCGGTTCGCACCTCCGG